>JAIQET010000051.1 GCA_020073645.1 Terriglobia bacterium | reverse complement strand
ACCCTTCGCGCCTGCGGATCTTGAGGCCCGCGGGATTGCAGGTCTGAGCCGGGCCCCAGCGTGCCGTAATCGGGCTTGGGCTTGAGGTCGGGATTGCCCTCCCAGGTGTGCATACAGGAAGTCTAGGTTGAGTGCCGAAATGCGGTAAAGTTACTTCCGGAGTAATTCCGGCGTTACCAACGGTTTCTTGAAGGCTCCCAAATTCCTTGAAAGTGAGGCAGTCGCGCATGAAACGGGCACACTTCATGGCAGGTGTTTTGGCGGTTACTTTCCTGGCAGCGGCGGTTGCGGTTGCTGCGGGCCCGGGCTACCACGTGATCAAAACCTACACGCTAGGCGGGGACGGCGGCTGGGATTATCTGACCCTGGACGTGGCTTCGCGCCATCTTTACATCTCCCGTGCGACCCACGTGATCGTGATCGATGCAGATTCGGGCAAGGCGGTGGGCGATATCGCGGATACTCCCGGCGTGCACGGCATTGCCCTGGATACCGCCGCGGGACGCGGGTTTGTCAGCAACGGCCGCGAAGGCACGGTGAGCATCTTTGACATGAGCACGCTGAAGACCCTGAACAAGGTCAAGGTCGGGGACAACCCGGATGCGATTCTTTACGATCCGGCCAGCAAGCGAGTGTTTACCCTCAACGGAAGGAGCCATGATGCGACTGCGCTGGATGCTGCCAAGGGCGAGGTGGTCGGCACCATCAAGCTCGACGGGAAACCGGAATTTGCGGTGAGCGATGGCAAAGGCGGGGTCTTCGTGAATATTGAAGACAAGAGCGAACTGGTGTCGCTCGATCCCGACAAGCTGGTGGTGAAGGCGCGCTGGCCGCTGGCGCCGTGCGAAGAGCCGAGCGGCCTGGCCATGGACCGCAAGAACCGGCGGCTGTTCTCCGGGTGCGACAAGCGGATGGCGATTGTGGACGCGGACAGCGGCAAGGTTGTGAGCACGCTGCCGATCTGCGATGGCGTGGACGCTACGGCCTACGATGACGAGACTCATCTGGCGTTCGCCTCGTGCCATGACGGCAAGCTGACCGTGATCCAGGAGGAGTCACCGGACAAATTCAGCGTGGCGGAGACGGTGACGACGCAGGAGGGGGCGCGCACTATGGCGCTCGATCCCAAGACGCACCAGGTTTACACGGTGACGGCAAAGTTCGGGCCGCGGCCGGCGCCGACGGCGGATAATCCGCATCCTCGGCCCACGATTCTGCCGGATTCGTTTGTGGTGCTGGTGGTGGGCAAGTAACGGTTATTCAGGGATGGCGGCGGACACAAGGCAAACCTTAAACCGCAAAGGGCGCGAAGGTTTCGCAAAGGACGCTAAGGAAGAAGCTCCCAGGCCGCCTCTGCGGATTTCCTCCGCGAACTTTGTGGCGAGTGGTTATTGCTGCTTCTTGCTCCAGTCGTCCTTGGAGAGCACTTTCAGCGCGTCCAGCTTGGACTTGGCCAGCGCGGTGTTTGCCGCGGGGACATCTTTGGCGCCCATGTCCTGGAACTTGGCGGTCGCGTCGTCCAGTTGCTTCTTCAAGACGGCGGTGCGCTCGATCTGCGATTGCGTGGGCCGGCCTTCGTAGCCGTTCACCCCGCCATACAGCTCACCCAGATTCTCGCGGAGTTTGTGTTCGCCGGTGATCATGCCTCCCTCTTTCACCGAGACCAGCGTGGAGCGGAAGTCTTCCAGTTGAGTGGCCAACTTGTCGAGCTGCGCTTTCAGCTTGCGGTCGCTGGTGGCTTGGGTTGCGCGCTGGCGCACTTGGTCGCGCAAATCAACGGTGGCGTCCACGATGTAGGTCAACTGCGCCAGCATGTCGTAGAGCTGCATGACGGTCTTGTGCTGCAAGTCGAGATCGGCGGTGGTTGCGTTGGAGCGGGGATCGGACACCAAGTCGATTTTGCCGGTGTAGTTCTGTTTGCCCTTGATGAGTTTTATGGTGTAGGCGCCGGGCTCGACCTGCGGACCGAAGAACGCGAATGGCTGCTCCACCAGCGACGCTGCTGGTGGCATCTTCGGTGGCTTCAGGCGTTCGGCCCATCCAACGCGATTCAGACCACGACGCGGGTCGCCTTGCAGCGTATTCACCAGGTTGCCCTGGGCATCGTAGATTTCAATTTTCAGGGTGCCGAAGATATTGCGCTTCTTCTGGTAGTAGACGATGGGCGCAGTTTCGGGAAGCGAGCGGCCGACAAATTCGGCGTCGCCATCGAAGCGCTGCTCGAAGGCGGGCAGAACCAGCTCTGCCGGCCGGGCAGGCAGCAGAGCCACATCCTGGGACAGGATTTCCGGCGTGATCGCGCGCAACGACGTCAGATCATCCAGGATGTAGATGCCGCGTCCGTGAGTGGCCAGGAGCAGGTCGGACTCGCGCGGCTGAATCGCGATGTCCCGCACCGCGACATTGGGGAGTTTGCCGGTGAATTGCGCCCACTGTTTGCCGCCGTCCACGGTGAGGAAAAGGCCGAACTCGGTGCCCACAAACAGCAGATTGGGGTTGACCAGGTCTTCGCGGACCACGTGGGCGTATCCCTTCAGATCGGGTGTGGAGAGCGCGGTCCAGGTCTGGCCGTAGTCGGTGGTTTTGTAAACGTAGGTCTTCATGTCGCCGGTGGCGTGGCCGTCGAAGGTGGCGTAGGCCGTGCCGGCATCGAAGTGACCTGCCTCAATCGTGGAGACCCAGGTGTGGGCGGGCAGACCGGAAATGTTCTTCACGACGTTGGTCCAATTCTTGCCGCCATCGCGGGTGATCTGCACGTTGCCGTCATCGGTGCCCGCCCAGATCACATCGCCATTCTTGGGCGATTCGCTGATGGCGTAGATGGTTTCGTAGCGCTCCGCGTCGGAGTTGTCGATGGTAAGGCCGCCGGATTTCTCCTGATGTTGCTTGTCGGGATCGTTGGTCGTCAGATCGGGCGAGATGCGGTCCCAGGATTCGCCTTTGTCGCGGGAACGGAACAGGAACTGCGCGCCGATATAGATGGTTCCGGGGTGGTTCGGGCTCACGTGGATGGGAGTGTTCCAGTTGAAACGAAACTCCGGCTCGTCGGCACGAGGCAGGGGCTTGATTTCCTTCTGTTCCGAGGTGGACTTGCGTAACCGCGAGATGTGGCCACCCTGGTACTCCACGTAAGCGAGGTCGGGATCGGTCGGGTCGCTGAAAGCCCAGAAGCCGTCGCCAAAGCCGATGTTGCGCCAGTGGCGATTGGCGATCCCGCCCACCGCCCGCGAGGGGCCCATCCAGGTGCCATTGTCCTGTAGCCCGCCGTACACGTTGTAGGGGTGCTCCATGTCGTAACTGACGTGATAGAACTGCGACACCGGCAGGGCTTGCAGGTAGCGCCAGTGGTTGCCGCGGTCGATTGACTTGTACACACCGCCGTCGTCGCCATCGAACATTTCTTCGGAATTCTTGGGATTGATCCACAGGGCGTGATGATCGCCGTGCACGCCTCCGCCAAAGTCCTCGGTGGTGGAGAAGACGGCGCTGAAACTCTTGCCGGCATCGTCGCTCACGGTGAGCCCGAAGCCCGGTTTGTAGACGCGGTCGGGATTGTTGGGATCGACCGCCAGGCGGGCGAAGTAGAATGGGCGCCCGCTGACGTTGAACGAGTTGTTTACTTCTGTCCAATTGTCGCCGGAGTCGTCCGAGCGGAACAGCGCGGTGTGATTCCTGGCTTCGACGACCGCGTACAGGCGGCTGGGCTTGGAGGGCGCGACCGCAACCCCGATGCGACCGAGATCGCCGTCGGGGAAACCTTTGCGGATGGGATGCCAGGTAGCGCCGCCGTCGGTGCTCTTGAACAGGCCGCTACCGGGGCCGCCGGAGTTGAAGTTCCAGGGCTCGCGACGCACCTGCCACATGGCGGCATAGAGCGTGTCGGGTTGCTGCGGGTCCATCGCCATCTCGGCACAACCGGTTTTGTCGTCCACGTAGAGAATTTTCTTCCAGGTCTTGCCTCCGTCGGTGGTCTTGAAGACGCCGCGTTCTTCGTTCGAGTTCCACAGATGTCCGAGAGCGCAAGCGTAGACGACATTGCCATCCTTGGGATGAACGAGCACGCGGCTGACGTGTTCGGAGTCGGCGAGGCCCATCAGGTCCCAGTTGTCGCCGCCGTCGCGGGTGCGGTAAAGACCGGTGCCGACCGAGACGCTGTTGCGCACCCAGCTTTCCCCGGTGCCGACCCAGACGGTCTGCGGGTTCGAGGGATCGATAGCGATGGAGCCGATGGACTGGGTTGGCTGTTTGTCAAAGACGGGCTTGAAGGTGGTACCGCCGTCGAGCGATTTCCATACACCACCGCTGGCTGCGCCGATGTAAATGGTGAGGCGCTGGCCTTCGTGTACGGCAGCAATGTCGGCGATGCGTCCGCCCATCACCGCGGGACCGATGGAGCGGGCCTGGAATCCGCTGAAGGTGTCGGAATCAATGGGCACAGTTTGCGCCGGCGCCGGAAGGGCGGAGAGGCACAGGACGATGACGACGCAGAGGGTGATAAGAGCAGAACCACGGTTCAACATGTTTGAACCTCGCAGTGAAATGGAATTCGGATGATGGAAGCGGGGTGGCCGGTGGGATGGACAGTACCAAACGGCTCTGGACGAGCACTTGTCGCAAGTGGCCGAGACAATGGTTCGTTTCTTTCGCCCCTCCGGGGCTGGCTGCGGTGCGATGGGCTACCCACGGCTTGCGCCGTGGGCTTTATTCTTTCGCCGCTTTGCGGCTGCCTGGTTGACCTTCAGGCTGCCTGGTTGGCCTCAGGCTATGCGTGGCCTTGGGGCTGTGTGCATGGCCTCAACTGTGTACTGGGCCTCAGGCTTCATGGCGCTGAGGCGGGCGCAGACGGCCGCAGAGCGAGTTTAGTCCGTTAGTTCTTCGGTGGTTCCTTCTTTTCTTCCGGCTTGCTGGCCTCCGATTTGACGGCAGGCGCGGCTGCCGGCTTAGGTGCAACCGCGGGCATCTTAAAGCCGGCATCGTCGACGGGAACATTCAGTTCGATCTTTTCGATGGTCAGCTTCTGCGCCTGTGGGCTGCCCTTGATGCTGGTTTGAGTGGCAAAGGGGAACATAAGGCCGTTGACCTCGCGGTAGTCGCTGAGGGAAGTCTCGGTCTCCTGCTCAGTGTCGCGCACCATGCGCTTGGATTCTTCCTTGATTTCCAGGCCGCTGTCGGTGTCGAGATAGATGTACTTGACATCGCCATTCTTCAAAGTCACCTTCAGCTTGTAGGCGTCGGTGCCCTCCACTTTCTCCTTGCCCACCAGTTCCACCTGGTTGCCTTTGGCCTTGTAATCCACCAGCGGGCCATCGATGTCGCCATCTTCTTCCATCTCCTTGGTGTCGTCGGCGGTCATGGACTCAGGGTCCTTCTTGCCGGTGAAAGGCATGATGGCCCAGCCCGATTTGCCGTCGTAGGCCTGGGTGGCGGTCAGGCCCTGCACGGTGAAGTCCAGACGTGACATGTTGGGCCGCTTCTGGACAAACACGCCGGGGGCCTCCATGCCGGGACCGAACTCCATCTTGCCCGTCGAGCGCATCGTCTGTACCGACTTGATCTTGTCCAAGCCGCCGCGCGCTTCGATGTTCTTGGCGATGATCTCGTCCACCGTCTGGGCCAGCACGGCCGGTGCCAGGACGACAGCGACAACCACACTCAGGCATAGTTTACGAAACATGATTTCTCCTTGAGGGTTCCGCGAATGCGCGACGGATTGCGGCGTCGCTGGATGCGGTGGAATGACCGAATACAAACGATATAGCTGCACAATCCGGACTGTCAACGAGCGGCACAGGCGGTGATACGAAGCGGTGTGGGTTTAGGTTCCCGAAATGGGGATTGACGGGAGCGTGGCTCATGGCTCCGGCAGCAGCCCCGCCCTCGACTCCTGTAAACTAAGCCAGGGTTGGCTGACTGAACTGCGAGGTGAAGGCATGGGCACTGCCGACGAGAAGTTCTACCACGCCAAGATCACGAAGCGCATGGATTTTGCTCCCGACCTGTGGATGATCCGAATCCAGGCGGGAGGCGAGTTCAAGTTTGCTCCCGGACAATACGCGACGCTGGGAGTGGAAGGTCCGGACAAGCGCTCGGAGCGGCCTTATTCCATAGTTTCCTCGCCGTACGAGAACGAAATCGAATTCTTCTTTGAACTGGTCCCTGAGGGCGAACTAACGCCGAAGCTCTACAAGCTGCAACTGGGCGACGAACTGCTCATGCGCAAGGCTTCCAAGGGACGCTTCACGCTCGACACCAAGAGCGGGCGCACCAATCACTTTCTGGTTTGTACTGTGACCGGAATCGCGCCGTTCGTGAGCTACGTTCGCACTCTGTACAAAGACTGGAAAGAAGGCAGGTTTGCGGGAGAGCAGAAACTCTTCCTGCTGAATGGCGCCAGCCGCTCCTGGGAGTTTGGTTATCTCGAGGAACTGCAGAAGTTCGCGAACGAAGTGCCCTGGTTGAAGTATGTGCCCATGGTCAGCCGTCCCTGGGAGGACGAAAAATGGAAGGGCGAAGTCGGCCGGGTTGACGATGTGATTCGCAAGTACAGCGACCTGTGGGGGCTGAACGGGCAGAACGCTGTTGGCTACCTTTGCGGCCACCCCGAGATGATCGAGCACGGCAAGGGCATCCTGAAGCGGATCGGTTTTACTAAAGAAGTGCTGAAGGAAGAGATCTACTGGATCCCGGGCAAGGAAGCTGCGGCAACTCAGCCCTGATTTATTGCGCCCTCAGGGGCTGAAGTGTGTGCGTGAGAACCAGTGACGTCCCTGAAGGGACTCATCTCATTTCCCACTTTTACCCCGGACTAATATCTGCCGCCTTGCGGCTGGAACCTGCCGGTTCCGTCCCACCGCTGTGCCCGGAATCTAGCTCTCACGCGCAGACTGAAGCCCAATCTTCAAGCGCGCCGATGCGGCGCGGCTCAAAGCTGAGCCCTTTCAAAGAATCACGAACTCTCCGCCGGCGCGAAGAAAACCAGTACGACCAGTTCTTCCTCGATGTCGTGGAAGCGGTGCTCCACGTTGGCCGCCACGAAAATCACACTGCCTTCGCTCACCGCCTGGTCTTCGGTTCCTACCCGCATGCGGGCGCGGCCGCGGACCACGTAGTACACCTCATCTTCTTTATGAGGCTTTTGCGGGTCAGTGCCACCCGCCGGCACCACATAGAACCCCGCGCTCAGGGCGGGGACGCGGAGAAATTCCAGGTACAGTTTCCCTAGTTGTGTACGCTGCTGCAGCAATTCAAACGCGTGGAAGAAGTTTTTCATTGGTGGAGCCCTGGCGAAGACTCAAAGAGCAATGCCCCCATTTTACGGAACCATTTCTGTTTTTCCCATTCCGGGAAGGTCGCGCGGCTTATTTTGGGCTGGTCCCACTTGCCCTTGCCGACCTGCGAGAGAATGAATGTGAAATCGGCCTTATCTAAGAGCAGTTGTTTGGAGTCCAAGTCTGCCACGTGTGTCACCAGGGTTGACCGCGGCGCGGAATTGGGTCGTACATCCCAAGTCACTTCAGATCACGGCTTCACGTGATCAGCTAATGCGGGTGTTCAATCATGAGCACTGCCCGCAGAGCACCGATACCGTTTCCTCCCCCCGAGGATCTGGCGGGCAGCCGGGTAGGCCGGTTCGTCATCCGTTCCAAGCTGGGCGCCGGCGGCATGGGAGAGGTCTACTACGCTGAGGACACCAAGCTGCAGCGTCCGGTGGCCCTCAAGCGTGTAAGCCGCAAGCTGCGGAGTGACCCCGAGGCGCGGCGCCACATCCTGAGGGAAGCCCAACGCGCTTCCGCCCTCAGTTCAGAACACATCGCCAGCGTATACGACGTAGTCGAAGACCTCGACGAGATCTTTCTGGTGATGGAGTACGTCGAAGGGACCACGCTGCGGCGGCGGCTGCAGAGTGCAGGCCATCTGACCCTGGATTCCTTTCTGCACGTGGCCGTGCAGTGCGCGGAGGCGCTCAAGGAGGCGCAACAGAAGGGTATCGTTCATCGCGACCTCAAGCCGGAGAACATCATGCTCACCGGGGCGGACCACGTCAAAATCCTCGATTTTGGCCTGGCGCGGCGTCTGGCGGTGGGCGACGAGACGGCGATGACCGCCAGCGTGGAGAGCCAGAGCTTGGGCTGCGCCGGCACCCCAGGCTACATGGCTCCGGAAGCACTGCTGGAGCAGGAAGTGGATGCTCGCGCTGACATCTTTTCTCTGGGAATTGTGTTCTACGAGATGCTGACCGGGCAGCATCCTTTCGAGACCAAGAGACTGATCGGGACGACGGACCACATCTTGCACTATGAGCCTCCGCCCATGGGAGAGCTGGTGGGGGGAGTGCCGGAGGAGTTGGAGCGGATTGTTGGCAGGATGCTGGCCAAGGAGCCGCAGGCGCGCTACGCCAGCGCTGCCGATCTGCTGGTGGATCTGCGCGTGCTGCAAGGGGACGTGAGCCATCAGTCGGTATGGCTGGGCCACCCCCAGATTCGACGGCGGTTGAAGAGCGCAACTCGTCCCGGCATCGCCTTACTGCTGGTGGTGCTGGCGCTCTCGACGATCCCGTGGCCAAGCAAGCCTCCGCTGCCCGAGAAGAAGCACCTCGCGGTATTGCCGTTTGTCCCGGCTGTGGACGATCCTGAAGCGCGCGCTTTCTCCAAAGGCTTGGCAGAAACCTTGACCGCCAAGCTGACCCAACTCACCGACCGGTATCCCATCCAGGTGGTGTCACCGAGCGAGATCGGGACATTGTCCACTGCGTCGGTGGCGCAGGCGCGCTCCGAGCTGGGAGTGAACCTGGTGCTGGAGGGCAGCTTTCACCAGTCCGGGTCGAGAGCGCGTGTGGTCTACAACCTGGTGGATGCGCGTACCCAGCGGGTGCTGCGCGCCGACACGATTACCGCCGATGTTGCCGATCCCTTTGTGTTGGAAGACCGCGTGGTGGAGAGCGCCGTTCATGCTCTGGATCTGGAGCTGAACGCCCAGGAGCGAAATGCACTGGTGACGCATGGCACCAGCCAGCCGGCTGCGTATGACTTCTATCTGCGGGGGCGTGGCTATCTGCAGGAATACCAGAAGCCGGAGAATGTGGGGAGCGCGATCGAACTCTTCCGCCGGGCCCTGGAACGCGATCCGGAGTTTGCCCTGGCCTACGCCGGCCTGGGCGAAACCTACTGGCAGAAATACGAGGTCACTCATGACCGCGAGTGGGTGGCGAAGGCGCTGGAGGCTTGTCAGCGCGCCAGCGCCGGTGGCTACGGCTACGCCTGCCTGGGCACGGTATACAACGGCACCGGCAAGTACGAAGAGGCTGCGGCCGAATTCCAGCGGGCGGTGCAGGCCGATGCCACCAGCGACGACGCCTATCGGGGACTGGCCTTCGCCTACGAGCACATGGGCAAAGTGGCGGAAGCGGAGCAAACCTATCGCAGCGCCATCCGGGTGCGCCCGGAATACTGGGCCGGCTACAACTGGCTGGGTCGTTTCCTGTATCACCAGGGACGCTACGAGGAAGCCGCCAAGCAGTTTGAACAGGTCACAGAACTGGCCCCCGACAATTTTCGCGGCTACAACAACCTGATTGGCGCCTACATTGCGCTGGCACGCTACGCCGACGTGATTCCCCTGTGCGAGCGTTCCATCAGCATCCGGCCCACCCAGGATGCCTACTCCGAGCTGGGTACGGTGTACTTCTATTTGCGGCGCTTCCCCGAAGCTGCCCTCGCGTATGAACGGGCCGTGAAGATGGATGAGCGCGAACGCTACCTGTGGGGCAACCTGGGCGATGCGTATTACTGGGTTCCGGGACGTCGCCAGGAATCGGTTGCCGCCTACCGCAAAGCGCTTGCCTTGGGAGAGGAGCAGCTGCGCGTCAACCCGCGCAACGAGACTCTGCTGAGCTATCTCGCGGTTTATCACGCCATGCTTCGGGAGGAGCAGATGGCCTGGGCGAATTTGAAGCAGGCGCTGGCTTTGGCTCCGGGCAACCCTGAGGTCCGGTTCAACGGCGCGTTGGTGGCCAACCAGTTCGGCGATTCGAGCAGGGCCATAGCCTGGCTGCGGCAAGCGCTCGATGCCGGTCTGCAAGCGGACCAGATCCGCAACAACCCCAATTTCGACAACTTGCGCTCCAGTAAACCATTTCAAGAACTTCTGCGGGAGAAGATCCCTACGGACGCAGGTAAGCAGTCCCAGTAGAAGTTAGGCTGAGTCATCCAGAGAAAAACGAACCAATCCACACAGGAGGTGGATTATGGCAACAACAGTACGAGTCCCCACAGCCACTTGGGTCGGAATAGAGATTGCGACAGTCGACGGGAAAAAGGTCGCGTATCCGCTGCTTGACCCCATCCCCCTGAGCAAGAGCGCGCAACACGAGGTGCTCTGGTATTGCACAGATCCAACCACAGACCTCACGATTGAGTTCCCAGGGGGCAGTCCTTTTCTCAAGCGGGGTCCTTTTAGTGTGATGGGCGAAGACACAGTAAGCTCCGGACATGTACGCCCGGATGCTCTGGTCTGCACGGAGTGCCCCACAAAACCAAGGCCGCATCAGCAGGGGCATTACAAGTACACCATCAGAGACACCAAGACCAAGCAGGTGCTGGCGGACCCGGAGGTCATCATTCGGAACTAGTCGCGGTGCTCAGGCCGCGGACCCGACAGTGTGCCGCGTTGGTCCGCTGCCACCGATTGGTGCTTATGCCCGGGGTACGGTGCGGCTATTCGGCTGGGTGGATTCGCTTTCCAGTTGAGAGACTGCACCCCCGGGCCTCACAGGAAATTTTCAGTTGAAAGCGGTGCTGGGGCTTTTGCGTCTTCGTGTCTCACAATTAGACGAAACCAAGAGATCGTGCCCAAGCCATTAATGGGTGGATCTTGAATCACAGCCGTGGTTTCTGGTAAAAGGAGGGAATCCACTGGGTTCTCAAACAAGCTGCTCACCTCCATGGGGTAGGGGGCAACTTCGGCCCTGGGGACAAGTCAGGTTAAGTATCGGCGGCTGCGCGTAGTGGGGCTGCCAGGTTGTATTCGCTCAAATCCGGCGCAGGGGAGATCCGTTTTTTGTAGGGTGGGGTTCTTCCCGGTGCAAGACTTCGACACTCCTTGCGGTCAGCTCTAAGGGGTTCGACGATGCCTCGTGACGTCTCTCCAATGTGTCCGAGCTTGGGCCTGAGTGCAAGCTTCGGGCAAAGACTGCATGTCGCTCCACCCCGCTTTCCGCACGATGGCCGTCCCGCCACCTGCCATCCCAATCAATGGTTCCAGCAGACATTCCGAATTGCATACGCCGGAGGAAGATATGGCGACGAATTTCGTTCAAATTGAGAAGGATGAAGAAATCAAGCAGCGCCTCGAAGCCGAGCGGGCGCGCCTGCGCAAGATTGCCGGGCTTGACCAACCCACCCACTTCCACCGCCCGGTGGAACGGGCCTTCACCGCCGAGGAGCGGAACAAGGTCACAATCTTGTTTGGCGGATTCACCTGGAAGCACGAGGACCTGATCCGGGCCGTCTTCCAGGGCTGCGGCTATCGCTGCGAGAAACTGCCGGTGCCGAACGTCGCCGCCTTCCAGACTGGCAAGGAGTTCGGCAACAACGGCCAGTGCAATCCGACCTATTTTACAGTCGGGAACCTGGTGCAGTATCTGCAGTTCCTGGAGAAAGAAGGCATTCCGCGCCAGCAGATTCTGGACAATTATGTCTTCTTCACGGCGGGTTCCTGCGGGCCGTGCCGCTTCGGCATGTATGAGGCGGAGTACCGCTTCGCGCTGCAGAATGCCGGATTCGACGGCTTCCGCGTGCTGCTGTTCAAGGACAGCGACGGCATCAAGGCGGCTTCGGGCGAGCCCGGACTCAAGTTCACGGTGGATTTCGGTTTCGGCATGCTGAACGCCATGCACCTGGGCGACGTGATGAACGACCTGATCTACCAGATCCGCCCCTTCGAGGTGAACCCGGGCGAGACGGATCGTGTTTTCCGCGAGACCGTGGATGGCTTGTGCGAGGACCTGAAGAACAGGAGGTCTTACGAGATTGAGCAGTTGGCGCCGGACTGGGCCAAGCCGAAATTCAAGAAGAACGCGATTTTGCGCAATACCTTCAACGTTCTGGGCAAGTGGCACGAGCACATGTGGGGCAAGGATTATCTAAATGCTCTACACACGGCCCGCGAGCGGATGGACTCCATCGAAGTGGACCGCACCAAGGTGAGGCCGCTGGTGAAGATCACGGGCGAGTTCTGGGCGCAGATCACCGAGGGCGATGGCAACTTCAACATGTTCCAATTCCTGGAGCGCGAAGGCGCGCAGGTGATGGTGGAACCGATCGCAACCTGGGTGGCTTACCTGATGTATCAGGCCAAAGCACACGCTAAAGCCAAGTGGCCGGTGAACCGTCCGCATCGCAATCCCCAGTGGTGGGAGCTCAAGAAGTACCTGGCGAATGACTGGGGATTGCGGAAGAAACTGATGGGAATCGGTGTGGGGGAGAAGATGTGGAACTACTTCTACCATCGCACCATCACGAACCTGGGCGGCATTACCCATCACCTGGTACCGCAGACGGATCTCGCCGAAATGGCGCATCCGTTCTACAACCAGTTCGCGCGCGGTGGGGAAGGGCACCTGGAGGTGGGCAAGAACGTATACTACACAGTGCATCGCCTCTGCCACATGGTGCTGGCGCTGAAGCCGTTCGGTTGCATGCCATCGTCGCAGTCGGATGGGGTTCAGTCGGCGGTAGTGAACAAGTTCAAGGACATGATCTTCCTGCCCATCGAAACCTCGGGCGAAGGCGAAGTCAACGCCCACAGCCGGGTGCAGATGGCGCTGGGCGAGGCCAAGGTGAAGGCTAAGGCCGAGTTCGAGCAGGTGCTGCAGTCCACGGGGAAGACCCTTACCCAAATCAGGGAATACATCGCCGAGCATCCCGAACTGAAGCGGCCGTTCTACCACGTGCCGCACCGCGAAGGGGTGGCAGGAACGGCAGCGCAGTTCGTGCTGCACGTCAGCGACCGGATCAATAAAGACACGCGCTTCTGGAAACGCTCACGGGTTCCGGGAGTGGCGGTTCCGGCAGCGGCCAGCGGCGACTGAGAACCGGGAACTGACAACTGGGTGTTGTCAGTTCCCAAGAGCTTTTAGGGATGAAACCCAGTTCTCAGTTGTCAGTTCACAGTTCTCAGTTTGACGAAGCGAGGACGGAATGTCGGAGCATTTGGTACACGGTCACGATCGCGACGCGAAATTCATGGTCGGACTCGATGTGGGTTCGACCACGGTAAAGGCTGTTGTGGTTAACGCGGCCACGGATGAGATTCTCTGGCAGGACTACCAGCGGCACGAGACCAAGCAGCCGGAGAAGACCCTGGAATTCCTGCGCCGGATGGAAAGCGACATCGGCATCAACCGGCACAACACGCGCATGTTCCTGACCGGCTCAGGCGGGGGCTCGATTGCCGAGCAGGTGGGCGCCAAGTTCGTGCAGGAGGTGACCGCGGTTTCGCTGGCCGTCGAGAAGCTTCATCCCGAGGTGTATTCCGTCATTGAGCTGGGCGGGCAGGACGCGAAGATTATTGTGTTCAAGGATGACGATGAGTCCGGGCGCAAGAAGAAGATCCCGTCCATGAACGATAAGTGCGCCGGCGGCACGGGCGCCGTGATCGACAAGATCAACGCCAAGCTGAAGATTCCGGTCGAGGAACTGGCGGAGCAGGGATACAACGGCATCAAGCTGCACAAAGTGGCAGGGAAGTGCGGCGTGTTTGCCGAGACCGACATCAACAGCCTGCAGAAGGTGGGCACGCCTCCGGATGAGCTCATGGCCTCGCTGTTTGAGGCCATCATTCTGCAAAACCTCAGCGTGCTGACGCGCGGGCACACGCTGCGTCCGCACGTGCTGCTGTTGGGTGGTCCGAACACCTTCATTCGCGGCATGCGCGAAGCCTGGCAGGCGAATATTCCGCGCATGTGGCAGGAGCGCAAAGTTGAGATTCCGGCCGGCGCGAAGCCCGAGGACATGATCAAAGTCCCGCAGAACGCGCAGTACTTCGCCGCGCTGGGCTCGATTGAATTCGGCAAGGGCGAAGAGGATTGCGTGGGATGCTATCGCGGTGTGGACCAGTTGGTCCACTACATCGAGTTTGGGCGGCAGGAGGAAAAGGCCAAGTCAGGCGCCAAGGGCCTGATCAAAGATGTTCCCGAACTGGATGCGTTCAAGCAGGCCTATCGCCGCAAGAAGTTTGTCCCGGCGACATTCCAGAGCGGGACCACGGTTGCCGGCTTTGTCGGGGTGGACGGCGGATCGACTTCCACCAAGGCTGTCTTGCTGGACGAGAACGGCGACATTCTTTGCAAGTCGTACCAGCTCTCGAACGGAAATCCCATCCAGGACACGATCGAGATGTTCGAGAACCTGCGCAAGCAGGTGGAGGCGCAGAATGCGCGGATGGAAGTGCTGGGCGTCGGGACCACCGGGTATGCCAAAGACATTCTGAAGGACGTGCTCAAGGCCGACGTGGCCCTGGTCGAGACCGTAGCGCACACCGAGTCCGCTTTGAAGTTTTACGACGACCCGCATGTGATCGTGGACGTTGGCGGGCAGGACATCAAGCTGATCGTCTTGCACAACGGTCGGGTAAAGGATTTCAAGCTCAATACCCAGTGCTCGGCCGGAAACGGGTACTTCCTGCAATCCACGGCTGAGGGGTTCGGGCTATCGGTGGAGCAATATGCCGATCTTGCTTTCTCGGCTACGGCCATGCCTGTGTTCGGCTACGGTTGCGCGGTGTTCATGCAGTCCGACATCGTGAACTTCCAGCGGCAGGGCTGGAGAGCAGAAGAGATTCTGGCTGGCTTGGCGGCGGTTTTGCCCAAGAACGTCTTCTTGTACGTGGCCAGCATCCCGAATCTTGCGGCTCTGGGCTCGCGTTTCGTGCTGCAAGGCGGAACACAGAACAACCTGGCCGTGGTCAAAGCCGAGGTGGACTTCATCCGCAGCAGTTTCCGGGCGGCGGGGAAGCAGCCGGAAATCATCGTGCACGAGCACTGTGGCGAATCGGGCGCGATCGGGGCGGCGCAGGAATCGTTGCGGCTCTGGCGCAACGGCTTGCAGACGACTTTCGTCGGCCTGGATGCCGTGCGTAAGATCGAGTACCGCACCACCCGCAACGAGAACACGCGCTGCAACTTCTGCAAGAACAATTGCCTTCGCACGTTCATTGACATCAAGACCGAGCAGCCGAACTTTGTGGCTGTAGCAACGATCGCTCCGCCTCCACCACCCAAGAAGACCAAGGTGCCGCTCATGGCGGGCGAGCAGCGCCTGATCATCGCTACGTGCGAGAAGGGCACGGTTGAAGACGTCAACGAGATGAAGGAGATCAAGAAGGGACTCGATCAGCTGAAAGATGCCCACCCGAACTTTGTGGACATGGCTTCGAAAGAAGTGTTCCGGCCGACAAACCCGAAGAGCGTGGCCGATCCGCTTCCCACCCGCGCCTGGGGCAAGGCGGCGAGAGACCGCATTGCACTGATGCAGGGACGCAAGGACATCCGCATCGGCATCCCGCGCGTGCTGAACATCTACACCTACGCGCCGCTGTTCAACGGCTACCTCGAGAGCCTGGGCGTGCAGCCGGAAAACATCGTGTACTCCGATTACACCAGCTCGGAGTTGTATCGAGCCGGTGCCAGCCGGGGTGCGATTGACCCCTGCTTTCCGGCGAAGATCGGGATTTCACACGTGTACAACCTGATCCAGGAAAAGCACCGCAAGAAGCCGCTGAATGCGATCTTCTTCCCGATGTATGACGTTTTGACATCTCCGCTGGTGAAGATCGTGGGCGCCAACGCTTGTCCGACGGTGACTGCGACGCCGGAAACGGTGAAAGCGGCATTCACCAAGGAAAACGACGTGTTCGGCGAGCACAATGTGAAGTATCTGGATCCGATCCTGAACTTTGCTGATCGCAAGCTGTTTGCCCACCAGATGCTACAGGCATGGCAGCCGGTCCTGGGCTTATCCCAGGAAGAGAACGATCGGGCAGTTGAGGTTGGGTATAAGTGCCTGCAAGACTACGAGACCAGCATCCGCCAGCGGGCGCGGCAGGTGCTGGACCAACTGGAGCGCGAGGACAGGATCGGCATCGTGATACTGGGGCGGCCGTATCACCACGATCCCGGCCTGAACCACGAGATCATGGAAGAATTCCAGAAGCTCGGCTATCCCATCTTCTCGCAAAACACGCTGCCTCTGGATGAAGACATGCTGGAGCGGCTGTTCGGCGAAGAGGTGCGGGCGGGCATCATCAGCAGCCCGCTGGATATCACCGACGCGTGGAAGAATTCCTATTCCTGCAGCACCAACCACAAGGTCTGGGCGGCCAAGTTCACGGCGCGGCATCCCAACCTGGTAGCACTCGAAATATCGAGCTTCAAGTGCGGCCACGACGCGCCTATCTACGGGGTGGTCGAGGGCATCATCGAGAAATCCGGCACGCCGTACTTCTGCTTCAAGGACCTCGACGAAAACAAGCCTTCGGGATCAATCCGGATCCGGGTAGAGACGATTGATTACTTCCTGCGGCGTTACCGCGAGGAGATCATCAAGAAGCGCAAAGCCGGGCAGGAGATTGAAGCGCAATTAGCGGCGCTGGAAGAACAACTGCGCGCCCAGTTTGAAGAACAGACACAAGGGATGGCCGCAGACTGAAGAGAAATATAAGCCCGGTCGCAAGTGGACTTCGCTGGGAGGCAGGAACATTTCTGCGGGAAGAAATGTTGCCGAGCACCCATTCCGCCAACCAAACCTACCGCTAGGGTCGCGGTTTTCGGGGCGCGCTTCTGCTGTGCTAACCTGAAGGAGCCTCACGATAAGCCGGGATGGCGGAACTGGCAGACGCAGCGGACTCAAAATCCGCCGGTGCTTAGCACCTTGGGGGTTCAACTCCCCCTCCCGGCACCAGCACCAACCTTCCTGCAATCAAGTAGCTACACGGCAACGTCGCTGACGTTTCCTACGCTGCGCCCGTTTGGAGATGTTACAAAAACAAACGCATAGTTTCCGCCGGTGCCAAGCTCATTGCTGGTCGTAAGCTGCTGAGTTTGCGAACAGGACTGTCGGACTGTGTTGCTTTCGACCGGCACTACTTCCAGGCAGGCTGTTGCCGCTTAGCAAGATGGAGGCCGCGAATACGGCCGGGACGTACGCTCTTGTCTCTGCCGGAAGCAACCGCTTCCTGTCCAAAAGTGCAAAATCCTCACTGCCAGCGCGCAAGACTGCGTTCTGCACGATTTTCTCGCCGGCGTTATATGCAGCGAGAGCGAGCGACCAACTACCTAACTGTATATGCAGATCGCGGAGGTAGCGAGCTGCGGCGCGGGTTGATTTCTGCACGTCCAAGCGGTCATCGATTTCGGAGTCCACAGTCAGACCATAGCGCCGCGCCGTATCCGGCATGAACTGCCAAATACCGCGTGCGCCCTTGGGGGAGAGGGCCGTCGGCTGCCCAGCGCTCTCTACCAGCACGAGGGCCGCAATCTCATCTGGGACATCTTCTTCGCGCAAAATGGGGGTTAACACTGGCCTGAGTTGCATCACTCTCTCGACAGCGCGACGCACAGCCTCATCGTTGCCGTTCCAATATTGCTGGGCGAACTGGTGCAGTATCGCCTCATCCGGCGGGGTCGTGCTATCGGTCGCAGCGCCGCCAGTCGCAGTGCCGATTTCGGCCTCCCGTGCCACGTTCGCCAGAGCCATGTCAGCCGCGTTGGCTAACGACTGGTGGTAGACCGAAAAATCATCTCCGACCGAAGCCGCTGGGACTGCGTAAGCTGCCGTCTGCGACCACGCGCATGCAGCGAGTGCAACCAGCACGACCAAGGCTCCGAATTGCCACCCGCGCTTAAGCATGTACAGGCTCCTCCATATTCTTTGGTTCGCGTTGATTGGGACCTCGATGTTTCAGTGTCGGCTTCACCTCGAAGTTCCACTTCCAGATTGCAAAGATCGGGGGATAGATAATGAGTTCCATCAGGAACGAAGTGATGATCCCGCCGATCATCGGGGCAGCAATGCGCTTCATTACGTCACCACCAGCGCCGACAGACCACATGATCGGCAGCAGTCCGAATAGCATGCAGGCCACCGTCATCACCTTCGGGCGGAGACGTTTGACGGCCCCTACCACGATGGCTTCCCGCAGATCATCCCAACTGTTCATTCGCCCCTTGTTGATGGCGTCGTGATAGGCAAGATCCAGGTATAGCAACATGAAGACAGCAGTCTCAGCGTCCACCCCGAGCAGCGCAATGAGCCCGACCCATACCGCAATACTCATGTTGTAGTTCAGGAGGTATAGGAACCAGATTGCACCAATCGCAGAAAACGGCACAGCCAGGAGGATAATGAATGTCTTCACTGTGGATTTGGTATTGAAGTACAGCAACAGGAACACGATGAACAGCGTGATCGGCACCACGATCTTCAGGCGCTCTTTCACGCGCTCCATCGATTCGTACTGGCCGCTCCAGACCAGTTGGTAGCCGGCGGGCACGCCAACCTTTTCCGATACGATTTTCTTCGCTTCTGTGACATAGCTGCCGATGTCGCGTCCCGAGACATCGACGTAGACATATCCACTGAGCCGGCCATTTTCATCGCGGATCATGCCGGGACCGGTCTTAAGTGAAATTTCGGCAATCTGCGCCAACGGGATCTGGGCGCCGGAAGGCGTATTGACCAGCACTCGCTGCAGCGCATCGACATCGCTGCGGTAGTCACGCAGATAGCGGACATTGACTGAGTACCGCTCCCGGCCTTCAATCGTAGTGGTTACCGGCTCACCGCCTACGGCGGACATGAGTACCTCGTTGGCATCGTCCACAGTCAGCCCGTACCGCGCGAGTTGATCTCGTTTGAGGTCGAAGTCCAGGAAGTAGCCGCCTGTCGTGCGTTCGGCAAAAACGCTGGTTGTACCCGGGATGTCCTTCAACGCCATCTCGATTTGTTCGCCAACTTTCTCGATTTCACTCAGATCGGAACCGAGCACCTTGATCCCGAGCGGAGTGCGCACGCCAGTGGTTAGCATGTCGATACGAGCCTTGATCGGCATGGTCCAGGCATTCGCTATACCCGGCATGGTGAGGGCGTCGTTAAGGCCTCCAGGACCGTAGATTAGTTCCTGAGTGGTCTTATGGTCCGGCCAGAAGCGACTGAGTGTGCCTTCTAACCAATTGGGAGCCCATTTTGAATACCAGCGTTCGCGCTTCGGCCAGTCCGTCTGGGGCCTTAGGGTAACGACAGTCTCCATCATCGAGTAGGGTGCAGGATCGGTGGCACTCTCCACACGCCCAGCCTTACCGAATACGCGTTCAACTTCGGGAAAACTCTTGATGATCTTGTCTTGCACCTGAAGCAGCCGGGAGGCTTCCGTTACCGACATACCGGGCAAAGTGGTGGGCATGTACAGAAGCGTGCCCTCATCGAGAGGCGGCATGAACTCCGAGCCGAGCTTGAAGAACACAGGGACCGTGAGCGCCATAGCGATGAACGCCACCACGATGGTCTTCCATCTATGCTCCAGGGCGAACTCGCAGACGGGGTGGTAGATCTTCATCAGCGGACGACTGATGGGGTGGTTCTCTTCCTTGTGTATCGTGCCGATGGCCAATGCGGTGACCAGCCGCGCCAGCCATCTCGGCCGGAACCTGAAGGGACGCGTGCGTCCGAACAGCAAACCAACCGTCGCCGGCACCAGCGTGATGGCCAACACGGCAGCAATCGCCATGGCAAAGTTTTTTGTGAATGCTAGGGGCTTGAACAGTCGTCCCTCTTGCGCCTCAAGCGTGAATACCGGCAGAAAGGAGACGGCGATCACTAACAAGGCGAAAAAGCTGGGTCCGCCGACCTCCTTGATAGCCGACAGCAGCACGAGCGCGCGACTGCCAGGCTGGCCTTCCGCTTCCCAGTGCTCGAGTTTCTTGTGGATCTGCTCCACAATGACCACGCTGGCGTCCACCATGGCCCCAATCGCCACCGCAATGCCGCCCAGGGACATGATGTTTGCCGTCATGCCCGAAAGCTGTATCGGGATGAACGCCAGAATTACGGTGAGTGGAATGGCAGTGATCGGGATGATGGCACTCGGGAAGTGCCACAAGAAAATGAGAATTACCAGGCTGACAATGATCAGCTCTTCAATGAGTGTGTGCTTCAGGTTGTCGATTGAGCGGTCGATCAGGTCTGATCGGTCATAGGTGGTGACGATCTTCAGTCCCTTCGGCAGCGTGGGCTCGATGTCATTGATCCTTTGCTTAACCCGCTCGATGACCTTCTGCGCGTCTTCGCCAAACCGCATGATGACGACACCGCCGACCGCTTCCCCTTGGCCATCCAGTTCACCGACGCCGCGCCGAATGTCGGGCCCGAATGTCACCGTGGCAAGGTCCTTCACCAGCACAGGGGTGCCGGTCTGCGGGTTCGACATGACGACAATGTTGCCGATGTCATCGAGCGATTTGATATAGCCGCGCCCTCGCACCATGTACTCGCGACCGGACATCTCGACCAGCCGGGCGCCGACATCGTTGTTGCTCTTCTGAACGGCGTCCACGACCATATTGATCGGGATCTTGTAGCCAAGCAATTTGTTGGGATCGATATTGACCTGATACTGTCGAACGAAACCGCCCAAGGGGGCCACTTCTGCGACACCGGGCACGGACTGCAGCGCGTAGCGCAAATACCAATCCTGGTAGCTCCGGATCTTCTCAATGCTGTATTGCCCAGTGGTATCGACCAGAGCGTACTGATATACCCAACCGACGGCGGTCGCATCCTTTGCCAACTCAACGCTGACGCCTTTCGGCAGGCGTGGGACAACGGAATTCAGATACTCAAGCGTTCGCGAGCGTGCCCAGTAAATGTCTGTGCCTTCCTCAAAGATGATGTAGACGTATGAGTACCCGAAATCTGAGAAGCCGCGGATGTCCTTCACCTTCGGCAAGCCCAGTAACGCCGAGGTGATCGGGTACGTCACCTGATCTTCCATGATGTCCGGGCTGCGGTCCCACCTGGAATAAACGATGACCTGCGTGTCCGACAGGTCAGGGATCGCGTCCAGCTTCGTGTTCTTCAGCGAATGCCAGCCAACGAGCACGGCCACGCCGATGAACAGAAAAACGAGGAATTTGTTCGTTGCACAAATGTCGATAATTCGATTGATCATTGCTACTGGGCCTCCGCCAGCAACTCTGGCAGGCTCCGCAAAACACCGCCGTTTTGGACCACGAACGCTTCTGCTGCTTTGCGGTCGCTGAACGCGAATGTGCCGGGCGAGCAGCGATCGAATGCCAACTGTTCCGCGTGTTTGGATTCATCCATCTTGTACATGTCATGTTGGCAGGCGATCATGCGGCTGTCCTCGACAAACCATGCCCCTTCTGGGCTCACCATCTTTCCCGTGGGATAGTCCGTCACTTCGATCAGGCGCAGCGGCTTCTTCTCCTGTCGTGCCTCCGTCACCGCACAATGCGCACAGCAGACATCACGCCGCCGTCCGTCGACTTCGGCAACGACATGCGCTTTGGGATTAATGTGACGTTGGCAAAAGCCGCATTGCGTCTGCGAGCGGCGGTTCATCAGCAAGTAGCCGCCCGCGAAGAGTCCCGCGACTACGATCAGGATGATCGCTGAATAAATGGAAGCCTTCTTTGCCATAACAGTCTCCTTAGTGCTGCATCCCGCTCATGGCGCTTTTCAGACGGCTCTCAGAATCGATCAGGAAATTTCCAGAGGTCACGATGGTCTCGCCTGCGCTCAGGCCGGACAGAACGACCACTTTGCCTTCGAGCTTGGCTCCCATCTGGATGGTGCGTGGTTCGAATACGCCACCCTCGTGGACGACAAACACATACTGCTTGTCCCCGGAATCCATCACTGCTTCCTGGGGTACCAAGATCTGTTTGCCGTAGTTAATCTTCAGTTGCACGTTGGCGAACATCTGGGGCTTCAACTCGAAATTCGGGTTCGGAAACTCGATGCGTACTTTCACAGTGCGGGAAACGGAATCCACGGTCGGGTAGATGTAGGTGATTTTTCCCGTATAGGTCTTACCGGCGTAGTAGCTCAGCTGCATGTCAGCCGTCTGGCCCACCTTCACAAACGGCACCTCGTACTCGTACACATCCGCGTTCACCCAGATCGTGGACAAATCGCTGATCAAATACAGATCCATGTCCGGGGTGACGGCGGTTTGCGGGAAGGCCTTGCGGTCGGTTACGAAGCCACTGACGGGCGAGTAGAAAGTCAAAGTCCTAGTGACCTCACCAGTCTCGTCGAGCTTCTTGATTTGTTCGTCGCTGATGTCCCACAATTTGAGCCGTTCACGGGTGGAACGCAGCAGGGACTGGGAGCCTTGCGAAACTTCAGCGAATTCTGAGGTGCCCAGATTTTTCGCACCACGCTTCGCGATCAGGTACTCCTCTTCGGTAGCCACAAGGTCGGGACTGTATAGCGTGAAAAGGGGTTGGCCCTTCTTGACGAGTTGCCCGATATAGTCAACGTAGGCCTTGTCGATGAACCCGTTGATCTTTACATGAACATGCGCAAGCTTGGTCTCATCGCTCGTAAGCTGACCAGTTGTGCGCACGGACCGCACAAGAGACTGCCGTGCCACGATCTCAGTCCTCACGCCGATCAGTTGCTGCTTGTCGGGCGCAATTTTGACCGTGCCCGCAGGCATCTTTGCCATCTCCGGCGCTGCTGTATTGGTAGCCGCGCGTGCGCTGTTCTCCTTCGCGTATTGAGGTACGAGGTCCATTCCGTCCGGCGCTTTTCCGGGCTTGTTGTAATGATGCTGTGGGTTCATCGCGTCGTACCAATAGAGAACCTTGCGCTCGGTTCCAGCAGTCGTCTTCTGCGAAGCGGAATGCTCGTGTTGAAAAATGGCTGAGACTCTTCCGCTGAAAGTGACTCCGACCGCCAATGCGATTGCAGCCAGAAGTACCAGAGTGCGTACGATTTTGTGAAGCATTGCTTTACTCTCCTCCCGCCGGGTGTCCGCTTCCGGGTTGCACGACCGTCGAAGTCAGGTCTACACCCACCATGCTTTCCATGCGCGCCAGCGCAGTCTCGTAGTTCGCCAGCTCGCGGTAATAATCGACCTCGTAATTCAAAACCGTCGAGAAGTTTCCCAGCACGCTGAGGAAATCCACTGTGCCAACCTGGTAGGCAGACATCGAGGACTCTAGTGCCAACGATGACTGCGGCACAACGCCTTGAGAGAACAACCGCAGAAGTTCATCAGAGGCTTTTGCAGCCAGGTATTGCTGTTTGAGTTCGAAATTCAGCTCGTTCTGTAGGTTGTCGCGGCTGCGCTCGGCGGCAAGTCTTTCTTCGGTCGCCTGCCGGACTTCCTCCCGCTGCTTGCTCTTGTAGAACACGGGAATGTTCACAGTGAATGTCATCCCGTGCATGTCAGGCAACATGGGACGCTGCTGGTACATGTATCCGACGCTGAGGTCCGGGTAGTAGTCCTTCTGTGCAAGATTCACGGCGAGTTGGTTGCGCTCAATCATCTGCTGCTCGCGCTGAAGACCGGGGTCGCTCAGACGAGCTAATTTGTACAGGTCATCCAGCGAATAGTTCAGGGGAGACCGCTCGATATTTTCAGCCGGTGGCAGCAGGGCTTCAGGACTGCGCGCTAAGAGCGTGTTTAGGCGTGCCTGCGCCGTTGCGCGCTGCTGTTGGAGGACGGCGAGCCGCTGCAGCAGCAAGGAGATCTCAACCTGGGATCTGAGAACGTCCTGCTGAATCCCTTTGCCAACGCGGTATCGGACTTCGGCGATCTGCGACAGCTTCGTCAACAAATCCTTGTCTTTCAGAGTGGTCTGAAGCGCTTTGTCATAAAACCAATACTCGTAATAGGCAGTTTTGACATCGGCAACTACGCGCCGGCGAATGGCCTCGTAATCCGACGACGCGGCATCGGCTTCCTTCGAGGCAATCTCGCCGCGCAGTTTCAGCTTGCCGGGGTAGAGGAGTTGCTGGCTGGCAGTAACGGCGCGGTAGCTGGAGGGGTCACCCGATTGCACGCTGAAAGGCGTGATGTTCCCAGCCCAGCCAATCCCAACCATAGGGTCAGGTAACGCCTTGGCCTGCGGTACGCGTCGCCGCTGCGCCTCCACCGTATGCAAAGCGCTCTGAACCGCCGGATTCTTCTGCAGAGCTTCGCGAACCAGATCTTCGAGGCCGACAGTTGACGGTCCTGCAGTCTGTGTGGTGGTGCCGGTGGCAGGTGCCTGGACCGTTACCGGGACTTGAACCTGTTGTCCGGCACCGAGGCCCAGCCATAAACAACCGAACGTAATCAGAGCGAAAACTTTCCTGATCATAAGAATGCTCTCTCTTGCTCAATCAACTAAGAATGCACGGGTGATCTCAGGCAATAACGCCTGAAAGCGGCAGCAAGGAGAGACAGGACTAGATCAGGAAAGTGCAGAAGACGGATTGGGGGGAGGGACAAGATGCTCGGGCGAGTGGATCGAGCGGCTGCGTTTCAGTCAGAAGAGCGGGGATATCCAAGGCCGAGGTGACGAATGTCGGAGCCACCCGGCCGCCACTGTCGCTTGGAGCCTGAGGCATCGAAGCCGGGGTTGGCCTGGCAGCAGAGACTTGGCAGCACGAGGTATTCGCGGGTGCTTCTTGAACGGTCACCAAAGGCGCATGCCCGCTCATCATGGGGCAATGGGGCTTGCAATTCTCAGCTGTCGTCATGCGCCACCAGCACGAAGCCAGCGCCGAAACTGGTATAGCCAGTAAAAGCATTACCAGCGCCAAGGCGACGAGTTTGAACCGCCACGTCATGTTTCTTAAGTGATACTACAAGCGCTGTGTCCGCGTTAGCTGTGACGAAGGTCACAGCCGAGTGTCATTGTCCTCACAACTGCGGAAGCTCTTGCGGGCCGATCAGGATAAGCGGTTACCGAACCGCTCCTGTTGCAAGTTCATGGGCCAATGTGGGCTAATACGGCCTTGGGCGGATGATGGGCTACTAGGAAGTTAACCACTTCTTTGTGGTGGGTTTACCGGGCCTGCCGCCGCCAAGCCGCGTTGGCGCATGCATTTTCCGGCAGCCTGGGCGCGTTGGGCAGTAGCGTAGTTGTCCTCTGATTCCTGAGAGTAAATCCTCCGAGCGCTGGAAGCGTTGGCAAAGCATTTGCTCCCATGAAGGCGCTCTTTGGTTGTGATCGCTGGAAAATTCCTTGGACTTGGCACGCTGCCGCCCATCACCGTTTTCTCCTACTCGGAACCTAGCCCCTCCCGGCACCAGAGCTTTCGAGCAGCGGCTCACTGTCCTACAACAAACATGTCCCCATCATTCTCGGTGTAGATCTTTCCGTCTTGCCCGATGGCGATTGGCGTGTACGCCGCGCCCACGGCGCGGCGCAGGAAGAGTTTGCCTTGCAGGGTTCCGCCTGGTTGAATGACGTAGGTGCTGCCATCCTCGCTGTCGGCGTACACGGTTCCGTTCGCGTCCACAGCGGGCGCATTCGCGCACCATTCGTAGCCGTTGGGATGGCGGCCGTCGATGGTGGTGTTCTTGAACTGCCACTCCGGAACCAAACTCGCGTTCAGTTGCGTGATGAAGTAGGGACCGCCGGTCTCGTAATGATTGTCCTTGAGGATCACTGAGTACGTGCCGTCGTGGGCGTAGATCGCGGGGGTGGTGTCCCAGCCGAAGCCGTACTTGGTGAGGTACTGACCGGAGGAGCTGAACTTCAGCAGGTCACCACGGCTATCAATCGCATTCAGCACCCCGTAAAGGATGCTGCCGTCGGGCGCCACGGCAGGCGTCGAGGAGGACAGATCCTCGATCACGCCGGCCAGGCTGGGACTGATCAGGCCTCGCAGGGAAGTCTGCCACTGCGGAGTAAGGTTGGCGTTTACGGCCACCATGTAGGAATACTCGGAGAAGAAGTGGGCACGGCTGGCGGTGTAGATGGTTCTGCCATCCACAGAGACCGCTGGAGCCACATTCACTCCGGGGCGTTGCGCGCCGCACGGAGCGCCGCCGCAGGTTGTGGGCGCATTCGGGACCAGGGTTGAATAGCTGACCTTGGCGAACTTACCCTGAGGAGTCACCCGAACCAGCCATGCGCCGCGCACGTCCGCGGTCCAGGGGTGTTTGCTGTCCAGGGCGATTACGTTGTAGTAGACGTTCCCGGCGTGATCTACCGTCAGGGGACCCGAAACAAACTTGTTGGGATCGTCCACCGGGCCGAAGGGCCTGTAGTGGGCCAACTGGGTGCCATCCGACTCGTTCAACTTGTAAACCGATCCCGAAGCGCCGGGGACGAAGACAAAACCTTTGGAGATCGCGGCGTGAAATACCGGCTCCCAGCCGCCCAAGCCGGTGAAGCCGCCATTCGGCTCAGGCTTCCAGTCGCTTTGAAAGTTCCAGGACTCCACCAGCGAGCCGCCCTGCCAGCTAAACGCTCTTTCGTTCCAGATTTCAGCGTTCCACGCATCCGGACCGCAAGGGAAAGGCTGTCCTGACCCCGGCGGCTGGCAAGAGACATAGGTTCCAGTCTTGTATTCGAGGAAAACATTATTGCCGTCAATCAAAGGAGACTGGTAATGGGCAAGCAAGTCACCTCCGCTTTCCGCCATCTCCTGAGCAGTGAAGGGATCATAGGTGATGTCGGCGAGTTGCTGGTTCGGACTTTGCCCAACGGCGGAGGTGGCTCCGGTGTGCTGAGGAGTGTTCGCCCATTGCGGCCAGTCAGGATTGGTCTGGGCATGGACGTCGGCCACATTGCCTACGTGCCAGAAGACCAGAATTGCCGCAACGGCGAAGACGGATAAGAACAAGGCAAGAGTGCGCTTCATCGTGTTTACTCCTTGGCAGACTGAGTGGCTCTATGAGCCGATGGTTCTGGGGGTGGAACGAGCCCTGGGTTACGCTTCGACGGGCGCCCCGGTGACGAAGGGCAACTGTGCCTGCTGCCAGGCGTCGAATCCGCCGACTACATTAATGACGTTCGGGTGACCCGCGCGCTGCAGCAGGCTGCAGGCGATCATGCTGCGGTAGCCGCTCTTACAGTGCACAGCAACGGTCTTTTCGTCGATTAGCGGTAGTTCAGATCGAAATCTGTCCAGAGGCCACCAGTCCGCGCTCGCGATGTGGCCTGCTTGCCATTCGGATTCCCGGCGCACATCGAGTACGCGCACTGACTGATCGTGCAGCCGCTCGCCCAGATCCTGCACCGTGATCTGCGGCAACTCGGACAGCGCGAGCCCGGCCCTCGTCCACCCGGCGACTCCGTTCGGCAGAAATCCCCGGACATCTTCAACGCCAACTCGCGCCAGGCGCAGGCGCGCTTCTGTCAATTGCTCCGCCGAGTCGGCGATCAGTACCGGCCGGGACCCCAAGCCCAGGATAGTTCCTGCCCACGAGGCAAACTGTCCCGACAGGGCAATATTGATGGAGCCCGGTACATGGCCGGAGGCAAATTGGTCCCCGGGGCGCACGTCCAACGCGATCACACCATCCTCCAGCAGGTGCTTCAACTCGGGTGCAGGGATTTCCGGCAACTCCGGCAAATCCGCGAGCGGGGTGGCGCCTTCGCGGTTGATCTCGGCGTCCTGCAGGAAGTACTCGGGACGCGCAGGTAAGTTGCTCGTCAACTGCTTCACGAATTCCTGCTTGCTCCTGATTTGCAATGCGTAGTTGGTGAGGCGCTCGGTGCCGATGGTGGAGGAACGTTCAGCGCGCATGTTGCGGCCGCAGAGCGAGCCCGCGCCGTGCGCCGGATACACCAACACGTGATCCGCGAGCTTCATGAGTTTGTTGTGCAGGCTGTCGTAAAGCAGGCCCGCCAGTTCCGCGGGAGTGTGCCTCTTCGACAGGTCCGGCCGTCCCACATCGCCGATGAAGAGTGTGTCTCCCGTCAGCGCGGCCCATGGCTCTGGCGATTTTTCCAGGTCGGCAATGACCAGGCAAATGCTCTCCGGAGTGTGCCCGGGGGTTTCGAGGACGCTCACCCGGACCTTCCCCACGGTCAATGCGAAGCCGTCCCGGACATCCACGTGCGGAAACGTAGCCCCAGACTTGGCACCGATATAAATTTTCGCGCCCGTACGGGCCGCCAGCTCCTTGTGTCCGGAAACAAAGTCGGCGTGCAGGTGGGTTTCAAAAATGTGGCGAATCGTGAGCCCCTGCTCTTGCGCGGCTTTCAGGTAGATTTCGACGTCGCGCTGGGGATCGACCACGACGGCTTCGCCCTCAGATCCCAGCAAGTAAGAAGCATGCGCCAGACAGCCCAGGTAGAACTGCTCGAAGTGCATGGGCGCTCCCCCCACTGGAGCTCAACCGTCCTTTGGGACATCATCATAACCCCAAATCGTTGGTCGCCGGAAACTCTGTCCTTCTGTCCACCTGGTTTTGGGTTTAGAATGTTGGCGCCTATCGATTGCGCGGCCGCCTGTGGCCTAACCGGGCGCGCGCAGTCCAGCCTTTCCCCAGGAGGCATCTCGATGTACCGACCATTTACCAGCGGGGCCCAAGCACAGAGTCTTTTCATCGATGTCGAATCCACCATTCGCGGCCTGACCCAGGATTACAGCACCGCGTTCAACACCGGCAACTACGAGCAGGTAGCGGAATTGTTTGCTGCCGACGGACTGTTCATGCCTCCGCATCACGAAGGCGCGCAGGGACCGAAGGCGATCGAGCGGGTGCTGCGGGATCACGGCGAGACGGGGTATCAGGATTTGCGCCTGGAAACGACCCGGGTGGACAGCTCGGGTGACATGGCCATCGAAATAGGCCGCTACGCGGTTGCGGTTCGGCAGGGAAACGGCACCACTCTGGCCGATCGTGGCAAGTTCATTCATGCCTGGCGCCGCCTGGGGGTGTGGCTGATGGTGGCCGCGTGCTGGAGCAGCGATCTGCCTTTTGCCAGCTAGGTCGCGGGAGAATGATGCAACCGCGACGCGACAATGAAGCGGGACCGGGGGCTGGCAAAGTACGCGAGGGCGTTCGCCTCCCCAAGCCCGACTCCGACAATCCTTCCCTCTTTTGTCCCAACTGCTCGACCCAGCTCAAGGAACATCACTGCAAGTTGAGCTGTCCGCGTTGCGGTTTCTATCTGAGTTGCTCGGACTTCTACTGATCCCCTCCCGGAGCACGCGGTTTGACGCTCACTTACGAGGCAGCACGGTCACGCGCGAGGTCACCTGCTGGCCTTTTTCCATGCCGCCGATGATCACCAGCCCGTGGGGTGCAACCAGTAGTCCGCGGTGGTCCATGGTTGGGTTGGGCGTCTTTTCGTTGAGCGTTTCCCATTTGCCGGTGCGCAGGTTGAAGGCGAAAGTCACCGCCACCGGTTCGGACGGGTGTCCGTCGTAGCCGATGCCGTTGTAGTTGTAGGGATTGTCGGTGCCACCGGAAAAATAAACTTTCTGGTCCTTCTCCGAGCCTCCCGCGGCGATCCGGTAGCGGGCATTGCCGGGATGACTGGGCAGCTTGCTCCACTGGATTTTCGTGGGATCGTGGTGGTCGATCTTGCCCATCCAGCACTCGTCGGAGGCGACGTACTTCGGCTGATTGCTGGCGGGATTCCGGTGGGCGCCGTCCACATAAATGATGGTGTCATTTACCAGCGCGCCGGCGTGGCCGAAGACCGGGGTGCCGGGAATCGGCGATGCCTGTAGCCACTTGTCCTTCTCGCCGTCGTACACCTGGACGTTGCGCACGGCATCGTTTTTCGACCAGCCACTGACCAGGTAAATGTAACGGTCGCGATAGACACCGATCACGGAATCATCCACCGGCACCGGAGTGTCGCTGCCGCGGAACCAGCGGTCCGACAGCGGATCGTAAACTGAAACATCGGGCACGGTGGTTTCCCCACCCTGCGCATCCAGCACGTAGCCGCCGAAGAGAAAAACGTGGTCACGGGCGCCCGCGGCCGCGGCAGCAATGCGGCCGGCGGTTCCGGGGACCGGGCGAACCTCGGCCCACTCTCCAGAGTCTGGGTTTAGGGCGTAAACCGCGTTGCTCACCGCATCCCAGGTCTTCTTCGGTCCGATCCCCATCACGGAGTAGAGGCGCAGTCCGCCGCGCGCCTTGAGGCTGGCGACGGCATTGTTGGAGAGGGGAGCAGGCAGCGGCTGCATTTTCGGCTCAGCTGCCAAAAGCAGGCTGCTTGAAAGTGCCAGCAGGAAAAATGCGCGGAGGATTCTCATCGGTTCCAATATAAGCAGGGTGAACGAAAATTCATATCTGACCCTCGGACGATGCCGCAGGCACGGATGGGGCGAAAACGTCCGGCTCGGGCCACGCTGTCATCATCGCCGGCGCCGGTGACAACCGCTCATACCAGACGGTCTCGCTCGCCCGCTGCCAGAGCCGGGTTCCGATCCACCAAAGCAGCGCGATTTCTAGGACAGCAAACGACAGGCCAACGCGCTGTGCCGGAATTTTGATCCAGATCAACAATCCCGCTGCCAGACCCAGCCATGCCAGAAAGCTGATGCGGAAATACATCCAAAACAACGAGCCGAAGTTCCGGCAAGTGAGCCGGAAGGAGCGTGCCACGGCCCGCAGCATGGAGCGTTTGTCCTCGGCGACGGCATGCACCTGTGCCATGTCGAACCAAAGGCGAACGGCCATCATCAGCAACGTTACCAGGAGCAGGCCAGCGACTTCGACCCAGAAACCGAGTTTCTCCTGGGGTGCGTCGTGGGAAAGCGAGTCCGACCATGTGGCGAGGCCAGAGGCCGCAATGGTAATGGGCGTCAGCACAATCAGCAGCCCGATCAGCAGCCGCACCCACCGCCAGAAAAAAACGCCGCAGGCGTGAAAAAAATCAGCGGTCGCCGGCTTGCGATCGGCGCGATAGGTTTCGAGAATCCCGCCGGTAAGAAACAGCGCGAACACAACGAAGATGAAAGCAAACAGCAGCGAACCGGAAAACTTTGACCCCAGGGCGACGTCGGGATTCGCCGCCAGTTCGACGAAGGCCGACAGATCAAACCCTCGATACAAACGCTCGGAATAGAGGCTGTGGTCCACGACCCTCCCCACTGCCCGGTCCACGGGCACCGTACCAAACGCAGCCAGGACAAGGTTGGCGGAAAAGAACCACCACAGTATGCGCTGGTGCCGCCACACCCGGCGCGCGCCTTCAGAGAGGATTCCAGTTGGTTGCACCATAATCAGAACAGTTCTCGGTTCTCTGTCTCAGTTCCCGGTTGGATTAAACCAGCCATGCCAGCCACTGCGCCAGAAATTGTGTGAACACCAGCCAGCAGGCCGACACCTTGCGGCGGGCACCGCTCATGGGCGCCGCCACGTAGCTGTTGTTATAGAAATCCTTGTCCAGCCAGAGCGCCTGTTCGGGATCAATTTCCGCTGATACCAGCCTGGCTTTCTTGTCGTAGCTGTAGCGCACCCAGCGATCGCGGCCGTCCCAGTGTTCGTGGACCTGCTCGCCATTGTCGAACTTCACCAGCACGTCCACGGGAAAAACAAAGTCGCCTTTGCGGTGTACCAGCACGGTAGTGTGATAGAGCGTCTCGCCTTTCTTCTCCTCTGGAGCATCTTTCACAAACCAGTCCACGGGGTCGGAGCCAGCCCTCAGGATTTCGTAGTCGAACACCTGCGTCCCATACACCGCCTGGTTGAAATACCAGCGCAAGTCCTGGCCGGAGACTTCCTCCACGGTTTTCAAGAAGTCTTCTTTCGTCGGATGGGTAAAGCGGTAGCGCATGAAATAGGTGCGCAGGGCACGCCGCATGGTGGTTTCTCCGACGATCTTTTCCAGAGTAAGCAGCACGGCCACGCTCTTGTTGTAGGTGATGTCGCCATAGGACCGGCGGTCCATGTACTGGTAGCCGAAGCGGGCCATCGGATCCTTGTCGGCTGACCGGACATATCCCAGGCGCTGGTAAGAGCGTTCTCCGGCGCTCATGCCCCACAGATCAGTGTCGGAGCGATCCTTGCCATAAATGTCGTCCATCACCTTCATTTCGGTGTAGCTGTTAATGCCTTCATCCAGCCAGGCATCCTCAAACTCATTGGTGGCCACCATGCCATACCAGTACTGGTGTCCGAACTCGTGGGACACGGTTTGCTCCAGCAGGTACCAACGTTTGGGCATCCACCAGAGCGTGAGACCGGTAATCAGCGTCGGATATTCCATGCCGCTGGCGCCCAGGCCGCCATGGGGAGGGTCAACCAAGGTGATCTGCTTGTAGGGATATGGTCCGTACCACTGGTCGAAGCGCTTCATGGTCTCTTTCAGAATCCGGATGTTGCGTTCGGCCATGGCCACGTGCCCGGGTTGAGTGAGCAAGCGGATCTTGACCATGCCTGCGCTGCCGGTGAAGTAGTCGGTGAACACGCGGAATTCCGGCTCGGCCGTCCAGGCGAAATCGTGGATGTCCTCACCGTGGAAGGAGACGGTCTTGGTGCCGTCGGGATGGTTCACGCTGGAAACTTCTTCCCCGCTGGCACCCACGACTTCGTTCTGGGGCAGCGTGAGGCGCACGTCAAAGGTTCCGAAGTCGGCGAAGAACTCGGTGTCGGCGTGGAACTGGTGGCAGTTCCACCCGCCCTGCCACCACACCCCCACTTTGGGGAACCACTGCGCTCCCATGATGAAGTTGCGCTTGTAGCCGGTGCGGGCGAACACTTCACCCAGTTGATCGTGGAAGGCGATCTTGAATTGCACTGACGCTCCCGGTGGCACAGGGCGTGGCAGCTTT
>JAIQET010000109.1 GCA_020073645.1 Terriglobia bacterium | reverse complement strand
TCAAGACCTCCTTCAACTGCTTCAGGTCCACCACAAAACCCGAGCGCGGGTCCACATTGCCTTTCACTGTGACTTCGAGGGTGTAATTGTGGCCGTGGCCGTTTGGGTTATTGCACTTGCCGAAGATGCGCCGGTTCTCCTCGGGAGTGAACTCGGGATTGTGATAGTAGTGCGAAGCGGAAAATTCGGCTTTGCGCGTCAGATAGACCATGTTCGACCCTGGCTTGGAGTAGCGCCGGCATCTGGCCGGTTCTCGTGGAGGCGTCCCGTCCCTGCTAGGTCGCTCACGACGAAATCAACAGCGCGCTTTCCCCGGTAGCTTCGTCCCTTCCAACTCACACTTCCCATCTCATGGGCAAGCTTGGAACGCAGCAGAAGATACGCAAACAGCGGCAGTCCAATCAGTGATAAGACGCTCGCGTCCCAGGCAAAATGCGCCCGGCGGATTCGCTTGAGAAGCAAAACAAACATGCTGATGCCAAGTACTGATGCCAGGACTCCGGCCTGCCATCTGCCCGCAGCGATCTTCGGGATTGCGACCGCGGCGCTGCCCACGATCAGCGCAAACTCCGTCAGGCGCAGCACCGCCAACCGACCCGGCCACGGAAACAGTAACGCCAGGTTCTTGGTCCAGCCTTCGCGCAGTTGGGTGAAGTTACGGTACATGCGGGTACGAACTGCGTCCCCACCATAGCGGAAGAAGATCTTCCGCCCCGATAACTTCACAGTGCGCGCCAATGCAACGTCCTCGAGTAAGTCGTTGGCTACGGCGGCATGCCCGCCGACCACATCGTAGGCCTCGCGCGAGATCAGCAGATATTGCCCGTTGGCCGCGGCGGCAGGAGATTTGGGATCGCTCACCCGCGACGGCGGGTAGGTCGAAGCCAGCTCGGCAAAAATCACCGGCATTACCGCTCTCTCCCCCAACCCGTGCACCTCCTGTTCGGGGGAGTACGAAAGCAAAGCCGCGCCGTGCTGTTGCGCCTCCGCCAAGGCGCGAGCCAGCGAGCCGGGGCGATGAACGGTGTCGGCGTCCGTAAACAGCAGCCAATTGCCTCGGGCTTCTCTGGCTCCGGCCATGAGGGCGTTGTTCTTCCCGCTCCATCCGGGCGGCAGCGGAGTAGGCTCGAGGACCCGCACTCCGGTAAAGGACTGTGCGATCTCGCGGGTGCCATCGGTAGAGCCGTCATCCACTACGATGATTTCGACGCGGACGCCGGTCTGCGCCACCAGCGACTCCAGGCAAGCGCCCAGGCTGGCTTCTTCATTGCGCGCCGGCACAATCACTGACACCACGGGCGCGCTCGATACTGAATCTGACGCGGTCATAGGCTGAATCAGATATTATAACTGTGTGCGTCGCGCTTTCGCTCTGATCGGCTTTCTCACCCTTTTGCTCACCGGATGCTACAGCGGCAGCCGACCGCCCCGCATCGGCACGACTCCGCCGGATTTTTCAGTGCAAGACTCGGATCGCAAGATCAGCCTCAACGAACTGCACGGCAAGGTAGTGGTATTGAATTTCTGGGCGACCTGGTGTCCGCCATGCATCGAGGAGATGCCTTCCCTGGTGGAGATGCAGCAGCGCATGAAAGATAAAGGCATCACAGTCCTGGCGGTGAGTGTTGATGTCGACGAAGATGCCTACCACAAGTTTTTGAAAGATCACAAAGTTGATTTGCTCACCGTGCGGGATCCCAGCCACAAGAGCAGCGATCTGTACGGCACATTCAGATATCCGGAGACCTACATCATCGATCGCAACGGCGTGCTGCGGCGAAAGTTCATCGGTGCCGTAGATTGGAATACGCCCGAGATCGTGGAGTATCTGACCAAACTCTGACCAGCCCAGACGGGCGAAACCGACATCCTCCCAAATTGCGCCTTTCACGCCGCGGTGGTCAGCAATGACCAGGGCCAGACGGTAACCCAACCGGCAACGCCCGCAGGCCGCGAACCAGAGTGTCCACTTGCCGCGACTGAACTATGCACCTCTGGCACGTTGTCCTTGGGTGCGAGTGCGCCTAGGTTAAGACCAACCACTTCGCTTGAGCCGCGGGTTCTGGCCAGACCCGCATGACCACCGTCGCCCCTTAAGGAGAGAAGCTCCCCCATGATCAACACCAAGATCCTCACCGGGTTGGTCCTTTCGGTGGCCCTGACTTGCGGCACTCTCGCCTGGAGCCAGGCCAACGTCGACGAAAGCCTGGAGACCGCCTCTCTCTACGTGGATGCCGTGAAAGGATCAGACTCCAACCCTGGAACCAAGCTAAAGCCGCTGAAAACCATTGCCGCCGCCGCTACCCTGGCTACCACCAACAACCAGGCAGGCATCGGAACCAAAGTCATCATCAATCCCGGCACCTACCGCGAGTCGGTCACGATGCAGTATGGCGGCAAAGACACCACGCTGCCCATCACCTTTCAGGCAGCGACCTCCGGTACCGCGATCATGTCCGGCGCTGATATATGGATTAACTGGAAGGTGTACAGCGGAAATTCGCAAATCTACACCAACACCTGGCCCAACCAGTGGGGCCTGTGCCCGCTCGATACGGGCAGCGACCAGGCGCCCCCCGAGGAAGACATCGTGCGGCGGCGTGAAATGGTCATCGTGAACGGAGTGTTGCTCACCCAAGTCATGTCCCTGAGCGCGGTCAAGCAACCGGGAACGTTTTACGTGGACGAGACCAAGGCCAAGATCTATGTCTGGCCGCCCACAGGCACCAACATGAGTACCGCCACGGTCGAGGTTCCTTCTCGTGCCAACCTGTTCACCATCTCCAGCAAGCAGAACATCGTGCTGCGGGGCTTGACCTTCCAATACGCCAATTCATGCCGCGGCGATGCCGCCGTGCTTCCCGAGTTTTCCTCCAGCAACATCCTCCTCGATAAGGACTTCTTCTACTGGAATAATTCTGCCGGAGTCAAAGTGCAATTCACGACTTACACCACGGTTCAAAACAGCGTGAGCAATCACAACGGCACCGATGGCATGAAGGGTTACCAAACCAAGTACGACCTGTGGCAGAACAATCAGACCCGCTACAACGGCTGGCGCGGGGCCCAGGGCGTGTACTACGCGTGGGGCGTGGCGGGCATGCACTTCGGACTGGCCCACAACCAGACGGTCAAGAACATCGACAGCTCGTTCAACCAGACTTTTGGATTCCACTGGGATACGGACAACGAGAATGACACGGCTGACTCGTTGATTGTCTCGCAAAACCAGTTGGCGGCCGGCGTGATCGAGAAAACTCAAGGTCCGATTACGGTGTCCAACAGTTATTTCTGCAGCGGCAATCCTCCCACCGGGCCTGACAACATAGGATTCGAGCTGCGCAACTCGTCGTACGCCACCTTGACCGGCAACACCTACCTGAACAACCTGACCGAACTGTTTATCGTCGGACAGGCGGGGGGCATCACCATCAAGAACTGGGAGACCGGACAGTCTTACACGCTGTTCACCCAGAACACCACCATGAGCAACAACATTATCGCTGGCGGTTCCGGCCAGTACCTGCTGAGCGATGGAGCGCTGGGCGGGTCCGACTGGACGAAGTTTCAGACTACCCTGGCATCGGACTACAACACCTGGTGGAACCCCACAGCGACCAAAGTGTTCTTCCTGCCCGTCCCGAACTTGTGGACCAAGACCGATTTCGCCGGCTGGCAAGCCGCCACCGTCAAAGACCTGCACTCGTCGTGGACAGCCCCCGGCAATCCCGGAGCCCGGTGCAGTGTCACGCCTGACCAGGCCGACTATTGGTTCATCCTGGAGGCCTTCGCCGGCTACCAAAGCGTGACTCGCGGCAGCAGTGCGACCTTCGCGGCGACCGTGGTTCCGGTGGCCTTCACGGGCACGGTGACGCTCAGCTCGGATGGTGTACAAAACATCAGCGGCGCCACCGGGAGTTGGAGTACAAAGACCATCACCGGCGGCTCGGGCACTTCCACCTTCACCGTGAGCACCAGCAGTTCGACGCCGAAAGGGAGCTATCCCATCACCCTGATCGCGAACAACGGCAGCACGACCCGCATCATGACGGTCACCGTGACGGTGCAGTAGGCCCTGGGGCTAGTGAAGGGTGAGCGAAAGAGCTTTGTCCAGTGCGGGCTTGGGATTGCGCCGGAGCCGCCCGGCTTCGCCTGCCAGTTTCTTTTCCGCGTCTTCCCGAGCCTGCACGATCGGCGGAAATTCCGGCGAACCCCTAAAGGGTTTCATCAGGGATTCGGAATTGAGCAGACAGGCGTACACCAAACGAATGGGAAACCTTGAATCCCGCAAGAACAGACCGTAGTTGTACCAGTCGGCAGCCTCGCTGCGCGGGTCGTCGAGGGTGCTGTCTAGCCTGAGGGCGTGCTGGTACAAGCGCAATGCCTCCGGCGTCTTACCCCGTGTGGCTTCGAACTCTGCCTCACTTACACTGGCGAAACTTTCGAGCTTCTTCTCACCGCTCTGCGACGCAATTCGCCGTGCCAGTGCGTAGGCGCCCTCTGCCTGTTCGGGATGATTGGCTTGCACCTGGCACTGTGCCAACTGGAGCACGATGGTGATCAGTTGCTCAGCGGGAGGGCGATCTGCCGACTGGGCCACGCTGTCCAGATAGATCACGTAGTGGGGGATGGCGGCCTCCGCCTTCCCTTCCCGATCCAGTTCGCCGGCCAGGTAGAGATGAGCACGCCACTGTAAGGGATCGAGCCGGAGCGCATCATTCCAACTTTCCAGAGCCTCTTCGGTGTGACCAAGCTGGGCCGCCAGAATACCGTGGTTCACCAGAAGGCCGGCATCTTTGGGCGTGTAGCGGAGTGACTGGCGGGTCAACTGGTAGGCTTGGTCGAAGCGTTGCTGGTCGGTCAGATACTTCAACAGGAGATTGCGTGGCGCAGGATCCGCCGGATTTGTACGAACGGCTTGCTGCCAGGCGGCAACCGCTTCCTGCGTTTTCCCGGCCGCCAGTTCCTTGCGGCCAAGACGCGTTTGCACGGAGCTGTCGTAAGCATCGAGCGCAGCCGCGCGTTGCAGGTCGGCGAGATTCTCTCCATGAAGCGCAAGGTAGTAGCGCAGCTGATCCACTGTTCCCCAGGCCAGCAAAAGTAACGCGGCAGAAACACGCAGCCGTCGGGCACCGGGTGAGTCGCCGACCGTCCAGCGCAGGCTCGCGGCAACCTGGCTGCGCGTCTCGGCCTTGGCGCTTGCCAGGCGTTCCCGCGAGTTCAGCAGCAGCGCGGCAATGCGGCCATCGCGCAGCTTCCAGATGGCGCCATCAAGAATGAAATGATGAACGTTCACCAGCGCCGTGAAGATCAGGAAGCTGGCCGTGAAGTCGTAATGCAACAGACGACTGGCCAGCCACGGTCCGGGAACGAAGAGGGCGATCCCTCCTGTGATCAGCACGCCGAAATACGCCAAAGGACGCCAGCGACCTGCACTTTCCGCGCTCGCCTCCCGCCGCGCGTAGTAGCTGGTGATCCACAGATATTGGGCGGAGTGCATCACCGCCAGCACGCCCGTGCTGTAGCGGCTCTGCGGAACCTGCAGCCTCTGGCCCAGCGAGAGCGCGGTCGGCAGCAAGAACCACACGAACTGGGTGGAGAACAGGGTCAGTGAAGGCAAGAGCGGCCGCCATCCCACCTGATCGGCCAATCCCGACAAGCCATAGGCCGAGAGCAGTACGAATGCCAGCGCCAGCGGCAACACTGCAATGGCGCTGAACCTTCCCGGAATTCCCAGCGAAACAAACAACACGTCGCTCGATGGGCCGGTGTGAAAGCTCAAGAAAAGGATCGAGTATGAGAGCAGAAACGCCGCGTACAGTGCGCGTCTTTCGGCAGTGGACGGATGGGCTCCGGCCCGGCGCGCAAACATCATGAACAAGCCGTAATTCTGTCCGCTGTAATGCCAGGGACTCCAGGTCAGGTAGAGCGTGAAGATCCAGGGCAGTGCCCGCAACCAGAAGTGCGACACCACCATGGTCAGAACCACCAGCGCGGTGATATGAACCGTGAACAGGCGATATTTTTGGAAATCTTCCGCTCGGTGATAGGCACGGTAGATCGTCGCCATGTAGTGCGGGTAGTTGAAAAAAAGCGCGAGCCCGTAAAAGGCCACAGACCAGGCCAGAGTGCTCGAATTGGTGGCGAAGTAAGTAAGCACAAGCAGCGGC
>JAIQET010000108.1 GCA_020073645.1 Terriglobia bacterium | reverse complement strand
GTGGTGAGCTATTTGCACGACACCTATCGGGTGAGCGAGCGGCGTGCGTGCCGTGTGGCGCGGATTCCGGTCTCGACCTTCCGCTATGCGAGCAGACAGGAGCCAAGGACAGCACTGCGGCTGCGGATTCGGGAGATCGCTCAAACTCGGGTTCGTTACGGCTACCGGAAAATCCGAGTGCTTCTGAATCGAGAGGGCTGGAAGGTGGGGAAGAAGCTGGTGTATTAGGCTGCCATTGGCATTCCAGGTAAGGTCGCCTTCCACCGTTTGCGGGGTCCCACCGATGTTGAACTTGTACCAGACCATCCGGCCGGTCTGGGGGTCATAGCTGAACGTGTCATTGTCGTCTGACCCGAGTGTCACTTGGGTGAGCGATCCGATGGGCTGAGTAGTACCACTGTTGGTGTACGTGACTCCCTTGACCAGCGGGCTTTGCCCGGAAGAGGCGGTTACCTGGGTGAGCCGCCCCTCGCCGTCGAGTCCCGAGCCACCCGCTCCGTAATTGAGCGTCGGCACTCCTGCCAGGCCGCTGAGTGTCTTTAGGGCCCCGTGCTCCCAGTAGGTGGCAGCAACGGAAAAATAGCCCGACGAGTGCAGAGTGGATTCATAGACATTCTTCACCTCGCCTCGCTCCGAATAGCTAAAACCCAGGTCCGTGATCTTCGTCCCCGGGCAGGCCGTGCAGGTATAGGCTTCGGCAAGTCGGCCCTTGGGATTCGTCTGTCCCCGGATTTCCTCCCGGATTTCCTGTCCCCGGATTTCCCAGTCTTTCACTGCGCTCTTTGCACTGTGATATCGGATACACGCTCACTCGGTTATTTTCGAAAAGCCCAACCAGGCCCAAATCGGAAGAGAAACGAATGAACCCTGACTGACGCGGGCGCTCGTGGCTTTTTTCTGGAAGCGGGCCCAGAACGCAGAACGGACTAGATTCGTTCAAGTGAAAGAACAAGAGCTGCGCGTGCTTAGGGCCGGCTTCGGTGAAGTTGAAGCGCCTCTTGAATTTAGACATCCACAGGTTGAGTGTAACTAGTGTGGCCTCCTTGGTAGAAACCCAGACGTCTCCGGCGGGACCTGTTTCTCATATGTGAGTTCACCAGTTACCTTACCAGTGTGGAAATCGAAAATCTTCAGTTCATTCCCTAGATAACCTCCCTTTGCATCGATCGAGGCGTCTGGAACTACGACGAAATGATCTGCATCAATAAACACAGCATTTAACTGGGCGCCTTGATGGGTTCCGAACCCGCTCTCAAAGCTCTTGATCAGACGCCCTGTCGTGCTATCCAGCAGCAGAATGTCAGTCGTGTCCTTCGGGTTGAGAACGGTGGCCAGCAGCTGTTTCCCATCCGGCGACAGCGAGAGCGACTGGATTTGCGCCGAAAGGGACCAGTGTGCCAGCTCTTCTCCCGTTCTGATTTCATAGAGACCTATGAATCCAATCTTGTAGGGGTAGAGCGATTGGCCAAAGAAGAGTACCAACCTCCTTGCATCCGCCGATATCGCGAAAGTACGGTCCTCAACCTCCGAAGCTGAGCCGCCTGCGAGATCTGGAATTGATAACGAATAGCGTAAAGTCAGGGTTGAGGCGTCAAGTACGTAGAGACCACGCCCGATTTGACAAATTACTTCGGAACCGTCAGCGGTATACCGGATCGTGTCATGGTTTAGGGCAATGGACCGCAATCCTGGAGAAACATGACTAGCTACCCTCATCTTGGCGATCAATTTCCTAGTGCCAAGTTCCCATTCGGCCAGCCAAGCTCCCAAGTCTTTCTCGCCTTCCCTGACTTCGAAACCCACAGTTATTTTGGCGTTGTCGGGCGAAAACGCAAAATCAACAATCTCCACTTCGGCGTAGTCGCCGGGCAAGTCACGTCCCTGGATCGTTGTGAGTTGACTTGGGAACGGTTGCGTGGTCGATTTCTCGCCTTTAAGCGAGATCGAAATAGTCAGCAAGAGTGCCAGAGCAGCAAGCCCGCGATTTGGTCCGATCACAGTAATCCTCATCACCGTTTTAGGGACACGGTGGGCGATTGCTCAAAATTACGTCTCTGAATAAGTGCTCAAAGAAGCCAAACGGCAGGTGCGAGTTCCCATCGTCTATATGAACAACGAATATGCTTACAGACAATTGGGGGGCTGGCCCACCCTTTCACGGAGAGTTTACACTTGGTTGCCCCACCCTTCGCGGGTTTCGAAGGGTGGGCGGCGCTTACTCCACCACACCGCCGGACTTTGCCAGTTCCGCCGCCCGGCCGCGAAGTTTCAACTCCGCCGGCCGCTGCTCATTGACCAGCACCGGTCCGGCTTCGCCCGTTTTGTAGTGCCGGAAACTGCTCCACGCCCACTGCTCGGGCTCCAGCACCAAACCACGCTTCACCGGATTGCGGTGCATGTAACGCAGCTTCTCGATTCGCTTGCGCTTACCCCACACCACGAAATCGTAGAAGCGGCGCTGCCACACCTCGCCGGCTTGCAATCCCGGTCCCCACAACCATCCCTGGCTAGGATGACCTCGACGCCGGTCACTTCGGAGCAAGCGACGCACGAAACGCTGCTTCAACACTTGCATCACCACCGACGGATTCCCACGCTCCGGTTCCCCGACCAATAGGTGCACGTGCTCCGGCATGACCACGTATCCGACCACGACGAAACGATAGCTGCGGCGTACCTGTTCCAGAATCTTAAGGAAAAGATTGCGGCGCGCCGGGCCGCCCAGAAGCGCCCGCCTGTGGTAGCAGCTAAAAGTGATGAAGTGCAGGTAGCCTTCACCGTAGTATCGTTTCAAACCCGTGGGCACATTGGGATGGTAAGACCCCCAAGGGGGAGTGCGCTGTGATGGGTAAACCTAGCCCACCCTTCGAAAACCGCGAAGGGTGGGGCAACCAAGTGTAAACTCATCGTGAATGGGTGGGCCAGCCCCCAACCGTTCATGGTTCTGCAGTAAGGTTTTGGGGATTTGTCGCCGGTGTGTCCGATAGCTGCGGAGCCTCGGCACACCGACAGGGGTAACAGGTATGCAGACAAGATGGGCTAAGTTCACGCTCTTGCTGGCCTTGTTCCTCGCTCTGCCCGGCCTCGCCGTCGCAACTGGGTTCCTGGACGCACCTACATATCCGACGAACGGCTTCCCCTATTGGATCGCTACTGCGGACTTCAATCACGATGGACACCTGGACGTTGCCCTCGCCGAGGAGGTTTCAAGCGATGTCAGTGTTTTGCTGGGCAAGGGAGATGGAACATTCGGGGCACCTGTCGCATACCTTGCCGGCATGCGTCCTGTCTTCCTGCTCGCCATCGACATCAACGGAGACGGCAATCCGGACCTAGTCGTGGTCGACAGAAGCAGCTCCCAGCTAGTTATCCTCTTGGGAAAGGGCGACGGGACATTTCAACCCCCCTACCCGGTGAATGCAGGAAGCTCTCATCCGTTTGTCGCCAGCGGAGACTTCAACCGCGACGGCAAGATCGATTTGGTAGTGACTGGATCAAACAATGTGAACGTCTTGCTGGGAAACGGTGATGGTACCTTCCAGCCACCTGTGGGCTTTAAGGAGGGCAGCTACTCTACGTCTTTGGTGGTGGCCGACTTTAATGGCGACGGGAAGTTAGATCTGTGCGCCACCAACGAATTTACCAACACGGTTAGCATTCTTCTCGGCAATGGAGATGGGTCATTTCAGCAGGGGGTGAGTTATCCAGTAGGAGGTAGTCCGCTTTCTGTTGCCGCCGGCGACCTGAATGGCGACGGGAAGCTGGACCTGGTGACGGCCAATAACCAAACCAGCAACATCAGCGTGCTCCTGGGCAATGGGGATGGGACGTTCCAGCGCAGAACCAACTACCCGCTCGGCGCAGGCACGCAGTTGCTGGTCGTGATGATTACCGACGTTAATCACGACAATAAACAGGATGTGGCAGTCTTGAGCGGCGGTACTGAAGATCTTCGGATAATGCTGGGAAATGGCGATGGTACATTGCAGGCCCCGATCATCTACGGCTCTGGTGGGATGTCGTTCACGAGTGGCGACTTCAATGAGGATGGCAATTTGGATTTCGCCGTCGCGATCACAGGCTTTGGAGGTCTGGATTGCGGCGCAGCGGTGCTGCTGGGCAACGGTGACGGCACGTTTCGTGCGGCCAGGCATTACGACGGCGGCTTCGGGATCTTCTCCGTGGCGGTTGGCGATTTTGATGGCGACGGCAAGCCGGACATAGTGAGCGCAAACACATTCGATCTCGTGCCTGGCATCAGCGTTTTCCTGGGCAACGGAGATGGCACGTTCCGGCCCGGAGTGAAATACGCAGTTCCCGGGGCTTACCAGGTGGCCGTGGCCGACTTTAACCTGGACGGAAAGCTGGATATCGCCGTGATGTCGGGAAGCAACATTGTGAGCGTCCTGCTCGGAAAAGGAGATGGAACGTTCCAGGCTCCGGTGACATCCCCTGGAAATGTGGAACAAGATTCCTTCCTAGTGGGTGACTTCAACGGCGACGGTAAACTCGATTTGGCGGTGTTGAGTTTCTCCATTTTTGAGGTGGGCATATTACTTGGAAATGGAGACGGAACATTTCAGAGCCCGCTGACGTACTCTGCGTTTGGTAGTCCCGCCTCCATTGCGGCTGGCGATTTCAATGGCGACGGCAAACTCGATTTGGCCATCTCGGAGAGCGCCGGTACCAGCATCTGGCTGGGGAATGGGGATGGTAGTTTTCAGGTTGGGGGAACCTATTCTGGTGGTTTTGGTTCTGTTGCGGTCGACGATTTCAACGGAGATGGCAAAGTGGATTTGGCAGTGACGGACTATGCTAGCAGCAGTATCGCCGTACTGCTCGGGAATGGAGACGGGACGTTTCAGTCAGCAGTGCATTACCCCGCTAACCTGCCAGAGTACTTGGTCACTACAGATGTAAACGGTGATGGCAAAAGTGATTTAGCTGCAACCTCGAATCACGGGAACGGTCTCAGCGTGCTTCTCGGGAGTGGTGACGGGACTTTCCAACCCGCGGTGAATTATGTGACATCAGCCCCAGACGAGCTCGCGAGTGGCGATTTTAACGGCGATCATGCATCGGATCTGGCGATCGCAGGCCCGAACGGCGTTGTCACAGTCTTTCTCAACACTGGCGGCACCTCCGTCGCCACCACCAGCTCTCAGAATCCCTCCAAGTTCGGCCAGCCGGTGACCTTTACGACCACCGTGACCCCGACCTTCTCCTTTATCGGCACGCCCGCCGGAACGGTAACGTTCAAAGACGGCAACAAGACTCTGGGGAAGGTGACCCTCAGCAGCGGCAAGGCCAATTTGACGACGTCCAGTCTGAGTGTGGGTACGCACAAGATCTCGACGATCTATTCGGGAGATGCAAGTTTCAATCCAAACACAGCTGCGATTCTTAAGCAGAAGGTAACGCGCTAGTTCGTGGCCTCAGGAAATCGAGCCAACGTACTCACCGACGGCGCATTTGCCGGAAAGCGGACGCCCGACATTTGTGAGATAGGTTCTAGCCAAGGTGCCGTTCGCGTTCCAAGCTCGGCTGTCTCCGGGTAAGAACACGAAAACTGATCCCTGTCTGCTATTAAGCCTGAACCGCCGCTGTTGGTTGCAGGATGATTAAAGGTTGGTGAATTCGTGGAGTGCCCGGATCTACTGGCGGAGAGGGGGGGATTCGAACCCCCGGTACAGGTGTTAGCCCGTACAACGGTTTAGCAATTCTCCACCCCGACGTCACGCAACGTAATCCCAATCACTTACAGTCGCACTCCGGCACCACAAAGCACGCCATGTGACCTCATTCGGCAGTTTCGGGACACTGCTCGGGACACCGAATGAACGCCGCCAGACTTCTGAGGGTTTTGTCCGAACAGCACCTCTTTCTCCGTAGGCTGGCGCAAGAAGCCCGCGCGCGGCGACTACTGGCCCGTTGGCACTCCCTGCCCTTGATTCAACATCAGCTCAATTTCAAACGTTTCGTGTCATTCCGCGACATTCGCAGACACTCGCACCCTTGCGGTGAGGTCCACCTTATCTTAAGAGTCCAAACAGGGGCCGACGCTCCAGACAGTGAAACGAAGAGAGTTCGTGGGATCTGACGATCAGATGCGAAGGCAAGCTGAACAACAGAGGGAAGGCATTGAAGGCAGGTGACCTGCCCCCCATCTTTAGTCCAGAGATAATGAGACTTTCTCCGGTTTTTGTTCGCCCCACATGCCTTTCTGCGCAGCGGGGATGGGGGTCTGGGGCAAGGGGCCGGCGTTTGAGGCCTC
>JAIQET010000003.1 GCA_020073645.1 Terriglobia bacterium | reverse complement strand
CCGAGCTGCCAGTGCTGGTTGTGCACCAGGTCCCGCACGCCGCCAAAGGTGTACTCGCCGATCCGGTAGGAAGGATGGGTCAGCGCGTCCGGAAACAGTTCGTCCTTGTCCACCAATTCCAGGCGCGTGTAGCCATAGTTGCGGCGGAGGAAATTCACGGTGGATTCCAGCAGATAGCTGTTCTGCACGCTGTCATTCACCAGCTTGCGCTTGCGTCCCCAGATGACCGAAGTCGCCCAGTTCCCTTCCGCCAACGGCCGGTTGTACTCGAGCGAGGCCGTCTGCCGGAGCTCGCTGCCCGGCTCCAGCGCCTCAGGGTGCTCCAGGCGGCCGTAGCTGTATTGCGCCGTCCAGTTGCGCGTGGGCGCGGCGCTCACGCGGAATGACCAGGAATCGAGCGCGGCGAGTTGGATTTTCCAGCGCTGCTCGCCGGGTTCGCGGCCGTTGAACGCGGATGCTTCGATCTTGAAGCGGTCCACGATGAACCCGGTCGTCACCACGCCGAAACTGGTATGGGTGGAATCCTGCAAATGATGGCTGAGTGGCGCGGCGGGATTTTCTGACGCGGACTCGCGATGAATATAGGTCACCGGCCCTAGCGCCGGCTCGGCCGCGGGGCCTCCATAGAACAGCCAGGAAACTTTTTCGCTGACCGGCACGGTGTAGAGCATCGACAGCTCGGCGAAAACATTGTGCGGATGCTGGTGGTCCACCAGCGCCTGACCGTGATAGGTCTCTCCCGTCTGGAACAGCAGCGGGAACCCGGGATGTGGCGAAGTCAGCGACTCGGCGGAAAACATCTCGCGAAAAAGAATGGTCCCTGTGCCCAGCCGGTGCTGCTCCATCAGCATCAGGTAGTTCACCGATTCGGCCTTCCCCTTGCCCCGCGGCCCACCTTGCTGGTTGTAGGTGAGGAAGAGCGCACCGTGCGCCATCAGGTCCCAGCCAGCGTGCGAGGTCATCCACAAGCGCGCGGGCACCGACGCTGGTTGCCAGCCCGTGCCGGAACCCGCGTGGGGTGAAGGAAGAATCTCCGGGACCGGGTGGCTCATATCCATGCCAGTGCCGGGCATGGCGGAACCAGACTGGGTTTGCCCCGACATGTCCATGTTGTGCCCGTCATCTTGAGCCAAGGACGAGACCGTCAGGACAGCAACCGCCAGAAAACACAAGATTGCCTTGCGCAAGCATCACCTCGACAGCGTTGATGAAAAAAACGCGCCAACCCTCCAGAAGCGGGCACCTTCCAAACCAGCTCTGAAGAGACGAATTTGCGGGAGGTAATCGAGGCTAAATGCGCAGAGGCGCGATGCCCGGCGAATCGCCGTAGGGGTTCGGCCGCTCGGGAGACCTGTCGAGTACGGCGGCAACGGGCTGGGTGAATTCAGCCGTTTGTCCGAAGTGAGTCAGCGCGAGACGGGAAACCATGGCTTGCTGCAGGATTGCGGAGCGATGCCCAGCCAGGCAGCACAGGTAACTTGCCCGCTGTGGCGCGGGCGTTGGTGGTACCGGCTCATGACATCCGCCCATCCGGGCAGCCGGCGCCGGCGCGGCCGCCGTGCCCTGCACGGGCAGAGCCGTCGCCACCACAGTAACCAGCAGCAAGAACGCTAACGTCTTGGGGACATATCCCATTGGACCTTAGGATGCGCGACCGGGCCAGAGAGATTCGATGACGTGCGAGTATTTTACCGGCTGTCGGGCTCTTCGACGCGCCTGGGGCACTACGACCCGGTAATCTTAAGTCGTAGCTCTTCCGGCAGGCGCTCCCGAATTTCCGCCGGCAGTCGGTCGTGCACGTGGCGCGCCCCCAGCTTGGCGACATCTACTACCGCCATGGGCGCGGGAGTAGCCACCGCCACAATCAGCCAGATCAGTGCGGAAAGGGCGAAACCCGCCAGCGCAGCCATCTCCAGCCAGAAGGCATGGCGTGGCCCCAGGTGGCGGATCACGCCGAAGGCGAGCAGAAACACGCCCGCGGACACCGAGGCCAGGGCAATCAGCGAAACGTCGATAGTGCGATGCAGCCGCTGCCGCGAACGACAGTGTTCGCAGGCCGCGAAGTGCTCCTCGTAGTCGGCGCGCATCTCGGGCGCGATGCCGGAAATGTCGTAACGCCAGCCGGCCAGGATCTTACCTACGATCGGATCAACGCACTGACTCATACTGCACTAGAGTTGAATCGCTTCCAGCGGCTCTGACTGCGCCGCCAGCAGCACGCGGTTGCGGAGCAAAGTACGGCGGGAACCCAGGGCTTTTTCCGCCGCTCCCCGGGCCAGTTCAGGGTGGTTATTCTGCTCGGAGAGGTGCGCCAGCACCACATAGGCTGCCCCTCCATCATAGTCTTTGGAAAAGAATTCCGCGAGGGCCTCATTGGAAAGGTGGCCTACCCGGCTCATCACGCGCTGCTTCACCGCCCAGGGATATGGCCCGCCGCGCAACATCTCCACATCGTGGTTGGACTCGATCACCAGCACGTCACAACCGCTCAGATGATCGCTCACATTGGGCGGCAGGTAGCCCAGGTCGGTGGCGAAACCGACTTTGATTCCTTCTGCCCGAAAGGTGAACCCCACCGGGTCAGCCGCATCATGGGGAATAGTGAAGGGGGTGACTGCGATGTCGCCAATGTGAAAGCTGCGCCCCGAGGAAAAGATTTCCAGCTTGGCCAGATGGGGACGTTCCCCCTCGCTGTCACGAATGGATTTCGCCCAGGCCTGGTGCGTAGCTCCGGTCATAAAGATCGGCACATCCAGTTTCCTGGCAAGAACAGCCAGCCCGGAAACGTGGTCGGAATGCTCGTGGGTAATGAGGGCGGCAGAAACCGAACGCGGGTCGTCGCCCGCGGCCTTCATGCGCTTGAAGGTTTCCCGGCACGAAATTCCGGCGTCCACCAGAATCCGCGTCTTCGAGCTGCGAATAATCGCACAGTTGCCTCGGCTGCCGCTGGCCAGCACCGAGAGACAGACTCCCATGCGCGTCAGCATACCTTTTACCGCTGTGGAAACGCGAGTAACTATCTGGTTAAGCGAGACCTTCGAGCGGGTGGCGGGGGTTGACTTGGGTCGCCGGGAATGAGCACTCAGCATTCAGCCAGTCAAGAGAGTGGCCGGGTTCAAGAAGTTAAGTGCGGGATACCTCATACCTTGCCGGGGGCACCTTGGAATCTGGCTGGAGGCGCCACGACTCTTCACTGGCTGAATGCTGAGTGCTGAATGCTGAATGCTCCCTTCACTTCCCCCCAAAAATCACATCGAATGCCCGTCGCCCGGCCGCCCCGGCATAAGCACCCGCCGTGCCTGTCAGGAATCCCAGGAACGATTCGTAAATCTGCGCCCGATAGGGCTTCTCCGTCAGCAAAAGGTAGGCGAGGATTTGCAGAATGGGAACGAAGAGCGCAACCACCAGGATCCATCGCCAGGGCTTGTGGGGCCGCAGGGCCCCCAGCAACATGGTGGACGCGAGCACGAACAGCGCGGTCAGCAGCAGGTCGCCAATCTGCACGTCGAGGCATCCGGCAACCAGGCCCAGCAGAGCCCCGAGGAGGTAAATGAGAACGTCACGCTTGCTCTGCTGCGTATCTGCCATGCCGGTCTGTCTCGCGAGGATCAGGATCCTGGTTTGCTGCTTTCAATCGTCCATCGAGAAATAAGCGATCGCAAATCCTCAGTACTTGTAGAACCCACGCCCGCTCTTCTTTCCCAACCAGCCCGCATCTACCATCTTGATCAGCAGCGGGCACGGACGGTACTTGGGATCGCCCAACCCATCCTGCAACACCCGCATAATGTCGAGGCAGACATCGAGACCGATGAAATCCGCCAGGGTCAGTGGGCCCATGGGGTGTGCCATCCCCAGTTTAAAAACTTCATCCACCGCCTCTGGCGTGGCCACCCCTTCCATCACCGCGTACATGGCTTCATTCAGCAGCGGCATGAGTACGCGGTTGGACACAAAGCCCGGGGCATCGTTCACCTCCACCGGAGTCTTGTCCAGCTTCACCGCAAGGTCGCGCACCGTCTGGAAGGTTTCGTTCGCCGTCGCCAGGCCGCGGATCACTTCCACCAGTTTCATCACTGGCACGGGATTGAAAAAGTGCATCCCAATCACCTTGTCCGGCCGTTTGGTCAACGCGGCGAGTTTGGTAATCGAGATTGAGGAAGTGTTGGAGGCAAGGACGATCTCGGGACGACAAGTGCGGTCGAGGTCGCGAAAGATCTCCGACTTAATCTCGAACTTCTCCGTGGCCGCTTCCACCACGAAATCACAAGCCGCCAACTTCGATCGTTCCAGCACGGGTTCGATGCGTCCGAGCGTTGCGGCTTTGTCTTCCGCCGTGATCTTGTTCTTGGCCAGTTCACGATCCAGGTTCTTGCCGATCGTCCCCAGCGCCCGATCCAGAAAACGCTGCTCCACATCGCACAGCACTACCCGGTATCCGCTGCGGGCACAAACATGGGCGATGCCGTTGCCCATGGTACCGGCGCCTACTACTCCGACCCGTTGGATTTCCATGAGGGCTTCTCCTGATGAAGAAAACCTGAAAGTCTAACACCTTGCGCGGGGCACTGGCAGTGCGCCGGCAGCGCCGAAAACAATATGGATGTCTCGCTTCTCCGGCTTAAGGTTCACTTAAGGTTAAGCGACATTTCTTTACGTTCGCCGCAAGCAGCAAATGCCGCTCCGCTCGCATCCATCCCAACATACCGGAGACCACGCCGGAGGAGGCAAGGACAGCGGAAACAAGCCGAACCTCCCGGTGAGGATCGGAGGATCCCGGTGGGAGGAGACCATGATGCGGCAAATGAGAATGGCAGCATTGGCAGTGGCGGTGACGGTAGTGCTGAGCGGCTTGGCTCTCGCCCAGCGCGATGCCGACGATGATGGCCACTATTCCCAGCGCGGTTACGGTGGCCAGGCCCAGCAGTATGGATATCAAAACGGGTACCGCGACGGCTACAGCAAGGGCCAGCATGAGGGCCGTGAAGGCGATTACAACGATTATCAAACCCCGGATTGGCGCCAGGCAACGCGCGGCTACCAGTCCTGGATGGGGCCGGTGGGTGTGTTCCAGAGCGCTTATCGGGACGGCTACGAGACCGGCTTCCGAGCTGGCTTCCAGTCGGTGAACCGCCGGGGCGACGGCGACCGCGATGACCGCGGTTCCTATCCCTTTGGCGGGTACTACCCCGAGGGTGGCTCCTACCCGAATCGCGGGAGCTGGGGCAGCCCCGCGTACAACTTCGGCTATCAGGATGGAGCCTCGGCGGCGCGCGGCGATATCGCCAGCCACAAACCCTACAACCCCAACCCTCGTGGCAGGTATGACGACCGGGACCACGGCTACAGCCGCGAGTACGGGAGCATAGATGCTTACAGGGCGCAATACACCGCCGGCTACCGGGCGGGCTACCAATCCGCGTTCCGACGGTACTAGGGTTGACGCATCAGGTTTCAGGTAGGCAAAGCAAAGGGCCGCCGGCAATCCCGGCGGCCCATTTGTTGTCTCCCGCTGGCTCCGGTCAGTTTACGCTGGCCGGGCTGGCTTTCCGGCGGGACTTCCCTTCCGAACTCATGCATTGAAAGCGCTGGTACAGCCCGTGCAAGTCCTCGCTCAGCAGGCGCACAATCTGCAGACAAAACTCGTGGTGATTACGCAGAAAACCCAGCAGCGATCCGCGTTCCACGTAAGCAATCTCGACCTGGCCGGCGGCTTCGGCGCTGAGCTTGTGCGCCTCGCCGGTCAGCGTCTCGCTCAGGCCGAGCACGGTTCCGGGACCGGCAATCTCAAAGGTAGTTTCAGGCTTGGCCGGAGCGGGCAAAGTAAGCCGGACCTCCCCTTTTTCAACCAGATAGATACCCTGGGCGGGGTGGCCGTGCTGAAACACGGGAGTGCCATTGGCATAGGTGCGGGCAGACTTTAGCCCGTCCAATGCCTGCCAAAGCTCGGAATACGACGTGTTGGGAGTACTTTCGGCCACAGATCCTCACTCCGTGGCCTTTTTTTATCCCAGTTGAAACCAGCCTTCTGTGACGACCATCACCCATACCGGTGACGCGCGCCGCGTACGGCTTCCCCGCCATTTCCATGAAGAAAGGCCGCCTGAGTTCCACCACGACGGGCAGAACCCAAGGCGGCCTTCACCCCAGAACCCGCGCTGGGGAGTGGACTATTTCAGCCGCTCTCCCGTAACCGGATCGAGGATCAGTTTGTCGGTACGTTTGGTGGTGAAGTCGAGCATGTTGGTCAGGGGCCCGGCGAGAGCGTCGTAGGAAGCGCCGCCGATCTGTCCCGTGGACCAGTTGCTCTCGATAAAGCTCAGGATCGAGCTCTGATCCGTCAGGGTGCTGTCCACGTGGTTCTTCTTGGCGTAAGGCGAGATCACCAGCAGGGGCAACCGCGGACCGTAACCGCATCGCCCGCCGATGCCATCGCTGTTGATGCTTCCGCACATACCCGGACCCGTCAGCGCATCCTGGCTGGTGGTGGATTGCTTCACGATCGGACCCATCTGGTGGTCGTACCATCCGTCGGAGTCGTCATAGGAAATCACGACCAGCGTGCTGCTCCACTCCGGCAGAGTCTGCAACTGGTTGATCGTGCTCACCATGAAGATCTGCTCATCCAGCGGCGAAGAGTATCCGGAATGGCCGTCCTGAGACCGCTTGGCCTTCAGGAAACTGACTGCGGGAAAATTCCCGGAGTACACCGCGTTCCAGAAGTCGATCAGATCGTACTGGTGGTTGGCCTGGTCGGCGAGACCGATCATGCTGGTCGAGGTCGGGGGCAGGTGGTGCGGGTTCGCCGATTGTGCGTAGTACTGGAACGGTTCATGGTGGGCGCTGTAGTCCTTTTGGGTGGAGCCGCCCAGGTTCAGACTGGTCGCGCCGCACACTGCCGGGCTGGTGCCGTTCCATGGTGTAGTGGGCTTGAATCCGCCTTCGAACCAGCCCCAGCTCACACCCTTGTTGTTGAGCAGATCGCCGATATTGGTGCCGGTGACCGCCAGTTGCTCGGGGCTGCCGCAATCGTCATAGTACGGGTCTGGGTCGCCAATCACGCTGGTGTCGGCGACGTCGTTGGAAATATCGCCGATGGTATGCCCGGAGTCGTAGGGCGAGGTATTGCCCGAGACCAGGTTCAGCGCGCCCGGCGTCGAGGGACCGTACGTCGTGTTATAGGAGTTGTCGTTCATCGCGAAAAACTGCGCATAGTTCCACAACGCCGTGACCGTATTGCCGTCGTAGTAGCCCATCACCAGCGACGGGCCAAAGCCATAGTCGTTGCAACTGCCGTCCGAACCCACCCCGAGAAACTGCACGAACTTGTCTAGCAAGCCGGCATCGTATCCCTGTTGTTCCGGCATGTAATCGTGGTCCTGGTCGCAGGTGTAATTCTGCGAGCGGTCCAGGCGGAAGGGATTGTGAGAATTCAGATTGTGGTTCAGCAATCCATTGTTGAGACCGTTCACCCCGGGTGTGCCAGGATGCGCCGCAAATTTCGGTTCGCCCGCGGTATTGGCGGCATTCGGATAGGTTCCGAAGTAGTGATCGAAGGAGACGTTCTCCTGGAAGATCACCACTATATGTTTGATCGGCGTAGTCGTAGGCGCGGCGTTCGTGGCGGCAGAGGCGGGCGTAACCGTCGTTGCCAGGACCGTGGTCAGCGCCATGAGCGCGGCCATCATCTTTCGCGAATTCACCGCTGCATTCAGGTTGCGGAGCATCATTTCTCCTCCATGACGGAAGCCGAATCGGCCGAGCGGGTGACAGGCGCGGAAAACATGCTCCGAGGTGCGGCCAGACGTCCGCTCGAAAGAGTTGATTGCGCGCCAGCTTAAACAGGCAACGTTGCGGAATTGTTTCCAGCTTATTAAACGTGGATGAATTCAGCCCTGCCGGTGTGGAAATCGCTGACGGGAGTTTCGCGAGACAAAACAACGTGGCCCATTCCGGCTTGGAAACGGGCCTCTGTTTGTGGTGTGTACAATTACGCGGCTATCGTTCCAGGATCTCGTCCAGCGCGACCTTGCCGCCCTTATCGACATTGATGACACGGTGCACCGGTTTGAATCCCGACATCGTGATGTCGATGACATAGGTTCCCGGATTCAGGTAGAACTGCATCGGCGAGCCTTTGTCCAGAATTCTCTGATTGACCGCGATCTGGGCCCCCTTGGGCTGGGTCTTAATACTCACCGTGCCCATGCCCGCCGGATCACCGCCCCCGAACGCTTTTTTGAACCTGCTCACGGTCTTGATTTCATCTGTGGAACCCAGGGCGCGCAGCGTGGGCGCGAAATGGTACACCTGTCCCGCTTGCAGGCTTGCTGTCACTGTCTCTTCCAGGTAGCCCGTCTTTTTCAAAAGCAACGTGTGATTGCCGGGCTTCTCCACGGAAATCTGCACCGGGGTCACGCGTCCGGTGTCCTTGCCGTCCAGGAAGATGGCTGCGCCCGCGGGGTCGCTGGCGAGGGAAGCTGCAGCCGAAAGCGGCGCCAGTTGCACCACCAGGAAAGACTTGCTCGCCGAGGCTACCTCGATGGTTCGGGTCTCCGACGCGTATCCCGGCTTGGTCACCGTGACGGTGTGTTGGCCGGGCGTCAGTCCAGTCAGGTTGTACGGAGTCATCCAACCGGCTTCGTTGCGGCCGTCAATGTGTAACTGCGCGCCTTCCGGGGTCGAATTTACGGTCAACTGTCCCGGAATCAATGCCGGTGCCGGAGCGGACGTTCTCACCGGCTTCTTACGGTTGTTGTACCTCGGCTTGATCGATACTTCAGGCTGCTGCTCGAACACCGGTTCCGGCGCTACGGCTTGCGCCGGGGATGGAGTCTGCGGCGCCGGCGCCGAAGCGGCGGGGCGTGTGCTGGATGGATCCGGCGCGGTCGCTGCCGCCGAAGACGATTGCGCCACATCGCTGTCTTCATCCGAATTCTCGTTGTGGATGTGAAACGCAATCGCGACGATCAGCAGCAGAATAAATCCGATCGCCCCCGCCACCGAGTACACGAAAAGTTTGGGCGGAGTTTTCCTGATCTCCGCTACCGCCTTCTTCGCCACCTCCTTGGGCTGGATCTTGGGCTTTTCCGGAGCGACGTCCTTAAACACGGTGATCGCCGGCTCGCGCACTGGGTCGGGCACTTCGGGCGCAGGCGGGGCTGGCGGGGCGATATAGATCTCTTTCAGCGGTGGCAACTCGTCAATTTCCGAGAAGCTGCGGGGGTGCGAACCCGCATCCCCGCTGGGCTCGGCCATCATCGGATCGACCTTGATGCTGGGCGCTTCCACCTCCGGCTCCGCCGTGGCTGCTGACATTTTGGTTTGCTCGCCGCTGAGTGCATCCACGGAAGCTTTCACGCAGGAACTGATGAATTGCTCTGTGGGATCAAGCTTCGGCGTCCGCCGTGACGTTTCGGGCGATGCGCTTGTGCTCGCACCGTTCCAGCCGGCGGCAGCCACCGCTGCCTTCCATTCCGGCGCGGCCGGCGTGGCCCCGGCTGCATCCTGAACTTGAAAGTCCGCCGTGACTCCCTCGGTAGACGCTCGCGGCGCCGGTTTTGCTGGTTGCGATGCCCTTGGCGCCGCCGCCGGCGTCTTAGACAGACTCTTCTCTTCCACCTTCGCAACGGCCGGTTTCGGCACGGCTGCGGCTGGACTCGGCTTGACTGCCTGAACAGCGCCGGCTGCCTGCTTCTGCGGAAGATTCAAACCCTGCGCCGGTTGTGCCGTCTTCTTGGCTGCCGTTTTAGCCGGACTTTCCTTGCACCTCTCCAGATCGTTGACCAGATCCTGCCCCGACTGGTGACGCTCTTCCGGCGCCTTGGCCAGCGCCTTCATGATCACTTCACTGAGGGCGGGATGAATCTTGCGGTTGATCTGGATCGGCGCTGGCGGCATCTGCTCCAGAATTTGCTGCTGCACCTGGTCCGCAGCTTCACCCTCGAAGGCCTTCCGCTCGGTCACCATCTCATAAAGGATGGCTCCCAGGCTGAACAGGTTGGAGCGCGCATCCAGCGATTCCCCGCGCAACTGCTCCGGGGACATGTAGTGCAGAACTTCCGTAGCCTGGCCGGAGGCGTCGCGCCCATGGGCGCTCATGATGGAAATCCCGAAGCCGAGCATCTTGACCGTGCCATCCCACTGCACCATGATCTTGGCCGGTTCCAGGCTGTAATGGAACACCGCCTTGGCGTGGGCGTGGTCCAGCCCCTGGCATGTTTGCCGCGCGATGTCCTGCAGGTCCCAGATGGAGAATCCCTCTTTGCGCGCCAGCATGGTCGCAATGCTGTTGCCTTGCACGTATTCCAGGGCGGCGCAGAACAGCCCCTCCAGTTCCCCAGCCCCATAGACCAGGGCGATGTTATGACTGTTCAGAGATTTCGTGGTCTCCGCTTCCTCCAGGACGCTCTGCACCAGCGCCGCTGCCTGGTCCCCGAACACCTCCAGCTTGAGGGTCTTGAGCGCTACCGTTTGTCCGCTCTCCGGATCGGAAGCCTTGTAGACCGACCCAGTCGGCGAATTGGTGATTTCACTGAGTATGTCGAAGCGGCCGATTTTGTTAGGCATTTCTTGCTACCCTCGCTCAGGCGAAGAACGGGGACGCCCTCTTGCGGAAGACGTCAGGCTTGGACCTGTGGGGAAGGGATAGGGGTAGGATAGCCCGATCCGCAACTGCATCGTGAATTACGAAAGTACCCGGATCATCGATTGGGCAAAACCCAGAAACAGTGTTGCCACAGCAGTTTGCGGTGCCTCCTTTTCTGCCCTCCTCATCCGTCGAGCCTTGCAGAACCTGGAGTCCGGTCATCAGCCGTAACTTTTTGGGGCCGCCATCCGTTTCTGGCTATGGAAGCTCTCTTCGCGAAGGTGACATTTGTCATCCGCACTGGCTGACGATCTCCACTGGTCTCCGGCGGTCAGGGCCCGAGATACTGTCTCCGGTCGCCAATTCAGGCTCGGGGACGACAAGACATAAACAAATTGTCAAGACTTTGTCGGGCAGTTGTAGAGCGGTTGGGCATCGTCTATCCTGATACTAATCTTGGGGCAAGTCGGCCAGTATCCGTTTTCTTCCCGGAGTTCTGAACATGACCCTGACTCGCTTCGTGAGCAAGAACGCCTTCCGTAACAAGCGCCGCACGGCGCTGACGATAGTCAGCATCGCTTTCTCGCTGCTGCTACTGACCGTGATGATGACCATCTGGCGCGCCTTTTATCTGACGGAAGGCAGCGCCGAGTCGGCCCAGCGCCTGATCACGCGCAATAAGGTTTCCCTGGTCTTTTGGCTGCCTTCCTATTACCGGGGAAAGATCCGTGCCATGCCCGGGGTGAAGCAGGTCGTCAATGAATCCTGGTTCGGCGGCCAGTACAAGGACCAGAAGCCGGAGAACATGTTCGCGCAGTTCGGCACCGATCCCCAGGAATTCTTCGATGTCTACAAGGACCTCAGCATCCCGCCGGACCAACTGGCGGCCTGGCAAAAAGACCGTGCAGGTTGCGTGGTGGACGCCGAACTAGCCAAGAAACATAGTTGGAAACTCGGGGACCGGCTGTTCATCAAGGGGGTTATTTTCCCCTTCGACCTGGAACTCACGATTCGGGGGATTTTCACCTCAAACCAACCTACGGAATCTATTTATTTCAACAGCGCGTATATCGACGAAGGCTTTCCGCAGATCAAGGGGCGCGCCGGGTTCTTTGGCGTGCTGGCAGATTCCCCGGAGAACGTGCCCAAGGTAGCCAAAGAGATCGACGAAACCTTCAAGAACGTGGAGCGGCCGACCAAGACCGAGAGCGAACACGCCTTCCAGTTGGGTTGGATTGCCATGATGGGCAACGTCAAGGCGTTCATCCTGAGCATCTGCCTGGCGGTGGTGTTCGCAATTCTGCTGGTCTCGGCTAATACCATGGCAATGTCGATTCGCGAACGCACCCGCGAAGTCGCCCTGCTGAAGACGCTTGGCTTCACTCGGGGGAAGGTATTGGTTCTGTTCGTGGGCGAAGCGGTCGCTCTGGCGTTGGCGGGTGGGTTGATCGGAGCCTTGACTGCCAGCGCGTTGATCCGGGCCGCGGCGAATGCGCCGGGACTGAATTTCTTCCTCTCTGGAGTCCGGGTGACCGGTCTCACTATGCTGGTGGCGCTGTTGGTGGCGGCTACGGTTGGCTTGGTAAGCGCGTTCTTGCCGGCGTACCACGCTTCGCGGCAGAACATCGTGGAAGGATTGCGGCACATCGGCTGAAGGTTGGTTGGGAACGACCGCGACCGGAGATTCCTATGGCGATACCACTCAGTTACAACATTCGCAACCTCAAACTGCGGAAGGGCGCCACGGTCATGACCGCGCTAGGCATCGCCCTGACCGTGACCATCGCCATCTTTATTATGGCGCTGCTCGCCGGCTTACGGGACGCCTTCGCCACCAGCGGCGAGCCTACCAATGTTCTGGTTCTGCGCAAAGGATCGAATTCTGAACTGGCTGCCGGTGGGGTGGAACGGGAGGCCATGCAGACTCTGAAGGATCTGCCTGGGATTGCGAAAGACAGCAAAGGCGACACGATGATCTCGGGTGAAACTATCCTGGTGCTCGTTCTCCCCAGAAAAGACGGTACCGGCGAGACCAATGTCACCATGCGCTTCTTGTCCCCCATGGGATTGGAGATGCGGCCGGGCGTCAAGATCATGGCCGGTCGCTGGTTCACGCCAGGACAGCGGGAAGTGGTGGTCAGCAAGTCCATTCACGAGCGCTTCTCCCAGAGCAACATCGGGGACACGATGTTTTTCGGTAAAGGGTACTGGACGGTGGTGGGAATTTTCGACAGCGGCGGTTCCGCACATGAATCCGAGATCTGGGCTGACATTAATCAGATCGCGTCGGACCTCGACCGCACGCAGTATTCTTCGGTCCTGATGCGGGCCACCAACGCGGAGACGGCCGCGGCCCTGAAGAACCGGGTGAGCGACGACCAGCGGCTTAAGCTGAACGGCATGCTGGAATCCGAATATTACGCGCAGCAGACCAGCACCGGGACGCCGATCAAGATTGTGGGCTGGGCGGTGGCCATTATCATGGCGGTGGGTTCGATTGCTGCCGCCATGAACACCATGTATGCGGCGGTGGCCTACCGCGCCCGCGAGATTGCCACCCTGCGGGTGATCGGGTTCTCCCGCCCCAGCATTCTGACTTCTTTTGTGTTCGAATCGTTGTGTCTGGCTCTGCTGGGGGCGCTGGTGGGCATTGTGCTGATGCTGCCGTTTAACGGCATGACTACCGGCACCTCGAACCCGGTCACCTTCAGCGAGGCCGTGTTCCGCTTGCGCATGACGCCCAGCGTGATCTCGAATGCCCTCATTTTTGCCGGGATCATGGGATTTCTGGGAGGTCTGCTTCCGGCGTGGCAGGCCTCACGGCGGAACATCTTGAATGCATTGCGCGACTAGCGGGGTTGCGGTAATCCTTATTTCGCATGCCGATTGACGCCAAACACGAAGAACTGCAAAGCCTGCGCATCGACCGCTCGCAACGCGGTAACGGCGAGGGAAAACCGCCGCTGTGGGCCCGCCGCTACATTGTCGGCGGCATCGCCTTGGTAGTGTTGCTCGGTGTCGTCGCCCTGGCCTATCGTCTGCTTGCGGCGGCTGCGCCGGAAGTGACCGTCGCCCGCGCGGCCGCGGAAAGCGCCGATACGCCCGGCACGGTGCTGACCGCCAGCGGCTACATCGTGGCCCATCACAAGATCAACGTGAACTCCAAGGTCACCGGGCGCGTCGCCTGGATCGGCGTCGAGAAGGGAGACAAGGTCAAGCAGGCGCAGGTTCTAGTGAGGTTGGAAGACGAGGAATTCCGCGCGCAGGTGACCCAGTCCAGGGGCGCGGTGGAAAACGCCAAGGCCTACTTGCAGGAACTGGAGAATGGCTCCCGGCCTGAGGAGATTCAGCAGGCCCAACACAACCTGGACGAGGCTCGCGCCACTCTCGCCAATGACAAGATCACTTTGGATCGTACCCGCGACCTGGTGCGGCAGGGTGTGTTATCGCAGCAATCGCTGGACGATGCCACCGCCAAATTTGATGCCGACCAGCAGCGGGTGAACTCCTTGACGCAGGCGTATCAACTGATGAAGATCGGACCTCGTCCGGAAGAGATTGCGCGTGCCAAGGGAGCTCTCCTCCAGGCGCAGGGCCAGTTGGCCTACGCCCAGTCGCAACTCGATGCCACGGTCATTCGAGCGCCCGTGACCGGCACCATCCTGGAACGGACGGCGGAAAAGGGAGAGCTGATCACCGCGCAATTTGCCAGTTCCGCGGAGGGCGGCCCGCAGGGTTCGGTGGTCGCACTCGCCGACCTCACCGATCTCCAAGTGGAGCTGGATATTGCGCAAGATGATTTCAGCAAGCTCAGCCCGCGTCAGAAGGGCACGCTCGCCACTGACGCCTACCCTGACCGCAAGTACGATGGTCAGATCGCGGAGATCTCACCCGAGGCGAACCGGCAAAAGGCGACGGTACAGGTAAAGGTCCAGATTCTCAACCCGGATGCCTACCTGCGGCCGGACATGAACTCGACGGTGAATTTCCTGCCCAATGAGGCGGGAAGCAAGGCCGCCAGTGCGCAGCCTTCGGGAGTGCTGGTTCCAACCGCGGCGGTGCGCGACCACGACGGGAAAAAGGTCGTCTTCATCGCCTACGACGGCAAGGCCGCCATGCGCGAGGTCCGCATCCGTTCCACGCGCAGCAGCGGGTACCTGGTCGAGGGGTTGACCGGCGGCGAAGACGTCATTACCTCAGGTCCGCCCAACTTGAAAGACGGAGACAAAATCAAGGTCAAAGGACAGTCATGAGCACTGCTACCGTTCCACGTACCGCAACTCAGACCAAAGTGGTCCAGGCCCGCAACGTCAGCAAGGTCTTCAAGCGCGACGCCTTTGAGGTCAAGGCGCTCGACGACGTTTCCATCGAGATCGGTGCGGGAGAATTCCTCGCACTCATGGGCCCGTCCGGTTCGGGCAAGACCACCTTGCTGAACATGATCGCCGCCATCGACCGGCCGACCTCGGGCGAACTGCTGGTTCTGGGCGACAACATTTTCCGCTTCAGCGACGGCCAGTCAGCGCGCTGGCGCAACGAGCACATCGGCTACGTCTTCCAGACATTCAACCTCATTCCTGTGCTCACCGCTTTTGAGAACGTCGAGTTGCCGCTGCTGCTGACCAAGCTCAGCGCCCAGCAGCGCCGCGACCACGTGATGACTGCCCTCAAGCTGGTCGGGCTGGAAGACCGCGTGAACCATTTGCCCAAGCAGCTCTCCGGCGGACAGGAACAGCGCGTCGCCATCGCCCGCGCTATTGTCAGCGATCCCACCTTGCTGCTCGCCGACGAACCGACCGGCGACCTCGACAGCCACTCCGCTACAGAAGTGCTGGACATCCTCAAGCGGCTGAATGAGGACTCGCACAAGACCGTGGTGATGGTGACGCACGATCCGCACGCGGCCTCCTACGCCCACGTCACCCGCCACCTGGAGAAAGGAATGCTGCTTCCGCCGGCATAGCTGCTCGCGTGGCGCGGTGCGCCTCGCCCGCGTCCCGGCGATTCCTGCTGATTTTGTGTGGGGAGAACACTGGAATTACCCGCAAAAGGAAAAGCCGGGTCGTAGCATTGACCCGGCCTCCTCACGGTCACGCATCACGTCCGATCACAAAGCGGTGAACCACACACAGCGGCAGGCGCGCAGCGTTGCCCTCGGCTGACAAGGGCGCCTGCAGGACGAGCCCAGACCCGCTGCCTGCTCTTCAGGCTTCGGTGAAATTCCCGTCGCCGGGAGTGCGTCCCAGCCCTGTATTCGCCGGGTCCGACACCCACTGCCACGCCCTGCGCCCGTTCTCCCGCGGCACAGTGCGCGCCTCGCCGTACTCCACCAAACGATTGAGCACCGTGGTCACCGAGGCCAGTGGATCCTTGTGGCGAAGCAGTACCGGCGGAACCTTCTGCTGGATCTGCTCGCAGACCTCACGCGCACCCAGCGGTCGATCGGCTTCCATGAGCACCATCCGGCACGCTTTGGTAAATCCCGGCTGGCGGCCACCGCTCTTGCGATCCACCAGCTCCAGCAACTCTTCTGTCAGGACGTCGTCGCCGAACAAGTTGGCCAGTCCCACGATCGTCTGTTTTACGGTGCCGATGCGCTTCATGATCTCGGCCCGTTGCCGCATGAGCTGACGCAGTTCTTCGTGCGCAGCCCGCACTACTTCCTGGACATGTAGATCCCCACTGCCCGGAAGGTTCTTGAGGTTCCCGTTGCCATTGCTACCGTTTCGCCCGTTTTCCATGACCATCCTCCGGAGCCCGTTGCTCTGCATCGCCCGGCGTCTGTGTCCGCTGCTCCACCCCGCCCTGAACACACCAATCCTGCGCTTGGATACGTAAAGCCCCGCCGATTGGTTCCCGCAAATTTGGACATGCATTTCGCGAGTCGCAGTCGGTCTGCCCCAAGCGCGAGGTACAGCCCAGCCTGTGCCGGAAGCTGTTGTTCACTTAGACGGTAAGATTCAAGAAAGGTGAGAAACGTTCGTAAATTTTCCGCACATTCTTCATTCACAGCGTGACCGCAGCACAGCGCGCGCGGTCATGTCTTATCGCTGAACTGTGCTGTCCAGCTTTTCATATCCCGGTGCGAGGCTATGCTTCCAAAGTTGGAATCCGCCTCCCGGTCTGCTCGAAATCGGACGCTTTCTCAACGAAGTGCACGGTCACGCACCTCCGCCTGGTGCCCGGCAACCTTGCTGTTCAAAACCGGACAGTGACCGTGTGGGGCCCTTCGTTACCAACAGCAGCAGACCTGACAAAGCAGTCGCCTTTTTCTCTGCGGCTCTGCGTCTCTGGGGTGAGAAGTTGGCCGGCGATTTATTTGCTTGACACATGCAAGTATATTGCTTATCCTGTGCACATGGCGAAAGCCGCCGAAGTCACCGCCTGGTCCGCCGAGCTGGAGCGCCTGGCCCGCGTTCTCAACCGGGTGGGCCCGGACGAAGTCTGCTGCGAGAGCCTGACGCCGCGGCAATGCGGCATCCTGCGCACTCTCGCCGATAAGCAAGGCGCTCGCCTGTCTGATCTTGCGGCTGAGACTGGCATCACTCCCAGCGCCATGACCCGCGTACTGGACAAACTCGAGGCCCAGGGCCTGATTCAGCGCGTGCGGGGAGCTGGCGAAGACGGTCGCGCCGCCATGGTCGCCATCACCGAACGCGGCCGCGCCATACGGGGCCGCATTGACCAGCTCATGCTCGACCGCACGCGCGCCATTCTCAAAGGAATTCCCGCCGGCTTTCGCCCGCAACTGCTGGCAGGCATCCGCATGCTCAACCAGGCACTCGGACCTGGCGGCTGCTGCGACTTCAGTGGGGAATGGCCAGACGTGGGCGTGAGCTGCCGGGTCACGCCGAACGACCAACCCGCCCAAAGGAGAAAAAGCCATGCCCGCCAAGGAAACTGACATTGTGGAAGTGGTCAAGGAACGCTACGGAGCCATTGCGCGCGGCGAACAATCGGGCTGTGGCTGCTCTGCGCCCGGCGCGGTGGCCAAGGCTATCGGCTACTCCGAAGAGGATCTCGCTCTCGCGCAGCAGGCCAACCTTGGCTTGGGTTGCGGCAATCCGTTGGCTCTGGCCGCCATTCAACCCGGCATGACCGTGCTGGATCTCGGTAGTGGCGCGGGCTTTGACGCCTTCCTCGCCTGGCGCCGCGTCGGCCCTGCGGGCCGCGTCATCGGCGTGGACATGACCGACGACATGCTTGCCCAAGCGCGCAAGAACGCTGAGGGCCTGGGGGCGAGCAATGTGGAATTCCGCAAGGGACGGATTGAAAACTTGCCGGTGGAGGACGCTTCCATCGATCTGGTGATCAGCAATTGCGTCATCAATCTCAGTCCAGACAAACCGGCGGTGTTCCGCGAAATCTCACGCGTGCTGAAAGCGGGCGGCCAGTTCGCCATTAGCGATTTGGTGCTGCTGAAGGAATTGCCGGAGAAGGTCGCGAAGGACGTGAGCGCCTATGTGGGCTGCGTAGCGGGAGCGAGCCTGCTGACCGATTACGTTCGCATTGCCCTGGAAGCAGGGTTGGCGGACCTGACGATTCCGCAGATCGTGCCAGCCGGCAAGCTCCTCGTGGCCTACGGTCTGGAGCAGCAGAAGTCCGCGACCAGCTGCTGTGGTGGAGGCGCGGACGGCCATTGGATGTATGAAGCCGCATCCGCGGTAGCGTCCGTCAAGCTGCACGGCGCCAGGCCGTTGTAGCGCTGCTTATCATCAATCTGGACGTGCGCTTTCCTCCGACGCGGCCCGTAACCCGGCCTGAGGAACTGTACCGCATCGGCGATATCGTGGACTGTTGCGTCAACGGCGGCCTGCAGGACGACCGGACCGTCTTCTCCTGCGGCCAGTACACAACCTTCCGCGACCAAGTCCCGGGGATCTGCATCTTGCGATGTACGTTGGCCATGTCTCTTGAGCCACACGGTTAGGTGACTGAACGCATTATTTCCGTTTTCCGAACGAGCTCACCTCGTAGGTGTTCACTCGGAACTCGTGGATCTCCGCCGCGAATCTTCCAGTATGTCTTCGCAACTCATTCCCCCGCCGCACTTTCCCGTCCTAGATTCGTCCCCAACCTGCTTGAATCTGTTCCGGATCCCGAACAAACTCATCATCACCCACCTACATTAAACCAATTGTGATAAACAGTCCCACTTGCGGGCGGACGCTCGCCTCGCAATTACCTCCAAGGAGATCCTTATGAGAAGAAACCGAATCGTGCTGGGGCTGCTGGCTTGCCTAGGATTCCTGCTGATCTGCAACCTCGCGAACGCCTCCGGGTGCTGGGGGTACGGTTCCAGACAAATAAGTTGCGGTCCGGGGTGCGATCCACAGGAAACTACAACCTGCGATCTGGGGTGCGTGTCGGGAGAGTGCATATCCCATGGCGGCAGCGGAGAGTGCTGCGGAAAGATGTATTACAGTGCCGTGATCTACCCCGATGGCAACAGATGTGAAATCTGCCCAGATCTCCGGTCCCACGGGTTACAGTCAACCCACAAGCTCGAGAGGCACGAGGGCGCATTTGCGCAGCTCTGGTGGGATGGAACACGCGGCCTTATAGAATTGACCGAAAGCCTCAGCTACCATCCACCCAGGCAGGCCTTCGTCCTCAACAAGTGTTCTCACACATATGGTGTTTTGATCGAAAGGGACTATCCAGTAGTCTTTGGTGGCTTATGATCCAGCGAATTGCTGCCCTTTTGGGCGCCACGATTACGCTGTGGAGTATCGTCGGAGCGGCGCAATCTCGGACTCCGTCCCCAGTTGCGAAATCCGACTACAAGCATGGAACAAATAAGCAAGGAACAGCCGACGTGGGGAAGCATTCGAATGAAAGACAGCTGGCCAGAGTCAGCGAGGTAGTATTACCGTCCGAAGCTGTTGAGCTGTTTTATGAACCGCTCAGGTGCGACAGCAACGGAAATATCTACTTTGAGACCGACGCCTATGGCGCTTCGGGGATTCACAAGTTGGCTCCCAACGGAGAGCGGCTGGCCGTGTTCCAACCCGGCGCGAATCCAGAATTCAAGAAAATAGATTCGACCGGTTATTTTGCTGTCGCGGACAACGGTGAGCTTTACGAGCTGGTTTTCCCCCACGAAATCAATCGCTACGTGTTCGTCTACAAATCGGACGGAAGCTACAAGAGAGCAATCAAGTTGGAGCCTGGCTTCCCGTGGATGCCGTCTTCGGTTGCAGTGTTCCCTGCAGGCAATCTGCTGGTGTCCGGCCTCGAGTATGACCGTGAGCCGACCGGTGCCATGTGGCCTTTCACCGGTATTTTTTCATCTGACGGCACCCTGCTGAAGGAGGTCAAGCTGGAAGACGATGAGACACTCCGCGATCTGGCTGCTGCCGGTGATGCCCGGGTCAGTTCCTCAAGAAACCCATCGGCAAATCACGCGATCGATTTCAGCAAGATGGAGGCTGCCAGCGACGGAAACGTTTACGTGATGCGATGGATTACTCCGGCCATCTTCTATGCCATTTCCCCCGGCGGCGAGGTGGTTCGTCGTTTTACCGTGGACCCAGGCGACTCCGGGTATCGTCCTGTCTCAATGCATGTCTCGGATAGCCGGATCGCTGTCCTTTTCATCGAACCTCAAACTAAGGTAAATGTCGTGAAGGTCGTGGACCTGGAAGGACACGATCTGGCGACTTATACCGAGGCAAGCGCCCAGCAGAAGTCGGGCTTGCTCGGCACGGCCTTCGCATGCTACACGCTCAATCCGGAACGTTTCACGTTCCTTGTGAGCGACGATGACAATAAGTTGCGAGTTCAAGTCGCCGAACCGAGATAGAAACAGGGGGATGATTCCGACTTCAGCATTAGGCCGTGAGGATAACAATACTTGGGTGCCGCCAAGAGACAGCCGCGACCTCGCGAGCGCGCCTAGTTTGCGTTTCTGAAAGGCCTACTCCGCAAACCCGTCGGGCTGGGTCACGGCGATCCGCACCTGGTGGTCGATGAACTCCCGCCCCGCGGCCAGCGCCTTGCGGTTGGTCTCGAGCAGGGCAACCTTCTTGACCTTGTCTTCGATCACGCCCATGGCGGTCCCCGGCGACAGGCACTCTGTTTCTTCCAGCAGTGCCCCCATCATGATGATGTTCGTCACCTTGGTGGAGCCCAGTTTGTCGGCCATCTCCGAGGCTGGAATGCAGATCGCGCGCACCCCGGGAGGCAATGCGAAATCAGCGGGCAGCGTGTCGCGGTTATAGAGAATCAATCCCCCCGGCGCCACCTGTGGCGCAAACTTGCGCAGGGAGATTTCGTTCATGGCAATCAGCGCGTCGGGATGTGAGATCAGCGGCGAGCCAATGCGTTCCTTGGACAGGCAGACGTGGCAATGCGCACTACCCGAGCGCATCTCCGGCCCGTAGGAAGGCAACCAGCTCACTTCCAGGCCTTCGCGCATGCCCATCTCGGTGAATAGTTGCCCGAGCAGCAACACCCCCTGCCCGCCGAAGCCCGCAACCTTGATCGTGAAGTTCTTGAAGTGATGCGCGTGCTTCCCTGCAACAGCGCCGTGCGCCCCTTCGACCGGCGTGATCTCGAGCACATCGGGCACCGGACGCTGCGGCGGTGCGTTGTTCACCGGCATCTCCGGCTTGTGGTCGCGGAAAACATTCAAGGGGAAGGTTGGCACCATCGCCTCGAGCACCCAGCGCCGCGCTTCCACCGGATCCTTGCCCCAGATGGTCGGGCAGGGAGAGAGAATTTCCACGAACGAGAAGCCTACGCCGTTGCACTGATTTTCCAGCGCCTTCTTGATCGCCCGCCGCGCTTTCATGATGTTCTTGTTGTCCGAGAGCGCGACCCGCTCGACGTACACCGGTGCTTCCAGCGTCGAGATCAGCTCCGCCATGTGCAGCGGGAAGCCCTCGTTCACCGGGCGGCGTCCCCAGGGCGAAGTCGTGCTCTTCTGCCCCACCAGCGTGGTCGGCGCCATTTGCCCGCCTGTCATCCCGTAGATGGCGTTGTTCACGAAGAAGACCGTGATCTTCTCCCCGCGGTTGGCGGCATGAATGATCTCCGCCGTGCCAATCGCCGCCAAGTCCCCGTCCCCCTGGTAGGAGATGACAATCTTGTCAGGGCAGGCGCGCTTGATACCCGTGGCAGACGCGGGAGCGCGCCCGTGCGGGACCTGCACGTTGCCCACGTCGAAGTAGTAGTAAGCGAACACCGAGCAGCCCACCGGGCTGACAAAGATGGTTTTGTCTTGCACGCCCAGTTCCTGCAGTGCCTCGGCGATCAGCTTGTGGGCCACGCCGTGTCCGCAGCCCGGACAGTAGTGGGTCTGGTGCTTGAGTTCCGACTTGCGCTCGTACAGGTCATAAAACAACGACGACTTGGAATGAATGACTTCGTAGCCGTTGTTGCTGACCACCGGCTCGACTACCGCGTTCTTGCTCTCATCTGCCATTGTCGTTTCCCTCTCTAGACCAGCGAGGCGATGCGCTCCATCACCTGCGCATGCAGTTCCTCGACCGACGGCACGTTGCCGCCCACGCGCCCGTAGAACTCCACCGGCACCTTGCCGTCCAGTGCCAGGCGGACGTCTTCTACCATTTGTCCGTTGCTCAACTCCACCACGATCACCTTCTGCACTTTCGCCGCTTCTTCCGCCAGGACTTCCGAGGGGAACGGCCACAGGGTGACAGGACGGAACAGGCCGGCCTTCACTCCGTCCTGGCGCAGAGTTTCCACCGCGGAACGCAGCACCCGCGAGACGATGCCGAATCCCACCAGCAGTACCTCTGCATCTTCGGTTTGATACAACTCGTGCCGGGTCTCTACGTGCGCCCGCATGTACTTGGCTTCCATCTCGCGCTGGTGCTCTTCCAGTTCATCCGGCTCCAGATAGATGGAATTGATCAAGTTCGCACGGGTCTCCGGCGTACCTTTCACCGCCCAGGGTTTGTCGGGGAGCACGACCTCGCGATACTCCAGGTCCAGCGGCTCCATCATCTGCCCGATGAAACCATCGGCCAGGACAATCGCCGGGTTGCGGTACTTGTCGGACAGCTCGAACGCCAGCACGGTAAGGTCGGCCATCTCCTGCACCGAAGCCGGAGCCAGCACGATGTTTCGATAATTTCCGTGCCCGCCGCCTTTCACCATGGCGAAGTAGTCGCTCTGCTCGGGCGCGATATTGCCCAGTCCCGGCCCGCCGCGCACTACGTCCACGATCACGCAGGGCAACTCCGAACCGGCCAGGTAGGAGATTCCTTCTTGCATCAAGCTGAGGCCGGGGCCAGAGGAAGCGGTCATGACGCGGACCCCGGCCGCAGCTGCGCCGTACACCATGTTGATGGCGGCGACTTCGCTCTCCGCCTGCAGAAAGGTTCCGCCGACCTGCGGTATGTACAGGGCCGCAGCTTCGGCGATCTCGCTGGCGGGAGTAATGGGATATCCGTAATAGGCGCGACAGCCGGCCAGGATGGCGCCCTTGATCACAGCCACGTTGCCTTTACAGAGCTGCCGCATGGTCGCCTCCTTCCGCCTTGGTCACCAGCTTCAGGGGCCGGGCCACGCGGTACACGGTGATCGCCCCCGGCTCCGGGCAGCAGTAGAAGCAAATCCCGCAGCCCGTGCAGTCGTACCCCGTGTAACGCGCCGGGTGCACCCCGTAGGCGCTCAGTTCCGCCGCCAGTTCCAGGCACTTGGGCGGGCACGACTCCACGCACAGCCCGCATCCTTTGCACTCTTCTACATCGATCGTGACCCTACCGCGCGCTTGGCCTGCCATGTTCACCTCACTACCGCTGTTTTTGCAGCGTGCGGACGCTGCAGCCACTTGGTCTTTTCACAATATGCGTAAAGTTCCTCGCGGAACTTGGGATGCGCAATCTCGATCAGCGCCTTCGCCCGCTCCCGGATGCACTTACCGTGCAGATACGCCACACCGTATTCGGTCACCACGTAGCGGATCAGCCCGCGGGATGTGACCACCCCGGCGCCAGGATCGAGCATGGGAGCGATGCGCGAGATGGAGCCGTTCTTGGCCGTAGACGCCAGGGCGATGATGGGCTTGCCGCCCTTCGCATGCGAGGCGCCACGCAGGAAGTCCACTTGCCCGCCGATCCCGCTGTAGAAATAGTTGCCGATCGAGTCGGAGCACACCTGGCCCGTCAGGTCGATCTGCAGCGCCGAATTAATCGCCACCATATTGTCGTTGCGCGCAATCAGTTGGGGATCATTGGTGTAGGCGTTGGGATGGAATTCGAAGATGGGGTTGTTATCCACGAAGTCAAACAGCCGCTTCGATCCCAGCACGAACCCCAGGATGACCTTGCGCGGCTTGAAGTTCTTGCGTGCACCGTTGATCACGCCCGCCTCAATCAGCGGAACCACGCTGTCCGAAACCAGTTCGGTATGTACGCCCAGGTCTTTGCGGTCCATCAGGAAGGGCAGCACCGCGTCGGGGATGCCGCCGATGCCGGTCTGCAGCACTGAACCGTCATCGATCAGCCCGGCCACGTTGCGCGCAATGGCCACGTGCAGGTCGGTGATCTCGGGCTTCGGCAATTCGCACAGCGGCCGCGAGGTCTCGACCACAGCGTGAATGTTGTTCACGTGGATGAAGCTGTCGCCGTAGGTGCGTGGCATCTGATCGTTCACCTGCGCCACCACGTAGTGCGCGCACTTGGCCGCGGTCAGCGTGGTGTCCACGCCCACCCCGAAGCTGCAGAAGCCGTGCGCATCCGGTGGCGACACCTGGATCAAAGCCACATCCAGGGGCATAGCCCCACTCTCAAACAACTGCTCGATCTCGCTCAGGTACACCGGGGTATAGTCGGCGCGGCCGTCGTTCACGGCCTTGCGTACATTGCCCCCGATGAACATGGCGTTGTGGCGAAAGTGGTCTTCCAACTCCGGCGCAATGTAGCCCGCGTCCCCCATGGTCATCAGGTGCACGATTTCCACGTCTTCCACCTCGGGCCCGCGCTGGATCAGCGCTTTCACCAGCACTTCCGGCTCGGCGCAACCCGGGTGGATGTACACCCGCATGCCTGACCGCACACAGCGCAACGCCTCCTCTGGCGTCCTCAGCTTCTTCTTGTACTCGATCTCCCAAGACATCTCTTGCGCTCCTTACTTACCTGACCTGGATATCAACTCGGACGTTTCCCGCGTGGCTGCCGCCCGTTCGTGCCCCACGGCCGCGTAATAGATGGCGTGGTCAAAAAACTGTTCCAGCAATTGCAGCAGTTCAAGTTCGCCGAAAACCTCCACTGGACGATCCAGCACCGATTCCTTCTTCAGGAATTCCCACAAGTTCTCCTTGGTGAGGATGATCGTCATAGTGAGCTCGCTGAGGGGCACATGCTGTTGCGCCCGCCGGACTCCGATTTCCCGGTAGCGCGCCTCGATATCGAATTCGGTTTTTCCCAACAGCCAGTCGCCTAAGTGGCGATAGATTTCGTACACCCGCTCTTTCAGTTCTTCCGGGGGCACATTCCGGTAGGCCTGCGTGAGTTCGGAATTCTGCACCCGCTGCAGCAAGCCGGCAGCCAGGGCGTCGGAGTGGGTCTCGATCAAGCGGACGAGTCGGTAGGCCAGCATCATGACCGCACCTCTTCAGTTTTCCTCTAGCCTCAGTTTCAGCCCCTGGGAGGTTTCCAGCCGTGACCCTTGGCACTTGCAGGTGTGATGACCATCACACCGCTAAGTTATCGCTGATCAAAGACTTGGAAAGGCTGCGGAGCGGGCAAGAGTGCCTCCGTCGCGCAAGAAAATCCCGGCAGGCCTTGCGGCCTGCCGGGGTCTTCAAATCGGCGAGTGCCTTATCCAGCACGAGGCCTTACGACAGGAAGAATTCTTTCGCCAGCGCCGCCCAATCCTGGTCCGGCATGTGGGCGGTCACATTGTCCATGGCCACGCCGCCATCCTGGGCCAGCGCGCCGAGCATCATCGGCATCTTCCTCTGCAGGCGGCTCGAAGATTCTTCTGTCCACCACCGCGCCAGCGCCCCGCCCAGCAGGTTGCGGAAGTTGGTCTTGGCATCCGGCGACTGCACAGTAATCAGCCAGCCTTCGCCGTAGGGATCCTTGTTGGCCAGTTCAGGATTGCGCACGATGGCTTCGTTGATGTCCGCCACGCTGCCTTCGATCGGCGACACCATGTCCACTGCCGCACCATCACGATGAATCGTGCACACCTTCTGCCCCTGGCGAATCCATTGCCCGCGCTGCGGCAGGCTGATGCGCTCCACCTTGCCCGTCAGCTTGGAAGCAAAATCGTCCATGCCCACCCGCACCAGGCTCGGGCTCTCACTCAAGGCCCAGGTGTGCCCCGGGTGATAGCGCAGACTCTCGGGAACGTGGAACCCACCCACCAGACTCGGCGCCACTCGCGGCGCGCCTTCCCGCCCGGCGACCTGCAGCGCCGGTTGCACGACAACCTGTTTGCGACTGTAGAAGTGATCGATCAGTAAGAAAGTTACGAAGGTTAAGAGGACCAGGATGACTGTCATAAACCACCTCGCTGGAGGGCCGTCTCGTCTAAGGCCGCTCGCCACCCTTCCTAAGGGCAATCGCCATGCCGAAACCGAATGCGGCCGTGCAGCTTTCCCTCTTACGCACAGATCATCCATGGAATCATCGAGATGTGGCCGCTCCGACCGTACTGGTGGAGAAATTTCGTGGAGAATCGCAACGCACAATTGATGAGAATCGCAACGGCACTCGGGCCGCAATATCAGAGCGTTGCCGAATGCCTTGGAGAAGGGAGTGTCGTATCAATGGCTTAGGTCGGCTCAAGTGTTTGTTGCAAGTTTTAACAGCCAGTGATGCGGAATTCAGCAGCCCGTCTCGGCGAGCCTCCCGGCAGGTACCTACCGATCCGCTAGCGCCTCCGGCCAAACTTCAGCCTCCCAGAATCTCAATAGCTTAAGAGGGTCGATCCAGGAGTTGGGCAATGCAGCGAACCGCGGTAGAAGGTTTTTCACGTTAAGGCTGACGATCAGCTGCTGCTTCTGGCGACTGAACTGGACGTCACGCAACATGAAAAAGGGAGGGAGTGGTCCACTACTCGGCGTTAGGCAGATTCTCCCATTTTCCCTATCTTCTTCCTTCTTGACAAAAACTTTCCACCTGCATAAAGTGCGGACAATCGCTTCAATTCAAAAGCGTTTGGTACAGGTGCCCAAGCATGAAGAATGTCTATGAAGTTCTGAGGCAGAAAGAACTCGAACTGGCCCGGCTGGAGAAGGAAGTCGAAGCGCTGCGGGTGGCCGCCCCCCTGCTGTCGGACGGCCAGGAATCGGCCGCCATCGAAGCCACCAATAACAAGCCCACGCTGACGGCTACCACCCCGGTGCAGCAACCCATTCGCATCCCGCAGCCGGCGGTGAATGTGGCTCCCCAGCCCGCCCGCGCCGCCGGATGGGAAGACACGGCCAAGCGCTGGCCATAACCGAGGGCCAAAATGCGCTTCGCCTGCCCACCATCACCACGGGCAGCGGTTGATTTTGTTCGCCCCGGGGCCAAACCTCGGGGCTGACGCGTTTCTGAGCCTTCTTGAGGAAAAGTCCGAGCGTTACTTATAGGGGACGGTAGCAACAGGCGAGCCGGAGATCCCCTTGCGTCCCGCTTCATCCCAATTCCTTCGACATCCTAATGAAGTAACACGGCTGCTTGGGCTGAGCAGATGCCGGGAACGGCGCCGTGCCGTTCTCCTCGTATCCCAGGCGCCGATAATACCCTGGCAGTTCCGTGCGCAAGCTCACGATCTGCAGATCGATGCCACGCGCCCCGGCCGCGCGGCAATCTTCTTCCGCTGCGCCCATCAGGAGTGTGCCCAACCCCGAACGCTGCCGTCCCGGATCCACCGATAGCAGTCCGAGATAACAGCGATCGCCGTGCGGTTCCAGATATACGCAACCGGCCAGCGCTCCCGACTGCTCGGCCAGCAAAAACTTGCCCTTCCTTAGCAACTCGCGCACCGCTCCCGGGTTGATGCGGTCTCCCTCAATAAAGAACCGCTCTACCTGAAAAGCCCGGTTCACCAGCTGCGCAATCGCATCCGCATCTTCCAGTTGCGCAACTCGCAACCAGACCTGGTTCATCTTCGGAGTATCTTGTGGCGAAGGGCGGCCCATCTCTTCCCCGATTGTAGCCCGTATAACCAAACCCGCCAGAGCCCGGAACCACTCCCGCTTTCTGTGGAAATCCTCGGCTCAGATGTGATCACGGGCGGTGGTATACTCCGCCCACTAACCCTTAGCAAGCGCCCACTTCGTTCGTCTCCAGCCCAAAACGAGGCTGAGGTATTTTCTATGCGTGCGGAAGGCAAGCGATGAGTGCGGCGGCCGTGCAGTCAACCGTGGGTGCAGTCCGGCGCTGCGTTCCGCGCCATGCAATCGCCATTCCGGTTGACCTGACCGTACTGCGCTCCGGCATCCCTGCTTCCATTCCGGGGCGCTCGCTGGACGTCGGTGAGGGCGGCCTGTGTGCGATTCTGGCCGGCGAGCTTCGCCCCGGAGACATCGTGGGCGTCGAATTCCGCCTCCCGCATGTGAATGCGCCCATCCGGGCCAAGGCCGCGGTGCGCCACCAGGCACGCTTGCGCTGCGGCATTGAGTTCCTGGGATTGTCCCATGAGCAGAAAGCCGCCATCCGCTTCTGGGAGCGGCGTATGGCGGAGGAGCAACCGCAAATTCAGTTGCCCTTTGGCGCTGCGTTACCAGAAGCCAGTGTGAGCCGGCCAGCGGCGCAGCAAACCGCCCGTCCGCGCCGCAGCCGAATGCCGCGCCAGCTCGCCTGGGCCGCGCTCGCGCTGTTTGTTGTGGTGGGGGCTTTGGGTTGGTGGCAGTGGTATCACGCCTGGACGGAACTGGAATCGCATCTGCCCGGCCAAGCCGCGCCGGCGAAGGCGCCGGAGACCACCGTGCCGCCCGCGCTCATGGAGCAACTCATCACCCACAAAGTCGATCCGGTGTATCCCGAAGCGGCGCGCCGCGCCAATATCCAGGGCACGGTGGTGCTCGACGCGGTCATCGGAGCCGACGGTACCGTCGTAGACCTTCGCCCGGTCAGCGGCCCCGACGCCCTCACCCCAGCCGCGCTCGACGCCGTGAAATGGTGGCGCTTCCAGCCCTACCGCATCAACGGCCAGCCGACACAAGTCAGGACCACGTTCGCCGTGGAATTCCGCCTGTAGACAATTGCCCTACGCGGGACGACTCCCCTGCCGCAGCTTATAGCGCTGCAGCTTCCCCGTCGCCGTCTTTGGCAACTCGGGAAGGAACTCTACCCAGCGCGGCCGCTTGAACACCGGCAAGCGACGCACTACGAATTCCTGGAGTTCGCGCGCCAACTCTGCCGTGCCCACACTGCCATCTTTCAGCACCACGCACGCCAACGGCTTGATCAGCGAATCCTGATCTGCCCGTCCGACCACGGCTGCCTCCTGCACCGCGGGATGCTCGATCAGCACGCTCTCAATCTCCACTGGGCTCACCCAGACTCCGCTGCACTTGAGCATGTCGTCGGAGCGCCCGGCGTACCAGAAATAGCCGTCGGCATCCTGGTAATACTTGTCGCCGGTGCGGATCCAGTGGCCTTCGATGGTGTCCTTGGTCTTCTCGTGCTGGTTCCAGTAGTGGGAGCAAACCGCGTCAGCCTTGATCAGCAGGTTGCCGATGTCGCCCTGCTTCACGGTCTGGTTGTTCTCGTCCACGATGCGCGCCTCGTAGCCCGGAATGATCTGCCCGCTCGAGCCCGGACGCACCGCGCCGGGCCGGTTGGCGATGAACATGTGCAGGGCCTCGGTCGATCCGATGGCATCCAGAATCTCCACGCCGAAGCGCTCCCGGAAGCGGTGAAACAGCGCTGCCGGCAGCGATTCTCCGGCGGAAACCCCGTAGCGAACCGAGGAGAGATCGAACTCCGGTTCGCGGGAATACGCCAGCAGCGCCGCGTAGTTCGAGGGCACCGAGAAGAACAGCGTCGGGCGATGGCGCTCGATCACCTCGAATACCGCCTGCGGCTTGGGCGCTCCGGGCCACAGGATGCTGGTTCCGCCAACCGCGAGAGGAAAGTACAGCCCGTTTCCCAGTCCGTAGGCGAAGAACAGCTTGGCCACGCTGAAGCAGCGGTCCTGCTCGGTCATCTTGAGGATGCCTTTGGCATAGTGCTCGGCGCAGACCACCATGTCGTGCTGCAGGTGGACGCATGCTTTAGGGAATCCGGTTGAGCCGGAGGAGTACAGCCAGAACGCGGCATCGTCTTTATGGGTCGGCTCGGCGACGAGTTCCGGCGAACTGTCGGCGAGCACGCCGCGGAACGCCAGAGTTCCCGCGGGCGCATCGCCGATCACCACGATGTGCTGCAGATACCGCAGCCGCTCTCTGGGCACGGCTTCGAGCTGCGGGTATAGTTCCTGGCTGACAATGGCCACGCGCGCCCGCGAGTTGTGGAGCATGTATTCGTAGTCGGCAGGCTTGAGCAGCGTGTTGACCGGAACCGGCACAGCGCCGATCTTGATGGCCCCGAAGAAGCTGGCGGCGAACTCCGGCGTGTCCAGCGCCAGCAGCAGCACGCGCTCTTCGATGCGCACTCCCAGCTTGCGCAGGCCGTTGCCGACGCGGTTCACTTGCTCATGAAGCTGGCGGTAACTGACGCGGCTCTCGCCGCATTCGATGGCAATCTTCTCGCCGCGTCCTTCGCCGAGGTGGCGATCCACAAAATAAGTTGCGGCATTGAATTCTTCCGGCAGGAGGATGGGCGCAGCCGAAGTCATTTGGAAGCGATGCGGCGCTTGCGGAAGGCGTGCAACACGATGGCGCCGCTGATGGCGAAGCATCCCACGGCGACCAGCACCATGATCTGTCCCAGTCGCGGCCGCAGTCCGAGTTCACGGGCGAAAAGAGCCGTCAGGGCAAACAAGATTCCGAACACATTCAGCCACAGCGGCGGGTGCACGGGGATGACTTGCTCGCGATTATAGAAACGCACCTGCAGCAGCACCGCCGCCAATCCGATGGCCGCCACCACCACCACGGCCATGGGACTGAAGAAGGCTCCGCGAGTGGTAAAGATCACCACCAGGGCCAGCACCCCGCAGAGCAAGCCGGAAGCAATCACGGTCCAGCGGCGGGGTTTTCCGGTCTCAGTCATTTCTTGCTCGGGAGCGACCGCCCATTGTAGACAGAATGTTCGGTGAGAACCAGTCGTCGGGCTTCAGTCGTCAGCCGTCAGCCAAGCCGTAGCGCCGGCGTCCCGCCGGCCACCACATAGTTCTTTTCGCCTGTGTACCCCTCCCCCCCGTAGGGGTCTTTGAAAACAAAGGGTTTGTTGGGACGATCTTTGATTCTACGAGACTTAGAGGCAAAATCCGTTGAACAAAGGCGTTAGGAGAATCAGGCGTCGGAACTCAGACAGGCCTCAGGCCTGGGGACCTCTGCCAAGACCCGCGGACAGGAGTGTCCGCGCCACACGCGCAAATTGTCAAAGAACGGTTCGGCTCCGGTTCGGGGGAGCCGAGGATTGCCGGTTGCTTCTCCGCCGGTGCGTCTGGCGCCAGGCGGGTAAGCATTATAGCAATAAGATTCTAGCTACAGACCATGCTATCACTTTTAGAATAGAAGTTGTCAAGGACGTCCGTCACATGTCTGTGTCGCACCAGGCGACACCCACCCCGTCCTTCGCAAGAGCCGCGAAGCACACACCACGCCACGTTTCCTGACCTATAATGAAGAGCGTACCGCCCGCCAAGATGGGAATGAAAAGACCAGCGGCTCGTGTAGAATCTGCTTGCAACCCCAAAAAGTTTCCCGTAATGTGGTTACGTGTATGAGATTGGCACACACAACCTCGCTTGGGCAGCTTTATGAAGCCGATTGCCTGGAGTTTCTCAAGAGCATAGATTCAGGGACGGTCCACACCTTCTTCGCCGATCCGCCGTTTAATTTGGGCAAAAAGTACGGCAGGAAGGGATCGGACAGCATCTCGGACGCCCAGTACCTTACGTGGAGCTACGCTTGGCTTGACGAAGCCGTTCGTGTCCTCGGCCCTGGTGGTGCGCTATTCGTCTACAATCTCCCGAAGTGGTTGATATCATACGGGAACCATCTCAATTCGAAGGCTGCGCTCTCGTTCAAGCACTGGATTGCCATCGACAAAGCTCACAGTTTACCTATACCGAACCGTCTCTCCCCCAGCCATTACGGGATGCTGTACTACATCAAGGGTGAAAAACCGCGCGTCTTTGACAGAGACGCTGTCCGAATTCCTATTGCCGTATGTCGTCACTGTGGCAGAGATATTAAGGATTATGGAGGGCACAGGAAGTACTTAAACCCCAAGGGGTTGAACCTGAGTGACGTTTGGGACGACATTCCACCTGTTCGACACCGGAAATATAAATACAGAACACCCAACGAACTTGCGCCGCAGATCCTCGAAAGGGTGATACTTCTCACGACCCGCGAAGAAGATGTTATTTGCGACCCATTCGTCGGAGGCGGCACCACTGCCCTCGTCGCGGAGCGCCTCAACCGTCGCTGGCTATGTGCCGACTTAAACACCGTCTCCGCAGCGATTAGACGTTTGACGGACCTCGATAACGGTTGTCATCCAAAATGGCGTAGCACATCTAAGACTCGCCTTCCCTTGGAGGATCAAGGGGTAAGAAACTTACCGCTTTTTCGCTGATTTGGTTGTTACTCGCCTCGGTGTCGGACCCGTCTTACTGTTGCCGTCGGTTCCCATCGAAACGAAATCACGTAGATCAGTGCTCTTGAAAAGTGCGTCGTATTCAACTTCCATGACCGCCAGCAAGCCGCAATCAACGAGCGTCCCAACTCGGTTCCAGAAGTAGAAGTATGGCTGGAGTTCGCGGATGTTCCCTATGCGATCCGTGAGGTGCGGATACAGGAACTTCGACGGGACGATAAGCACACCTGCGTCGACAAGTCCTCCCATAAGCGCGAGACACATCTTGTTTAGCGAACGATGCGAGGAGGAGATGTTGCCCGTTTCCCACTCCACGACGGTCCTAAAGTTCGACGTCGTTCGAAACCAAAAATCAAAGTCGCCTACACTTTCGTTTAGCGCTTCTGCTTTGGCTTCTTCAAGTTCCTTCTGGGTAGGCGGCGGGAACTTGGTGAAGACCGCTGTGCTGCTTTCTCTCAGCCCCTTAAAGAATGGTGCGAGGCTGCACGATTCTTCACACGTCCAAGCCTCCTTCTGCATCCAGCGTCGGAACTGGTCGCGTAGAGGTCTTACGCCGTTCCGGAGAGTCTTCTTCTCCTTCGCGGTCTTAGCCTTCCCGTCTGCACCGATGTACTTTGCACCGGGCTTGACAGTAACGATTCTCGGAATGCGGAAGGTATGCGCGCCTTCTTCGTCCGGCCACCTCATCGATTTTATGGCATTCAATATTGCCCCGTGTGCTTCCGCCCAGTCGTCGCGCTTTGAGGTTTGTTTGGAATCGAATAGCAAATAGGTATTGTTGAGCTTCACTGGTCGTTCTCCTCAAAACTAAAGAGGTCAGCCACAGGAAGCCCAAGCGCACGCGCGAGGTTCTCGATGTTTTCGAAGGATGGGGAATTACGACCCCGTTCAATCAGGCTCAAGAAATCGACCGAGATCTTTGCTTTTTCCGCGAATTGCTCTTGCGTCAGCTTCGCACTGAGGCGCAGATCCCGTATTCGCGTTCCAAATAGGACTCGCAGATTCCTCCGAGTTTTCTTGTGTGGCACGCGAATGATTGTTGCCGTAGTCTCACTACGAGTACACCGAACGATATTACGGGTTTCGGTCGCGGGATGGAGTGTAAGCCTGTTCTGAGGTTCTCGAAGGTGGCCGGTTCGGTTCCCTGGCGGGTGGCCCGGGCTTCGGCGCTCAACATAGATGGTAAACCTCGGGGTGCCCCTCGGGGATAGTGCGGGCAGTGAGATAGCTCACTTCTCCCACCTCAGTTATCCTAACCACTCCATCCCATCACCCATGGATATTCCCGCCAACTCGTCCACGCTCTCCAGCATTCTTCACCAGCGCTGTCCGCGATGCCGGGTGGGAAGCATCTTTCGCTCTTCCATCTTCCGCGGGCTTCCCAAAATGTATGAGCGCTGTGCGGTGTGCAGCCTCAAGTTTGAGCGGGAAACGGGATACTTCCTGGGAGCGATGTATATCAGCTACGGGCTGGCGCTGGGGACGATCGCGCTCCTCGCGGTGGGGCTGTGGGCAGGGACGGGGTGGCCGATCACGAAAGTTGTCCTTTGGGCGGTGGTCTTGTTCTTGCCGCTCGCGCCCAGCCTTACCCTGTTGGCGCGGGTGCTGTGGCTCTATCTCGATCAGGCGGTCGACCCCGAACCTCCACGTTAGCCCGGTGCCACCGGCCAGGCCACTGACGTTGTCAAGCCTCCCAAACCCTCAGAGTTCTCCCAAATTCTTCATCCCAATCCAAATATAAAGTCCTGCACCATGTCCCATTTTCCCTACCCAAACTGCCATACTGGAAGTAAGGGATCGTGTAGCCGGCCTCGTATCTGCAAGCCGCCTTCACGCCCCTTGCCGAGCCAGCGCCCCTGGCCCACGAAGCTCTTTGACAACTCCGGCCGTCGGCCCTGGGTATCTGCGAGTGTCGAATTTATCCGTCACTGGCAGCCGAGGTTCTGAATGCTGAGTGCTGAATGCTGAGTGCTGAGTGCTGCCCCACCCCTTTGTTTCCAAGATCTTGTGCAACTCCCGTAGAATCATTGATTTTGCACGTGTTAGGCACCTAGCCCATTGATTCCAAAGAACCGGGGGGAGGGGGGAGGGGTACCCGGCACCGCTCCGCAGCCACGACCTGACAACCACTGGCTGCTGTTCCGGGGGAACCTACTTGCTACCGGTATGACTAAAGTAATCACTGTACTTACAGCATTGTCATTGTGATATAACGCCCCGTAGTACTCTAGTCATCATCAGGAGAAAGCAGTATGGAACTGGCTTTTGCAGGTACAAAAGGCCGGGACCGAGGAGGTCTTGTGTCCGATGCGCGGACGGGGAAGCGATTTCCCCTGGAATTGCCAATCAAAATTCATAAGGCGGAACAGAGCGGAGAGTCCAGCGGAGTGACGGGCAACCTGAGCGCGGCCGGAGTGTACATCCGGGCCGATGCGACGCTGGAAGTGGGATCGAACGTGGAGTTCGAAATCGCTCTGCCGCCGGAAGTCACCGGAGCCCAGGAAAATGTGATTATCCAGTGCCGCGGCCGGGTGGTGCGTACCGACGAACCGCCCTCCGGCAGCAGCCCCACGGAGGCCCGCGGCGTGGCCTGCGTGATCGATTCCTACGATTTCGTTCGCCACTCGTAATGAGGTGCTGACGCGATGCTGAAACTGATTCTGGCCGACAACCAGGCAATCTTCCGAGCGGGAATTGCCAAAGTACTGGCAGTCGAAGACGAGATGCGCATTGTGGCCCAGGCGCAGACCCAGGAGCAGATGTTCATGGCCCTGGACAAGTTCCGCGCCGCGGTGCTGGTGGTGGCGGGAGGATTCCACTCCGATTTCAACGGCATCCTGCAGGCCGCCAACAAAGCCAAGACGCGGGTGGTGGTGCTGGCCGATACCGGCGAGAGCGCGCAACGCTACATGGGCGTGGGTGCGCACGGCGTCGTGTACCGCAACGTGACCAGCGCATCGCTGGTGGACTGCGTGCGCAAGGTAGCGCGCGGCGACACTTGGGTGCAGGACATCGCCGTGCCCAGCGAGCTGACCGAGAACGACATGGTCGGCCTGCGGGTGCGGGATCGGTTGACCGCCAAAGAATTGCGTATCGTGGCGCTGATCGTGCAGGGCTACAAGAACAAAGAGATCGCCTCGCAACTCGGCACCACCGAGCAGGTGATCAAGAACTACCTGCGCAACGTGTACGACAAGATCGGCGTGTCGGACCGGCTGGAGTTGGCGCTGTTTACCATCCATCACAGGATTCTGAACGAGGCCGCTGCCGCTACCGCGGCCGCCTCTGCCCCTGTACCCGGCCCCGGCGCCGGAGCGAGTTCGTAGCTGTTTTTCTTCTTGGAGAAGCCGCCCCGCGTGGGGCGGCTTTTTTTGTCCCGCCAAAAAAGAAAGCCGGAGGCTGAAGCCTCCGGCTGTGAACTGAGGCAGAAAATCTAGATGATCTTCTCGCCAACCGACTTGCCCTGCGTGAACAGGTAGAGGTAATCCGGCCCGCCAGACTTTGAGTCAGTTCCTGACATGTTGAATCCGCCGAAGGGGTGCGCGCCCACCATGGCGCCGGTGCACTTGCGGTTGATGTACAGGTTGCCGACGTGGAAATCCTGCATGGCGCGATTGATCTTCTCCCGCGACTTGGTGTACACCGCGCCGGTCAGGCCGAACTCGGTGTCGTTGGCGATCTCCAGCGCATGATCGTAATTCTTCGCCTTGATGACTACCAGCACCGGCCCGAAGATCTCCTCCTGCTCGAGCTTCGACTTAGGCTGGATATCGGCAATGACCGTAGGCTGGACGAAGAATCCATCCCCGGCCTTGGTGTCGCGGGCGCCGCCGGTAATCAGCCGGCCGTCCTTCTTGCCGACCTCGATGTAGTTGAGGATGTCCTTCATGGAGCCTTCGTTGATCACCGCGCCCATGTTGGGATTTTCCGTGGGATCACCGACGGTGATCTTCTCCACGCGGGCCTTGAGTTTCTCCAGGAACTTGTCGTAGATACGCTCGTCAATGATGGCGCGGGAGCAGGCCGAGCACTTCTGGCCCTGGAAGCCGAAAGCCGCCGAAGCAACGCCCTCGACGGCGGAGTCGATGTCGGCGTCGGCATCCACGATGATGGCGTCCTTGCCGCCCATTTCGAGGATGGTGCGCTTGATCCAGATCTGGCCCTCGGGCTTGTCGGCCGCAACCTTGTTGATGCGCAGGCCGACCTCGCGCGAGCCGGTGAAGGCGATGTAGCGGGTCTTGGGATGCGCCACCACGGCGTCGCCGAAGGTGGCGCCCGCGCCGGGACAGAAGTTGACCACGCCCTCGGGCATGCCGGCTTCTTCCAGAAGCTCGAAGAACTTGGCCGCGATGGTGGGTGAGTCGCTCGAGGGCTTCAGGATGACAGTGTTGCCGGAGACGATCGAGGCCAGCGTCATGCCGGCCATGATGGCGGAGGGGAAATTCCACGGCGGAATCACCGCGCCCACGCCCAGCGGAACATAGAAGAGGTGGTCGCGCTCGCCCGGCAGCTGCACCGGAGGCTCGACCTTGGCCAGCCGCAGCGCCTCGCGGCTGTAGTATTCGCAGAAGTCGATGGTCTCAGCGATGTCGCCGTCAGCTTCCGCCCAGTTCTTGCTGACTTCAAATACCATCCAGGCGGCAAACTCGAACTTGCGCTCGCGCAGCAGGTCGCCGGTGCGGAACAGGAGGGCGGCACGCTCCTCGACGGAAGTGTGGCGCCAGCTCTCAAACGCGCGGAGCGCCGCGCTCATTGCCGGTTCAACCTGTTCCTTTCCTGCCTTCTGGTGCAGGCCGACCAACTGCGACGGCTTCGAGGGGTTGATGGATTTGAGCTTGTCGGTGGTTTTGACGCGCTTGCCGCTGATGACTAGGTCATACTCGCGACCCAGCTGGCCGCGAACTTTCTCGATAGCGGCGCGCATCTTGCGCGCATTCTCTTCCTTGCTGAAATCGGTAAGGGGCTCGTTCACAAACGGCCCTTCATGAAGGCGAACGCGGGGCCGAGTAGGAGCTTCAACGGTTGCCATAAGTGCACCTCAAAGAAATATCGATGCTGCGTTGGATGGGTACGAAACACATAATTGTAGCACTGGGGAAGGCAGGCAATCGCGGGGTGGCAGGATCGGGTAGTGTCCTAAGAGTGGGTTGATGAAGGGGTAGACGGCGAGTCGTGAATTGGCATGAGTTCTTCCGCTTTTTTCTGGAGTTCTTTTTTCTGGCCCGATTTCCCATAAACAAATACCGCTACGAGAGCAACGAGAGCGCCGATTATCGTAGCCAACCCTGCGCCGCTCATGCCCTTTAGTGATAGCCAAATTCCGCCCCAGATGGCACTCATTGCAATAATGAACGCACAGACAAGACCCCACTTTTGGGTCGAGGCATTTGATTCTATGGCAACCTTTTCTAAGTGTTGACGGTGCGTAGACTGTTGCTCTGCCATGCGGATTATGCGGTCAGCCGCTCCGGCAAGAATCTGCTCGTATTTAGCTAGGTCTTCAGGCGGTGGCAGGGGGCCAGAATGATAGCGCGAGATTTCGATGGCAGCTTCCCTTATGGCTGCTGCCTCGCGTCGTCTTTCTTCTGGACTCACGAGAAGAAACTCATCTGCTGGCCAGCCCCGCACAGTTCTTCATATCGGGTAGCACTACCAGGAGGCAGAGAGTGTTCAAACGTCTTCATGGCAACCAGAATATCTTCGCCAACCATTCTCCAGTCAGAGAGAAGGGCTTTGTAATCTGCTTCATACTCCGTGGAGCTCGTGTTGTACGCATCATAGACTCCGTACAAGTCAAGCACACGAGCAGCCCCGGAAATGAATGTGGGGATCGCAAAAAGAAAAGTAGACCTAGCGTTATTCAAAGTTCCATTTCCTGAACGTGAGATGCTACCACATCTCCAGATGGCTGGAAGTGACGGAAGGATTCGGCCGTGATTACTACCACGGAACTACTTTAAACCCAGGTGCTTACGAAGTCAATGAAGCAACCTAAAGCCAGTGAGAGGGGGGGGTCATTGGTGCTAAGCGGGCGTACAGTGGCGTCGCTGCCTTCAGAGGGAGAAAGGCAGTGCCATGCATTTCAGTATTGTCAATGGCTTGTATTTGCAACACTCGATCGGGCGACCCGAGAGATTGAACCACTGCGCGCCAGATCCTTCACCGGCTGAAGCCGGCTCAGGATGACGCCAGTGTAGGGGTGATCGGCACTCCCACCGGCTCCAGCCTTGCCGTGAAATGCCGCAGGAAGGGCGCCTCGTACGATAGTCTCAGTCCCTGTATCTGCTCGCGCTTCTTCCAGACTTCCAGAATCACTTCGACGACATAATCAATGTGACTCTGGGTGTAGACGCGGCGCGGGATGGCCAGGCGTACCAGGTCCATCTTGGCGGCGGCGCCGAACATCAGCGTGCCGATTTCGACGGAGCGAATTCCGCCTTCGAGGTAAAGCTCGGCCGCCAGGGCCACTCCGGGAAACTGGTCGGGCGGGATGTGCGGCAGGAAGGCGCGGGCGTCAAGGTAAATGGCATGTCCGCCCGGCGGCTGCACGATGGGCACGCCATGCTCGGCGATGTGGTTGCCGAGGTAGGCAGTGGAGTGGATGCGGTAGCGGAGGTAGTCCTCGTGCAACGCCTCCTGCACGCCCACCGCGACGGCTTCGAGGTCGCGCCCGGCGAGGCCTCCGTAGGTCGGGTAGCCCTCGGTGAGGATCAACAGATTCTTTTCCTGCTGGGCAAGCAGTTCGTCGTTGGTGCAGAGGAAGCCGCCGATGTTGGCCATACCGTCTTTCTTGGCCGACATGGTGCAACCGTCGCCGTAGCTGAACATCTCCTGTGCAATCTGCTTGGGAGTTTTCGACTCGTATCCCTTTTCTCGCAATTTGATGAAGTAGGCGTTCTCAGCGAAGCGGCAAGCGTCGAAGTAGAGCGGGATGCGGTTCTTCCGGCACACGGCACTGACCGCACGCACATTCTCCATGGAAACCGGCTGGCCGCCGCCGGAGTTGTTGGTTACGGTGAGCATAACCAGTGGAATGCGCTCGCGGCCCACGCGGTTGATCACGGTTTCGAGCGCCCCGACATCCATATTGCCCTTGAAGGGATGCACTACGCTGGGATGCTTGCCTTCCTCGATCACCAGGTCTACCGCCTCGGCGCCGACGAATTCGACGTTGGCGCGGGTGGTGTCGAAATGCGTGTTGTTGGGGACAATGTCACCCTTCTTGCACATCACGCTGAACAGGATGCGCTCAGCGGCGCGGCCCTGGTGCGTGGGAATGACGTGGCGGTAGCCGAAGATGTCCTGGACAGAGTTGCGGAAGCGGTCGAAGCTCCGGCTGCCGGCGTAACTCTCGTCGCCTTCCATGATGGCCGCCCACTGGTGGGTGGACATGGCGCCGGTGCCGGAATCGGTCAACAGGTCAATGAGCACGTCGTCCGCGGGCAACAGGAACAGGTTGTAGTGCGCCGCCCGCAGCAGTTGCTCGCGTTCCTCGCGCGTGGTCCAGCGAATGGGTTCGACGCTCTTGATGCGGAAGGGCTCAATGATGGTACGGGCCATGGCGCAGTTCTCCTGCTACAGGACACACCGGAAAGCGCACAGGTGTCAATGATGAAGGTCATAGGAGGGCGTGACGTTAGTCGGGGAGTGGTGGTGCGCGCCAGGTCCTTCGCGGGCTGGAAGCCCACTCAGGATGACGCCAGAAAGGATTACGGAACCTTCACGGAATCGCGCTCCTCGGCAGGCTGGTAGCTCACCGCGGCGGTGCGTTCCAGTTTGTCCCAGGCGAACTTGCGGCCTTCGATGGCACGTTTCAGCGTCTTGAACAGTACTACTGAAAACAACTGACGGTAGGCGAAGCGCTGCAGCCACACTTGGCTGAGCAGCCAGATGTCCTCGCGGGCTTCGGGTTGGCGGCGTTCCAGGGCGAACGCGATGGCCGAGGTGATGAAGTCGATCACCAGAAACGCAACAAAGAACATCACCAACCGCTGGAAGCTGGCGGGATCGGTGGACTCCGGGTGGAAGTACTTCTGCACGAAGTACCAGATCGTACCGACGGCGAACATTAGGTCGATGAAGGGCGAGACCAGCGGCAATAGAATCTGGAAAATCAGAATATTTGGCAAGGCGACGAAACCCAGCACACCTTTGCGGGCGAAGACGGCACTGTGTTTCCACACCGCTTGCAGAATTCCGAAGGACCAGCGGAAGCGCTGGCGCATCAGGCCATTGGCATTCACTGGCGCCTCGGTGTAGGCAAGCGCGAGGTCTTCGTACTCGACGCGATAGCCGCGGCGCAGCAGCGCCATGGTGAGGTCGGCATCCTCGGCGACGGTGTCGGTGTGGTATCCGCCGGCTTCGCGCACGGCCGAGGTGCGCCACGCGCCAATCGCGCCCGGCACCACGCTGACCGCGCCCAGGGTGTTCAGCGCCCGCCGCTCGAAGTTCTGGCTGGTGATGTACTCCAAGGCCTGCCAGCGGGTCCAGAGGTTAACGCGATTGCCGACCTTGGCGTTGCCGGCAACGGCAGCGACATTGGGATTGAGGAAGTGCGGTACCAGGCGGCTTATGGCATCGTGTGCAATCACAGTATCGGCATCGATGCCGACGAAGACTTCTTCATCCTGCAGGTGCGCCAGGCCGAAGTTGAGCGCCTCGGCTTTGCCGGAGTTGGGCTTGGTCAGGATGAGCACCTGCCCAGAGGCTTCTTCCGCGGCGAAAGCGTCGCGGGCGACTTCCAGCGTCCGGTCGCTCGATCCGTCATCGATCACAATCACGCGCAGGTAGGGATAGTCCGATCCCAACGCGGCGCGGATGGTGCGCTCGATCACTTTCTCTTCGTTGTACGCAGGAATCAGCACCGCGACCTGGGGCCGGTAAGACTCGGCCTCTCCCGGCTGGCCGTAATGGCGCTGGCGCAGGCGGTCATAGACGGCGAAGGTGCCGATGAACAGCAGGCGCCCGGTCATCAGCAGGTCGCCCAGGAAAAAGATCCAAGTGATGGCCTTGATGCCGAAGTCGAAAAGCAAGAAGCCGATCAGGTTGAGCCCCGCAGCCCAGCGTTCGTTCGAGGGAATGGGAGGCATGACGTCGGCACGCGTCTTGCCCAGCAACTGGTAAAGAGGAACAACCTGGTAGCCCCGGGCACGGATGCCCTCGATGATCATGGGCAGAGCGCGCACGGTCTCGCGGCGGTCGCCGCCGCCGTCGTGCAGCAGGATGATATTGCCGCAGCGCAGGTCGTTCGCGGCACAGGGCGGCAAGTGAGCGAGGACGTCCGCGGTGATCTGTTCCGCGCTGCGATGCGGGTTCTCGCGCCAGTCGTTGGGATCAATCTTGTCGCCCACCGTGGTATAGCCCATGTCCTGGGTAAGTTCCAGAGGACGCACTTGATCTTCGGTGTCTGGCTCCTGGTCAATGGAATAGGGCGGGCGGAACAGAATGGTGCGCATCCCCAGACGGCTGGCGAAGAACCGCTCCGTGAGATTGAGCTCCAACTTCATGAAGGTGGATGAGATGTTGCTGATGTCGGGATGGGTGAAGGTGTGGTTGCCGATCTCGTGCCCCTCTCGGTAAATGCGCGAGGTCACATCGGCAAACTTGTCGGCCTGGATGCCGATTAGAAAAAATGTCGCAGGCGCATTTTCACGCTTGAGCACGTCGAGAATCTTGGGCGTCCATTCCGGATCAGGGCCGTCATCAAAAGTGACGGCGACCTGCTTGGGGCTGGAACCGTAGCGCGCCACGCGGTAGGGCTCGGGCAGAGAGTCGAAGTTCTGGTCGGTGATCAGCCCCGTGGTCGCATCCACCGTGAGAGTGCGGTTTCCATCGGCGGGACGGGCCTCGATGCGAAGAATTTCGCCGTTGCCCTCCATATCAACGTCCTGTCCGGGGGGAACCTCCTTCAACTTGTCGGGCGCACCGGTTTCGCCGGGAATATCCCACACTTTCCAAAGCGAACGATCTTCAGCGCCGAGCCGCCACAGGGCAAACGTCTTGATGCCCAGGCTCTGGGCGGCGCGCATCTGGTTGAGAGCGGTGACCGCGTCGAGAAACCAGACGTCGTGTTGCAGGTTGTGCTCATCCAGGTAGCTGAAGTGCGGATTCAGGCTGTCGGAGTCGAAGTCGATATCTTCCTCGGAATCGCGCGCGCCCAGCCAGGCCTCCTGCACGGAGACGGGAGCGGTGGGTTTGACATCAGGCGGCAGCGTGCCGTGTTTGGGCTTCTGTGCCCAGTCGTATCCGTAGTTGGCGATGGCGCAGATCAGCTTGTTCTGCGGGATCGCTTTTTTGGCTGCGACCAGGTTGGCGACGAACCAGTCTTGCGACGCCACCGGACCGGCGGTCCCGGGATACGGGTAGTGCTCGTCGTAGTTCATGAGCACGACGCCATCGGTGCGGGCGGCAATGGCAGCGTAGTCGAAGTCTTCGTTGCGAACCTGCACACTGACGTACAGTTTCATGCCCTTGGCGTGCAGGTCCTGGGAAAGCTCGCCGAGCAGCGCCACATATCCGGGCTGCGCCTGGCTGGGGAAGGCTTCAAAGTCCACCATGAGCCCGCCGTATTTGTCGCTGGCTAGAAAGGTAGCGATCTGCTGACGGAAGCGGGCACGGGCATCCCGGTCATTGAGGAAGGCAGCGATATTGATCCAGTCGGTCCCGTCAAAATTGTTGACCAGGGGGAAAACCTCCATCCCTGTTTCTTCCGACTTGAGGAATGGCATCACTTTCTCGTCCACCGGGCGGAGGGTGGAACCTTGCACCACATCGAAAAACTTGACGGTTTCCGGGTCCTCCCCCTGCAGGTGACCGTCGGGGGTCAGGACGTGGAGCCACTCCGGATAAAGCAGGTCAATCTGGCGGGCATATTCGCGGAAAGATGAGAAGCTGGCGGCATCCCAGGGAACATAGAAGGCAGCGCGGATACCTTCCTCGGCATTCAGCTGCACCTGGGAAGGCTTCTTCTTCGATTTGCGGTGGCCGCGGAGTTCTGCCGCGCGCCGGCGTTTCTCCTTCGCCTTCTCTTTTTCCTTTTCCTTGAGCGCGTGATAGGGGCGCTTGAGTGTGGGCAGCAACAACTCCGGCAATGGCTCACTGCGCACGGCGGTGTAGACAAAGAAAATGATGAGCAGAGTGATGCTGAGGCCGAGAATGTCGAACATCCGGCGCAGCCGCTTCCAGCGGGCGCGACGGGGATCGTAAAAGACAGGTTTTGCCATGTACGGGGGTCGTTTCTATCCTAAGCTGCTGTCAAAGGAGGGTCAAACCGCAGTTTAGTGATTAGATGCAGGGTGCTCCCTCCGGAGTTGTGAAGTGGAGATCGCCTCAGAACGCGCTATATTCGCTGGGTGCGCGAGATCGTGCGCAAGCATCCCCGGTTCTTCCTGTTAGCGACGCTGGCGGCGCTGGCGCTGCGGCTGTTGTTCATTTTCCGCTTTCCCAGCATTACTACCGATTCCTTCATCTACGGCGACATTGCCAAGAACTGGCTGCAGCATGGCATTTACGGCTTAAGTGACTCCGGCGCGATCGTCCCGACTGATCTCCGGCTGCCGGGGTATCCGGCGTTTCTCGCCACGGTGTTTGCCATTTTCGGGATGGAGCACTACCGGGCAGTGCTGCTGATCCAGATGTTCGTGGACATCGGCACCTGCTTTTTGATTGCCGATATCGCACGCCGGGTCGTTTCTCCGCGCGCTGCCAGAGCCGCGTTCCTACTGGCGGCGCTCTGCCCCTTCCTCGCCAACTATGTCGCCACCGCGCTCACGGAAACCCTGGAAGTTTTCTTCACTGCGCTGGCCCTCGATCTCGCCATCTCGGGGTTAGAGACGCTGGATCCTTCGCGAGTGCGCGCATGGATAGGCTGCGGGCTGGCAGTGGGAGCGGCCATCCTGCTGCGGCCGGATGGCGGGCTGCTGCTGGGATCACTCCTGGCTTACTTTCTGGTCCTGTGGGCAGGTTCTTGGCTTGGCAAAACGCGGGCAGGAGTGCCCGCGCCACACTTGGTTCGCGCAGCAATGCTCGTGGCGTTGATCTCGCTTGCGCCACTGGTGCCCTGGACCCTGCGCAACCTGCGCACCATGCATCGTTTCCAGCCGCTGGCGCCGCGCTATGCCAACGAAGAAAACGAGTTCGTCCCCATGGGTTTCAATCGCTGGACCAAGACCTGGATCGCCGACTATACCTCGGTCGAGGAAATCTACTGGCAAGTGCCGGGAAATCCCATGGATGCGGAGAAGCTCCCCTCCCGCGCCTTCGATTCCGATGCGCAGCGCGACCAGACTGTGCAACTGCTGGCGGATTACAACCAGGAACTGCACGTCGGCCCGGAGCTGGACGCCCGCTTCGAGGTTCTGGCGGCGGAGCGCATCCAGCACGCGCCGTGGCGGTATTACGTCTGGCTGCCACTGGTTCGCATCACCGATATGTGGTTGCGCCCGCGCACCGAACTGCTGCCCTCGGACACGCGCTGGTGGGAGTTCAACGATGACCCCGAGTGGTCGGTGCTGGCGGTAGGCCTGGGGGTCATCAGTCTTCTTTATGTGGGGGCAGCGGTCGCCGGGTTGGTGAGCGGACGCTTCGCTGCCCATCTCGGTCTGTTGCTTACATTCGTGATTCTGCGATCGGCGTTCCTCGGTACTCTGGAAAACCCTGAACCCCGCTACACGCTGGAATGCTATCCCGTGGTGATTCTCCTGGCGGCAGCATGGCTTGGTCCGCCTGGTGAACATGAGTCACCACGATTATCGTGAGGAGCCGAATGTGCGGTTCTCTCCGGACAAGACGATGGTGTTCTTTACGAGCAATCTGTTCGGTGCGAGCTATGTGTTTGGGGTGGAGGTGAAGAAGGCCGAAAACCCTGCGGCAGCCGATGTGAAGGACACGGCGGAGCTGGGGCGGCAGTGGAAGCCGCAGGCTCCGGAGCATGGGAAGTAGGCTGACAGTTCAGAAGACGGAAGGTCGGGGCTTACGCCCCGGCCTTTTGATTTATGTGGTCATGACTGCGGGAGCGGCGGTGGGTTCGACAGGGGCTTTGCGGCGGAGGATGGCAGCGGAGATGAGAGTAATGATAAGGCCGACGGGCAGGGGCTCCATGAAGGTGTAGGCCATGTTGACGAAGGGGTTCTGGTAGAGCTGCTGAGAGCGCTGTATGGCAGCGACCTGCGCGGCGGTGGTGGCGGGGTCAAGTCCGGAGGACTGGACCTTGTGAATCTGCGCGGCGAAGTAGCTGTCCATGAAGTGGGGCATGAAGTTGAAGTAGAGGACCTCCCACATGGCGACGTAGCAGACGGTGGTGATGAGGGCGATCAGGATGCCGCAGGCGAAGGCGCGGCCGAAGGAGATTTGACCGGCGAGGGTGTTGTCGCGGTAGCTGCGGATGCCGAAGTAGATTAGCAGAAACGACGCCACCATGATGGTGTAGCCGAGAGCCATGCTGTGGCCGGAGCCGATCTTGTCGGCGAGGAGAAGCGAGCCTCCCATAAGGACGGAGATCATGACGCCGGAGATGAGGCCGAAGGTGAGGACGGTTTTCTTCATGTGAGCCTCCTGGTGCGAGTGAGGATGGAGTCACGATACGTGTAACGGGGCCGGATGTCGTCATCCTTTCGGATGATTTTACAGGAATGGAGCGGAAATCATGCTTTCGGGTGACGCGGTCACGGCAGGAGGCCTAGTTCTTTGCCGCGCTGGACGGCCTGGGTGCGGCGGGCGGCTCCGAGCTTGTCGAAGGCGCGGGCACAGTGTGTCTTGACGGTGTTTTCGGAAACGAAAAGCTGCGTGGCGATCTCGCGATTGCTGAAGCCGCGGGCGATCAGCGTGAGGATTTCGAGCTCGCGTGCCGTGATGCCGAGGGTCTGCTGGTGGGCCGTATTGGGAGCGAAGGGTTCGAGGGCGGGGGCTTCCGCGGGGACAAGCACTTCCCTCACCACGACCGTTTCGCGGATGGTTTCGCGACTGCGCGTGATGCGGAGGCCAAGCCAGATGCCGAAGGTCGCGAAGAGGATGGCGACGAGCGCGCTGTAGAGCTCGACGGAGTGCTCGATGATGACGAAGCGGTATTCGGTGTATTGGAGGGTGGCGATGAGGAGGCCGCCGACGAGACCGAAGATGAGGACGTGGCGCTTCATGATGGGGTTGTGAAGAAGTATATCCCCGCCTACCCCTGACTCCGCTCACGCCTCAAGGCTCTACAAACAAATACTCCATGAAAAGTGCCTGCTCAGATGCAAACTTCATAACAGCCTCTAGATAGTAGTGACCCCTGGTCATATACAGGAATGTGTATTCCGGCTCTACATTCCTGTATCCTGACAACCTTCTTGATGTGTAAGTTATTGCCTTTTCGACCCGAGATCGTGGACGGCCGATTGCATTCTGTATTATTAGGAGTGTCTTTCTTCAGCAGCCCAAGACTGGACACCTGAACTTAAATCGCTCCCCGCGAGGTTAGCATGAAGAACTCTCTGCTCTCCGCTCGATGCTCGTTGGCCATTCTTTTCGTAGCTGCGCTTTTCTGGTTTGGGACCATTGGCCAAGCTGCGGCTCAGCAAGCCACCGCCCAGCTCACCGGCACCGTGAAAGACCCCACCGCCGCCGTCGTGGCCGGCGCCAAGGTCACCTTGAAAAACTCCGATACCAACATCGCCCGCACGGTCAACACCAACAAAGAGGGCGATTATCTGTTCACTCTGGTGCCCATCGGAACCTATGAGTTGACCGTGGAACAGCAAGGATTCAGCAAAGCTGTACAAAGAGGGATTACGCTGGACGTGAACCAGAATGCGCACCTGGACATTACGCTCCAGATAGGGACCACGACCCAGACCGTCGAGGTCAGCAGCGCGGTGAGCCAAGTGGACACGATCAGCGCCACCCTGGGCAAGGTGGAGACCACACAGCGCATCCTGGACTTGCCGCTGGTGAACCGCGACACCCTGCAACTCGGCTTGCTGCAAGCCGGGGTCTTCGCGCCTGATCAGGACGACGGTTCGGGAAACCCGTTTTCCGTGAGCGGCCAGCGTTCCGAGTCGCTGACCTTCCTGCTTGATGGCGCCGACAACAACGATTTTCTCGGTAACAATATCGTCGTCAGCCCCAATCCGGATGCCGTCGCCGAGTTCAAAATTCTTACCAACAACTACAACGCCGAATACGGGCGCACGTCAGGCGGCATCGTCAACCAGGTAATCAAATCGGGGACCAACGCCTTTCACGGCAGCGCATTCGAATTCCTCCGCAACGACATATTCAACGCGCGCGACTACTTCTTGCCGGAACGGACCTCGTTCAAGCGCAACGTGTTCGGCGGAACCATCGGTGGCCCGATCATCAAAGACAAGACGTTCTTCTTTGCGTCCTACCAGGGAACCCGGCGGCGCGAGGGGCAGGTGGCGCCTTTGCTCACCGTACCGACTCTCAACGAACGCACCGGAGACTTCAGTGAACTATTGAATCCAAATGCTGCGCCGTTTTCTCCGTGCCCGACCCCGATGCCGGGTGATCCAACCTTTGAATCCGGGCAACTGTTCGATCCGACGAGCGGCGTTCCCTTCACCTGCGCGAATGGGGACCAGATAACGTTGCAGACGCCATATGCTAGCAATCAGGTTCCGGTGAACCCGGTAATTGCGAAATACATCGAGAAATACATGCCCAAACCCAACCTGGGCAACAACCAGTTCATCTCTGGGCCGGTGGCACGCATTCGCGATGATCAGATGATTGTGCGTGTAGACCACAACATTTCCAGCAAGGACATTCTCTCCGGCGTCTACCTGTTCGAGGACACACCGGACTTCTATCCCTTCCGGATCCTGCACGGTGCCTCCACCGGAGGCGACGTCCCGGTAGGTTCTGGCTTTAGCGACAAGAATCGCTACCAGAGCGGATCGATCACCTGGACCCACACTCTATCGCCCAACATGCTGAACGAATTTCGGTTTGCGGCAAACCGCACAGCCTTCTTTCAGGCCATTCCGCAGGACACGACCTCGCCCCAGCAACTGGGCTTTACCAATGTCAATCCTGATGACCCGGCGGGTACCGCTCCCCCAATCATGTTTATTGATCCTCTCGGCCTGAATCTCGGGCCTTCTCCCCAGGGTCCCACCAAGCTGCATGATGCGACCTTCCAATTTCAGGACACGGTGTCCATCAATCACGGCAACCATAACCTGAAGTTCGGCGCTGACCTGCGCTGGGTCCGCAACAATTTCGCATTCGACTTTTTTAACAACGGCAGCTTCTTCTTTGGAGATTTCGGCGCCTTCACCGGGGACGTGCTGGCAGACTTCGTCGGCGGGTTCTACGACAACTACTTCCAGTTCTCCAGCGCCAGGTACGGTATCCGCACGCACTCCCTTTATTTCTTTGGCCAGGACTCCTGGAAGGTATTGCCGCGCCTGACTCTCGATCTCGGCCTGCGCTACGAATACAACTCCCCGCAGATCGATCCGCACAACAACATCATCGGTTTCTTCCCCGGTACTCAGTCGACGGTCTTTCCGGACGCGCCGCCTGACCTTCTCTATCCCGGCGACCCCGGCACGCCCAACCGCGCGTTGGTCAACCCGGACCGCAACAATTTCGCACCCCGGGTCGGCTTCTCCTGGGACATGCTGGGCAATGCCAAGCTGGTCATGCGCGGCGGGTATGGCATCTTCTATGACCTCGAAGATGGCGCTCTGAACCTGCAGTTCGGCGGCCAGCCGCCGTTCGGCGCAGTGTCCAACACCTTCCCGTTCTTCGAAGGGATTGCTGGTGACCCCGTCGCGGACCCGTATACCCCCTTCGGCTTGACCAATCCCTTCCCCTTCGCCTCGGCCGGCAAAATCGGGACCTTCGCAGATCCCAAGATTCCCTTCGCCTTCGTGGTGTCGCCACATTTTCGCACCCCATACGCCCAGAACTTCAACTTCGGCTTCCAGTATCAGGTCACGAAGGACACCATGGTTGAAGCGGTCTACGTGGGCAGCTTGAGCCGGAAGGCCGTGGCCAGCAACGAAGTCAACTTTCCGCTGCTCAGCATCCTGCAACAGCAACTCGCAGTCAGCGGCGCAACCAATCCCGAGTGTGCCCGTCCCCTGGCCGCCTGCGACAATCCCCTGGATCCCTTCGGCGTCCCGCATGGGGCCCAGACATTGGACACCAATCAGAGCAACGGCAACTCCTCGAGTCACGAGTTCCAGCTCACCGTGGATAAGCGGGTCAGTCACGGGCTCGCTCTGCGGGCCGCCTACACGCTGGCCAAAACCATCGACATCAGCTCTGGATTCCGTGCCCGGTCTTCCACCTACACCGATCCCACCAATCCCGCGTTCGATCGCGGCCTGGCCGACTTCGATGCTACCCATCGCCTGGTCGTCAGCGCGAGCTGGGACATTCCCTGGGACAAACCTTTCGCGGGCAGCAACGCATTTCTGCGCAAGTTGACTGAGGGCTGGCTTCTGAACACAATCACCACCTTCCAGTCGGGCAATCCGTTTACATTGTTCCAGAACAACAACTCCAGCCAACTGGACAACTTTCTCGACCGGCCGGACGTGGTCGGACCGATTCAGGTGTTCGCCAATCCGCGCACGCTGCGGACCATCACGATTCCTGACCCTAAGATGGATCCCGTGCATGGCAGCTGCGTAGGTGCCTCAGGTCCAGCCACCGTAACCGGCAACTTCTATTTCGATCCCACCAACCTCGATTGTGCCAACGTCCCGCTGTTCAGCCATGGCAACATGGGGCGCAACGTGTTGCGTGGTCCTGGGATCAACAACTGGGACATCTCGTTCCTGAAGAAGACCGCGCTCACCGAAGCCGTCAGCCTGGAATTTCGCACGGAAATGTTCAACGCTTTCAACCACGCGCAATTCTTCAATCCCGATCTGAACGGTTTCAGCCCGACTTTTGGGCAGATCACTACCGCCAGGCCGCCGCGCCTGGTGCAATTCGGCTTGAAGCTCTACTTCTAGCCGGAGTCGTGAGAGCTGGGGCGGACTTCCGCCCCCAATTTCTTTTGGCTCGCACGAGAGCGCGGGATTGCGCTCCCTGTTTGCTGGTCTGTGAGCGAATCGATAATTACGGCGCAGGCGAGGCACTGATCTGACGCGCAGCCACCCGCTCACGTTCCGCCTCGGCTTCACGTCCCAACTGCTCGTAGGCATCTGCCAGGAACAGGTGCGCCTCGCGTGAATCCGGCTGGACTTGCACCGCCCTTTCCAGATTCCCCAGCGCGTCCGCGGGATTGCCTTGCAAGGAGAGAATGCGTCCGCGCAGCAGGTTGGCGCGGTAGTGGTCGGGACTCAGGCTGAGCGTGGTATCGAGTTCCGTCATGGCCTCGGGTACACGATCGATGCGGGCGTAAACCGCCGCCAGCGAGAAATGGGCGTCCGCCCAGCGCGGAGCGCGCGCCACGGCAGCTTCAAACTGGGGTGCAGCTCCCTTCCAGTCTCCGGTTTCAAACAAGGCCAGGCCGAGTTCGTAATGTCCCATGCCATTGTCAGGAAGCAACTTCACCGCCTTCTCGAGCGGTTCCAGTGCCTTGTCGTAGTTCTTCAGGCGGGCCTGGGCCATGCCGTATTGCATATTTGCCACGGGCATGTCGGGCGCCTGCGCCAGCACACGCTCGAGCAGAGGAATCGCTTCCTGGTAGCGGGCATCCTCGACGTCAAACATGGCGTCGTGAAGCAGATTGGAGATTTCGATCTTGCTCTTGGGATCCACGCCCGTTAGGTTCTTGTTGTCGCTCTCGGAAGAGGAGTCGGAAGCGACATATCCGAGCGCTTGCAGTTTCTGCAACTGCTCCGGGTCCGGCTTGGCCAGTTCGACCAGACTCTGGGCGGTCTTGCCGCGAAAATCCCGGAGTTGGGAGGCAAGAGTATCGGCAACCGCCGTCGCCTTGGGAGCCAGATTGTTGGCTTCTGCCGGATCAGAGGTCTGGTTGTAGAGTTCCCGCTCCGGCGCCTGGATGTAGAGATACTTCCCGGTGCGGAGCGCCCGCAGCGAGCTCCAGCCAAACGCCCGATGGGGATAGTCGGTCTCCGCGTATGCCGGACGGTCTTCGGGTGCGCCGTTCTTGGATGGCTTCAACGTATCCAGCAGCGATTCTCCCTGCATCTGTTGCGGAACCGGGACTCTCGCCTCGCCCAGGATGGTCGGGGCTACGTCCACCAGGCTGACGCGCGTTTCCACCCGCTTCCCCGCAGTGCGGTTCAGCGGAAGCTTGATCAGCAACGGCACGTGCAGAGTTTCGTCGTAGAGAAAGACCCCATGCGTGTTCTCGCCGTGCGCACCCAGCGATTCGCCGTGGTCTGCCATGACCGCGATCATGGTCTCATCGAAGATGCCATGCTTGCGAAGTTCGGCGAAAAGCTTGCCCAGCACCGAGTCGACGTAGGCGATCTCTCCATCGTAGGGCTGCGAGGCATAGCGGTCCTTGAAAGGCGGCGGGGGATCGTAAGGATCGTGCGCATCGTACAGATGCACCCACAGGAAAAACGGGCCGTTGGGAAGCTGGCTGAGCCAGCCCAGGGCGTGATCCACCACGTCAGCGGCGCGACGCTCGACCGTCTTGTAACGGTCCGCACCATGGCGGCGGAGGTGAAAGCCGGCGTCGTACACGTCGAATCCGCGATCGAAGCCCGGCGCCGTACCGTCGAGCGGATCCAGTATCAGCGAACCGACAAACGCTCCGGTGTGATATCCGTGCTGGCGCAGCAGATCGGGGAGATACGGAAGATTCTTGCCCAGCGGGATACCGAAATCGTTCACATGATTGAACTGGGGATAGGTTCCGGTGAGGATGGTGGTGTGCGAGGCCGTGGTGATGGGGACGTGCGAGTACGCCCGGGAAAACACAATGCCCTGCTTGGCCACCGCGTCCAAATTCGGCGTCAATCCGCGGGTTGAGCCCAGAAAGCCCATGCGATCGGCGCGGGTGGTGTCGAGCGTGATCAGGATGATGTTGGGATGAGGCGCAGCCGACGCAACTGGGGCACCTGACGCAGCAGGGGCAATCCGGCACAACAGGACAAGCAAGGGGAGAAAGCCAAGGCGCCGCACTGCCATAGGAATGAAAAAGGGAGTCTAACATAGTCAGACTCCCGGGTGGTTTTCGCTGCCTGCTAGAAAGTGAACTTCAGAGCGAAGTTCATGTTTCTCGGTCCGCCCTGAGCGATCACCGGGTTCCCGGCGGCCACGTCTGGCGTTTCCGAAAGGGTGCCGAACCCGCTGTCTTGAATACCGTTGTCCAGGCTGAACCGAGAGTAGTTCGCCCGGTTCAGAACGTTGTAGACCTCCCAGCGCACCTCCACGTTCAGCCTTTCATTGATCTTGGTGCTCTTGGCCAGAGTCAAATCCCACTGGCTCAATCCCGGTCCGATCAGAAAATCGCGAGGAGTGTTGCCAACTGTTCCGTCCGCTGGGACGCTGAAGCTGTTTGATACGTATGCGTTCGGATCGCGAGTCCTGATGGTGATGGGGCCGCTGAAATCCCCGCGTATAGCGGTGCCGGTCAGTCCCTGCCCGGATGGATCACTCGTGCCGTTCTTGAAGACGCTGAAGGGGTGGCCGCTGAGCGCAGTGTAGATAGTACTCAGTCGCCATCCTTTGCCAGCTCGGCCCAGGTGTGGAATGGTCGGGATTTCGTAAGTGCCGCCGATGTTGAAGTTGAGGCGCACGTCCTGGTCGCAAAGGCCACGGCTCTCCTGAAAATTCGGATGAGCCAGGGCCGTGCTGCCGACCGGATTGTCGTTGTTTATTTGCGGGTAATTGCCCTGGCCCCCGCGGTTGACCGAATTCAGGTCGAAACACTTGCTCCAGGTCAGGTTGTACTGCGTATCCAACCCGTGCCAACTGCGCTGGTTGTATGACACTTGCATGCTGTCGTACTGGGAAGTTCCCTGGTTGGTTGCCGTTATGACATGCCGTATATCCGGGAAGGTGCTAAACAGCGGCCGGGAGGGGTCGCACGCCAGTTCCGACGAGCATACACTCCCACTCCCATCCGTTGCCAGACTCCAAATTGGTGACGCGTTCGCGTCGTAATAGATAATCAAGTCTCGTCCGCGCTGACCCGAGTAAGTCAGGGTGAGCACATTGTTTCGGAACAGCTCGTCCTGAATGCTGACGTTGAAGTTGTGATAGCGGGGCGTCTTGAAGTCCCTCGCCACCGAGAACGCGTTAAAGGGCGGCACGGGTACAGCACTATAAAGCGGTCCATTTGTCGCCGAGTCGAAGCAGATGTAATCCCCGACTCTCGCGACAGGGTCGTAACAGGTCGCGGTCGGATCGTTGGGAGTGGGACCGAGCCCACGGGGCCCGCCAGCCCCAAGTTGATTCGCCACATCCGAAAGGTTGGAGACATTGAAAAATCCCAGGTTCGCCTGAGTGAACACTCCGGTGCGAGCGTGGGCGAAGGAATAGGGCGAAGCCAGCGCTCCGAAATTGGCCACGTCGAACGACAGTGAATAGCCAGCTCGAACCGCCATCTTGCCGTTCCCACGAACGTCCCAGGCAAAACCAAAATGCGGCCCAAAGTCGCCGTAGTCCACGTTATAGATTCCGCCGATGCCTTTTCCCACTTTGAGAAAACCGCGGACGGGGTCGAATACCGCCTCCTGGTTGTTGGTATCACGCACAGTTCCGTTAATCTCGTAACGTAGCCCATAGTTCAAGGTCAGACGAGGCTTGATTTTCCAGTCGTCCTGGGCGTAGAAGCCTACGCTGTTCTGGGTGATATGGCGATGGGTATCGCCGAAGCTGCGATTGGCAAAGTCAGCCTTCCCCAGCAGCAACTCCTCAACATCGTTTTGTACGGACGCGGATCCATGCGCATACGGATACTGATACTGGGGCGGTACGATCGAGGCATAGTAGCTGAAGTACCCGACCGCCAAGCCGGTGCGGGCTTCGTTCCGAATGCTGTTGGTGTAGGCGCGCTGGAAGTTTCCGCCTAGCTTGATGGTGTGATTCCCTTTGACCCAGGAGAAGTGCTCCGACCAATCCCAGGTGGCATCGGGACGGGTGACGAGAGGATAGCCCTGCACTCCTCCGATGTATCCGCCGTACCCGAGGTGATACATGTACACGTAGGGGATGCCAAAATCGGCCGCGCCGAGCGGGCCGGTGTCAATTCCCAGGCTATTGGGGTCGATGGATTTTCCCACAGTCCTAGGATCGATCTTGTTATTGACGTCAATGAGCTGCGAAAAGCGGGTGTACCCAAGCCGGCTTTCCAGAATTTTGTTATTCCCAATGTTCCAGGTCCAACTGACGCCCGCCAACTGCGCCCGGGAAGGGGCAAAGGAGTTGAACATGTCTTGCGGGAAAGCTGCGTTTGGCGGCAGGCCTGCAAAAGGCGGGCCACTTTGAAAACTGTCTCCGAAGATGTAGCGGACCGCCAACGAATTGTTCTGATTGAGCTTGTAATCGAACTTTACCCCGAACTCGTTATTGCTGGCCCTGCTTGGGGTGTGTTGAGTGTAAGTGCCGACGCCGTTCGCGGCGCCCTGGTCGGCGGGATTTTGGTCGACGGGGAAATAGTTCAACAGTGCTAATCCAACCGGATCAATGCTCAGGAGGGGGTTAGCAGCGATATCGGCTTTCGCGGCATCGATGGCCGCTTGCGTGGGAACTCTTCTGCCTTTGACCGCCTCCGAGATGTTCCGCTGGCCTTCGTAGAACAGGAAGAAGAAAGCCTTGTCCTTGATGATGGGCCCGCCAATGTTCGCATGGAACTGGTTGTTGTGGATGGGAGTGGGCCTGCAATCCCCCGGTTGACTGCAATTACCCTGGGTGTTAGCAAAGCGGTTGTCAGCGTCCCCGATACCGCTGTGATTGACCCAAGTCGCCCCTCCATGCCAGTTGTTGGTGCCGCTCTTCATGTTCAGCAGAATGGGCGCGCCGCCCTTGACCCCGAATTCCGACGAAGGTGTCTCCTGAACGCTCAATTCCTCGATGGCATCGGGAGGAAAGGTAACGGCCGGAATACCGAGAATTCCGGTCTGGTTGATGGCCGAGTCGCCGTAGTAGCGATCGTTGTTGTATAGCCCGTCAATGAAATAGTTATTCGACGTGGTCCGCGCACCGTTGATGCTGATGGCGAGGAATCCGCCGCCGGGATCGCGCTGTACCCCGGGCGTGATCGCCAGCAGCGAGTTGAAATCCCGCCCGTTCAGCGGAACATTCTCGATCTTCAAGTTGTCAACGTAGTTGTTCTCGTTGGGCGAGAGTTCGACTAGCGGAGCCGAGCCTTCCACCTCTACCGTTTCCGTCCGCTCACCGACCTGTAGTTTGAAGTCAGCATGCATCAGGCCACCGGCGAGAACTTCCACCGTCTGCACGATCGTCTTGAAACCCGGCGCCGAGGCCGTGACTTTGTAGGTGCCGATGGGGAGTTCGGGGATGCGGTAACTTCCTGCACCGCTGGTTACGGTCGTCCGCGACAGACCCGTACCTGTGTTCACCGCGGTTACAGCGATATTAGGCATTACCGCGCCCGTACTGTCGGTCACATCTCCGGCAATATCACCCGTGATCCGCTGTGCAAAGAGCGGAAGGGTAGTGAGAAGTCCTGTCAGCACCAGAACAAACGCGCAACCCCAAACCCGGTTCCGTAGCATGATTCCCCCTCTTGATGGCCTTGTCGCGCAGATGTGGAATTAGGGGAGAAGTTTATTGGGGTTCGGACGCAAGTCAAGAAAAAACTCGGCATTACCCCATGACTGCGGGTCACTCTGAGCTGCCAGTAGGTAAGACAGTGACGAGTGTGTTGGAACTGCCGGGCTGGCAGCCTAGCCCAGGGGCGAATCGCTCATGCGGAAGCGGGTGCGGACGTGCTCGGAAATCAATTCGATAGCGGCACGGTTGGCCACCGGATCGGACTTGGTCAGGTATTTCATGGCTTCGACCAGCAGGCGCTGGCCGTCCACGTAGCGCGGGTCGGAAGTGCGCTCGCGTCGCTTCCGTAAATTGGGAGGAACCGGTATCGTGAAAACCTTGGCCATGAAACCCACAATGCCGCGCGGTGGAATCTTCGCACGGCTGTTTTTCTCAGCCGGAAGTCGCGCTTTCGCAGTATAGCAACCCACGCCGGCTTTTTCAGCTTTTATCTTCGCGGCGGTTAGCGCGCATAGTTACTCTCCCTGAGGTGCGACAAACCGGGTTCTGCCGGTGGTTTTCAGCTTGAATACGGCGTCGGGAATCTTCTGATTCAACTGGATATCGGTGTACTTGGCGAGGCGGTAGTCGCCCGAGGGATCGAAAAACTGCTGCTGAATCGAGACGCCCCGATCCGGGTCAATCCACAACACGATGTGCTGAAACGTGTTACGAACTCTCTGCGACTTGGGAACCAGGTCCAGTTTGGCAGTATCGACGTCACCCAACTTTTCCGTGCCCAGGTACTTTACGTCGAACGACTTCAGCATGTCGTGCCCGCCGCCGCCAAAACCCAGCACCAGGAAACTCTCAAAGTCTGCTCGGTTCTTCCCGGCGCTGTAGGACGTGACTTGGTCGATCTTCGGCTGGTACAACTCGACCTTGCTGTCGGTGTACAGGACGTATTTCTTGTCGGGCTCGGTGATGTCGGCAGCCATCTGAGTTTCATTGCCCACGCGGCGGAAATAGACTTTGCCTTTCTGCAAGTCGTGCTCGTCCACCACTTTCTGGTATTGGTCTGACACAAAGCTGGCTTCGGTGGTGCGGAATTTGGCCGCAGTCTTGTCCATCTGGTTCAGGACCGGTTCCAGCCCGGCATCGCCAGACTGCGCCGTCGCGGGCTGCAACCAGACACTCATGGTCAGCAGAACCAAGAGCCCCGAGGTTGAACGAAAACGTTGCATGTGTCGTCCCTGAAGGGACTCGCCCCGCTCCCTTCTGCCGACCCCGGGCTTACGCCCGGGGCTATATTCTGCCGCCGCTCCGCGGCTGAACCACCGGGCGGTTCCGCTCTTCGTGCCCACCATGAGTTGCGGCACAGAACCTAAAGCCATGCCCTTCCCAAAACTCATTTCTCAGCCAACGCCTGCCCTACTCCCTTTGCACCCAAACCTGGTACGTGAGCACGCGCCCTGAGCGGTCTTTTACCGGCTCAACCCTGGTGATGGTTACCTCGCCGGAGATGGGTTCAATAACCTGCAACAGTTCGGCGCGCACCGTTTCTTCGTTCCGGCCGGAAATCGCGGAGGCTTCAACCTTGTAGATGAAACCGCCATGCCCGTCGGGCGTCACCACTACCTCAGTTCGATGCGGATTGTGCTCGACCGGTTTGTCTTTGAAGTTGATCCAGTAGGGCGAAAGAAACACAAAGAGCAGGATCAAGGTGACCATCACGTCATACTGGATGGTACCGCGCTCGTACGACCAGAGGATGTAGTCGCGAATTGTGCGCCAGATGGCGTTCATTGGCACCGGGGGAGCGCCCGATACATACGTGGTTCCCTCTGCCCTGTCCAAGTCTAGTTTCTGCCCCTCATCTTGGCAAACGCCGGGGCAGCCCAGTCAGAACTTTTTCGGCGTGATGCGGTCCGTCCCCATGTAGGGGCGCAGCGTTTCGGGAATCAGTACCGAGCCGTCCGCCTGCTGGTAATTCTCCACGATCGCCACCCAGGTGCGGCCGATGGCCAGACCGCTGCCGTTCAAGGTGTGCACCAACTCGGCCTTGTTCTTCCCTTCCGGACGGTAACGGATGTTTGCCCGCCGCGCCTGGAACGACTCGAAGTTCGAACACGAGGAGATTTCCCGGAACAACTGCTGTCCCGGCAGCCAGACTTCGAGGTCGTAGGTCTTGGCGGCAGAGAAGCCGATGTCCGCGGTGCAAAGTGCCACTACGCGGTAATGCAGGCCAAGTTTCTGCAGAACTTCTTCAGCGTCATGTGTCAGCTTCTCCAGCTGGTCGTAGGACTGTTCGGGGCGCGCGAACTTGACCAGTTCGACCTTCTGAAACTGGTGTTGCCGGATGATGCCGCGCACATCTTTCCCGTAAGAACCGGCCTCGCTGCGGAAACACGGAGTGTAGGCGGTGAGCGACACCGGCAGGCGGGACGCTTCCAGCACTTCGTCGCGATAAAGATTGGTGACCGGGACTTCCGCGGTCGGAATCAGCCAAAGCTCTTTCTCGCCATGGGGCACGCGGAAAAGGTCGGCCGCGAACTTGGGAAGCTGCCCGGTACTGTACATGGAATTGGAGTTGACCATGTAGGGCGGCAACACTTCGGTGTAGCCGTGCTCGCGGGTATGCAGGTCGAGCATGAAATTGGCCAGCGCCCGCTCCAGACGCGCGCCCAGGTCCCAGTACACGGCAAAACGGGCACCCGAAAGCTTGGCGGCGCGCTCCAGATCGAGCACACCGAGTTGCTCGCCCAGCTCCCAGTGCGGCTTGGGCGTGAAATCGAACTTGGGCGGTGGGCCCCAGCGGCGCACTTCGACGTTGTCGTCGGCACTCTTTCCTACCGGAACGCTCTCGTGTGGGACGTTGGGAATCCCCGCCAGAATCTCCTGCAAGCGGGCCTCTAGTTCCGCGGCGGCCTTTTCACGTTCCGGGATCTGCTCTCGCAGTTCCTTGGTTTCGGCGATCTGGGCGCTCGCGTCCTGCCCGCTCTTCTTCAGCTTGGCGATTTCCTCAGAGGCGCGGTTGCGGCGGGCCTTCATGGTCTCCGCGTCGGTGATCGCCCGCCGCCGCCGGGTATCCACCTCGCGGAAGTCCTTCAACACGTCGGCAGGATCCATCCCGCGCTGACGCAGCTTCTCCTCGACTACGGACAGGTTGTCACGGACAAAACCAAGATCAAGCATGGAAACAATTAATGTACCGGAAAACAGGTGGAGATTGCACTTCCGGGCGCTCACCAAAGCCAGGCCCGGGCAGTCTATCTTGCCTGCATCCTCTGGAAGGGATTGGTACTCGAATCACCTATGCTCCGGCGCACAATCCAGCTGTCGGCCCTTCTGCTGGCCTTCGTCGCTGGGCCGATTGCGGCTCAGACTCCGCAGACCCAGCCCTCGGAGAGCCGGAAAACCAGCACCTCCTACACCGGCGATCTATCTATCTTTGATTCGCCCGGCAGAGACGAAAGACTTCAGATCAACCGGGTGATGGACATTCTGGGGATCACTCGGGGTAAGATTGTCGCCGATATTGGGGCTGGGTCAGGATGGTTTACGGTGCGAGCGGCCAAACGGGTGGGCGATACGGGGACGGTCTACGCCGTGGACATCAATCCCGAAGCGATTCGCTATATCGAGCATCGAACCAAGACAGAAGACTTTCGTAATGTGAAGACCATCCTGAGTAAGAGCGATAATCCGCTTTTGCCCAAGGATGCCATTGATTCCGTGCTACTGTTGAAAACCTATCACGAGGTGGAGAAGCCCATCGCTTTGTTGCGGAACCTGCGGGGCTCGCTCAAGCCCGGGGCGCGCGTAGGAGTGATTGACCGCAACGGCAATGGGGAGGATCATGGCGTAGGGCAAGATGTGGTGATTCGGGAGGCGGCCGAAGCCGGGTACCGCCTGTCAGAACAGTACGACTTCGTGAAGGGCGACCGGATGGACTATTTTCTGGTTTTCACGGTGAAAGAGTAGCGGCCCATATGTTCATGCCTCATCCCAACCTCGGCGATGAAGTGAACCACAACATCGTGCAGTCGGAGATCGAGGGCGGGGTATGCCTGGACGATTGCACTCCCACCACTGTGCTGCGGATCCATACCCAGCACCATTGTTATACCGCTGTGCTCCTGGGCGGGAGCCAGGCTTTGCTGTCAGGCCACCCGGAGTTCTGCCCCCAGCCCGTGCTGGTTACGATTCACGGTTCAACCTGGGGCGGTTCCATGCTGAAGCAGCGCTTTGTAGGCCGAGGCATGCGCCTGGAGTTTCATCATTCCGACTACCGCACCCCGATCATCACCTCGTCGATCCGGGAAATCCACGAGTGCACGCGAACCAGCAATGAATCGGCGTCGCGGCCTGCCCCTAGGTACGCTTGACGAACCGTAGCGAAGCGGAATTCATGCAGTAGCGAAGGCCGGTGGGCGGCGGACCGTCGTCGAATACGTGGCCCAGATGCGCGTCGCATAGCGTGCAGGAAACCGCGTCCCGAACCATCCCAAAAGTTTTGTCCTTTTCGGTGCTAACATTCTCTTTTGCAATCGGCGCCCAGAAGCTGGGCCAGCCGGTGCCGGACTCGAACTTGGTCTCTGAACTGAACAGGGCGTTGTCGCAGCAGATGCAGCGGTAGAGTCCCTTGTCGTGCAGGTCCCAGTACTTTCCGGAGTAGGCAAATTCAGTGTCGGCGTGGCGCGTGATGTCGAATGCGTTCGGCGACAACTGCTTCCGCCATTCCTCTTCCGTCTTCACCACCTTGGGGACACGTGCGGTTCTCAGCCGCTTGCCATCGTCGGAGAACTGCACGATGGTCACATCCCCGGGCTGGGTCGAGGTCTTCGCCTCGAGGATTCGCGGCTTGCGGGCTGACCACAGCGCCACGCCCGCAAGCGCCGAAGCCGAGGTGATCAGGAACGCGCGGCGCGTCCGCTTCACCGAAGCAGGATCCTGATCGAGATTCGAGTCGAACATGTCTTCCGCCCTTACTTCTTGGCCGCCTGCGTTCCAGCGGACGGCGGCGCTGCGGCCGCGGACCAGTTCTTGGTGTACAGCTCGGGCACGAGGTCCTTTAAGTCATCGAGCTTGGGCGCGTCGTTGAAGGAGATGTAGGGATCATTCGGATGCCGCTTAGCGTAATTCTGGTGATGCTCCTCGGCCGCATAAAACGCCTTCAGCGGCACCACCTGGGTCACGATCGGTTCGCGGTACACTTTCGCGGCGTTGAGCTGCGCGATGTAGGCCTCGGCAATCTTTTTCTGCTCGTCGCTGGCGTAGAAAATCACCGAGCGGTATTGTGTTCCCTCGTCGGGCCCTTGCCGGTTGAGCTCCGTGGGATCGTGCGCTACGTAGAAAAACACGCGCAGCAGTTGGCCATAAGTGATCTGCGACGGATCGTAGACAATCTTCACCGACTCCGCGTGGCCGGTGTTGCCGTCACTAACCTGATCGTAGTGAGCGGTGCGAGCCTCGCCCCCGGAGTATCCCGAGGTAGCGCTGATGACGCCCTTCACGTGCTGGAAGACCTCTTGAACTCCCCAAAAACAGCCGCCCGCGACCACCGCGGTTTGTTCGCCCTTGGCGGTGGCCAGGGCAGCATCCACGGCAGGGCTGGGAAACTTCGGCTTGCCGCCGGCGTAGCTAGCTAGCGCGGCAACCAGGAGCAGTGACAAGACTACGCTGGAACGAAAATAGGATCGGAACATAGCCATCCCCCGATTACGGACATTCTAGTACGTGCTGGGTTAGATTTCGTACGTGCTGGGTTAGATTTCGGTTGTGGAGAAAAGTTCCAGCGGAGGTCTGGTGGCCGGGGGTTGGCAGCGGGGTCTCGCTCGACGATGCAGTGGAATCAACGAATTGCGGCTCATTCCGTTTGCGCAGCGGTTGGCAACAAAGACCAGCACGGCCGCAACTACGAAGGTCAGCCCCTAGGCGACGAGAGCACTAATTACATCGGGCCGGGGGTGGCCGGCCTGGCGGCACTGGGCGAGATAGATTTCCAGCACGGCGGCGGCGTCCAACACGGCCTCGACGTTGCCTTTGTCGTCGAGATTCAGGTTCGCCCCGCGTATGGCAAACCAGGCGTCGGTGATTTCTTTGTTGCTCTCCAGTGCGTGCAAAGTGTGCACCGATCCGGCGGGCTCGTAGAGATACGATCCGGCGGTGTTGACCTCGGGGTATTCGAGATACTTCCAGGCGCCCCGCAGAGTGAAGCCGAAGACTTCACCGGTATGCTTGTGGCGCTGGATGGTCACGCCCGGTTGGAAACGGACCCGGACGACCCACAACCCAACAGCAATGTCGGCCTGGAGCAACTGAAAAGTCACGCCCTCCTGGTAAGGAACGAAGGGCAATTCCTTCTCGCCGCGATGCAATGCGCTGGGAACGGGGAATGCGATGGGGTTGGTAGTCACGCGAGTACCTCCTGAGCGGAACGCCCGATTATCCGCCGCGCAGGCCGGCAAGGCAACCCTGGCCATCGGATGGGGGTATACTCTTCGGCTGAAACCTGGGCCGGACTTAACCGACAAGGTAGACCAAGGGGAAAGCGAGGTCGAACCAACATGAATTCGAAGAGCAAACTGCTGCTTGGCATACTCACGGCAATCGCCATGCTCCTGCTGACCTATCTGGTTCCCAGAGGTGGCGCGTTGCGTGACGCTCAGTTGGTGCAGTTCCCGGTGACGGTGGGGATTTGGGCGATCTTCGTTTTGCTATTCGTGAAACTGAAATAACCGGGTGATCGGCCGGCCAACCTCAGCGGGTCTGGGACCTCCGAACTCGAGCTATTCCCATGAAGCGCGCAGCCGGAGAGCCCCGGCTTGCCAGGGAGGATTCACAGTGAAGATTCGCTGCGTGGTGACTGGGCAGACCGAGTCGGGGAAGTCCATCTTTGTTACGGACGCGGCCAGGGAGCCGGTAACCCTCGGCATGCTGCCAGGGTTCGAGTTTCATCGCTTGTGGGGAAGCGAAACGACTGTGCAGCTCCCGAGTGACGGGAAGGCACCGCTGCCGGCCCGCTACTTCCCTGCGCCTCAAGGCTTCCGCTTCGGCTTCTTCACCGTGCCCCCGGGCACGCACACGATTGCCCAGGATGTGGACATGGCTTCGGCCCTGGCTGAGCTGCAGGAAAAGCTGCCGGGAATGGCTGAGGTGCTGGAGTTCGATCACCCGGGTATGCACACCACCGACACCGTGGACTTCGACGTAATCGTGTCAGGCGAAGCGTACCTGGAACTCGACGACGGAGCCGAAGTTCTGCTGAAAGCGGGTGACTGCGTGGTGCAGAACGGAACCCGCCACGCCTGGCACAATCGCTCCTCGGAAAACTGCGTGATTGCGGTGGCTTTGGTGGGCGCGCAGCGAAGGCGGTAGGCGGACTGCTGCACCGCTCAAGGCAGTATTCTTCCCGAAGATACCCGTAAGTCTCGTCCCGAGGGCAAGCCAGGTCACGCGGGCTTGTCGCGCAGGCGCCGACTGCTCCTCCTGGGCTGTACTACCGCCACAGGAGCCAGACCTTCTCCCAGCGGCCGCAAGTCGTATCCCAAATCGACCCCCTGCTGGTGGTGCACGATGTATTCATGAATGTCGATGGGATTTGTGCCCCCGGTGAAGATGTGCTTGAAGACGTCGGACACGTGTTCGATCACATTGCTATGTTCGTCCATGTCGCAGTCGAGCAGGACGGCGTCACCCTGCGCGTTTCTGACCCGCGCCATGGTGAATTGCACATTGCCCTGTTCATAGGCACACTTCACGCTGATCATCGGGGCGGTCAGTTGATATTCGCTGGGGATGTTGTCGGTGTGCAGCGAAGTGTCTCCCGGAAAAAACTTCTCGCGCTTGAAATCATCCAGGTGGGTGCGAATTTTATCGATGGTGGTAAACAGAGCTTCGTCCACGACGGCCACGCAGCGCTCCTGGTCGATCACGAGAATCTGTTTCACAAAATTGAACCAGGGCTTGGTGCTCACCGGATCGTTCTGCGCACTGAGCACGGCAAAAAGATTCAGCAGGGCCATCTTTGCGAGCAACAGCGCGGCAGAAGTCATTCCGTCATAGACCGCCGGAGTGACGACGCCCACATCCGGGCCATGTTTCAGCTTGAGAAGCCGGTTGGCGAGGACGCCTTTCAGAGTATCGAACTGGGGCGATAAAGAGTCCCATTTCCCAAAATCGGGACGCCACTGGGCGGGGTCGCGCAGCACGATCGCCGATGCGTCTTTCTCTTGGCCGTCGGTAAGGGTGAAAAACTCGGACTGCACGATGCGGTAGAGCGACGGTGTAATCATGCAACGCAGGTTCTGCGCTTGCGGGAAGGCGGGCAGAGTAAAGCGGTGTTGCGGCGGAAATTCTACGTGGTTGGCGCGAGCGATGGTCACTTGATCCAGCCGTAGAAACTCAATCGTGCAGTTGGGCTCTTTCGCTGCCGCGCGTTCGGCATTGATCAGCTCGAGAACCAGATTTCCCATGTTGCCCATGATTGCCTCCATTCCGTCAACGCGTGGAGCCGGACTCCGCGGTTGGGAGAGTCTGCGTGACCGCCGCTTCTCGGCGATCACAAAGTGGAGATGGAGTTTTCCGGGGGGAAGAAATCCGGGAAACAGCTTACATCACTCCGCCATAGTACACCGATCCAATGGAACTCAAAACTCGACGCAGGCCAAACTACAGAAGTTTGCACACGGCACGGGATGGAGAGTGATAAGCTTTCGGCGGCGGGGAGAACTTTGTGGCTGGAGAACAGTCGAACAAGGTGGTTGTGGCCTTACTCGACGGACGCCGTATGAAGGGACACGTCTACGACTTTTCTGCGCTGAAGGACCACTGCCGTCTCTTCGCTGACGAAAACTCGCCTCATCACCTGGGCACAGATTTGAAGTTCAAGGACCTCAAGGCAATCTTCTTCGTGAAAGATTTCACCGGGGATTCCCAGCACCAGAGGCGTCACGACCTGAGCCCACAGGGCCACGGCAAGGCACTGGAAGTCACGTTTCACGATGGTGAGAAGATCGTCGGCAGGACGGAGGCGTTCAATCCTCAGAAGACTGGTTTCTTCGTCTTTCCCAACGACCCGGAGGACAACAACATCCGCATCTTCGTTATCAACCGGAATGTGCGCGGGGTGAAAGTCCTGGCCAGTAGCGCGCGCAACACACCCGGAAGCTAATGCCCGAAGCGCTGGACGAGGAAGCCGATAAGGGCGCCGCCTACCGCTCCCAGGCCGAGGATGGGGGCGTAGGACTTGGTAATGACGGCGTCGGCAAGGCTTAGCAGCACGCCGATGAACAGCCCGACGGCCCAACCCGGCCAATTCAACTGCACCGCGCCAATCACAAACCCTATGGAGAAGCGGTTGATAAAGGCTCCTGTGATCGCTGCGCGCTTGTCAGGAAAGCTCAGGGGCAACATCAGGACAACGTCCAGCAAGCCGAACACCAGGCCGGCGATGATCCCCAGCAAAAGCCGTGACATGGGGCACAGCCTAGCATGCCCGGTCAGGGTTACCAAGCACGTTTGACTCGTCTCAGCGCTTGGCTCCCGCCGCCTGGTCCAGAGCGCGGCGAGTTATGACCACGGCCAGATGCTGGCGGTATTCGGTGGAGGCGTAGTAGTCGCCGAGGACTTCGGCGCCGTCGGCGGCGTGAGTCGCAGCATCGGCGATGGCAGCGGCGGGCTTGCCGCGCAGGGCGTTCTCTACTTTGGTAGCGCGGTAGGCGATGTCCGACACGCCAGTAATTCCGACTGCAGCGCTGTCGATTTTTCCTCCGGACATCTTCACGCGCACGGCGATCCCGACCACCGCGTATCCCGAGGCGGGATGATGGAATTTCTTGTAGGCGACTCCTTCGCCGGGAGTTCTTGGGATGCGGATCTCAGTGAGGATTTCGTCGTTGTGCAACTGGGTGGAGAACATCCCGGTGAAGAACTTGGTCGCGGGGATGACGCGCTCTCCCTTGCGGCTGTGGACCACGAGTTCGGCGTCGAGCGCAAGCACGGCCGCGGGGTAGTCGGCGGAGGGATGAGCCTGGGCGAGCGAGCCTCCGATGGTGCCGCGGTTGCGCACCTGCGTGTCGCCGATCTGGGTGGCGGTCATGGCCAATAAAGGGGAAGAACGGAGCAGGAGTTTGGAGGCGGCGACGTCAGCGTGAGTCGTCATGGCGCCGATGAGGATCTGGTCACCGGATTCGCGGATGTAAGCGAGGCCCCCGATGCGGCCGATGTCCACCAGCATGGACGGCTGGGCGAGGCGGAGCTTCATGGCGGGCAGCAGGCTGTGGCCGCCGGCAAGGATCTTGGCGTCTTCACGGGAGGCGAGCATGTCGAGAGCTTCGCTCAGCGTGCGTGGCGATTCGTAGTCGAAGTTGGCGGGGATCATGGGCGCCTCCGGGTAGATGACTTGCCGGCTTTGGCAGAAGTGCCTCGCTTGGCTGCGGACGATAATTCAGGTGGAAGCGGGTCCATTCCGCCGCTTTGCTCGGCGGCGATGGCCTTCCAGACGCGCTCGGGTTTCAGCGGCATGTCAATGTGGCGAACGCCGAGCGGAGCCAGTGCGTCGCAGACGGCGTTGACCATGCAGGGGGTGGATGCGATAGTGCCGGCTTCGCCCACTCCTTTGACTCCCATCGGGTTCACGGGTGAGGGCGTGACGGTGCGGTCCAGGGTGAATTCGGGGAAGAAGTGGGCTTTGGGGATGACGTAGTCCATCAGGGAGCCAGTGATGAGCTGACCATCCTCGTTGTAGATGACTTCTTCCCACATGGCTTGGCCCAAGCCCTGGGCGATACCGCCGTGGATCTGGCCGTCCACGATGAGCGGGTTGATGACGTTGCCGCAGTCATCCACCCCGACGTATTTCTCTATCTTCACTTCTCCGGTTTCGGCGTCAACCTCGACTGAGGCGATGTGGGTGCCAAAGGGGAAGGTGAAGTTCGAGGGTTCGAAGAAGTGGGTGGCTTCCATGCCAGGCTCGAATCCGGCGGGGATATTGCGAGCGGTGTAGGCGGACATGACCAGTTCGCCGAAGGAGATGGACTTCTTGCCTCCCTTGGCGCTGAGGCGGCCGCGGCCGATGGTGATGTCGGCGGGCTTGCAGCCCAGCAGGTGAGCGGCGAGAGTGGCCATCTTGGCTTTGAGCTTTTGCGTGGCCAGGTAGGCGGCGGTGCCACCGACTGCGGTGCCGCGGCTGCCGAAGGTGCCGATGCCGTAAGGCACGGCAAGCGTGTCTCCGTGGATGACGTTGACGTCGCCCGGATCAATGCCGAGTTCGTCGGCGATGAGCTGGGCGAAAGTCGTCTCTTCACCCTGGCCATGGGGTGAGGCTCCGGTGAGCAAAGTTACTTTCCCGGTGGGCTCGATGCGGACCGTGCCGCTCTCCCAGCCTCCGGCAGGGGTGGCGGCTGACGGGCCGATGGCGCAGATTTCGACGTAAGTGGAGACGCCGATGCCGTAGTACTTGCCGCTCTTCCATCCGGCCTTCTGGCGCTTGCGCAGGGCGTCGTATCCGGCGAGCTTGAGGGCCTTCTTGAGGCTCTCCTGATATTTGGCCGAGTCGTAGGTGAGGCCGGTGATGGTGGTGTAGGGAAATTCCTTGGGCTGCGGGAAGTTCTTGAGGCGGAACTCGACCGGGTCCATGCCCAACTCGCGGGCGCCGATGTCCATGATGCGCTCGACGTTGTAGCAGGCTTCGGGGCGTCCGGCGCCGCGGTAGGCGTCGGTGGACATTTTGTTGGTGAAGACACCGACGATGTCGATCTGGATGGCCGGGATCCTGTAGCAGCCGGCGTGCATGAGCGCCGTGAGCTGCGGGATGAGCGGGGTCAGGAGCTGGTGATAGGCGCCGAGATCGGCAAGGATGCGCGCACGCATACCGAGGATGGTGCCGTCCTTCTTGAGCGCGAGTTCGACGTCGTTGATGGTGTCGCGGCCGTGGATGGTGGCGAGAAAATTCTCGCGGCGGGTTTCGTTCCACTTCACCAGACGACCCAGCTTCATGGCCAGCCAGGGAACGATTCCCTCCTCCGCGTACACGTTGAGCTTGCTGCCAAAGCCTCCGCCGACCTCGGGAGCGATCACGCGCACGGCGGTTTCGGGGAGGCCAACCATCACCGAGATCTGCGTCTTCAGCAGGTGCGGAATCTGCGTCGAAGACCAGACAGTCAGCCGATTTTCGCCAGGGAGATATTCGGCGATCACGGCGCGCGGCTCCATGGCGATCGGCGCCAGGCGCTGGTTGAGCATGCGCTGGCTGGCGATGCAGTCGGCCTTCTTGAAGGCGGCTTCGATGTCTCCGTTCTTTAGGGTGTGGGTAAAAGCCTGGTTGCTGTTGAATTGATCGTGGACATAGGGAGTGTCGCTGCTGAGCGCTTTCTCCATGTCGATGACGACCGGGAGCGGCTCGTAGTCCACTTCAACCAGTTCCGCGGCATCGCTGGCGGTGTAAATGTCCTCGGCGACGATGGCTGCGACGGGCTCTCCGAGATAACGCACGCGGCCAGTGGCCAGCACCGGATGGCGGGGGACCTTGAGGTCCGGCATCTGCATGGCGCAGGGGATGCCGCCGACAGCGGAGGTGTCCTCGCCAGTAAAGACGGCCACCACTCCGGGCAGAGCGCGGGCGGCGTCGGTGCGGATGGCTTTAATCTCGGCGTGGGCGTGGGGAGAGCGCACCAGTACGCAGTACAGCATCCCAGCCATCTTGAAATCGTCGGTGTAGTGGCTGATGCCCTGGATGAGGCGCGGGTCTTCCTTGCGCTTGAGCTTCTTGCCCACCCAGTGGGCGGCTTTACCGTTGGACGATGCTTTTCCGTTCTTGGCCATGGCTTACCTCGCTCCCGCGCGGGCCGTAGCGCGCTTCGACATTTTCCTGGAGGCATTTCTCACGGCGGCGACGATGTGCTGGTAGCCGGTGCAGCGGCAGAGGTTGCCGTTGATGCCCTCGCGGATTTCGCTGTCAGACGGGCTGGGATGATGCTCCAGCAGATCATGCGAACACATGATCATGCCGGGGGTGCAGAAGCCGCATTGCAGGCCGTGCTCCTCCCAGAACCCTTCCTGGATGGGGTGCAGCTTGTCGCCGTCGGCGAGGCCTTCCACCGTGGTGACCTTGCGGCCATCGGCTTGCACGGCGAGCACGGTGCAGGACTTGACCGCGCGGCCGTCCAGCAGCACGGTGCAGGCGCCGCACAAGGAGGTCTCACAGCCGATGTGGGTGCCGGTGAGCCCGGCGACTTCGCGCAGGAAGTGCACCAGCAGCAAACGCGGCTCGACGGAGGCGCGCTGATCGATCCCATTGACGCTGATTGTGACGTTCTTCTTCATATGTCCCCGTGACCCAGGCAAGAATCGGGCAGAAGTTAGTCGAGGCGGGCAACGATAACAAAAGAGGAGAGGGGTTTACAAGGGACAGTACCTGGAACCCGGTGCTGAGAGGGCATCCGGAAACCGGACCGGCAGCCGGCTACTTCCCCAGTTTAATAAGCCTTCCGGACATATTGTCACCGGGCCCGCTGAGCGATCCGTCCGGGTTGCGGGTGAGGACGAACTTGTCTCCCTCGGAATCGATAATGATTTTGTCACCCTCGATCTGGTATGCGCCCTCGGCGGTCAGTTCGCCCATGCTGAGGTAGGCTCTGCCGGAACTGAACTCGAGCATCACGGTACCGTTGCTGTTGGCCCACTTGCCATCCAGCTTGGAACCGCTACAGGCGATGACGGTAAAGCCAAGCCAGGCGATCATTGCAGCGAGGAGCGCGTTGCGCAACCGCGCGGTCATGAGGTGACTCCTGATCGAATTACCAACTGGTCCCGGGGCCGGTCAGCGTACCAGCGGCCCGCAGAGTCAGGGGAGGACTTGGGCCGGCCGCTGGTTGACCGGCTTATTTCACGTCCGACACCTTGCCGTTCACGAAGGTGACTTTCAGGTCTTTGTAGATGTAGATCTTCTTCGCGCCCAGGTTCACGATCTTCTCGGGCTTGCCAAAGGCGGAAACTACCTGGTCTATGGTCTGTCCTATTTCGATTGTTTGGGGCTCGGCCATCGCCGCATCGGCCGGCGGGGGAGCCGCTTCAGCGGGTGCGTCCTGGACCTGCTGCTGGCCTTGATCGGGTCCCGGTGCGCTGTTGTCAATGGTAAGCACTTGTGCCATCAAATCCTCGACCTGGGAAACGCTGGCTTTCTCCAGGTACCCCTTGTCGAACTGGAAGACGACCTCGGACTTGTAGAAGCCGGGCGGATTGGTGCCGTTGCAGGAATCGCAATCGAGGAGTTGTACCGAGATCTTTTCCTTGGGCACATTGACTTCGAGCCTGGAGGGATACACCTTCTCGCCGACGGTGAAGTAGCGCGAGATTGATTTCACCATCGCCAGGCAGAGGCCATTGGGGCCCTTGAGAGTACCGTCCTGATATTTTGCCGGGCACATGGCCACACTGGTGGGTTGTACCGCGAGGAGGCCGGCCTTCTGAATCACCAGCACGGTGCCGGGTTCGAGGATGCTGGGGCCGTTGGCATCCGCGCCGGTCTTTACCAGGTTGTATTGCGCCTGTAGCTGCTCGGCCAGGGAGGGCGGCGCGTTCTGCGCGATCACCGGCCAGGGTACGACGTTGATCATCAGGAAGGCGAGTAGTCGAGTGGCGATATCGAATCCGCGTTGCATGTTCACAGCCTCCAAAAAGACGTGCTTCGAGACAGGGGTTCAATCTTCAGAGTCGAACCTCGGTTGGGGAGGGGCCCCGACCGGCGAATGCGGGATGCCTTCCGGCGAAAGGTTGCAGCCTGACGCTGCGCCTTCCGCCGGAAGGGATTTCTTCTACTGGTTGTCTGCCCCTTGGCCGGCAGCGGTGACCTGCTGTTCGGCCTGATCGGCTTCTTGCTGTTGCGCCTGCAAATCAGACTGGACACTGTCGTCCGCGGTAGGCGGAGGAACCTCACCCGCGGTGGTGCTGGTATCAGGAGCGGTGGGGAGACCGCCCTTACCCTGGTTCTCAGCCAGGCTCTTGAGCCCGGCATCCAGCATCTCCTGGAAGTGGTTGAACATCTCCTGCAAGTCGCTGACGTCCACTTGGGCGTTGGTACCGCCGGCGCAGTCGTCCTTCTTGCTGCTGTTGACCTGCACGCTGACTTTGTTGTCGGCGCCCGGGGTATCGCTGGTGCGGGTGATCACGTCTCCGGGAGTGAGCTCACATTCCTGCCCGTCGTCCCCGGTGACATCCAGATTGCTGGAGACAATGAACACGGTGAAGGAAGGATCGAGCGCCTTGGGGGTTTCGTCCCCGCCGCCAGCGGCTTGCTGGGCTCCGGAGGCTTGCTGTTCGGCGGCGAGCTGTTGCTTCACTTCCTCGGTGACCATCTGCTTGACTTCGCGGGAAAGCGGAGTGGCCCCATCGGCCGCCGCCGCGGGAGGTGCGAGCGAAGCGTAAAGCGCAGGCCACTGCGGGAAGGCAGCGGCATTCAGACGAGCCTCGTAGGCTTGCCGGAGTTGTTCCGAGAACATGTAGTCGGTGAGCCACGGCGAGGCCGATGGGTAAGAAGGATAGGGGCGATAGTAGTAGTTATAGTTGGTGTACCAGGGATCCTGGTAGTAGCCCCAACGGTAGTACGCCGGTCCGGGCCAGGGTTGATAAGCCCATTGATAATAAGCGGGGCGGTAGTAGTAGGCGGGGGCATACCCGTAGTAGGGGCGTCCGCGCCAGTAATAGGAGCGATAGGCGTAGGCGTAACGGCGTCCGCCCATGTAGTAGGAGCGCTGCACGTAGGCGCGACCGTTGCGCCGCAAGTAGGGACGCTCCAGGTAGCCGCCGCGACGGCCCATGCTGACCAGGCGGTGTCCGTTGCGCTCGGTGACAACCATGCTTCGGCCGTGCAGGCCGTGATTGATGACCATTCCCTTGGTCTGGATGGTGCGCACTCTGCCGTCCGGACGAAACGTGGCGGTCTTGTTGCCGACGTGCACGGTCCGGTCCGGCTTCTGCTGACGGGCCGCTGTTCTGGTATTGGCATTACCCCCGCGATTGTTGGCGGCGCCACGGTTGTTCGCCCCATTGGCGCCGGCCGCGCCCCGGTTCGCATTGGCGTTGGCTCCGCCAGACCGGTTGGCATTGGCGTTTGTCCCACCCCGGTTCGCATTAGCGTTAGCTCCGCCGGTCCGGTTGGCATTGGCGTTGGCCCCGCCGGTCCGACTCGCGTTGGCTCCAGTGGCGTTACGATTGGCGTTCGCAGTACCAGCGCCCGTGCGGTTTGCGTTCGCGGTGCCGGCGTTGCGATTCATGCCTGTGGCGCCGGTTTGCGTACCGGTCCGATTGCCGCCGGTAGTAGGCGACGTTGGCCGCTGGGCATTCCCCTGGGAGGTGTGTCCGCCAGCGGACGGGGAGGATGGCCGCGGCGCGGGCGCATTCTGGTGCGGCGGCGGTGCGTTCTGATGCGGCGGTGGCGGCGCGCTTTGGTGCGGCGGTGGCGCGCTCTGGTGTGGCGGCGGGGGTGCGGACTTATTGTGCTGGCTCCAGGCGAGCGCTGAAACCATCAGTAAAGCCAGAAGAAACACAAACCATCTTGCAGCAACATAATTTGTTTTGCTGTCGAACTTCATTTTGCTTCCTCCCCGGAAGATTTTCCCGGAGTTCAACCCGCAGAGCGTGCGCGGTATGGAACTCCGTAATGCGGGGCCCAAGTTGGTTTTTCTGTCGCGAGAGTCTACGCCATTCCGCGCCGCTTGGCGCGAGGATAATTGCGTGGCCTCCGATGCCGGAGCGCTTGCACGTGCCGCAGGCAGATCGGCCTGCCATTCGGCGGCCGGTATTGGCTACGGGGCCGTTCCAGTGATTCCGGCTCATCGGATCGAGAGCCAGCCTCCAACACCGTTACGAGTCTGGGCGGCGCTCCGGATTCCCGCGCCCCTCCAGCGAAAACGCCTCCTGTGGTCTGCTGGCCCGCAACGAAGCCGGGGGATGGAGGCCGCCACTCGTTCCGCCCCTCTCGCAAGGCTCCCAAGTGCAAGAAGATACAAGCAGTTGTAGGAGCGCTTGCACGAGTGATAGTATTCCGCACTCGGGGAAAGACTTCCTGTCCCCCCACCTTCCCCGGCAGGCCTTTCCAGACCCGTATGCTCTCACTACGCATTGCGTACAAGCGCAGGAAAAACCGTCATGCCGCTGCAAAATAGTCGAATGGCACCCACAATCGGGCACGGGGTGGCGGGAGCAACGCCGGCGGAGCGACGAGCGCTCGACGAGTTGTTCAGCCTGGCATACGAGGAGCTGCGCCGCCTGGCCTCCAGCGTAAGACGCAGCGACCCGAATGCTACCCTCAGCCCCACGGCGTTGGTCAATGAGGCCTGGTTGAAGCTGGCGAACTCACCCGGTATTGCCTCGACGTCGCGCCTGCATTTCAAGCGGATTGCGGCTCGCGCCATGCGCCAACTGTTGATTGAGGCAGCACGACGCCGGAAAGCCCACAAGCGGGGCGGGGATGGGGAATTTGCCGTCGTCACCTTCGACGAGTCAATCGACCAGACGGCGTCGTGCGGAGACGACTTACTGGCCCTGGATACCGCTTTGGAAGAACTCGCGCGTATCCACCCACGTCAAGCCATGATGGTCGAGAGCCGGTTCTTCGGCGGCCTCGACATCACTGAAACTGCGGTATTGCTGGACGTGTCCGAGGCGACAATTCTCCGCGATTGGCGGGCGGCCAAGGCCTGGCTGGCCCATGAACTGCGTCGAGCGCGCTGAATAGGGAGCGAAGATGGACAGCACGCGGTGGGAGCGAATCCAGGCCTTGTTCCACGACGTGGCCGATCTTCCGGCGCCCGAGCAACGGGTCTTCCTGCGGGCCGCCTGCGGCGACGACCAGGAACTCCTGGCCGATGTCCTCGTCTTGCTGGAGGAGGACGCGCGCGGCGCTTCGCTGTTGGACCGCGATGTTGCCCAGGTGGCGCATCAGATGCTGGACCAGGCAGGCCCCCCTTCCGCCGCCTTCAAGGAACTTGGCCCTTACCGAATTCGAGAGATGCTGGGCGAGGGCGGGATGGGCGTCGTCTACCTCGCCGAACGCGACGACCTGGGCAGCCTGGTGGCGATCAAGATCCTGCGCGATGCCTGGCTGTCCCCCGCCCGCCGCGAGCGTTTCGCCAGCGAGCAGCGGACACTGGCGCAACTCAATCATCCCGGAATAGCACGGATTTACGACGCCGATACTCTCACCGACGGAACTCCGTGGTTCGCCATGGAATACGTTGAGGGAGTGCCGCTCACGGAGTACTGCGCGCAGCACGACTGCTCGATCGAGGCACGTCTGCAGTTGTTTCGCTCGGTGTGCGAGGCGGTGCAATACGCCCATCAGCATGCGGTCATTCACCGCGATCTGAAGCCTTCCAACATCCTCGTAAAACCTGACGGGACGGTGCGACTGCTCGACTTTGGCATCGCCAAGCAACTGGAGAGCCTGGACACGCCGGTGGACCAGACGCTGACGGGACTGCGGCTGATGACGCCCGCCTATGCGGCGCCGGAGCAAATCCGCGGCGACCGGGTGGGAATCCACACCGATGTTTATTCCCTGGGCGTGATTCTTTATGAACTGTTGACCGGACGGCGCCCCTTCGAGCTCTCCAATCTCACGCCCAAGGAAGCCGGGACGATCATCGTGGAACAGGAACCGGCGAAGCCGTCGGCGATGTCGAAGCGAGCGACTGAGGCGGCGAGCGCGCACGTGCCAATGGCCAGCAGTGCTTCCTGGGCAGACCTGGACGTGCTGTGTCTGACTGCGATGCACAAAGATGCGCAGCGAAGATATCAGTCGGTGGAAGCGCTGATACGGGATATTGATCATTACCTGAACGGCGAACCGCTGGAGGCGCGAGCGGACGCCTGGAGCTACCGGTTGGGCAAGTTTGTGCGGCGGAACCGGCGCGCAGTGTCGGCGGCGGCCGTGGTGTTCACGATCGTTGTCGGGATGGTGGTGTTTTTCACCGTGCGGTTGGCCAGGGCGCGCAATGCGGCGCAAGCGGAGGCGGCGCGAACGCAGCGCATCCAGCATTTCATGCTGAACCTGTTCCAAGGTGGAGATGAAGCCGCCGGGCCTGCCGACAGCCTGCGCGTGGTGAGCCTGCTGGACCGAGGCGTGCAGGAGGCGCGAGCCCTCGATGGGGAACCCGAGGTGCAAGCAGAACTCTATGAAACCCTCGGAGGCATCTACCAGAAGCTGGGCAAGTTCGATCAGGCGGATTCCCTGTTGCGGTCCGCCCTCGATCAACGCAGGAAGATCTTCGGCCTGAACAACCCGGAGGTGGCAAAGAGTGAGGTCGCGCTCGGCCTGCTGCGGGCCGACCAGGCCCGGTACGAGGAAGCCGAGAAGTTGGTCCGCCAAGGGCTCGAGATGAGCACACGCAACCTGCCGCCCAACCACCCGGCGGTGGCGAAAGCTACCTACGCCCTGGGGAAGGTGCTGGAAGATCGTGGCACGTACGACCAAGCCATTCAGGAACTTGATGAGGCAGTGCGGCTGCAATCGGAGCCGGGGGCCCAGAGTACCGACCTGGCCGCCAGCCTGTCCGAGTTGGCAAACACGCACTTCTACGCCGGGCACTACGATACTTCCGATTCCCTCAACCGGCGAGTCCTGGAAATGAACCGCCGGCTCTATGGGGAACGCCACCCGCTGGTTGCCGATACTCTGATCAATCTGGGCAGCATCCAATTCCAGTTGGGGCATTACCGCGAATCCGAGCAATTCAACCGGCAGGCATTGGACATTGTTCAGTCGTGGTATGGCAAGGACCATCCGGAAACGGCCGACGCGATGACCATCCTGGGCCAGTCACTGACTTACCAGCAGCGCTATGACGAAGCGGCCGCCCTGCTGCAGCAGTCACTGGCCATTCTGGAGCACGTTTACGGGCCGGTGCATCCGCGTGTCGCGTTTGCGCTCAACGAACTGGGAAACGTAGCGATACGGCAGGGAAAACTGGATGATGCGGAAGCGGATTTCACTCGCGTGATCAGCATCTACCGGTCGGTGTACGGCGACAAGCATTATCTGATTGGCATCGCGCAGTCCAATCTGGGAGGCGTGTACGCCGAGCGCAAACAGTATGTCCGGGCAGAACAGCTTTTCCGGGACGCACTTCAGACCTATGCCAAGACCCTTCCCGCCGACCACTTCAGCGTGGGGGTCTCCCGCATCAGGCTGGGAGACGCGCTGCTCGGACAACGCCGCTATGCCGAGGCGGAGGTAGAGAGCCTTGCCGGCTACGAAATCCTGAAGAAGAAGACCAGTCCTACCGTGAAGTGGCTCCAGACGGCGCGCAAAGACCTGGCCGAAGAGTACGACGCGTTGAAGCAACCAGAGAAAGCGGAACAGTTCCGGGCGGAGCGGGCCGCCACCGAGACCAAGGCCGCTGAAGTCACCCGCAAGAAGTGACGGCCCAGCCTGTTCACCAGAATTAGAGTCCCTCTACAGGAGCGCTCCTACTAATACCGCAGCGCCGCCACGGGATCGACCAGCGCAGCGCGGCGGGCGGGGATGGCGCAGGCCGCGAGCACGACTATACTCAGCGTCACCGCAACGCCGGCGAAGGTCACTGGATCGCGCACCTGGACACCGTAGACCAGACTCGACACGGAGCGACCCATCGCGACTCCGCCAATGAGGCCGATGCCGATGCCGGTTAGCCCGACGAGCATGCCTTCGCCCACAACGAGGCGCAGCACATCGCCAGGCAGCGCGCCAAGCGCCATGCGCACTCCGATCTCTCGCGTGCGCTGGTTCACCGAGTAGGCGAGCACACCGTAGATGCCGATCGCGGCGATCAGCAGCGCCAAGGCAGCGAAGACGCCGAACAGGGTCGCGGTGAGCCGCGGCTGGGCCGCGTTGTTGGATACCCACTCGTCCATGGTCCGCACGTTGGCGAGGGCAAGCTCCGCGTCGAGCTCGTGCACTCGCTGGCGGATGGTGGGCAGGAGCGCCTCCGGCGGGCCGTCGGTACGCACCACGATGTCCATGAGGGGCCACACCCGCGAAGCCATCGAGTAGTAGAGCGCGGGAGAATCCTGATTCAAGGCGGTGCTGCGCACGTCGCCGACGACCCCGACAACCGTAAAGGCAGTGTGCAGGTCGGCGGAGCGAGTCAAGGTCCGGCCGATGGGGTCGGCGTCGCCCCAGAATTTCTTCGCGGTAGCGCGGCTGACAAGGATGACGGGCGGTGCGGTGGGACCGTCTGAGTCGGTGAAGTCGCGGCCACGCAGCAGCGGGATTCCCATGGTCTTGAGGTACCCCGGACTGACGATTCGCCAGTCGATGGGCACTGCCGTGCCGGGAGGCAAGGTGGACTGGCCTGTGGTGATCATCGGGTGGGTGGTGTAGTTGCCCGCGCCGAAGGGAATGCCGCTCGACACGGCCGCACCGCGCACGCCGGGCACCGACTGCAGCGAGTCGAGCAGCGCGCGATAGAGCAGCGCCGATTTGCCGTTGAGAGGATACTTCTCCGTCGGCGGAGCAAGCTGGAAGGTGATCAGGCCGTGCGAGTCGAAACCGAGCGGCGCGCGTTGCAGGTGCGCCAGTGTCTGAATGAGCAGGCCGGCGCCAATCAACAGAACTGTCGCAAGCGCGACTTCGGCGGCGGCGAGGCTGTTGCGGAGCCGTCCGCGCACGCCACCGTCCAGTCCGCGTCCGCCCTGCTTCAGCACGTCGTTCAGATTCACCTTGGCCGCGCGCCACGCCGGCGCGATCCCAAAGAGCAGCCCTGTGGCGACCGTCAGCCCGATCGCAAACGACAGCACCGCACCATCGAGATGCACACCCTGCACCGGAAGAATATTCGGCGGCAATGCGCGGTTGATCGCGTGCACGGCCCAGCTCGCACCGGTGAGACCCGCCACGCCGCCGACCATCGCGAGCGCCACGCTCTCCGCGAGCAGTTGGCGCAGCAGCCGCGTGCGGCTCGCACCCATCGCCGTGCGCACGGCCATTTCCCTCTCCCGCGTGGACGCGCGTGCCAGCAGCAGATTCGCAATATTCGCGCAAGCAATCAAAAGCACAAAGCCGACGGCGCACAAAAGCACGAGCAGTCCAGTCTTGAGCTGCGCACTGACGAACGTGTCGAAAAAGGTGATGAGGTGGATGCCCCAGTCGCGCACTTCGGGATATTGCTGGCCGACCCGCGATGAAATGATGTTCATCTCGGACTGCGCCTGCTCGAGCGTCACGCCGCGCTTAAGACGTCCAACTACCAAGATGACGTGGTTGAGACGGTTTTCCTTTGCCGGATCGATCGTTAGGGGCGTGTATACGTCGCCGCCCGAGATCAGATTTAACGAGGCAGGGGCGATGCCGACCACGGTAGTCGGCACGCCGTTCAGCGTGAGGGTACGGCCGATCAGTGTGAGGTCCGCGCCGAAGCGTCGCTTCCAGAGGCCCTCGCCAATCATAGCCACCGGTGCGGCACTGGGTTTCTCTTCGTCGTCGGTGAACGCTCGCCCGGCGACGGGTGGGACGCCGAGCACACGCGTCAGCGCCGGGCTGATGCGGTTGCCGGAAAGCTGCTCGGGTTCGCCCGCGCCGGTCAGCGTGACAGCGCTGAACCCGACGGCGGCAAGCTCGTCAAACGTCTGCGTCTGCTCGCGCCACGAAAGAAAGTTCAGCCCCGACGCGCCGAAGCTCGGCAGGTTGAGCTTGTCGTTCTTCTCCGCGACCTGTATCAGCCGAGTCGGCTCGGCGAAGGGCAACGGCCGGAGAAGCACCGCGTTGACGACGCTGAAGATGGCTGTGTTGGCGGCAATCGCAAGGGCGACAGTCAGGACGATGGCGGCCGTGAACATTGGCGTCCGCCGCATCATGCGCGTGGCATAGCGAAGATCATTCAATAGCACGTGGACACTCCTGCAGAGCGATACGGTAGGAATCACTCCCACCCGGTCTCGCTCAGGGACCGGCGAAGGAAGTTACAAACCAGAGAGATCCCGTCGTCCGTTACCATGACAGCTATCGAAAGCGGCGAAGCAATTTGTGGGCCAATCACAAATACTAAGGGCCTTGCTTTGCCATGACTTACGTGGACAACTCGAGGAGCGTCCGCGTGGCAGTGTGCGCTCACGGGATTCGAGTGTTCGCAAGCGGACACATTCTGGAGATCGTTCCGTGCGGAATCAAAGATCCAGCCGATGGGGATGGCGGAGAGGTCGTCGGCCACAGGACCGTTAATGTGTAATTCGGTAATGGTGAGCTTGAAATCCGGCAAGCCATTGCGCACTACGTCGAATCACATCTCCCCACACGCTCCAGAATCCCCGATACGGAAATCCGCGGGGCCACTCTACGGGAGTGGGTGGGTATCGCTGCTCAGATAGATCCTGACCGGAACTTGCCGCCAAGCAAACTGCAGCACCCGCTGCGGCACCGAGTGGATGACCGTGTCGGGCAAGCGGCGCAGTGCGCGACTGACCGGCGCTGTCAGAAGGATTCTACGGCAAGGGGAAGCTCGCCCGAGACTCCATCTGGCAGGCGGACACGGGTTTCGCTGCTGCCCTCCAGTCCGACCCGGTCGGAGAAATCAGTCCAGTTTTCTTCACTATCCACCTTGCAGTTGTTGTTCGGATCCAGGCAAATCTCCACTTTGTACACCGGGTGCAGTTCCCAGATAGCAGAGCGTTTGGGACTGCCAGTGCCTCCGGAACAGGGTTTGTGGCTGGCATCGAAAAAAATCTGTCCGGTGAAACGATACAGGTGCGCGTTATTGTTCACCAGCAGGCTGGGATCCCAGACATCAGGCCTGAAGTGCGGGCTCATCTCGGCGGTGACGCTGCTGCATTCATCGTCCTGATTGCTCTTCTCTCCCAGAACGATGTGGACATCGTTGTCCTCTTTGGTTGGCAGCTTGCAGTTGACGCTCTCTCCTTTTCCCTTCCCGACATTGGAATAGCGGGCCTTAATCACGAAGGCGGCGATTCGGCCTACGGTGCCCTCGCCGATCGAACCAACTTTGGTGGGAAGGTTCCGCAACACGGAGCGGTCTTTGGGTATCTGGGCGTCGCTCCCGAAGCTGATCTGCTGACTCTCGGCATCCTTCTGGAGCTGGTGAAGAACTTCGAAGTCAATGTTGACGGGATCCCCGGCAGCGCAGAAATTGTTCTTGGCCTGGTTCTGCGCGGCTTGGGGGGAGCCGGGCTTGCCATTCCCGCTGGGTCCGCAGGTATCGTCGATGGGGTGGTGCTGCTTGATGGAATCAAAGGGGAGCGTGCAGGAAAGGACCATGGGCGCCTTGGCTGCCGCTCCGGTAGCTTTGGGGGCTTGACGCGCCAAGGGAACGTTACTGGCCAACCCGATCGCCAACGGCAACAGGGTGGCAGCCGTAACGAGCTTATTCGTCTTCTTTTTCTTCTTCTTCGCCATGACTCACCTCATGCGCTTCATTCTTCTTCATCTTCATCCGTGGTGGATGGGGCTTCAGCACCAGGCTTCGCGCCGTATCCCGGCTGGGAAGCGCTTATGCCTCGACTCACCAAGTAGGAGCTGGCGCTGATGCCCAGCAGGGCGAGAACCCCACCGGGCACGTCGGGCAACCCGTTGAGGTCGGTGAGATTGCCGGCATTCTGGCGCATCTTCACGTTGGACACCACCACCAGGAAGAAACTCAACGCCACCACGAAGATGAAGACCACCAACTGAAAGCGGGAGGTGCTGGCCCAGCCGTCGTCATCACTGAGCAGGTACTTCAGGTTGATGGTACCGTTGGCGATCTTCCAGAGCACCAGAAGTGCAAACACGGCCACGATGCCGCAGAGCAGGTAGCCGATGAGCAGTTCGAGAAACTGAAGATACGGCGAGGTCATGGTGAATCTCCTTTCAGGAGCGTTTCGCTTGAGTGGGCCGTCGTAGATAGAACCTGCGGCCCAGGTAGAATGCGTGGCTGCCACCAAAAAGCAAGAGCCAGTTTTGGGAAACCTCAGGAAAGTGCGTGGGGTCTTTCAGCAGCTGCGACACGTACTCGAAAGCAGCGGCCAGAGTGGCCAACAAGAGCTGCACCCGCTCTGGGCTGAAAGAGCGGTCCCCTTCCTTCTTCATCAGCAGCCCCTTCGTACTGATGTGGCCGGTGAGGATTTGCACAGCCACAATGCCGAACATTGCCAGCAAGAAGAGTGCGACTTCCCAGGTGATGAGATCAGTAAGGTCCGGCATATACTCTCCCCGGGCGTAGTCGCACAAGCACCACGCCGATTGTTGAGGGGGCCTAACCTAAGGGGAAGGACAGCTCAGCACGGGCCGCTAACGGGCCCGCCCTTCGCGGGCCGAATACTACCTCCGCCAGGAGACTTGTCAAGCGGAAAATGATTCTTGTTCTGTTTTCAGAACAAGGCCTTCATCCCCCTGCAAGATCGCCGGACCAAGCTGCTCACACCCCTGCGAGCCACTCCGCCTGGCGATGGTCGCCGTGGCTTACGGCGTAGAGCACCAGTTCCACGCGGCTGGAGATGCCAAGCTTGTCAAAGATGCGGAAGAGATATTTCTTGATCGTATGTTCGCTGAGACGGAGTTCTTGAGCGACGTCGCGATTACTAAGCCCATCGGCGACCAGTGCGACCACCTGCTCTTCGCGGGGCGTGAGCAACTTCATTCCATTGGCATTGACCACGCGCAGGGAAGGCACGTGGGTCACGGCATCCAGCAGATACTGCAGTTGCTCGTTGTTGGCCCAGACCTGGCCGCGATGGACGATGTGGATGCACTTGCACAAGAGCCGGAACGGGTACTCGGCAAAGCAGAACAGACCTTTGACTCCGGAGCGGAAGGCGCTGACCACCAACTCCGCATCATAGGAATCCAGCAGCACGATCTTCGCAATCTCCGGGTGTAGCAAGTGAAGGCGGCGAACCATGGTCAGGTCGTGGCAACCGTCTTTCCTGCGCTCCAGGTTCAGCACCGCCACCTGCACTTCCGCCGAGTTGGCGGCGATCATGATCTCGTTGATATCCATGAGGCACGAGGTCACGCGGAATTCGGGCCGCCGGCGCAGGGCGCCGACCAGAAGCTGCGACTGCATCTGATTAGAATCGGCAACCAACACGCCGATAGGATGTGACGGACTGGCGGGTATAGATTCCATGGCTCCCCCAAATGCAGGTCTGAGATCAACGCTCCGATGCAGTATAGGGAGCGCACTGTGACAATCTACGCGACCGGCATGACCCATTTCTGTGACGTTCCCACATTGCAACAGGCCCCCATTGTTGTGGAAAAGTTGGCGACCGCTGATTCTTGAACAGGGTCACTTTGCATGAGAAATGATGCAATTATCGGAGAACAAAGCACAAAACTCGCCCATTTTCCAAAGTTTACTCACACGGCAAGAGGAGTAACCGCAGCCTTCGCAAGTCTACTTTGGTAGACAGCACCAAGGTAGCGTAAGAATAATCTCGCAAGAGCCCTCGCAATCGCAGCCAATACCTACCCGAGCATCCCCAAGACATCGCAGTCGGAAGAGAAATCCGCGAGCCGGGATCGGGGGCGAAACCACACGCGAGATTTTGCCTACGTTGGTGGGCAGCACTTCCCATGTCTTGTCACCCGAAGCGACGAAAGGTAAGTTGCGACCAGCACTTTGAAATTTGAAATGAAGTTGGAACTCCGGGGAAGAACCCCGGGCTGCAGGCGAGATGAAACGGGTCCTGACATATTCGGTTCTAGCTCTCGCTTGTTGCGTAGTACAGCTTTTGGTGGAGGCTGTAGCCCAGGAGGAACGGCCAAGGGTAGCCATAGGGAACGCTGGGTCAACTGCCACCACGAAACCCGGGACAGCGGACGGCGAATCGAGTCCAGCCCTGACGGGGGAACGCCGCCCGCTTTACCGGCTGCACCAGGTTAGTCCGGTGGAGGCTGTAGCCCAGCAAGAACGGCCAAGGGTAGCCATAGGGAACGCTGGGTCAACTGCCACCACGAAACCCGGAATAGCGGACGGCGCATGGAGTCCAGCCCTGACGGGGGAACGCCGTCCGCTTTACCGGTTGCGCAAGAGTGATGTGGTGGAGATCAGATTTACCTTCGCCCCCGAGTTCAATCAGACCGTCACGGTGCAACCCGACGGGTTCATTGCGCTCAAAGGATTGGAGGAGCTGTACGCCGAGGGGGCGGCGCTTGTCGAGTTGCGGGAGGCGATCCGTGAGGCTTACGCGGGGATGCTGCACGATCCGGAGATCACGATCGTCCTGAAGGACTTCGACAAACCGTACTTCATTGCCGGGGGCGAGGTGACGCGCCCCGGCAAGTACGAACTTCGCGGTGACACGACGGTGACGGAAGCAGTCGCTATTGCAGGAGGCTTAAACGGCCAAGCCAAGCACTCGCAGGTGGTGGTATTCCGCCGAGTGTCGGACGAACTGGTCGAGACCCATGTACTGAACATGAAACGGATGCTGAGCGCGCGGAATGTGGCGGAAGACATTCATCTCAGGCCTGGCGACCTGGTGTATGTGCCGCAGAATACGATTTCGAAAATCCGGCGGTATCTGCCCATTCCCAATCTCAGCATGTACTGGAACCCCTCCCAGTTTTGAAGTGAACAGTGAAAATGAGGGGCGCAGTTCGCTTGGACAGTCGGGGGCTGAGATGTTTCCACCGGCAGTCCGTTTTGCAGGGTTCCATCCCTGCCCCTCCCCTAAATCGAGCCCCGAGTCGCGGCTGCCAGCCGCAAGCGATCCGGTATGCGAGAAGAGCTTAGTTTGATTCGCAGGTCAGCGCCGGTGAACCCTCTCACGGTGCGGGACCTTTTGGCTGTGCTCTTTCGCCAACGCCGGCTGCTGCTGATTACATTCGCCGGGATCTGGCTCGCGGCTCTTCTGTGTGGGCTAATTGCGCCCTCCTACCAATCACAAATGAAAGTGCTCGTACAGAAGGGCCGCGTGGACCCGGTGGTGTCACCGGCTCCGACGCAATCGCCGCAGTTTGAACGCCAGGAGGTGACCGAGGAAGAGCTGAACTCCGAAGTGGAGCTGCTGCGTGACGAAGAAATCTTGGGCAGCGTGGCGCAGAGTGCGGGGCTGGCGTCGGAAGGCGGCTGGTGGTCGCGATGGCGCAAGGAAGATGAGGCGGTGCGGCTGGCGCGAGCGGTGCGCCGGCTGAGCCAACGCCTGCAGGTGGAGCCGGTGCGGAAGACGCGGCTGATCGCGGTGAGGTATGCGTCTGCGGATCCGGCCCAGTCGGCCAAAGTGCTGCAGTGCCTCGCTACCGCTTATCTGGAGAGGCATCTGCTCTTGCGCAGGCCGTCCGGGGAATACGAGTTTTTTGAGCAGCAGATGGCGGAGGCGCGGCGCGGGCTGGAGATCGCAGAACTCCAGTTGATGGACTTCGCCCATGAGGAAGGTGTGGTTTCGGCGCCTCTGCAACGTGACCTGGCGCTGCAGAAGCTAAGCGAGGCTGAGGCCAATGACCAGCAGGCAAGGTTAGCCATCGCCGAAACCAGGCAACGGATTCTGATGCTGGAATCGAAACTGCGTTCTCTTCCGGAGAAGATCACCAGCCAGGTGCGTACTTCCGACAACCCGCAACTGCTGGAGAAGATGAAGTCCCGGCTGCTGGAGTTGACCCTGAAGCGCACCGAACTGCTTACGAAATTCGAGCCTACCTACCGGCTGGTGCGCGAGGTGGACGAACAGATCGCAGAAACCAAGGCGACCATCGCAACCGAGGACCTGAGGCCGGTGCAGGAACAGACCACGGAACCCGATCCGAACCACGAATGGGCCAAGGCAGAGCTGGTCAAGGCCCAGGTGGAGTTGAGCGCACTGGAAGGGCGGGTGAAGACCAGCAGCATGCTCCTGGCCAGGAGCCGGATCATGGCCGACCGCCTGGGGAACCACGCGATCACCCAGGAGGATCTGCTGCGCAATGTGAAGGCAGCGGAAGAAAAATATCTGCTCTATGCGAACAAACGCGAGGAGGCACGGATCGGAGACGCGCTGGACCAGCGCGGCATCCTGAACGTCATGATCGCGGAACAGCCCACGGTGCCGGCGCTGCCGGTGCGATCGGCGTGGACCTATGGCCTGGTGGGCCTGGCGATGGCCGGCACGGTGAGCACCGGCCTGGCGTTCGCTGCCGACTACCTCAATCCGGCGTTTCGAACTCCAGAGGAGGTTGTGATGTACCTGGGGGCCCCGGTGCTGGCGTCCCTGCCACGGAGGAGCGCGTGAATCGGGGTTCAGCGGCAAGGAAGAAACCATGAGCGCAAACGCGGAAGTGCTGCACATCACAGTGCCGCCTGACATCCTGGAAACGGAGGAGGTGAAGACACCATCCGTCCCGCAGACTCGTGCGTTCTGGGATTGTGACCAGTTTGCGGAGGAGCAGATCCGGCACCTGGTGGCGCAAGTCTTCTTCCCGGGGCGGCCCCGGCCTGCGCGGCAGGTGGTGATCAGCACCGTGGATCAGGAGACGGATGTCAGCGGAGTTTGTATGCAGGTGGGGCAAGCCCTGGCACAACAGGCTCCGGGAAGCATTTGCGTAGTGAAGGCCAACCGGCGCGCCCCGCAGTTGGAAAACGATTTTGGGAGGAGCACCAGCGACCCAGTCTGTGGTCAGGTAAGACGTGGTTCGTTACGGGAGTCCTCCCGCCAGATTGGCGAAAACCTGTGGCTGGCGCCGCCACAGGTTTGGCAGGGAGAGAACGGTCGTGGCTTGCCGGCATCGTGGCTGCGCGGCCGGCTGGGCCAGTTGCGGCGTGAGTTCGACTACACACTGCTGCATGCCCCTCCCGTCGCGATGGGCAGCGAAGCGGCGCTGCTGGGCAATTTGAGTGATGGAGTCATTCTGGTGGTGGAGGCCAACTCCACACGGCGGATGGCCGCTCGCAAGGCAAAGGAACTGCTGCAAGCAGCCAATGCGCGGCTGCTGGGGATTATTTTGAGCGAGAGGACTTTCCCAATACCAGAGAGGATTTATCGGAGGCTGTAGCAAAGGAGATGCACATTCTCACCACAGAGGCACAGAGGCACAGAGAGAACGGGGAAGGGAGAGACCCGCGCACAAGCCCCATCATTGGGGCGGCCATCGAAGTGCATCGGGCGCTCGGCCCGGGTTTATTGGAATCAACCTATGAGGAGTGCCTGTGCCATGAGTTACGTTTGCGGGGATTAGAGTTCAGGCGCCAGGTAGCGATTCCAGTGCTCTACAAGGGGGTCAGTCTTGATTGCGGCTACAGGCTGGATCTTGTGGTGCAAGACGAAGTCGTTCTCGAATTGAAGTCAGTCGAACAGTTGCTGCCAGTGCATGAGGCCCAGCTGCTGACGCATCTGAAATTGTCCGGCAAGAGAGTCGGGCTGCTGATCAATTTCAATGTCCCGCTTTTGACAGAAGGAATTAGCAGAAAGGTTCTCTAGCACTGCGTTTTCTCTGTGTCTCTGTGGTGAGATTGGATGTGGAAAACGGGCCGAAAATCGGATTGGGACTCAAGTAGCGAAGCTATGGCCGGGAGAAAACCAGTCCGATGATGGCGAGTCCGGCCCTGCTGGCGCCGCAGACTTTGGAAGCGGCGCAGTGGTACGCGATCCTCACGCGATACCGCTTCGAAAAGAAAGTCATCGCCCATCTGGCTAACAAAGGGGTGGAGACCTTCCTTCCGCTGCTGGAGGAGATCCATCGCTGGAGCGACCGCCGCAAGGCTTTGCAGATTCCGCTCTTTCCGGGTTATGCGTTCGTGTGGCTAAGCCTGTCTTGTCCGTCTCGTCTGGAAGTGTTGCGCACCGAAGGCGTTCTGCGTTTTGTCGCGTTCGGAGGAGACACCAATCCGGTTCCTGCCAAGCAAATTGAAGATCTGAAGAAGCTGCTGTCACACAAGGTCCCCTGCTCGCTGCATGCATTTCTCACGCTGGGGCGACAGGTGCGGATCCGCGGTGGCTGCCTCGACGGCCTGGAGGGAATCCTGGAGCAGAACGAGGAAAAGAGCCTGGTCATCTCTATCGAATCGATCCAGCGTTCGGTGGCGATCAAAATCGAAGGGTACGAACTGGAACTGGTCTGAAGTGTCCCCTCCTGCCGTAATCGAACGCGAAAGCCACCAGCGCCGAGTTGCGCCCGCCCCGCGAGTGATCCCGGGGCCGGTTTCTGGTGGCAGCATTCCGCGCAAGAAGCCGCGCTCCGTCGGACTGGATGGGCGTTTCTGGACAGCAGGAGAAACCCCGGAACGCCCCGACCCGCGAAGGCGAAATGCCTTGGAGACACTGGCGGGGGTGGTGCTGCCGAGGCCTTCCGTGGCCGGGCAACGCGCCCGGCTTGCGGCCCGGGTGATGGCGGATTTCCTGGTTGTGCTCACGGGTTTCGCGGCCGCCAGCCATCTACGGCGGCTGCTGGAGTTCGCGATGGGCCGCGACCTGTCGGTGTTTTTGCGGTCTTCCTCGTTCCCCATCACCTGCCTCGGACCGCTGCTGCTGCAGGGCGCAGTGCTCACGCTGCTGGGTTACTCGGAGGGGCTCTACCGGCCGGAGTTGTTTCGCTCGCCACGCGAGGAACGATTCGTTCTGGCCAAGGTGGTGACCTGGTCCACGCTGCTGCTGAGTGCAGCCATTTGCCTCGGAATCGACGAAATGTCACTGGGGGCACTGATGGCGAGCGCGCCGCTCAATTATCTAGCCATGCTGGGCTGGAGACAGTGGCGGCGGAAGGCCGTTGGGGTACACGCCGCGCAGATGCGGAACGTGCTCATCGTGGGAGCCGGAAAGCTTGCCCGAGAAGTGGCGGCACACCTGGAGCAGAACCCTGGATTGGGACGTGCGGTGCGGGGATTCCTGGTGGAAGACGGGCTGGTGGGAGGCGATGTACTCGGTACGGTGGAGGATTTGCCCCGGGTGGCGCTAGCGGAATTTGTGGACGAGGTGCTGCTGGCGATCCCGGAGCGTCGCGACCTGGCACGGCGCGTGATCCGCGACGCCCGGCTGAACCGGTTGGATGTGAAGATCGTCCCTGACCTGTTCGGGTTTCAGGCACAGCCCGCGGCCCTGGAGAATCTTGGCAATGTGCCCGTCCTCACGCTGTACGAAGAACCCATCCCGGCATTCGGGCTGTTTCTGAAGCGCGCGGTGGATGTGGTCGGGTCCACCGTTGGACTGTTGGCATTAGCACTCGCGTCGGCGGTGATTGCTCTCCTCATCAAGCTGGACTCGGAGGGGCCGGTCTTGTACCGGGCACCGCGGGTGGGCAAGAAGGGGAGGAAATTTCTCTGCTACAAGTTCCGCACCATGGTCACGGAGGCGGACAAGCTCAAAGCCGAACTGCGCGCCTGCAACGAGCGGCAAGGACCGTTCTTCAAGATTACGGATGATCCGCGCATCACGCGGGTAGGGCGGTTCCTGCGCCGTTACAGCCTGGATGAAATCCCGCAACTGTGGAATGTGCTGCGCGGCGAGATGAGCCTGGTAGGGCCGCGGCCCCATCCGCTGGACGATTTCGCGCATTACGACCTGGAAGACCTGCGGCGACTGGACGTCACCCCGGGCATTACCGGGTTGTGGCAGGTCACGGCGCGGCGGGATCCGTCGTTCCGGCGCAATATGGCGCTCGACCTGGAATACATCGAGGGTTGGAACCTGTGGATGGACTTACGAATTCTGTACCGCACTGTCTCCGTCGTGCTGCAAGGCAGCGGGGCGTGAGGATTTTGCTGGAGGCCTTTTTGTGCGCTTTCCTACGATAAGAAATCAGGCCATGGTGGTGCCGGATTACGCGTGGCGATTCCTGCCTCCGTCGGTGGCGTCGGCGCTTAGATTTTGGCTGTTCCATCCGCTGGCAGCCACTGAGAAAGCAATCAGACACTTGACACTGCTGGTCTCACGCAAGGTCCACGCGACACTGCTGAAGGCCGCGGGACTGCCCGATCCGCATGGACGCCATAGCTAGGTCAGGGAGACGATTTTCCGCGCCTGATCTGGCGTGCTCCGCGGCCGTTGCGGTAGTGCGTCCTCTGCACGCGTTGCTGGCGGCGCCTTCCCTGCTCTTTTTTGGGACGCTGGCGGCCATGTTGTTCCGCCCGCCAGACTTGCAGTTCTATTCGCTGGACCGGGTGGCGTTTGTGCTGCTGATTTTCTTCGTGGTGCTGCGTGCGCTGGCACTGCAGCAATCGCTGCGGGTGACCGGGCCGGTGACCTGGCCGATGCTGGCGCTGCTGCTGCTGACGCTCTACGGGGTGATGACGCAGCCGTATGATGCGCAAAACTGGAGCCTGTTTGCCGCCAAATGGGTGGTCCCTTTCGCCTTGTTTCATCTGGCCGGATTGGTGTTCGAGGACGCCGCGGCGTTGCGCAGGTTCGAGACGTTTGCGCTGATTGTGCTGGCCTACCTCAGCCTCATCGCCATCTTTTTTCTCCTGGGCGCGGAGGCGCTCATCTTTCCGCGTTACATCCTGGACGAAAGTTTGGGAATTCATGCCGACCGGGCGCGTGGCCCTTTTCTGCAGGCGGTGGCCAATGGGGTGACGCTGAACCTGCTGGGCTTGATCGCATTGAACTCGTTCCGGCGGGAACGATTGCGGGGAGTTGTGGCGGGGGCGTTCCTGGTCGCGCTGCCGGTGGCGATCCTGGCGACGAAGACCCGAGCGGTGTGGTTGTCTTTCGCCGGTTCGGTGGTGTTGTCGCTTCTGGTTTCTTCGAGCACACGCCTGCGGCGCGCCTGTCTTGGCCTGGCGTGCGCGGGCGCGGTGGGATTGCTGGTCGCAGCCAGTTTCGGCGAACTCAGCAGTTCGCTGGGGGATCGACTGGAAGACCGCTCGCCGGTGGAGTACCGCATGGTGGTGTATGAAGCGGGTTGGCAGATGTTCCTCGACCGGCCGCTTACAGGCTGGGGCGCCAGCACCATGCAGCCCGAATTGCAGAAACGGATCAGCGGGTTCCATCAGGACGCGTTCTTCATGCACAACACCTATTTAGAGGTCCTGGTGGAACACGGTTTGCTAGGGTTGGCTTTGTATGTGTGGATGGTGATCGGGCTGTTTCGGGTGGGGCGAAGGCGGGGCGCACCGGATCTCGCTGACAGCAGCTTCCTGGATGGGCAATTCCGTTCGTTGTGGCCGATCCTGGTGATGGTGTATCTGGTCAACGCCAGCTTTGTAGTGATGAACTACCAGTTTGTGAATGGATTGCTGTTCACGCTGGCGGGGATGCTGGCGGCGCAGAATCGCCGGGCGGCAGCTGGAGGCCATGTCCGCGCAAGCTGAAGTGGCCCGCGTGTTGACCGCGCCGGCGGTTGGGTTGCCGGATTCGTCGGAGCGGATTGCCCACGATTCCAGCGGAGAACTCATCTCCGCGCAGAAGCTTTCGGATCAGGAATCATTTCCCCATCTCGCCGCCTCCGGGGCCGGCTACCTTGCGGTGCGGTACGGGCTGGGCGTGCTGGTCAGCCTAGGCAACATGCTGGTGCTGACCTGGTGGATTGGTCCGCATGCCTACGGGCTGTTTGTGACTGCCATTGGACTGGTCGCGTTTCTGGCGAGCCTGGGGCGGGCGGGCGTGGACACTTACCTGGTGCGGCGGGAGGCTGAGCCGGATGCGCGCATCTACGACATCGCCGGCACGCTGATTCTCACCGTGTCGGTTGGGCTGGTCCTGGCAGGCGCGGGGTTGGCGCCTTTGCTGGTGCGCTGGTATGGAAGCCGCGAGTTCGTGGCGCCGTACCTCGTCTTGCTTTGCAATCTCCCCATCGTTGGCTTGACGGGCGTGCCGACAGCCAAGTTGGAGCGCGAGCTCAACTTTCGCACCGTCGCAGGAATCGAGTTGGCAGGACAAACGGTGGGGCTGGTGCTCTCGCTGGGGTTGGCCTGGTCGGGGATGGGCGTGTGGGCGCCGGTCGCCGGACAAGCAGCGTGGCAGATCTTCCTTCTGATTGCCGCATATTCGGCGGCGAGGCTGCTTCCCCGTCTGCGGTTCGAGTGGGGCGAGGCGCGCGAGATGCTCTCGTTCGGCATCGGAGTGACTGCTTCGATGCGGGCCTGGCAGTTGCGGACGCTAGTCAACCCGCTGCTGGTGGGACGGTTTGCCGGGGCCGAGGGCGTCGCCTTCGTGGGATTGGCGATCCGCATCGCCGAAGCGCTGGGATCGGTGCGGCTGGCGGCAGGACGCCTGGCAGTTGCGGCCCTGGCTCGCTTGCAGAACCAGCGGGAAGAGTTTCGCAATGCGCTGCAGCGGGCGCTGCTTCTCCAGGTCATGACGTTGGGTCCCCTGCTTTGCCTGTTTGCGCTGCTCGGGCCGCTGGTGGTGCGCCATGTGATCGGGATGAGGTGGATGCCCAGCCTGGCGGTCTATCCGTTCATCGCCGCCGGCGTGCTGGTGAATTCGATTTACAACCTGCAGGCCTCGGCGCTGTTCGTGATTGGCCGGCAGTGGCTGGTGATGCGCTCCTACCTGGCCCACGTGACGCTGCTGGGCGCGGGAACGTTGTGGCTGCTGCCTCGCTTCGGGATTGCGGGCTACGGCTGGGCGGAGTTGCTGGCCTGCGTTGCGTATTTCATAATTCAGGCGGGGTTGGCGGGAACGGCGGCGATCGCATATCGCAAGCTGGTACCGTGGCTCGCCATTTTTCTGGCGTTGGTCTTTGTGCCCATGGTGAATCGCGGCTGGGCCGCGGCCCTGTGGGTGGCTTTGCTGGGGGCGGCGGCGGCCTGGGGATGGAAGCGGGCGTCGTTTGCAGGAAGCGTGCGACAGGCCTGCGAGCACGCGTCCGCGGGACGACTGCGGCATCTTCTGACCTTCGCGGCCAAAACCCGGCGACGGGGCTGGCCCTATGTCCAGGCGGTGGCAACCTACAGCCTGCAGAGCCGGGTCTATCGTTCACGGCAGCGGTTGCACCGCGTGAGGGAAATTGCGGGCAATTGGTGGCGCTCCACGGCGTCTCGGCGACCTTCTGCCAGCGGGCGCCGCCAACCCGGCGCGGATCGCCTCGGGCCGGTGTTTCATTTCAGCGCCGCGGACATTCCGCGAATCATCCTGTCGATCCCGGCAGAGTTGAGGCGCAAAATCGTCGCCGATGCGGATGCGGTGCTGGAGCACCGTTTTGCTTTTCGCGGCTGGGAGCAAAGATTTCCGGGCACGGTGGATTGGGACGCCTGTCCCAACGGCAACACGTCCTGGCGATGGGACCTCAACCGGCACTCGTTTTTTCTGACGCTGGCCACCTCTTATTACTACACACGGGACGCGAGCTATCTTCGCAAGCTAGTCGAGTTGTGGGCAGATTGGATTGAACGCAACCCGGCCGGCCGGGGAGAGGCCTGGAAGCACCCTTTTGAGGTGGCGGCACGTTTGCAGAACTGGATCTGGGCCTACTTTCTGCTGCTCTACTCGGGCCGGGTAACCGAGGTGGCTCTCGAGAAGTTTGCCACCGCTCTTCGAGAGCACGGAACCTACCTCAACTTCAATCTCGAGTATCACTGGCCCAACAATCATCTCCTACTGGAAGCCAAGGCGCTCTACGAATACGCACTACTGTTTCCGCAGTTCTCGGAAACGAAGAAACACGTTGTGCGGGCCAGGCGCGTGCTGCAGCGCGAAGTGATGAGGCAAGTGCTGGCGGACGGGGCACACTCGGAACTGTGTTCCATGTATCACCGCATTCTGGCGAGTGAACTGAACGAACTCGTGCTGCTGTGTCAGCGCAACCGTGCGCCGCTTGCGCCCGAGGTGGAGCAGCGGGTAGAGCGCCTGGTGGAGTTTTCACGGGCCCTGTTACGCGAGGATGGCAGCGTACCACTGCTAGGGGACTCAGCCATGGAAGACGTGCAGATTCGTTTCGACCTGGCGCGTCAGGACTACTCGGACCTGAATTACTGGCTGCGGCAACCGCAGCGGGATGCAACCCAGGATCGTGGCTCCGGCCGAGCGCCCGAGCTGCGAATTTTTCCCGAAGCAGGTTATGCCTTCATGCGCGGGGGCGAGGGCAACGGACGTTTTCATCTCACCTTTGATTTTGGCCGGTTCAGCCGCTGCGCGGCCGCCAACCACGCGCACTGCGACGCGCTGAGTTTTGAGCTTTACGCCGGTGGGCGGGCACTGCTGATTGATCCGGGAGCTTATCTGCCGTGGGGCGACGGAGGCCAGTGGGCACGGTATTTCCGCAGTACCTCCGCCCATAACACGCTGGTGGTAGACGGCAAGGAACAATCGGAGCTGTGTGTTTACGCCGACGTTCAGCAGGAAGCGCGCACCCAGCTTTTGGGTTATTCGGCTGCCGGCGATGCAGCCTCAGTTTCCGCGGACTGTACGCCGTATTGGGCAGTGGACGAGGGCATCTGCCACCGGCGAGAAATCTGCTGCGATGCAGACGGCACGCTGCATATTCGCGACCAGGTGGCGGGCAGCGGGCGGCATCACCTGGAATGGTCGTTCCATTTGGCGCCCAGCGTTGAGTTGGAGGAAACGGGCGCGGGGACCTTAGTGGGGAACCTCAAAGATGAAGAGGCCGAGGTGTTCACCCTCAAGGTTCTTGCTCCCCATCGTCCCGATCTTACTTTGGCGTGCGGCGGGACCGATCCGCTGCGGGGTTGGGTGGCACAGCATTCGTCCGAGGTGGTGCCGGCATACACCGCGGTGTACGCCATGGATGCGGTGTTGCCGCTTGAGATTGAGTTTCGCGTTGAGTTGACAGGCGAGGAGCGCATCGAAAACACGGCGACCGTGCTGGAAGAGCTGGCGGCCACAGCCGGTTGCGAATTCACTCCCTTGCCTGCGTGATGAGGCCAAACCTGATGCCCACCGTCGCCTACCTCACCAACCAGTTCCCTTCTCCGGTCGAGCCCTATGTGGTGGAGGAAATTCGCGAACTGCGCCGGCGCGGAGTCAAGGTGCTGCCATGCAGCGCGCGGCGGGCTGAGGCTGCCTCACTCGACGACGGGCTGAGCACGCTCGCCGCGGAAACGCTGTACCTGCAGCCGCTGCGCCTCATGCTGCTGATCCGCGCGGCATTGTTGTGCTTCTGGAAATTCCCCTTGCTGGCGAGCTTCTTCGAGCGCGTGCTGGTGCGGGGCAATGAGTCTCTGTCGCGGCGGGCGCGGGCCCTGCTGCACACCTGGCTCGGCGTTTACTACTCACTGCTGCTTGAGGGCCGTGGGGTAGAGCACATCCATGTGCATCACGGCTATTTCGCGTCGTGGATCGCGATGGTTGCGGCGCGCTTGCTGGACATCGGCTTCAGCATGACTCTGCATGGCTCCGACCTGCTCCTGCACAGCGCCTATCTCGACACCAAGCTGAAGAACTGCGCATTCTGCCTGACCGTCTCAGAGTACAACCGACGGCACATCCTGGAGCGTTTCCCGGAGATCGGATCGGGAAAAATCAGGGTGCAGCGCATGGGTGTGGACACCAGCGTCCAGATTTGTCCCAATGCCAGAGTTCAGCCTGCGAAATCGTGTCTGGTCATGTTAGCCGTCGGGCGACTGCACTCGGTGAAGGACCATGCCTTCCTGGTGCGCACCTGCAGCCGGCTGAGGGATCGCGGAATGAACCTGCTCTGCCTGATTGCAGGAGAAGGACCGGAGCGGGCATCGCTCGAGCGGCTTATTGGCGAGCTAGGTCTGGAAAAAGAGGTCAGGCTCCTCGGCCACGTTCCCCGCCAGCAACTCGACCCCTACTACGCCATGGCCGACGTCGTGGTCCTCACCAGCCGCAGCGAAGGCATTCCACTGGTGTTGATGGAAGCAATGGCGCTGGTGAAAACCGTGCTGGCGCCCGCCATCACGGGGATTCCGGAGCTGGTGATGGATGGCAAGACTGGCTTCCTCTACCCAATCAATTCAATGGACGATTTTGTGGCGCGGGTGGAGATGATTCACAGGTCGGAGCCGAGCTTGCAACCGATTCGCCAGGCTGCGCGGCAGCACGTGTTGGAGCACTTCAACCGGGAGAAAAATCTCTCGCAATTCTGCGATTTCTTTGTGACACACCTTACTGGAACCAGTGAGAGCAGCGTCCATGCGAGTCCTGTACTGCAACAAATATAACTTTCCGTTCAGTGGTACCGAAGTTTACCTGTTCGAGTTGATGGAACTGATGCGGGCGCAAGGTCACGAGGTCGCGCTGTTCTCTATGGCCGACCCGCGCGGAAAGTCGACTCCGTACGACCAGCATTTCGTGCCGCATGTCGATTTCAAGAGCAGATGCAGCCTCTTGGGGAGAGCGCGGTTGGCGGTGCATGCCATTTATTCGCGCGAAGCGCGGCGACGGCTGCGGGGCATGATCGCGGCATTCCGCCCGGACGTAGCCCACGTGCGCAACATCTATCACCAACTCTCGCCGTCCATTCTGTGGGAGCTCAAGGCGCAGGGCGTGCCGGTGGTGTATCACGTGAACGACTTCAAGCTGCTTTGTCCCAGCTACAACATGGTTGCCCACGGGCACGCGTGCGAGCGTTGCCGCGGCGGGCGGTTCTGGCGGGTGACGACAGAGGGCTGTTACGCGGGGCCGCCGGGGTCGGCCACGGTGCTGGCAGCAGAAGCCTATGTTCATCGCTGGCTGCGCACCTATGAGAAATGTGTGGACCGCTTCCTGGCGCCCAGCCGGTTTGTGAAACTTCGGCTGATGGAGAACGGATGGGATGCGCGGAAGATTGAGGTCCTTCCTCACTTCCAACCACTGCCGGAGCGGACTCCCGCTGTGCCGGACGCGGATGCGCCGATCCTTTACTTCGGGCGGCTGTCGGCGGAAAAGGGGCTGACTGATCTGCTGCGGGCCATGCGGCGCGTGCCGCACCTCCGCCTGCAGATTGCGGGCGACGGGCCGCAGCGCGCCGAACTGGAGAGGCTCGCGCTGGGGTTGGGCCTGACGCGCGTGGACTTCCTGGGTCAGGTGCAGAGGGCAGAACTCGACCAGCTGATCGCCGGGTCGCGCTTCACCGTTCTGCCGTCGCATGCGTACGAAACGCTGGGAAAGAGCATCCTGGAGTCGTATGCGCAGGGGCGCGCGGTGATTGCTTCGGACCTGGGCTCGCGGCGCGAGGTGGTGCGCGAGGGCAAAACTGGGCTGCTGTTCCCTGCCGGCAACGTGCCGCAACTGGCAGAAGCAATTTCGTGCCTGGCCGAGAGGCCCGAGTTTGCGGCGGAGATGGGGGCGGCCGGACGTGAACTCGTGCGTGAGAGGCACTCGCCGGAAAGTCATGCCGCGGCTATGACGCATCTGTACGAGCAATTGGTATCGCAGAAGAAGCCGACGGCTAGCGCTCGCAGGCCGCACGTGAAAGTAGCGTTTATCGGCGGGCGCGGCGTAGTTTCGAAGTACAGCGGGATCGAAGCCTACTACGAAGAGGTGGGGCAGCGCCTGGCGGAGATGGGGCACGAAGTAACCGTGTACTGCCGCACCTATTTCACGCCTCCGGCGGAAGAACACAACGGGATGTGGGTGCGCCGCTTGCCTACCATCCGGTCGAAACACCTGGAGACGCTGGTGCACACCTTTCTCAGCACGGTGCATGCGTCGTTCAGTCGCTGTGACATGGTGCATTACCATGCGCTGGGCCCGGCATTGTTCTCGTTCATTCCACGTTTGTTTGGAAAAAAGACGGTGGTCACGGTGCAGGGCCTGGACTGGCAACGCAAGAAGTGGGGACGAATCGCCGCGACCGTGCTGCGACTTGGGGAGCGAGCTGCGGTGCGGCTTCCCAACGCGACTATGGTAGTGTCGCGAGTACTCGAAGAGCATTTCCAAGCCCGCTACGGCGCGGAGACTGTTTACGTCCCGAATGGCACGACGGTGCGAGAACGGCGCACGGATTCGCAGATTCTGGAGTGGGGACTGGAGCCGGGAAATTACATCCTCTTTCTGGGGCGTTTTTCGGCGGAGAAGAACTGCCACCTCCTGGTTAAGGCGTTCGAAAAGATCGACACCTCGGTGAAGCTGGCGCTGGCGGGCGGATCGAGTTACTCGGACGCTTATGCCAGTGAGTTGCGGCGTCACCGCGGCGAGCGGGTCAAAGTGCTTGATTGGGTTTCCGGCGACGCGCTGGAGGAGTTGCTTAGCAATGCCATGTTGTTCGTTCTCCCGTCAGATCTGGAGGGCATGTCGCTCGCTCTGCTGGATGCGATGGGGGCAGGCGTTTGTGTGCTGGCCAGCGATATTCCGGAGAACCGTGAAGTAGTGGAAGGTGTGGGATTCACGTTCAAACGCGGCGATGTGAACGACCTGGAACGCATGTTGCGCCTGCTGATAGCTGATGCGGAGGTGCGAGCGGCGGCAGCGCGCAAGGGCCAGGAGAGAGTGCGGGAACGCTATCTGTGGACCAAGATAGCGGGGCAGATTGAGGATGTGTACCTCAGACTGCTGGGACGGAAAGAGACGGGTCGATGGCCCAGAGGGACCAATACGTCAGAACGCGAACATGAACGGGTGGCTTAGGCGCTCGCTGGTCATCACGATGCTGGCGGCCGGCCTGGGTCTGCAGGCGGGCGCCGCCACCTACTACGTGAGTTCCAGCCGCGGCCGCGACACCAATCTTGGACTGTTGGGAGCCCCCTGGCAAACCGTCGCCCGTGTGAACCGGGCCCGATTTCTCCCGGGAGATGTGGTGCTGTTTCGCCGCGGAGATCTGTGGCGCGAGACCTTGCGGCCGGGATCCTCCGGGGCCGAGGGGAAAGTCATCCGGTTCGGCGCGTACGGAACCGGTCCCAAGCCGGTGATCAGCGGAAGCGACTCTGAACCTGGGCGACTGGTGCGGGACGTCGGCATCGACAACAACGAGCAGAGCCACGTCGTCTATGAAGACTGCGATGTGCGGGATGTGAGGCAGGGGCTGCGCCTGTATTCGTGGCGGGCGCAGGTGCGTGATGTGACCATCCAGAACTGCGATGTGACCACCGTCCAGAGCCAGCCTCACGGAACTATGTCGGCGGGGGTGTATGCCAGCGTGAATACGGGCAACCTTTCCGGCATCACTGTCCGGGACAATCGCTTCACACCTTATGCGACTGGGCTGGAGCATTGGGGCGTGTACTTTGTCCGAGGGGTGAGCGATTTCAGGATCGAAGGCAACCACTTTGGTCCGGCAGGAGAAGACGCAATCACGATCTGGCACTCTGAGCACGGGTGGATTGGGGACAATACTGGCGGCGGCAATGGCGAGAACACGATTGACGTGAAAGACAGTCACGACGTGGTCGTGCGTGGGAACCAGGTGGACAACGATGCCGAGTACAACATCGTGGTGCATGGAGTGGATTCAGACCGGCTGACTTACAACGTCACGGTGGAGCAGAACCAATGCCGCCGGGGCGGACAGGGTGGGCATCTCGATGCAGGAATCGCGCTGCTGTTGGTGCGGAATTCAGTGGTGCGAGGGAACGGGGTCGAGGGGGCCTACGGTTCAGGAATTTTCGTGAACGACGCCGCAGCCGGCGGCGGGAACGAAATATCCCTCAACGACCTTCACGGAAATGGGATTGGACGGACGACCGGCGCCATCAGCCTGGAAGATGTGTCGGAAACCGACATCCATCACAATCACGTCGGCGGGCAGGAATCTCTGGGATATGCACTTCGTGCCCAAGGGGGGCCGCATACGCACGGCATTCAAGTGGAAGACAACCGCTTTCAGTCAGAAGACGGGAAGTTGTTCGATGTGGCGGAGGCGGCGCAGGCGGGGTTCCTTTCCGACCACAACTCTTTCTATACGGAGGGCGGTGCACGATTTCTCTGGGGCTCGGGGGAACAGTCGTTCGTCGCATGGCAACAGAACACCGGACAGGATTTGCACTCGCAGATGCTGGCGGCGGAGCCTTCGACAAATACCGGGGCGGCGTCGGTCCACTAATATCTGAAAAGTGGAACTCCCTAGCTAACGCCGGCCGCTTCTTTCGGGGGTGGCGGAACGGCTGCGGCCGTGCTTGCGGAAGACTCTTTCCGGAGCAGCTCTGGTACTGCAATCCCAGGGCCGCCCCTTGCGCCTGGGCCATCTCCCATAATGGAACGACGAGCCGGCGAAATTTCTGCATCCCCATCCCCGGCTCTTGAATCAAAGTCTTTGTTGGATAATAATTGTTATTGTTTGTGAAAATGTTTCCTTCCACAAATTTCCGGGAGCTTTGCCACCGGCACCAGCTGGCGGCGACGCACCAGCGCCAGGTGATCTATGAGACCGTCACCTCGCTGAGCGGGCATCCAAGTCCTGAGCTCATCTACGAGAAGGTCAGGGAAAAGATTCCTTCGATTTCTCTGGCCACGGTGTACAAGAACATTCGCACCTTCCTGGACAGCGGCATGCTGCGGGAGGTAAGCCTGCACCACGGATCGCTGCGGGTAGAACCGAACCAGCGGCCGCATCATCATCTAGTCTGCATCCATTGCAAGTCGATTACCGATTTTGACGAAGCCGGGCTGGATCCGGTCCGGTTGCGAGCCAAGCCTCCCCGAGGATTTCAGGTGCAACGCATCGCAGTAGACGTTCTCGGGATCTGCGCGAAGTGCGCTTCCAAAGCGGCGCACAAGCCCCGGAAAGTTTAAGTTCAAGACTCATTATTTTCAGGAGAGAACAAACATGTTAGGTGTTGGAGAGAAGTTTCCTTCGTATTCGCTGACTGCGACGGTCAGCACCGACCCGAAAACCGCTTTTAAGACCCTCACGGACCTGGACTATCCCGACAAGTGGAAGGTCTACTTTTTCTGGCCAAAGGACTTTACCTTTGTCTGCCCGACGGAAATCGCCGCCTTCGGCAAGATGAACAAGCAGTTTCAGGAGAGGGACGCGCAGATTCTCGGCGGGAGCATTGATTCCGAGTTCGTGCACCGCGCCTGGCGCCAGCATCATGAGGACCTGAAGGACCTGCCCTTTCCCATGCTCGCCGACATCAAGCGCGATCTCTGCGGGCAACTGGGCATTCTCGATGCCAACGCAGGTGTGGCTCAGCGGGCCACCTTCATTGTCGATCCGGAGGGTATGATCCGCTTTGCCTACGTGACCGATCTCTCGGTGGGCCGCAACCCGGAAGAGGTGCTGCGCGTACTGGATGCGTTGCAGACCGACGAACTTTGTCCCTGCAACTGGCACAAGGGAGAGGCCACGCTAACCGTGGCGTAAAGCAGTTTGGAACGGTATCGGAGGCTTGCCGCAAGAGCGGCCTCCGCATTTCTTTGGAGTGATGCGATGACTCTCAATGAACTGATGGAAACCGTCCCGGCATACGCGCGGGACCTGAAACTGAATTTCTCGAGCCTGACGCAGCAGACGGAACTGAACAAGCAGCAGATCTGGGGAACGGTGGTGGCCAGCGCGGTGGGTTCGCGCAATACCGAGCTCACCCAAGCGGTGCTGGCGGAGGCGGCGAACCACCTCTCTGCCCAGGCGCTCGAGGCGGCCAAGGGCGCGGCGGCGATCATGGGGATGAACAATGTCTACTATCGCTTCTTGCACCTGACCAGCAATCAGAAATACAGCACCATTCCAGCGCGTCTGCGGATGCAGATTATCCGCTCGCACGGGGTGGACCAGGCGGACTTCGAGCTGTGGTGCGCGGCGGTCTCGGCCATCAATGGCTGTGCGGCGTGCGTGGACTCGCACGAGAAGGTGGTAAGGGAAAAGGGTATCAGCGAAGAAGGCGTGCTGGCGGCGATTCGGCTGGCGGCCGTGATCCATGGGCTGGCAGCGGTCTTCGACGCGGAGAAGGCGGCCGTGACACAGGCGGTCAGCGCGTAAGGCGAACCGGGCGGGATGCCCGGCGCGACGGAAGATCAGGGCGGGAAGAAGATTCCCGCCCTTTTTATTACAATCAATTGCGGTCGGTTGGGCACGACTCGGAGTGAGACAACCATTGGCTATGGAAGAAGCGATTCTGGTGACCGGAGGCGCGGGCTTCATCGGCTCGAACTTCATCCTGCAATGGATCACGCAGGAAACCGCCAGGGTGGTGAATCTCGACAAGCTGACTTACGCGGGGAATCTGCGGAACTTGGAGCGGGTTTCGTCCGATCCTCGGTATTGCTTTGCGCATGGCGATGTGTGTGACCAGGGCCTGGTGAACAGCGTGCTTGAGCGTCACCGGCCGCGGGCGGTCGTACATTTTGCCGCCGAGAGTCACGTGGACCGGTCCATTCACGGGCCGGACGATTTCATTCGCACCAACGTGAACGGAACTTTCTGTTTGCTGGAGGCGGCGCGGGCGCATTGGGCAGCGCTGCCGGAGAATGATCGCAAAGCCTTCCGCTTTCTCCATGTCTCGACCGATGAGGTGTACGGATCGCTGGGGCCCGAGGATGCTCCGTTCTGCGAGTCCACGCCGTACGCGCCGAACAGTCCGTATTCGGCCTCCAAAGCGGCTTCCGACCACCTGGTGCGCGCCTATCATCACACCTACGGCTTGCCTACGCTGACCACCAACTGCTCCAATAATTACGGTCCGCACCAGTTTCCGGAAAAGCTGATTCCGCTGATGATCCTGAACGCGCGCGGCGGAGAGCCGCTGCCGATCTATGGGGACGGCCAGAATGTGCGGGACTGGCTGTTCGTGGACGATCACTGCGAGGCGGTGCGCACCGTGCTGGCGCGCGGGCGAGTGGGAGAAACATATAACATCGGCGGCTGGAACGAGAAACGCAACCTTGAGATCGTGGAAACGATCTGTTCAGTGCTGGACGAACTCTGCCCCCACGATCCCGTGGTGCCGCATCGGAAACTCATCAGCTTCGTGAAAGACCGCCCCGGCCACGACCACCGCTATGCCATGGACGCGCGCAAGATCGAGCGCGAGCTCGGGTGGAAGCCGCGCGAGACGCTGGAGAGCGGCATTCGGAAAACGATCGAATGGTACTTGCACAACGAGGAGTGGGTGAAAGCGGTCACGGGCGGAAATTATCGGCAGTGGATTGCCACCCACTACTCGACGTAGAAGGGCTTGCGGCGAAATTGAGGAGTCTCGAGGAACCTAAATGGCGAAGCAGACCGCTCGGCAAGAGTCGCGGTACAAAGGAATCATCCTGGCGGGCGGATCGGGCACGCGGCTTTATCCGGCAACCCACGCCGTGGGCAAGAGCCTGCTCCCGGTGTACGACAAGCCGATGATCTACTACCCGCTGTCCACGCTGATGCTGGCGGGCATTCGTGACATTCTCGTGATTTCGACTCCCGAAGACACTCCAAGGTTCGAGCAGTTGCTGGGCGATGGGTCGCGCCTGGGGCTCAGCTTCCAATATGCGGTCCAGGACAAACCGGGAGGGATCGCGCAGGCTTTTCTGGTGGGAGAGAAATTCATCGGCTCGAGTTGTTGCGCGCTGGTCCTGGGAGACAATATTTTCTACGGTCACGATTTCGCCAAGGACCTACGCCAGGCCACGCAAAAAGCCAAGGGAGCGCAGATCTTCGCTTATCCGGTGCACGATCCGGAGAGATATGGGGTAGTGGAGTTCAATGCCGCCGGAAAGGCGCTGCACCTGGAGGAGAAGCCGAAAAAACCAAAATCTCGCTACGCGGTGACGGGTCTATATTTTTACGACAACGAGGTGGTGAAAATCGCCAAGTCGCTGAAGCCGTCGGCCCGCGGCGAACTGGAAATCACCGATGTGAACCAGGCTTACCTGGAGCGCGGGCAGTTGGAAGTCGTGGTAATGGGCCGGGGCATGGCATGGCTCGACACCGGCACGCACGAAGCGATGATGGAGGCGGCGCTCTTCATCCAGACCATTGAACGGCGGCAGGGACTGATGGTCGCCTGCCCGGAAGAGATCGCGTTCCGCTATGGATACATCAGCGCGGAACAACTGGAAGTGATCGGAAACTCGATGAAGAACAACAGCTATGGGGCGTACCTGCTGCAACTCCTTCGCGAAAGGGTATTCTGAGTGGAGGCAGGACAAGCAAGCGGCGCAGTCATGAAAGTCACGCAAACTTCGCTGGCGGGAATGCTCCTTCTCGAACCCAGGGTCTTTGGCGACGATCGCGGTTTCTTCCTGGAAAGCTACAACCAACGAACCATGGCGGAGATCGGCATCGAAGAGCATTTCGTGCAGGACAATCATTCCTTCTCCGCGCGCAACGTGGTACGCGGGTTGCACTACCAGGTGCAGCGCCCGCAAGGCAAACTGGTGCGCGTCGTGGTGGGAGAAATTCTGGATGTGGCCGTGGACCTACGCCGCAGTTCACCCACCTTCGGGCGCTGGGAAGGAGTGCGGCTCTCGGGAGAGAACAAACGCATCGTCTGGATCCCGGCCGGATTCGCCCATGGCTTTCGGGTGGTCTCGGAAACCGCCCATGTGCTCTACAAGACGACCGACTTTTATTTCCCCGAGTTCGAACACACGCTGGCCTGGAACGATCCCGATCTTAAAATTGATTGGCAATTGGCAGGTGCGCCGATCGTCTCAGGGAAGGATCGCATGGGCACTCCCTTCGCAAAAGCCGAAGTCTACGAATAGGACCTCAAGACTGCATGCGAGTCACCATCTTTGGCGCCACTGGTTTGCTGGGCAAGGCATTGATGCGCGCGTGGGATGGAGATGAGGTGGTTGGCCTTGGCTCCAAAGATGCGGATATTCGCGATTCCCAGCGCATGATGGATGTGGCGCAGCGGACGCGGCCGGATTGGATCGTGCTCGCGGCAGCCTACACCGATGTTGACGGGTGCGAGGCAAACCGCGATTTGGCGTTCGAGGTGAACTGCCGGGGCGCGATCAACGTGGCGCAGGCCGCGCACGAGAGCGGAGCGCGCTTGCTGTTTGTCAGTACGGATTACGTCTTCGACGGCAACAAAGCCGGCGCCTACGAGATCGACGATTTGCGATCACCGGTGAACGTCTATGGCAAGTCGAAGGCTGACGCCGAAGTCGCATTGCTTCGCCTTCTGCCGGAGTGCTGCATCGTGCGTACTTCGTGGCTGTTTGGCCCCGGAGGAAAGTGCTTTCCGGAGACAATTCTCAAGCTTGCGGCTGGCCGGAAGGAGATAGACGTGGTGGACGACCAGCGCGGTTGTCCGACCTATGCTCCGGACTTAGCGCGCGCGATTGCGGAACTATGCCGCCGGAATGCGGCGGGCATTGTGCACGCCACTAACCGCGGCGTCTGCACCTGGTTTGAGTTCGCACGTGAGATCGTAGCTGAGTCGGGGTTACAGACTGTGGTGCGGGCGACGACCAGCGACAAGTTTGTGCGTCCCGCGCGGCGGCCGAAGAATTCGGTTCTGTCGGCGGCCAGTTTAGCGGCATATGGGATCGAAATGCCGAGTTGGCAGCACGGGCTACACAGATACTTGGCTGAGAAGGGGCTGAAAACACGCTTGCTTGGCAGTGTTTAGATCGGCGGCATGGCCCCTCTCTGGAAATCGTGGTAAAATTTCCCGCGCTTTTGGGGACCTAGTCTGGCGTCAAATCCGCCGGTAAGGACAATATACGGACATGAATCCTCAAGCAAAGGCGGCCGGCCTGCGCCAGGCCGCACACGTTCTTGTGTTAGCTGCCCTCTGCAGTTTCCTGGTTATCTTCTGTTCGGGCGTCAGTCATGCTCGGAGCCTCGGCACGGTGACGGAGCCGACAGGCACTGGCTATCCAAGAGTTTCGTCTTTGGATACTTGTGCTCTGGCCCTGTCATCGATGGCAATGGCAACGACCTCTCCAACAACTCCGCGGCTCATGGGTGGAGCTATCTCAGCCTCCTGACAACATCCACGTTGCAGAACAGCTTCCCAACCATCTATCGCATCGACGGGTGTTCGGGTCCTGAGATGATCTGGGGACCGGGTTCGGTCGCTGTGGGAACATCACCCCAACAGACTGGATTCTATCAGTCCGAGCATGACATGATGAACAATTGCCAGGTCTCCCACTGACCATCTCAGCAGCCGGGGGTGGGTGGCTGAAGACGCCCCTACCCCCGTCTCAGATGGGCGATGCGGGTAGGAGATTGAACATGCTTAGTCTGGGAAGGTTGATTCGGGTAATCCCGCTGGCGACCGCCATCCTGGGGACGGCGGCGCTGGCCCACGCCGTCGGCTTTAAGGCGGTTGGGACACTCGCGGTGGATCCTGCCCCCCGCTCCGTGGCGCTAGCCGACCTTAACGGCGACGGAAAGCTGGATCTTGTGGTCGCGAGCTACGATTCGAACCAGACCGTCTCGGTATTTCTGGGAAACGGCGACGGCACCTTCCAGCCGCAGGTTCGCTATGCGGGCGGCAGTGGCCCATACGGTCTTGCGGCAGCAGACGTCAATCTTGATGGAATCGTGGACCTTCTGGTCGCGAACTACAACGACGACACCATAAGCGTCTTGCTGGGGAATGGCGACGGCACTTTTCAGCCGCAAGCGGTTTTTCCAACCGGGGACGGTCCGATAGGGATCGTGGTCGCCGACTTCAACGGCGACGGCTTGCCGGACGTAGCGACGGCCAGTCTGGGGGCCGCCGTGCTGCTGGGCAACGGGGATGGGTCGTTTCAGCCGCCCACCTTTCCGACCACGGAGGCCGCGGACTCGGTTGCCGTCGGCGACTTCAATCGCGACGGCAAGTCTGACCTGGCTTTCGGATATGGTGTGGGGGCCCGGGCCAAAGTACAAATTCTGCTGGGCGACGGCGACGGCAGCTTTACTACCGGGGCGACGTATCAGCTCGATGTAGCGACCCCTTATTCCATAGCCGTCCGCGACCTGAACCATGACGGCAAGGTGGATCTCGCCGTGACCACATTTGAGCTGGCGGTTGGAGTGCTATTGGGCCATGGCGATGGTACGTTCCGCCGTGTCAAGTTCTACAGCACCCCGCAATCGGCCTACGCGGTCGCAATCGATGACTTCAATCGCGATGGCAATCTGGACTTGGCAGTAGCGATTTACGGCAAAATGGGCGATGCCAGTGTGTTTTATGGCAATGGTGACGGCACGTTCCCGCCCTCGAGCGACTACAAGACCAAAGGCGATTATGCGGACGCGATCGCTGCCGGGGATTTGAACGGCGACGGCAGCCCTGACCTGGTGGTGGCCAATCAAACTTTGTACACGGTGAGCGTTCTGCTGAACACCGGCGGCACCCGGCTGCAGACGATGAGTTCGCTGAATCCCTCGAAAGCCGGGCAGAGCGTCACGTTCACCACCACGGTTCGGCAAAGCGTGCCCGGAACCGGCGTGCCCACAGGCACCATCAACTTCCTGGATGGGAACACCAGCCTGGGCACGGCTCCGCTGAACTCGGGAGTGGCCATGCTCACCACATCCGGACTGAGCCAGGGAACGCATAACATTGTGGCGTCCTACTCCGGCGACACGAACTTCAACCCGAACACGGCGAAGCCGCTGGTGCAGGTGGTGAATCCGTAGGCTCGCGATCGGCCAGGTCGGCGTGGATGCGCCAAGGAATTAATCAAGCATAAGGGATTCCAACTTCAAGATTGTGCCCTGGAATCCTTGTTATTCGCCAAAATGCCATCCAGGTCGCCGCACAAGCCGAATGCACCAATCAAGGTTCAGATGGCCAACGATTTCACAGAGAATCGAAGACGAACTGCCAGAGAGACTGGCAATGGCTAGGCCTCGCATCCACTGCGAGGTGTGAGCGGGCGATCCCGGAATTGAGACCTTACATTGCAGGCCCGCTTCGATGGCAGACTTTCTCACCTCGAAGACCTTGAGACAACAAGCCCGGACAGCGCACGAGTCGCGGCCGACCCGGAAGTTATCGGTTCGTTCGTCAGTTCAAGGCCGGAAGCTCCTTGGTCTTGATCTCCTGCCAACGGTCCAATTGTTCCTTGAGAACCTGGTTCGCGTGGTCGAAAGTACTTTGCTGGGTGGTTGTGGGAGTTGCGTCGGCTGAATCTACGGCACTGAGCAGAGTCGCCAGGCCGGCATTGAGGCGCGCCAAGGACCGACCTTCCGGTGTGCTCAGAAAACGGGTGCCGAAGCCGCCGGTGTCTCCTTCCAACTCGGCCAGTTTCTTGTCGAGCGATGTCAGAGCATCCGACAACGGCTTCCCGGCGGCCCGATCCTGCAGTTGCTTTCGAATGGACTTCACCTCCTGCAAGGCCGCGTAGTCGCGATTCAGCGACTCTACGATCCTGGTTTCCAATTCAAACTGGCTTCTCAATCCTGCTTGAGAGGTCTTAACTCTCGGATCCATCTTGATGGTGAGCGACTGGGTATAGGTTTTGCCGTTGGCCGTGAGTTTCAAGTTGTAGACGCCGGGCAGAACAGCGGGGCCGAGGGGATAGTGCGGCGTGTCGTGATAGATGGCCGAAATCGGATATTCATGCTCCAGCACATTAGGCGGAGGATAGCGCAGGTCCCACACGAAGCGATGCATGCCGGCTTCGGTGGAGAGGATACGTGCGGGACGAATCCAGTAGGTGGGGATGTTGAGTTCGTCGGGATTGACCGGCTCAGGCGTATCCGTGCTGGAGAAATGCCGGACGACTTTACCGGACTGATCCGTAATCTCGAGCGTGACCGGACCTGCGGCAGGCGACTTCAGGAAATAGTCGAGCATGGCGCCGTCGGGGGGATTCTGGCCGGCGGGTTCTTCGGGCGGCAGCGGAGTGTCCGTGTTGTTGTTACGACGCACACGATAGGTCAACTGGGGAGCAAACAGATGGGCGTCGGCTTCGGACAACCTGGCGCTGAGCTGGCGTAGCGGGGTGATGTTGTCAAGAATCCAGAATGAGCGTCCGTGCGTGCCGACTACGATGTCATCCTGATGGACGACGAGATCGCGAATGGAGGTGGCGGGCAAGTTGAGACGCAACGACTGCCAGTGGTCACCGTCGTCGAAGGAGACATACACGCTGCGCTCCGTACCAGCAAAGAGCAGCCCTTTGCGTTCGGGATCTTCGCGCACAGTGTTAACGGGATCGTCAGGAAGGCCGTTGACGATTTTCTGCCAGGTCTTGCCGCCGTCATGCGTGCGGTAAATGTAAGGATGAAGATCGTCCACGCGGAAGCGGTTCACCGCGGCGTAGGCGGTGGCAGTATCGAAGTGCGAGGCCTCCATCTGAGCGAGCTTGCTCCACGGCGTCAGGTCCGGCGGAGTCACGTTCTGCCAGGTTTTCCCGCTGTCGCGCGTGACCTGGATCAAACCGTCGTCGGTGCCGGCCCAGATCAGGTTCACGTCCTTCGGCGAGGGCGCGATGGAATAGATCACCCCACGATGCTTCCCTTTCGCCGGATCGGATTCAACAAACACGCCGAAGCTGGGCGGCACGCCGGGGTCTTCGCGGGTCAAGTCGGGACTGATGACCTGCCAACTGTTACCGCCGTCGGTAGTCTTGAACAAGACGTTCGATCCGAAGTACAGGATGTGGGGATCGACCGGCGAGAAAATCAGGGGCTGAGTGCGATTGAAGCGGTACTGACCGGTGCGCAGGATGACCGGAGAAACATCCTGGGTCTGGCCGGTCACGCGGTTGTACCGGGTCACCTTGCCGCCGTAGATCAGGTTGGGATTGAGCGGATCGGGCGCGACGTATCCGTACTCCTCGACGCCCACGGGATACCAGTCGCGGAACGTGATCTCGCCAAAGTCGCTGCGGCTGGCGGTGCCCACGCTGCCGCTCTCCTGCTGCCCGCCATAGACCCAATAGGGAAACTGGTTGTCGGTGATGACGTGGTAGAACTGCGCCGTCGGCTGGTTGTACCAGGAACTCCAGGTTTGGCCGCCGTTCACGCTGATGGTGGCTCCCTGGTCAACGGCCAGCGCGATGATCTGCGGGTTCTCCGGATTGATCCAGATGGTGTGGTAGTCGTCGCCACCGGGCGCGCCCTTGATCGCGGTGAAAGTCTTGCCGGCGTCGGTCGAGCGGTAGGTGGAGATGTTGGCGATGTAGAGCATATCCCGGTCTTTCGGATCGACACGTACACAGGCGAAGTCGTCGCCGCGTCCCCAAAGGCGATCATCGGCATTGATGCGCTCCCAACTTTCGCCGGCATCGTCGGAACGGCAGAGGCCCCCGCGCTTGGGCGAGTCCACTAGCGCGTAAATACGATTGCCATCGCTGGGCGCGACGCCCAATCCGATCCGACCCAGGTGCTCCGCCCAGGTGGGCAGGCCCTTGGTGAGTTGCCGCCAGGTCGTGCCGCCGTCGGTAGATTTGTAGAGTCCGCTGCCCGGCCCGCTATAGGAGTTGCCGGTGGTCCAGGGCGGACGGCGCGAAGCCCACATGACGGCATAAACCGTCTGCGCGTTTGTGGGATCGAACGCGAGATCGATCGCGCCAGTATCTTCGTCCTTGTAGAGAACTTTCTGCCAGGTGCCACCACCATCCAGCGAACGGAAAACTCCTCGCTCAGCGTTGGGACCGTAGGGATGCCCCACTACCGCGACCAACAGGCGATTGGGATCGTGGGGATCGATGAGGATAGCGCCGATCTGCTGGCCGTCGCGCAAGCCGAGGTGCTGCCAGGTGTGGCCGCCGTCGGTCGACTTATAGATGCCGTCGCCGGTGGAGAGATCTGGTCGGCGCAGGCCCTCGCCGCTGCCCACATAGATGATGTCGGGATTCGAGGGTGCGATGGCGAGCGCGCCGATGGAACCGGTGGGCTGATCGTCGAAAATCGGGGCCCAGGTGCGGCCGTAGTCGGTGCTCTTCCAGACTCCGCCATTGTTCGGCGCCATAAAGAAGACATTGGGGTGGCCTGGCACGCCGCTGATGGCCACGGTGCGACCGGCGCGGAAGGGACCGATCATCCGCCAGCGCATCTCCTGGTAAAGACTGGGGTTGAACGGTTGCGCGAAACAGAGTGCGGTCGCACCCACAACCAGCAGACTCCACGACACGAAACGGCAAATGGCATTCAAGGGGATTCCGCCTCCTGGAAGGAAGTAAGCATAAATCATCCGGGCCGTTTCAGGCACCGAGGCGGGCGCGGAGGCGGCGACTTTCCCCCGTCCGGACGCGGAGTGACATTGCCCACACCAGCCCGTGACCTAAGTCACAGACGGGAGTGTTAAAGGGGAGCAGCATGAGAGTCCGTTGCAGGAGGCGGTCATGTTCGAACCCACCATGCTGGTTCTGTACGCACTGGGCGCGTTTTATGGGGTGCTGGGCGTATGCCTGGTGTGCAAGTCCCGTAAGCCGAGTTGCCGTAGCTGCGTGTACTGGCAACACTGCCTGAGCGCGCAACTCGGAATCACGGGCACGCCACCGAAGCGTTGCTTTTGAAAGAAACGGCCCCTGCGACTCAAGGTCCGCTGGCATCGCCAACCCTCCCCCGTTCCCTCCGCCGCGCCGCCATTACCGCGTCCGATTTGTGACCCTGACATTCTTGATGGCGCTGGTCGAAATGCACCCGCGTCAGACCTTACCCTCCGGCGTGGTGCGGGGGGCGCTATTGGTGACCTTCAAATCCGCCGTAGCAGAAATCTTAGTCAAGAACGCATCATAATGACCTGCGTTACAGGTGCCATCGGTTCCGCAGGTGGTGTCGAAGGCCCCGGGGGTCGTGGTCAGGATGGTTGAGAGGGTGTCCCCGACGATGTAGGCGTTGCCAGAAGCATCCAGGGTCACCGCAAATTCGTCTTCCGCCTGGCTGCCCCGAAATAAGTGGAGTAAGCACGACGAACCCCGTTACCAGGCGATGCTGGCTCGCGTAGGCCTGCGGCCTGTGAACTAGGGCTCAAAGGTATTCCTGTCCTGTGTAAATAGAATAGAGATGTCGCTCGGGCCACTGCGCGTCTCGCAAGGGGACAGGAATCGGCACACTGGGTTCTTGCAGTTAATAATGTTAGGCCAGCTTCTTTTTGCTGCTTGGTTTGCTGGCCGCCTGGAGACAATGCAGCGGGTAGCCGCACGCGGCGGGCTGGCCAGAATTCCAATGTTTGCGCGGCTCTTCCAGCTAGAGCACCTGGGCTAATACCCAGTGGTCTCCACTCGACGGCATAAGGGATCGGAAACAATGGTCGGGGAGAGAGGATTTGAACCTCCGACCCCCTGGTCCCGAACCAGGTGCTCTACCAGGCTGAGCCACTCCCCGACTTGGACAGGAAAGGAATGATCGCTGGGCTGCACCGGGCGACGGGGCATCGGGTCCACAGCGTCCAATTCCTTTGAAATTATAACATTCGTCATCAGCCGGGACCGGCGAACCATCATGCCTTTAAGGTGGCTGCCGTCGGCCACGGGTTCGCGATCCCTCTCTCGCTGTTCAAGATCTCCCAGCGGATTCCTATAGAATGAGGTCTTTGTTGGCTGCGCTTTGATCGCATGATCGCCCTGACTGCCGCAATTTTGTTCACGCCCCTGGAGCGAATCGAGCAGCCGTTGCTGCTGCTGGATGATGACGTCATCGTTGAGGTCAGTTCGCGGGCCTTGCGGGAGGCGCCACAGGACTGCCGCGTGGTGGATTTCGGCGATGCGGTTCTCGCTCCTGGCTTCGTTGATATCCATATTCATGGCGGCGCGGGGCACGATGTGATGGAGTCCGATCCGGCCGCGCTGCCTGCGGTGGAGCGGCTCTTGGCCAGGCACGGGGTGAGCAGCTACCTGCCGACCACCGTGACTGCCCCGGTGGATGCCACGCTGGCCGCGTTGGAAAAGCTGGCCGACGCGATCGAGACGGCGGAGGACAAGCCCTCGGCCGAGTTGCGTGCCCAGCCGCTCGGCATTCATCTGGAAGGGCCATTCATCAGTCATGCGCGGCGTGGGGTACATCCGCCGGAAAATTTGCTGCCACCTACCGTGAATGCGTTTGAGCGCTTCTGGCAGGCGGCGCGTGGGCACATTCGCGTGATGACCATTGCGCCCGAGCTGGACGGCGCCCTGGAGGTGATTCGGGAGGCGGCTCGGCGCGGTGTTTGCGTCAGCCTGGGTCATTCGGATGCCGACCTGAATTCAACTCGGGTAGCGGTGGCTGCGGGCGCGCGGCACGCAACCCACACCTTTAATGCGATGCGGCCGCTTGGGCATCGCGACCCCGGGATTGTCGGGGAGGTGTTGACGAATTCGCGGCTCACCGCGGATATCATTGCCGACGGGATTCACCTGGACCCGACGATCGTGCAACTTTTCCTGCAAGCCAAAGGACCTGACGCTGCCGTGCTCATTACCGATGCCACGGCCGCAACCGGAATGCCGGAGGGGCGTTATCGCCTGGGATCGTTTGAGGTGGAAGTGAAAGATGGGAAATGCCTGGCGGGCGGCAAGCTGGCCGGGAGTGTGCTGACTATGGATGCCGCGGTTTGCAACGTCATGCAGTTTTCTCAATGGAGCTTGCAGGACGCGGTCCGCCTGGCTACGCGGAACCCGGCGCGGGTCGGCGGTCTCACCGGCAGAGGCACGCTAGAGGCGGGAGCCTCGGCCGATATTGTGGTATTGGCACCGGAGGGCAAAGTTATAGCCACGATCATTCAGGGCAGAGGAATCTGACGCCACGCTCGATTCGAGGAGACATGATGGCCGACAAGGGCGGATTCGCCCACTACATGCTGAAAGAAATCTTCGAGCAGCCGCAGGCGCTGCGGGACACCATTGCGCCACGGGTCTCACTCGAAGCCGGCGTGGTTCGACTGGAGGATGTCCATATCGGCGGGGAGGAACTGCGTGCCCTGCGGCGCATCAACATTGTGGCTTCAGGAACCAGCCGCCACGCCGGCATGGCCGGGCAGTACATGATCCAGGAACTGGTGGGCTTACCGGTCGATGTGGATTACGCCAGCGAGTTTGAATATCGCAACCCGCTGATCGGGGGCGGGGAGCTCACCATCGTAATCACGCAATCCGGCGAGACTGCTGACACAACCGCAGCCCAGCGTGAGGCCCGGTCCAAAGGCTCCCGCACCATCGCCATCTCGAACGTCGCAGGCTCGACCATTGCGCGCGAGGCCGACGGGGTCATCTACACACTGGCGGGGCCGGAGATCAGCATCGCCTCCACCAAGGCTTTCACCGCGCAGATGGCGGTACTCTTCCTGTTCGCGGTGTACCTGGGGCAGGAGCGCGGCAATCTCAGCAACGAGCAAGTGCGGGGCTACATTCGTGAACTGCTCGCCCTGCCGGGCAAGGTTGAGGCCATGCTTCAGGCGGCCCAGGATTGCGAACGTCTGGCGGACAAGTATCACCAGGTGCAGGATTTTCTGTTTCTCGGGCGCGCGATTCACTACCCAGTGGCGATGGATGGCGCACTCAAGCTGAAGGAAGTTTCTTACGTTCACGCCGAGGGCTACCCCACGGGCGAGGCCAAGCACGGGCCCAACGCATTGATTGACGAGAGCCTGCCGGTGGTCATCCTCGCCACCTGCGACCGCGAGAATGCCGGCTCGGTGCTGCGCTATGAGCGGAACCTGGCCAACATCAGGGCGTTCAAGCAACAGTCGGGGCGCGTGATCGCGATTGCTTCCGCAGGCGATGAGGAGATACGCAGGCTGGCGGACCAAACCATCTTTGTTCCCGTGACACCGGAGCTGTTGTTGCCGATCCTGGAGATCGTGCCGCTGCAATTATTCGCCTACTATATGGCGCTGCGGCGAGGCCTGGATGTAGATCACCCGCGGAACCTGGTGAAATCGGTGACGCGCGAGTAGCGGATGGCTAGTTCGGCTTGCGATTCTTGCTTTCCGAGAGATAGCGCAGCATCGCCGTCTCGGCGATGCCTTTGAATTTTTCCAGGAAAGACGCTTCCGCACTGAGCACGATGTCCTCGGGCGCTTTCTGCCGGATGCTTTGCCTGAGGCTGTCGCTCGCCTCGGATTCGTTGTTCATCACCTGCATATAGAACCAGAGGAAGTGGCGCATCTGGTCCAGTGCCGACTTCAGCACCTGGAGCGAGTCCATTTCCGGCAACTGGCTGAGCGCCTCCATCAGTTCCGGATCTCCGGGAGCTTCCATGGCGGCGCAGTTCAATTGGCGCTGAATGGCGCGCAGGTCTTCGGTGACCCGCAGGATCCGGATGTGGATTTCATCGAGGTAGTCTTCGGTCGCCATGGTTCGAAACTTTCCTGAGTCAAAGACACCTCAACATCTCACCCGGGACGTGAGGCGGATAGATGTCCCACGTGCATGCGCTTTGGTAATTCGCGCTGTTACTTTGGTATGAAAAGCGGTGTGCGGCGCTCTGCTAAGCGATTCTCATGACCTTCGTGGACGCTGAAAAGCCGCTCGGGATGCGGATTTCGGGGACTTCGACGATGCGCGGTCCGCGGCACGGATTCTCCACCGCGTGGACCAGGGCACGTGTCATTTGCTCGAGCGTAACCAGGCCCAGGCGGAGGGCGCCAGCGCGAGTAGTAGGAAACAGCTCCAGCAGACGGTACAGTGGCAACAGTACGTATGGCCAGCGGTGTCGCGGGCCAAGGACGTACCACGGACGCAGAATCGTGGCGTTCAAACCGCTGGCGCGTACGAGGGATTCGCACTCGGCCCTTATTTGAGTGTAGGCCTTCATCACCGGCGCGGGATGGGCGACGCTGAGGTAGACGAAATGCTGCACGCGCGCGTTGTCTGCCGCTCTCACCGCGCCACTGGCGGACGCGAGATCCACGCTCCGGAACTGAGCTGCCTTCGCAGGACTGGGATGAGAGACGCCCACGAGTTGCACGAAGGTGTCAGCGGGATGGATCTGCTCGGTGTAGGAAAGGCCATTCAGCGCGTTTCCGAAGACGATCTGGCAGCCGGGCGGAAGCTTCCCCTCCGATCCGGGACGAACCAGCGCCCGGACCCGATGGCCACGGTCGAGAAGGCGGGCGATCAACGGGCGTCCCAGGTAGCCCGTACCTCCGGTGACAAACACGCAGCGTGGTCTTATTCCCATAGTCTGGGGCCGTCGTCGGCCCATGATCTAGTACGCTGAGCGGCGTCCGCTGGATTTCCCCAGAATTGAAGTTCTGGTTCCCGAGGCTGGTCCGCGTGGAGATTTCGAGTATTTGTGATACAAACGCGCAGTGTCCCAGCCCAACCAGACCGGCTTGGTGCGCGCCATTGGACGCTGGAGCCTGGCCGCACTCATCGTAAATTCCATTATCGGCAGCGGGATTTTTGGGTTGCCGTCGGTCGTCGCTGGGCTCGTCGGGACAGCCAGTGTGTGGGCGGTATTGGCAGCCGGCGGAGCGATTGGGATCATCATGGCTTGCTTCGCCGAACTGGCGTCGCAATTCACGCAGGCGGGCGGGCCCTACCTTTATGCTCGTACCGCCTTCGGACGGCTGGTGGGAATCGAGACCGGCTGGATGTTCTGGCTTTCGCAACTGGCCGCGCCGGCGGCCAATGCCAACCTGTTTGTCATCTATTTCGGTGAGTTCTGGCCGGGAGCAAAAGCGCCGGTACCACGATTCCTGATTCTGACTCTGCTGATCGGAATTCTCACCGTCATCAACTACCGCGGGGTCCGCGCCGGTACCGAGGTCAGCAACGTGTTCACCATCGCGAAGCTGGTGCCGCTCGCTATCGTGATTGTTGGAGGCGCAATTTACTTTTTTGCCACGCATGCAGGAATGAGCTCGGCTTCTGTGGTGAACACAAATGATTGGCCGAAAGCCATCCTGCTGCTGTTGTTCGCTTATGGAGGATTTGAAACCGCGCTCACGCCGATGAGCGAGGCAAAGGATCCGCGACGCGATGCGGTGTTTGGATTGTTTGCGGCACTGGTCACTTGCACGCTGGTCTACACGCTGATCCAGTGGGTTGTAGTGGGTGTTTCGCCCGACCCGGCCCACAGCGAGCGTCCATTAGCGGATGTCGTCCGGCTTTTCCTAGGCTCGAAAGGCGCTGATCTTATTGCCATCGGAGCGTTGGTCTCGGTTTACGGTTATCTGAGCGCCAAAATCCTTGCCGTGCCCCGAATCACCTACGCGCTTGCTGAACGCGGAGACTTTCCGCGGCTGTTTGGTGCGGTGCATCCGAGATTCCACACGCCGTATTTCTCGATTCTGGTTTTCGCGGTTGTGGCCTGGCTGCTGGCGATTTTCGGCAGCTTCGCGTGGAACGTGACGCTTTCCGCGCTGGCGCGACTCTTTTATTACGGCATAGGATGTGCGGCCCTGCCGGTGCTGCGCAGAAAGCAACCGGGAGCGGCGCTATTTCGGCTTCCGGGCGGGAATGTATTTTCCGGGGCGGGGGTTGTGATCTGCCTGGTGCTGGTGACGCGCGTGGACCGGAGCGGATCGCTCATTCTGCTGGCTACTATCCTTGCTGCCCTGCTCAACTGGGCATGGGTCCGAAACCGCAAGGAAATCGAGATCGGCGTGCGCTGATGTCCTTGTTGTCCGCCTTCGCGAAATGCTAGGCTACGCCTTCCATGAAACGGCCACTCTTTAGTTTCCTTTTGCTCCTGATCTTGCTGGGCCTGCCGAGTCTTGCTCAGCAAACTCAATCCCAAGCCGAAGCGGAAGACTTCGTCACCGAACGCGACGTTGCTGTGCCCATGCGAGACGGGGTCGTGCTTCGTGCGGACGTGCTGCGGCCGAAAGGGGATGGACGCTTCCCCGTGCTGGTGTACCGCACACCCTATGGCAAGGAATTCGCACTCAGGGAGTACACGACTTTTCGTCATGCGGTTGAACGCGGGTATGCAGTCGTTGTCGAAGATGTGCGGGGCCGGTACGCCTCGGCCGGGGAATTTCGTCCTTACGAGAACGAGGGACGCGACGGCTACGACACCATTGAATGGGCGGCGCGGCAGCCGTGGTCGAATGGCGCGGTGGGAACCTTTGGGCTTTCCTATCCGGGCGCGGTGCAATGGCTAGCCGCGATGGAGAATCCGCCACACCTCAAGGCCATGGTCCCGGCTATGACTTTCTCCACGCCGCAGAATTTTTTCTACGAGGGCGGCACCTGGGACATGTCGTGGATAGAGTGGATCTGGGACAACATTGCTCCCGATGCGCGCGTGAAAAACAACCTGCCCGGCCCACGGACCGGGGAAGAGGCCGTCGCTGCATGGAAAACGGTCGGGGCGAAGATGCAGTACACCCTGCCTTTGAACCAACTCGAGGAGTTGCGCGGCATCGCGCCCTATTATTACGACTGGCTCAGTCATCCGCCCGATGATCCCTGGTGGGACTGGTGCGAACTGCGGGGCAAGTACAGTCGCAGCCAAGCTGCGGTGCTGAATTTGTCGGGATGGTACGACGACAACTACGGCCCTGAAGGCGCCACGACGAATTTCACGGGGCTCTTGAAGTCGCGCGCTGGGTCGGCCGATCCGCGCACTCAGTTGCTCATCGGTCCCTGGGTACACGGGGTGGCTTCTACTGCGAAAACAAAGTCCGGCGAGCGAGAGTTTGGGCCCGCCGCGGCCATCGATTATGACGAGATCATCCTGCGCTGGATGGATCACTACCTCCGTGGCATTGAAAACGGCGTGGAGCAGGAGAAGCCGGTCCGTTATTTCGTGATGGGGGACAACCAATGGCGCGAAACCACGGTCTGGCCGCCAACCGCGCAAGCCACTGCCTATTACTTGGTTGGTCGCAAAGGCACTGAACCTGGCGGTGGACTCTCCCTGGAAGCACCGAAGACGTCCGCACAGGTCACTTCATTCATTTCCGACCCCGCCAATCCCGTCACCAATCCTTACGACACGTCGGGCGCGCACGACTACCGCGACCTGGCCAAGCGCAGCGATGTGGCGGTGTTCGATTCAGCCATCTTGCAGCGCGACACGGAGGTGACCGGTCCGATTCAGGCCATAATCTACCTGGCCTGCGACTGTCGCGATACCGACCTCTGGGTGCGGCTGCTCGACGTCGCTCCCGATGGAACCGCTTATAACCTGATGAGCCCGGGCCTGGACGTGCTGCGCGCCAGTTATCGCGACTTGAAGCAGGGACGGCAATTGCTCACCCCCAATCAGGTTTACGAATTGCATCTCAACAACCTGATCACCAGCAATGTGTTCTTAAAAGGACACCGTATTCGAGTGCAGATTTCCGGCACGTTCTTCCCGAACTTCTCGCGCAACCCGCAGACTGGCGAATCGGAGGCGACGTCGGCCAAGATGCAGAAGGCAACCATCTCCATTTACGCCGATCGGGAGCATCCTTCCCGCGTGGTTTTGCCGGTAGTAGCGCACTGAGGCACGCGGTGCGGGCGCCGTGCACGTGAAGCTTCGATATAATCCCGCCATCCAGGAGGCGCCTTGCCTACCAAGAACCAGTGCTGGCTGCTGTTTGCTTTGTTCCTCTGCTCATTGCCGCTGGCCGCCCAGCGGGATCCGGTCCTGAAGCAGATTGATGTTCCGCATCGCTACTACTATCGGGAGATGTATCTGCCTCAGCTCACCACGGGGCCCAGCGCGCCGGCCTGGACGCCGGATTCGCAGGCTCTGGTGTATTCGATGGCAGGCTCTCTTTGGCGGCAGCAGCTGGAGTCAACGGTTGCAGAACAGCTCACGGCCGGCGCTGGATACGACTACGAGCCAGATTGCTCGCCCGACGGGCGCTGGGTGATTTACGCCTCGTACCTGAAAGATGCCATCGAGCTCTGGGCCCTCGATCTCCAAAGCCACCGAACCGTGCAGCTCACGTCGGGTGGCGCGGTGAACGTTGATCCGCGCTTTTCGCCTGACGGCAAGCGGATTGCTTTCGTATCCACGGAATTCAACGGGCACTTCCATATCTTCCTGGGCGAGTTCAGCAACGGCGAATTGAAAAACGTGCAGCGTCTGACGGGAGAGAACCACAGCGACCTGCCACGTTTCTACTACAGCCAGATCGATCACGAGATCAGTCCCGCATGGTCGCCCGACGCGTCGGAAATCGTCTACGTCTCAGACCGCGGGCACATCTACGGCACCGGCGGGTTCTGGCGGATGAAGGCGCAGCCGGGCGCCGAGGCTCGCGAGATTCACTACGAAGAGACTACGTGGAAAGCCCGGCCCGAGTTTTCGCCCGACGGCAAGCGACTGGTGTACGCGTCGTATCTGGGCCGAGCCTGGCACCAGCTCTGGGTGATTCCGTCGGAAGGGGGATATGCATTTCCTTTGTCCTACGGCGACTTCGACAACACAAATCCACGCTGGTCTCCGGACGGCAAGCGGATCGCATTCATCTCGAATCGCACTGGCAATACGACTCTCTGGACGCAGGAAGTTCTGGGTGGCAGGCAAGCCGAACTTGTGGCGAAAGAGAAGCACTACCTGAAGCCAACGGGGCGGCTGACGATTAAAGTTGTGGATGCCGCGGGACATCCCACGCCGGCGCGGATTTTCCTCACCGGAGAAGATGGCCGCGCCTACGCCCCGGACGACGCGTGGATCTGCGCCGAGGACAACTTCGTCCGCTCGGAAAGGCCTTTCGAATCGCACTATTTCCATACGCATGGCGAAACAGCGGTAACGGTTCCGGCTGGGCGTGTCGCGGTCGAGGTCACGAAAGGTTTGGAGTATCGCTTCGAGAAAAAGAGCATCCAGGTCGCGGCCGGCCAGCGTGCGAATCTGACCATCCAGCTTGAGCCCATGAGCATCCCGTGGGACGCGCACTCCCCGTGGGTAAGCGCCGATCTCCACGTGCACATGAATTACGGCGGCACGTATCGCAACCGGCCGGAAAACATGATCGCGACCATGGCGGCGGAGAACCTGCCCATCCTGCAGGACTTGATCGTCAACAAAGAGCAACGAATTCCCGACATCGCGTACTTCAGTACGAAACCTGACCCGGCCTCGACTTCCACTAACCTGTTGCTCTACGGGCAGGAATTCCATACCAGTTACTGGGGACACCTGGGCCTGCTGCATCTGACCAACAACTACCTGATTCCGGACTATGCGACCTATGCCTACACTGCGGCGGCAAGCATGGTTCCCACGAACGCGGACGTTGCAGATCTAGCCCACGCGCAGCAGGGGCTGGTGGGATACGTGCACCCCTTCGATTGGGCTCCCGATCCGTACACCGATCCCACGCTCACCCATGGCGAGCCTCTGGACGTCGCGCTCGAACTGCCGGTTGATGTTGCGCTAGGCAAGGTGGACTACATCGAGGCGGTCGGCTTCAGCGATCACAAGTCCACCGCCGAGATTTGGTACCGGCTGCTGAACTGCGGGTTTCGTTTACCCACCGGAGCCGGCAGCGATGGGATGGCGAACTACGCTTCCTTGCGCGGGCCCGTGGGTTTGAACCGCGTATATGCGGCTGTTCCGCTGGGCCCGCTCAACATCGATTCCTGGCTGAATTCCCTCAAGCAGGGACGAACCTTCGCCACCAATGGCCCGCTGCTGGGATTTACGTTGGGCGGCCACCCCCTTGGAGGAGAACTGAAGCTTCCGGCCGGAGAGAACAAGGTGAAGTTCACCGCCTGGCTGCGCTCGTATGTTCCGGTGGAACACCTGCAAGTGGTCTGCAACGGCGAGGTGGTGCGGGATCTGAAGCTCAGCGCGGATCACGAGACGGCCGACGTAGAAGATACGATTCCTATAGCTCGCTCTGGATGGTGCCTGTTGCGCGCATTTAGCGATAAATCCGAATATCCGGTGCTGGACATCTATCCCTACGCGACCACTAGCCCGATTTATGTGACGGTCGCGGGCTCCGCCGTGAAGCCGGCAGCCGATGCGGCGTTCTTCGTCGCCTGGATTGACCGGCTGACTGAGAAAGTAAAGTCAAACAAGGATTGGAATACGGAAGCGGAGAGAGATTCGGTTCTAGGCCTGTTGTCGCGTGCGCGCAGCGTGTACTTACAAATAGCGAAGTAGAACTGGGGCAACTACAACAACTATCGATGCGAATGGTTACGGACGTTAGTGGACTGCTCACCGGGTATCTCTTAGTGTTTGGTGTAGGAAAAGCCACGAGGGAACAACTGGGGTGCGGATAGAGTCTGTAATGACGAGGTAGTGCCTTGAAGAGGTTGGCGCTCCGCATCGCGTTTCCGATCCTGTCGGCAATCTTGTTCGCCATACTGTCGTTCGCCACTACTCGACAGACCCATATCATCGACCTAGAAGGCTGGGAGCATACTTCCAATACCCACATTTCTTGGGGCGTGGAGCCTGTTGACATTGGTACGCCCGCAGACGTTTTGCTCCTCACCCTGAACCTGCCAGCTCTCATCGCTTTGCTACCCTTGTCGCCCTTCGCGTTTTGGGTTGACTCCGAGATTGTGCTTCGCACTGCTTGGGGGCTGGCCGCAGTCGGGCAGTGGTTCCTGATCGGGCGCTACTTCGACGTCCGGCGAGGGCTTCTTTTCGCTGGTGAACCGAGTCGTCGCGTGTGGGTCAACAAGGTATTGTTCGGCATAGCGATGGTGGCGGGTGGACTTATATTTGGCACAGGTCTAGTCAGAGCAGCGGCCGGCCACCACAGCCTTTGGGCGGTGGCAATGGATGCCAGCTTCGTGTTTTGGGGATTGGTTCTCGTTATCGCTACCCTGCGCTGGCGGGCATCTTCTTCTTGGGTGCGGGAAAATTCCAACTCTCTCCGTCTCTCCTAAACTTTCGAGCCGATGTCGCTACTGTGCTTCGATTCGATTGTTGAGCAGCTGTTGTAGCATCGCCATTGCACCAACAACCGGCGAACAAGTTCTCAGGTCCCTCGAACAGCCCCTCATCCGTCGCTACACCCCTGTTCTCACTCCCGCCCCTTCCATCTCCAACAGCGCTTTCTTGCGCTCGACTCCCCAGCGATAGCCTCCCATATCACCATCTTCGCGCACCACGCGATGGCACGGAATAGCAACAGCCACTGGGTTGGTCGCGCAGGCTCGTGCCACGGCGCGGCTTGCGGTTGGGCGCCCAATGGCCTTGGCCACAGCGCCGTAAGAGCGCGTTGCACCGAACGGAATCGCCTGCAGACAGGACCACACCCGGCGCTGAAACGCGGTCGCCTGAATATCGAGGGGAAGGGCCGCATTCAACTTCTGACCGCGCATCTGGCGCAACAGGTCTTCCCTCCAGGCCCGCATGGCCTGGTCGTCGCGGCGACGCACTGCAAAGGGAAATTCGTGCTTCAACCCGTGCTCCAGATCGTCATCCGAATCAGCAAACTGGATGGCGCAGATGCCCTTGTCCGTCGCCGCGACCAGCATGCGCCCCAAAGGAGAATCCGCCAGGGTGTAGCAGATCGGCGCGGCGATCGCTCCCCGCCGGTACTTGTCGGGCGTCATGCCGAGTTGCGATGCGGTACGCTCGTACAGCCGGCTGCTGGAACTGTATCCGGCGTCGTACATGGCTCGCGTGACCGAGTGGCCGGCCCGCAGGTTGCGCTTCAACTGGTTCATGCGGCAGGAGTCGGCGTACGCTCGCGGCGTAACGCCGAGAACCGCCTTGAACGTCCGCTGCAGATGAAACGGGCTTTGGCGGAATTCGGATCCCAGCCGGGCCAGCGTAACCGGCTCGTCGAGGTGCTGCTCGATGTAGCGGCAGACTGCCTTCACCAGCTCCATCCGTGCACTGCCGCCGATCGCTCGGGGTCGGCAACGCAGGCAGGCACGGTAGCCGGCCTTTTCCGCCTCATCCGGCTTGCCGAAGAAGGTCACGTTCTCGCGCCGCGGACGCTTGCTCGGACAAGACGGGCGGCAATACACGCCGGTGGAAGACACGGCAAACACGAACTTGCCGTCCTGGCCGGCATCGCGGGCCAGGACCGCCTGCCACCGCTGAGATTGGTTGCTGCGCGCCATGTCTGTCGTCTCGGCCAGATTGAGTATCGCACTGGTTGTCATAATGATTCAAAGCCTATGACCTCCGAGCTGCACGGACTATCCGGATCTTGCGGCCAAAGCGATTTTCTTGCGTTATGCTGGAGCGCTTGTGAAACAGACCTTGAGGCTCTTAGCTGCCGTACTGTTCTCTTCCCTCTATATGATGAGCCAGAGCCAAGCGCCGTCGCAGTGTGGTGCCACAGCCTCGGAAATCGTGGCCGTGTACACGGTTCGTGAGATCGATCCCGACGCAGCCCATCCCGCTGCCGAGTGGCAACATGCCGTACCCGTCACATTCTGCTCCGACTGGCAGGGGAAGAATCCTGACCCCGGCCGTGAAACCCAAGTGCGGGTTCTGTGGTCGCCGCAAACCCTGTACTTGCGTTTCGAGTGCCGCTACCGCGAGTTGTACATGTTTTCCGATGCCGCCCCGAATGGCAGCCGCGACCACCTGTGGGATCGGGATGTCGCCGAGGCTTTTCTGCAACCCGATCCGGCGCGGGAACGCTACTACAGGGAATTCGAAGTCAGTCCCAATGGGATGTGGATCGATCTGGATATCTTTCCCAGCGGACTGGCTGACCTGAAGAGCGGGCTGCGGCGCTCGGTAGTTCTGGATGAAAAATCACACACATGGACCGCGGAGCTGGCGTTGCCGATGAAGGCGCTGACCCTGCACTTCGATCCGAACTCGGTTTGGCGGGCCAACTTCTATCGCGTGGAAGGCACGAAGGAGCCCCGCACGTACATGGCATGGCAGCCAACCAGGACGCCGGAGCCGAATTTTCACGTGCCGGCTGCCTTCGGCAGACTGCGCTTTGCGCCTCCGGCGCAGCCCTGATGGACGCTGGTGACTCCGGAGGCGTAATCTGGACTCATCCATTCTTATGGGAGGAACTCTCTTGAAGCAACGCAGTGGTGTGTGTGTTATTGCTCTTTTGTTCTGCCTGCTGCTTCCCCTGCTGCTGTACGCACAACAGGCGAAGCCCGGCGCGCTCAGTACCGAGGAACTTAAACACGCGGTTCCGACAACTTATTTCTTTGACGGCAAGATCGCCCCGGTACAAATGCGGAACTCGGCGGGCTTCCGGGTATCCAGCGGCAAGCTGGTCCTGGCCGCGCTGGTGGATACTTCCGGGTACGCGACCGACATCACAGAAAAGTACCAGGGACTACTGATCACCCAGGTGAAGCTCCAGATCGCGGGCTCGGAGCTGGCGCCGGGCGCCTATGGCTTCGGTTTCACCAAGGAGGGCAAGTTTCTGGTGATGAACGTAGCCGCGGACCAGGTGCTCAGCGTTTCCGCTCAGACGGACGAGAAGCTAGCCCATCCGGTGCCGCTGAAAATCGCAGAAGAAGGTGGCGGATACCTGCTTCACGCCGGCAAGAAATCGGTGGCGCTGAAAGCGGAATAGTTCCCGGTGGCTTGACAAAAAGTAGCGCCGGCGTCCCGCCGGCAACCTGCCCTGAGCGGAGCCGAAGGGTGGGGCGTCCCGCCCCCACCTTCACGGGCAAGGCTTCTTCTGAACGGAGAAAGCCGGCCCTGCTGCCGATCCCTAGTGCGCGAGAGGCTTGAGCGGCCCCAGAACCGATGGGACACCAGCCCGCTTGCGCAGTTCGGTGAGCAGCGCCTGGGCGGCGTTCTGATAGGTCTTGTTGGAGTCAGAGGTGTCGGCCCAGACCGCCTTGTAGACGATCTGTGCGGCTTCCTTCACATCCATGTGCAGGGCGGCTTCCAGCACGTCCACCCGCTCTTGCAGATGGTCAAAGCAGCTTTTGCACACCGCAGCTTCTTCGAACGTTTCCTGATGGTTCTCTTCCAGGCTGCAGCGGAAACTGGCCGCGGCGTTGATCTGGGTGTGGGAAGCGTAGACCTGCGCTTTGAACTCGCGCAGAAAGCGCTCGCGTTCCTCTTCCAGCACAGCGGGATCGGGCAACTCCTCCGGCAAGGAAACCTTGGCCGACTCACAGGCTGCAGTCGGGGACACCCGTTCCGCGGCCTTGCAAATTGGGCACTGCGTCATATCGGCCGCGTAGTACGTCTTGCACGTGGCGCAAGGCAAGCCATAGCCCACGCGCTTGGGTGCCAACGGCTGGACCGCTGTGGGATGTCCCGTGGTGCGCCCGGGACGCTGGATGTCGATCTGCGGCTGCAGAACGGAGGGTGCGATCGGGTTTCCGTTGCCAACTTGTCCGGACGGTGTCGAATTCATGGTGCTGCTCCTGAGTCCAGCGGGGCCGAAATACCTGCCTTGCCGCGCCAGTTCTGAGGCCATTCTAGGGCCGGTTCTTGTGCTTGCCGAGGCACGCCAGTACATGGCCAGTTACCGGCCGGTTGGACACAGTCATCCCCGGCTCATCGCGGATTGGTGGTCTTCATCAGATCCAGCAGCTCTTGCCTGCGTGCCTGGTAAAGGTCCTGGCCAGGTTGAAGTTGAACAGCGATCTCCAACTCGGCCAGGGCCTGGTTGTACTCGCCCAGGCTGATGAGGCAAGCGGCAAGGTAGTAGTGATTCTCGGCGCTGGGCTCCAAGCGTAAGGCCTCACGGAATTCCCTGGCGGCGGCGGCGTACTGTTGCGCCTCAAACAGCGCGGTTCCCAGGTAGTGGTGAGCCAGAGGCGAGTCCGGCGCCAAAGCCACCGCAATGCGAAACTCGTGGAGCGCCTCGGCCTGCTTGCCCTGGAGAAGCAAGGCCTGCCCCAACACGCGATGCTTGGCCGCAGCGGTCGGGTTCTGCGCAATGGCCAGTTGGAGTTCGGCCACCGCTGCGTCATAGTCCAGCTTGGCCATATAGGCTTTGGCCATGCAGTCGTGGCCTTTCTGCCATCCCGGATCCATGCGGAAGAGTTCGCGAAATTCAGCCAGGGCGGCGTCGTAGTCGCCCTTGTCGCAGAAAGTGTTGCCCAGATTGTTGCGAATCGAGGCTTCCTCGGGAGCCAGGCGTTTGGCCTCTCGGTATTCGGCAATCGCGTCGTCGAGTTTGCCCAAGTCGTGCAATGCGACGCCAAGATTACTGTGAGCCTCCCAGAACTTCGGATCCAGCGCGAGGGCTTTCCGATAGGCAGCGGCCGCGGCGGCTGCATCTCCTTTGGCGCGCAGCGTGATTCCCATGTCGTAGTGGGCTTCGGCGCTGTCGGGCTCGCGGGCGAGTGATTCCTGGAAGGCATGCAGCGCCGCCAAGTACCGCTGGTTGGCGTACAACCCGAGTCCGAGGTAGCGGTAGGCTTCTGCGTTCTGCGGATCCATGCTCAACGCGGTGCGGGCTTCAGCGATCGCGTTGTCGCCATCGTCATCCCGATAGTAGAGGTATGCCAGCCGGCTGTGGGTCTCGGAGGAACCCGGCATCAGTTTGTTGGAGCGCGAAAACTCGTCAAAGGCCTCGTCCAGATCATTCCGGTCCAGCCGTACCGCGCCCAGTGCGAAGTGCAGGGCTGCGTTTTGCGAATCGTCCCTGAGCAGATCACGCAGGATAAGTTCTGCTTCTGGATAGCGCCTCTGATGGGTCAGTTCAGCGGCCTTGGCGAGGGCTGCCGGACAACTCGTGGGATGATTTTCGGCGGGAGAAAGGTGCAGGGTGCGCAGCGTTTGGATGAATGTGGGCTCGGCGCCTGCCGCCTGCAAGTCCTTCACCGCTTCCACATCTGCAGCAAAGGCAATGCCGCGCTGCTGCGCTAGATGACTGAGCCGCGGGCTGGAGACTCCCCCTATCAGCCAGGCGAGGAGTTGGGTGCAATCGAGGGGCCTGGGCTCTGCCAGAGCGGGAACCGTCAACAGACTTAGAAGTGCGATTGCCAGACCTTTGCGCCGCACGAGGACTCCTGAGCCAGTCGGATGAACTCCGAGGCTTGCCTTTTGGCAACATAGAACGGTGGGGTAACGGCCGGAAGGTCACGGAAGTAATAGCCTGTAAGTGTCACAAGCTACAGGGGAAAACAGGCTTCGGCGGCGCCGGAACCTGCGATTGGCGGGGCCGGCGCGTTAGGGTCTTTCGGGCAGTTGACGAAAAGGCTCGGGGTTCAGTAACGTTTGTGGATGCCTGTCTCAGGCACGTGGAGGATCTGATGTTTGAAGGCCTGTTCCAACCGATGCACCTGCTGGTGATTTTCTTCATCGCCCTGCTGGTGTTCGGCCCCAAGAAACTGCCTGAACTGGGTAAAGGCATTGGCGACGGTATTCGTGCTCTGAAGGAAGGCATGAAGGAACCGCCCGCCGAGGCAGCTAAGCCGCAGCCGGCCCAGAGTCCCGAAGTCAAGAGCTAGGCTGGTCGTTCAGACTTCACCCGAGCGGCTTCCGTTGTGAGCGGTGCCTGTTCGTCCGCTTTGCCATAGCAGCATCCTGCCCGGAATCGACTCCAGCCATGGTCCGTGCTTTGCGCGATCGAACACCGGTCCGGAAACGGGGATCGTGTGCTCGCGGCCAGCCCGCGCTTCCTGCCAGTCTTGAGAGCACGCGGAAACCTGGTTCACCCACGCGGTCGCAACTGGCGAGATTTGCAGATCAGCCAGCGATCCTCCCTCCAGCCTGCCCGACCCGGATGAGGATTCATTCGTGGCGATGGTAGCTTGAAGCATCCCCATTTCCGCTGCTGCCGTCCGCACCGCACCGCAGGCGTATACTCGGTTTGAGAACCCCTAACTACTGCGCTCGAGAAGACCCTAAGGCACCCCACTCGTCCAGGCGGGATTCCCTGGAGGAGTTGCCCGCCGGCCTGAAGGAGTATCTATGCGCAAGCTCGCCATTGTGCTCGGAATCATCCTTGCCGTACTGATTGCGGCGGTATTGATTTTTTGGGCCACCTTCGACGTCAATCGCTACCGCGGACGGATCCAGGCGGAACTTGAAAACCGGTTGGGTAGAAGAGTCACTCTGGGACAGATGCACCTGAGTCTGGCCCCGCCGAGTTTCCAGGTCGAGAATCTGGCGATTGCGGACGACCCGAATTTTGCCAACCCGAAGCCGTTCGTACAGGCCGATCAGTTGAGCGTGTCGGTGAAACTGCTACCGATGCTGCAGGGCTCTGTCGAGATTAGTTCTCTGGACCTGAGGCACCCTAACGTTGAGCTGGTGAGAGACCGCAGTGGTGCGTGGAATTTTTCTTCGCTGGGCGAGAGTCCGCAAATCAGGAAAGCAGCGCCAGCCGGAGAGCCCGCCACCGCAAACCGCCAATTCCTGCTGAGCAGCCTGACCATCCACGACGGGCAGGTTGCTATCACAGACCGACAAAACAAGAAACCGCGGGCGGTGTACAACCACATTGATTTGACGGTGGAGAATCTTGCGGCGGGCCAGCCGTTTCTGGTGCAACTCGCCGCCCACCTGCCCGGAGCAGGAAAACAGGAAATTCGCCTGCAAGGGGAGGGCGGCCCGCTCTCGCCAGCCGGCCTTGCGGCGACTCCTTTCCATGGCACCCTGAGTCTGGACGGCGCCGGACTTTCTGCGTTGCAGCAGTTCCTCAACACCCCTGCTTTGGCCAACACCGACGGCGTCTTGTCCGGACAGAGCAAAATTGACTGCGACTCGGGAAAGCTGGCGGCGAGTGGAGAAATGCGCATCCAGAACGCCCGGGTGCATGGTGTTGATGTCGGCTACCCGATCACGGCGCAATACGACCTGAGCGGCGATCTGCAAAGTGAAGTGATGACGATCCGCAATACGACGTTGAAACTGGGATCGACACCACTCTCCCTCAGCGGCACGGTCAACAGCAAAACGACGCCTGCAAGGGTCGATCTCAATCTGAAGGCAAGCGACATTTCCATCGCCGAGGCGGCTCGCCTGGCGTCGGCTCTTGGGGTGGCATTTGCGCCGGGCGCCACGGTGAACGGGCGCATGACCGCGGACATCCAGGCGCGGGGAGCCGCCGACAAACCCGCGTTGAGCGGAACCGTTTCGGCGCGTGATGTGCAGGTCACGGGAAAGGATATTGCTCAACCGGTGCAGGTCAAGTCGGTAAACCTGAGCCTGACGCCCAACGAGATTCGTTCCGACAATTTCGAGGTCATCTCTGGCGGCACCGCAGTAACTACCAGCATCGCGCTGCAGCAGTACACTTCGAGAACTCCGCTATTGGCGGCCACAGTGCAGGCGCCGAATGCCCAGTTGCCCGCAGTGTTGGCGATGGCCAAGGCTTGGGGCGTCACCGCGCTGGACCAAATTAGCGGACTAGGGGCGCTTAACCTCAATCTGCGCGTGACCGGGCCAGTCCAAGCGCTAACATCGGACCAGATCCTGAAAGCGCTCAACGGCAGCCTGAACGTGAATTTCAATAGCCTGCGGGTGCGTGGAACCGACGTTTCCTACCAACTCGCCTCGCTGGCAGGATTCCTCAAGCCAGGTCAGAACGATCAGGGATTCACCAACATCTCCCGCATGACCGGCAATATCGTAATGACCAACGGCGTGGCCCAAACCAACAACCTGCAGGCCCTGCTGGAGATCGGCAACGTGGGTATCACCGGCGGTGCTAACCTTGCCACACAGGCGCTCGCATTGCGCGCGACAGCGGTGCTTTCGAAGACGACCAGCCAGCAGGTGGGCGGAACTGCGATCGGCGGGTATATGAATACGGCGCTGGCCAACAGCCAGGGTGAAATCGTAATTCCAGTGATTGTGACTGGAACATTTCAGAATCCCAAATACGCTCCCGACTTCCAAAAGCTGGCCCAGATGCGTCTGAAAGGGGCGTTGCCCAGCTTCGAGAATCCTGAAGGCGCGGTCTCCGGCATACTTGGCGGTTTACTGGGGCAAAAGAACAAGGACCAGAACCAGCAGCAGCGCCCGCAGCCGCAAGATACCGTGCAGCAACTGCTGGACATTTTTGGCGGCAAGAAACAACCGCAGAAGCCGCCGAACCCACCCAATCCACCGAATTGAGCGACGGTCCATCGTCACCTTCGGTCGTCGGTTCATGCGCGGGCACCGGCACGTGGAAAGCGGTACCAGTGGCCTGAACTGGAAGGCACCCGAAAGCAATCCCTTAGCCAGGACGATCCCGCGGGGTTCACAGTGTGCAACTGTTTGCATCTTGACAGATGCTGCATCCGCCCCAAGAATGTTCTGCGCGGCGCTGCCTCAGCCACATGGTCCTGTAAGTCGTCTGCCTTGGCCCTGAGGATAGCGGTTGGAGACGACGTATCTTCGCGATCGAAGCAGCACTCCAGTTGATTTCTTAAATCCACATCGCGTTCTGCGGTGCACGTGAATGCGACGAGCGAGGTCTTGATGAAGGTCTTAGCCCGCCTCAAACGCCGGAACATGGAAAAAGCAGCGCGTTCCTGGGGAAAGTGGTGCACGCAGGCCATGCTGTTCGGATTTGTATCCATGGAGGAATACCACCAGGGCGTTGCCTCCACTGCCATGCTTGCTGGGAAGGCACTCCTGACCCGCGCTCACTGGAGCCAGGTGGGCGATACTGGATTTTGCTTCGAAAAGAGTGGACGCACAATTCACATCTCCGAGAACACAACGCTACAGCAACTCATCCACATCATTATTGATGTGGAATACGGTCATGCCTTGAATCGGAGGGGGCTGCCTCCCGAAGAACGAAACAGTTTTCTTAAGTTGGCGCACGCCGAGGCCGACAAGTTCGTGACCCGTCCCAGCTTTCCGCAGGGTTTGCCCGCATCGTCCTGATCTGCCAGCGGGTCAACCGCGAGCCTGCGCTGACGTCAGCACAAAAACAGTCATCCCTGGTCTATGTAGAAAGGCGACCGTGCCGGGGCGCGACCGTGGCAGCGGTTTCCGAAAATTTTTCTTGCATCTCTCGCCAGAAGATGGTCATCTACCGCTTCATCGACGTAGGATCGTGTTTTCCACAAGGTCTCTATTTGAGGGATTCTTGCATGATGTGCATTTGCCGGAGCGTTGCCTGCGCCTGTTGTTGTTGCGGCTTCGTGTCTTCCGGCAAATGTGGAGGATTGATCTAGCCTAGAAATCAAAGAAAGTTCAGATCAAGCCCACTTGCCGAAGGCACAGGCAAGTGGGCTTTTTCTTTTCTACGTGGGGTGGGGGATGAGCGGAGTTCCGAACGGCAAAGAGACGAAAGCGCAGCGCGTGGAGCGCTTGAAGCGCGAGAAAAATCCATGGGAGTGCCTCGACGAAATTCGCGACTTCGCCCGGCAGGGCTTCGACGCCATTCCGCCCGAGTGGCTGGGCACATACTTCCGCTGGTGGGGCGTCTACACCCAGGGCGATGGCGCGGGAGTGGTCGGAGGAAAAGGCGGGGAAGGCAAAGCGCTGCCCTACTTCATGGTTCGCATCCGGATTCCCAACGGTCTGTTGCACTCCCGTCAACTGCGAACCATCGCTGATCTGACCGCGCGCTATGCGCGCGGCACTGCCGACATCACCGTGCGGCAGAACATTCAGCTTCATTGGGTGACGATCGAAGCTCTTCCGGAAATTCTCGCCGCCTTGTGGCAATGCGACCTGAACACCATCGGATCGTGCGGCGACGTGACCCGCAACATTACCGGCTGCCCGGTTGCGGGCGTGGACGCGGACGAGATCTGCGACGCTTCCGCATTGGCGATTGAGGCCAACCGCATGCTGGCGGGCAATCCGGAGTTCTCCAACCTGCCGCGCAAGTTCAAGATCGCGATCACTGGCTGCTGTGTGTGGTGCGCTTATCCAGAGATCAACGACGTCGGCCTCACCGCAACGGCGCGCACTTTCCACAGGCAGCGAGAGATTGGGTTCTCGTTGCGCGTGGGCGGCGGACTCTCGGCTGAACCCCATCTCGCTACTCGGCTGAATGCCTTTGTGCGCTGGAACCAGGTAACGCCGGTGGTCCGCGGGATCGCGGAACTCTTTCGCGACTCGGACCAGTTGCGCGAGCACCGCGAGCGCGCCCGGCTCAAGTTTCTGTTCTTGCGGCAGGCTTGGACGGCAGAGACATTTCAAGCCGAACTGGAGCGCCACCTGGGATTTCACCTCGACCCGGCTGAGTCAGAAGATCCTCCCGTGGATGTTTACCGCGACCACGTCGGCATTCATCCGCAGAAGCAACCCGGTTCCTGCTACGTGGGCGCGGCAGTGCTGCGCGGTCGCATCACCGCCGAGCAGATGCGGGTTGCCGCCGATCTTGCGGATCGCTTCGCGCGCGGCGAGTTGCGCACCACCAACATGCAGAACCTGCTGATTGTCAACGTGCCTAACGCCAACGCAGCGGCGCTGGCCGGCGAACTCGACTCCGCCGGGCTGCACGTGCACGGGTCGCCATTCCTGCGCGGAACGGTCGCCTGCTCTGGCACGGAATTCTGCAAGCTGGCCATCACCGAGACCAAGAGCTTTGCCCGCTGGCTGGTGGAGGAGTTGGAGGAGCGACTGCCCGGCTTCGAGCAGCATTTGAAGCTGCATGTGACCGGATGTCCGAACAGTTGCGGACAGCACTGGATCGCCGACATCGGGATCGAAGGCAAGAAGCTCAAGATCGGCCAGCAGATGGTGGACGCCTATTACTTCTGCCTGGGAGGTGCCGTGGGAGCGCACCAAGCCATCGCCCGGCCGATCGGCTACCGCTGCCCCGCCACGGAGGTTCCCGCGGCGATCGAGCGGCTGTTGCGGCGTTACCTGGCGGAGCCAGTTCCGGGGGAGAACCTGCGCCGCTTTTTTGCCCGGCACAGCGACACCGAACTGCGGGAGTGGCTTGCGGGAGAGCCGGTCGCAGCGGTCGCGCGTGACGCTGCGTCGGGACCTCCGCCTCACGGCGTGGAGGGATGAGCGCAGGAGACGCAGCAAGCTGCGTCTCTACGGAGAAGGTAGCGTGCTTATGAACCTTTTTCCCATGTTCCTCAAGCTGAGCGGCCGCCAGTGTTTGGTGGTTGGCGCCGGACGCGTGGGTGAACCGAAGATCGCAGGTCTGATATCTGCCGGGGCGAAAGTCCTCGTGGTCGCGCCGCGGGCGACCGAAGCGGTCGAGCAGTGGGCTCGCGCAGGCAAGATCGCCTGGCAGCCGAGAAGCTTTTCTTCCGCCGACCTTGACGAGACGTTTCTGGTTGTCGCGGCAACCAGCTCCTCAAAACTCAACCACTGCATTTTTCGCGAGGCACAGCGTCACAACATTCTGTGCAATGTGGTGGACGATCCGGCTTACTGCGACTTCTACTATCCCGCCGTGGTGCGCCGGGGAGCGCTTCAAATCGCGATTTCGACCTCCGGCCAGAGCCCTGCACTGGCGCAGCGGCTGCGGAAGCAACTGGAGCAGCAATTCGGGCCCGAGTACCAGAACTGGGTAAAGGAGCTGGGCAAGGCCCGGCGAAGGCTAATGACCTGCGGAATGGCTCCCGCCCGCCGCGCCCGTCTTCTGCACCAACTCGCCAGCCAGGTGCCGTTCGCAATCAACGTGAGCCGCAACACAAAATTTCCTGACTCAGGGAGTGTCTTATGAAAACCATGGTGTACTTGGTGGGAGCGGGTCCCGGCGATCCCGAATTGCTTACCGTGAAAGCTTTGCGAGCGCTACGCGAAGCTGATGTCGTGCTGCACGATGACCTGGTGGGGCCGGAGATTCTCAAGCTCGTCCCCGCCACAGCAAACGTCCAGAATGTTGGCAAGCGCTACGGCCGAAACCATATCACTCAAGACCAGATCAACTCTCTGATGGTGAATTTCGCGATGGCGGGTTTGACTGTGGTCCGTCTTAAGGCAGGCGATCCCCTGATCTTCGGTCGTGCAGGAGAGGAGATCGAAGCCTTGCGCCGGGCGCAGATCTGTTTCGAGATTATTCCCGGCATCACCGCCGCACTGGGCGCTGCTGCCGCGGCGCAAATTCCGCTGACCCATCGCCAACTGGCCTCCAGGTTGATTCTGTTGACTGGTCATCGAGCTCTTGGTGCGCGTGACGACTGGCGGTCATTGATCTCCGCCGACGCAACTCTTGTGCTCTACATGCCCGGCGAAGACTATTCTGAAATCGCAAGCCAACTGCAAGCGGCTGGACTTCACAGAACCACTCCCTGCGCTCTAATTTCGCAGACTACGACTGCGGCCCAACAGATTCATCAAACCACCATAGGCGAGTTACCCGAAGTCGCGCCGCTTGCGTCCCCAGCGCTCTTGATCGTCGGCGCCGTAGCTGAATTTGCCACGCAGACCCTTTCCCCGCAGCTCGGCCAGAGCGAGCTCATAAACTGTTGGGCCCAAATCTAAGCCTCTCATCCCCAGACAAACCAAAAAGCTACTTGCGGCAGGTTATTCACTTGCCAAGGTTCGAGGAGTCAGCACATGACCAAACGGTTCGCAATCACACAATCGCTGGCTGAAACCTGGGATCCCGAGCAACTGCTCCGCTGGGCCTTCTCCGAGTTCTATCCCGAGATGGCAATCGCCTCGGGTTTTGGCGCCGAGGGAATTGTGCTCATTGACATCGCGGCCCGCATCCGGCCGGACGTTCGTGTGTTCACCCTGGACACCGATTTCCTTTTTCCCGAAACTAACGAGTTGATCGGCCGCATCGAGGAACGGTATCGAATCAAGGTGGAACGCGTCCGTCCGGCGCTGACGCCCGAGGAGCAGGAACGCCGTCACGGACCAGCGCTTTGGAAGAGGGCTCCCGACCAGTGCTGCAACCTGCGCAAAGTGGAACCGCTGCGCGGAAAGCTGTCTGAGTTGCGGGCGTGGGTGACCGCCATTCGCCGCGACCAGACGGCATCTCGCGCACAGGCGCGCAAGGTGGAATGGGATACAAAGTTCGGATTAGTCAAAATCAACCCGCTTGCCGACTGGAGCACCAAGCAAGTCTGGGACTACGTCTACGAGAACAACCTGCCGTATAACCCCCTGCACGATCGGAACTATCCCAGCATTGGCTGCACGCACTGCACGCGCCCCATCCACGCGGGGGAAGACGCGCGGGCCGGACGATGGTCCGGCTTCGAAAAAACTGAGTGCGGCTTGCACGAGAGAGGCGGACCCCAGATTCTTCCGGTATCGCAGCTTGGCCCGGTTGGTGACTGAGGATCGCGCCGGACAAGGCGGGCACGCACGGCTGCCGTTCCGGGCCGTCTAGCTCTTGGAGCTGGCGCGCTTTTTCTGCCGTGGCCGGGACTTTCCCAGACGAGCCTCCAACTCGGCGATGCGTTTGCGCATGGCTTCCATTTCCGAGTCGGCTGCGGCGGGCGGCTGCGAGGACGGGGCCTGGCCTAGGAAGCGCTTCATGGTCTCAATTGGCGACACGACGGTGGCGTGCAGATCGCCCAACCGGCTCTGCACTGCATCCTGCACCTTCTGGTAGCTGTCGAAAGCCGACTTCAGGTACCACATGATGAACTCCTGCCGCACCTGGTCGGAAGCAACAATGAGCTGGCGTAGCAGTTCGAGCGGCAGTCCGGTCGGCTTGTCCTTGGCGTCTTCGGTGATGACCTGGGTTAGCGTGACGCGGGTCAGATCCTCACCGCTCTTGGCGTCCACCACCTGGACGTCGGTGCCTTCACGAATCATCTTGGCAATGTCGTCCAGATTCACGTAGCGGCTGTTGGAGGTGTCATACAGCCTGCGGTTGCTGTATTTCTTGATGACGACGGTCGCTGATTTCACAGGATTCACACACTATTATTGCACCCTTGGGCGATCTTCATGGTTTCATCCGCAACCCTAGCCAGATGTAGAGCATGCGGGCAGGTACGGAATACACAGCAGGGCGAGTGTGGGTCGAGCAGCTAGCAGCGGCGCTTGCCTTGCGCTTCAAGCACTGGAACAGGTCGCGACCTGGGGTGGTTGCGGGCGATCATGCGGTTGGTGAGGCTTCGGCTGCCAAGTGCAGCAGGGTTCTTCGGCGAAGACATCTCCCGTGAGGGCATAGGCTCGCGCCCGCGACCCGCCGCACACTTCCCGGAACTCGCAGACGCCGCACTTGCCTTTCAGGTTCTCGCTGTTCCGCAGGGCGACGAACAGCGGTGAGTGCCGGTAGAGGTCCGTGAGCGACTGGCGGCGCACATTGCCGGCGGAGACCGGCAGGAATCCGCTCGGGAATACCTCGCCAAGGTGGGAGATGAACACGAAACCCTTGCCGTCGTTGATTCCCTGTGGGGCTCTTCCGATGCCGTCTGGCGTGCTCGCTCCGAGCATCGACGGCAATGGGTGGTCGTTGCCCTTGCGTTTTTCTTCCGTGCGCCGCTGGAGGAGGTAGCGGCGGTAATGCTGGGCTTCGGTGCTCTTGATGTCAAACGCTACGCGCTGGGAAGTTCGGTACAACGTTTCGAAGACTTGCTCGAACTCCTCAGCCGAGATCAAGTCCGCCGCGGAACCCCGGCCGGTTGGCACCAGAAAGAAAACGCTCCACAGCACGATATCGAGGTGCTCAAGCAGGGCAATGATGGAATCCAGGTATGGCAGATTGCGCCGCGTAATCGTGGTGTTGATCTGCACTGGCAGCCCGATCTTGCGAGCCCAGCGCACCGCCTGCAGAGTCCAGTCATATGAGCCCGGAACCCTGCGAAATGCGTCGTGGACCTCGGCCGTCGGACCGTCCAGGCTGATGGCCAGGCGCGCCAATCCGCATTGCTTCAGTCTCAGGATGGCTTCCTTGGTCAGCAGCGGTGTAGCGCTCGGTGTGAGGGAGATACGAACGCCGTGGGTTGAAGCGTACTCCACTAGTTCGAAAATGTCGGGCCGCTTCAGAGGATCGCCCCCGGTGAGCACGAAAACCGGCGCTTCGAGCGCCGCGACTTCATCGATGAGCCGTTTGGCTTCATCGGTGCTCAATTCGAGCGCACTGCGGACGGGCTGAGCGCACGCGCGACAGTGCACGCAGGCCATGTCACAGGCCTGGGTTGTCTCCCAGATAACAATGAAGGGACGTTGATCAAAGTCCACGTTCATGCGTTCTAGCTCCGATCAGTGCACCTGTTCCATGGCAATTGCGCGAGGAAACAGGATGTTGTTTTCGAGGTGAATGTGCTGGTGCAGGTCAGCTTCGAACTCAGCCAGGGCCTTGTAGAGCGTCTGGTAGCTGACACACGCGTCGGGCGGGGCAGTGTAGCCTGCGCTCGCCGCGCGCATGGCACGCAGTGCATTGCCGGCGGATTCGTGCTCCTGCTCCATCATCGCAACTGGATTTTGCACGCTGCCGAAGGGTGGCGGCAGGGCGGGCTCGTTCTGAATGACGGCTTCTTCCATCCTTACTATGTACGGGAACAGAACCATCTCTTCTTTCATCATGTGCATGGTCAGTTCCTGGGCCAGGCCTCGGAAGCTGACGCGAACCTGCAGCAGTTCAGGGTGGTTTTTCCCGTGGACGGAGCAGACCTTGTCGAACAAAGGACCAAGGCGGGCGATCTCCTCACGGGTGTACTTGTGATGGGTGCTACTGATGTGCGCAACCAGATCGGCTAGAGGCTCCCTTTGCCAATCATGGACCTTCTGAGCGGCCCGCGCTGCTTGTTCGGCCATTTCCAGAGAATCCAACACCTGGTCCATCGGCAGGTTGGCCGCGCGGCAGGCTTGTTCCAGGGACTGGCTACCGCCGCAGCAATAGTCAATGCCCAGTTTTTCAAAAACCCGGGTCGCCGAAGGGTTTTCCAAGGCCAGTTCCCGGACCGTTTTCTCGGTGGTCACGCTCATCGCATCCTCCTCGCGGCCTGGCTCCATTCCTTGCAGCCAGCGCCATGTCCTGAAGGTAGCGGAACATGGCCGGCCTGCCGATGACTTTTGTCACGGCGATGAGAAACGCTGGCGGCGACTGGGTCTGGAGAGTCCTTAGAAACCTATTCGCCAGAGTGGAGTTCGGCTTCCAAAGCCTTCAGATTCTGGATGATCACACTGCGTCCCTCGATCTTCAGCATGCCCTCGGATTGAAAGCGTGAGAGATTGCGGGAAACCAGCTCGCGAACCGTTCCGATCTGCGACGCCAGCTCCTGGTTGCTGACGGGAAGATTGACTTCCACACCGTCCGTGGTGCGCTTGCCTTCGGTTCGGGCGAGACGCAGGAGGAAGGAAGCGAGCCGATGGCGCACCGTCGTAAAGGAAAGTTCCTCGATGATTCCTACCAGCCGTCGCAGGCGAGCACCGACCACCCGCAGCACTTTGAGCGCGACCTGGGGATGAGCCAGACAGAGCGATTGGAAATCCTGTTTGCTGACAAAGAGGAGGGTGGCATCGTCGACCGCGGTCACCGAGGCCGGGTAGTTACCTCCATCGAAGACGGGAAGCTCTGCGACGGAACTGCCCGGCCCATCGATGCTGAGTACCTGCTCGCGTCCGTCGGCGGAACTCTTGAAGATGCGGATGTGACCGGACTCAACCACATAGAGTCCCGTGCAGGGTTCGCCCTCGCTGAAAACGCTTTCACCTGCGACAAAATGGCGCGGCACGGCACGCTGGGCCAGGAAAGCAAGCTCGGATTCCGTGAGCCCAGAGAAGATGGGGACTTTCGCCAGGGTCTGACTGTGGTTGACCTTGCTTTCCGTCACGGCGGCTATTGTACCGGACGCGGCGGCGGAGAGGATCAGGGACGGAGGTGCTCGCCTCGAGCGGATACAAAAGGAATGGTAGGCCCGAATGGACTCGAACCATCGACCTCTTCCGTGTCAAGGAAGCGCTCTAACCAACTGAGCTACGGGCCTACTTGCAGGTCTCATTGTACCGGGGCCCCCCGCTCCCGGCAATGAACTCGGGAAATCCAGCGCTGCTGGAATCCATCAGCACCGTAAATTTCACCTGTCTTCCAGAGCGAAAGTTGCTGCCACCTTCTCGCCAGTTGCAAACTGACCATCGGGCGGCGACAATCGAATGCGTGCAGAATGCGGACAAACCCGGCATGGTTGACGCCAGCGCCAGTGATCCCTTTCAGCCCGGCACCCTGGTCGTGGTCACGCTGGGCAATCCGCGGGAGAAGCTCTGGGGCGCCATTCTTTCCCTCAGCTCGGAAGGCCTGAGCCTGTGCGGCGTCGAGTTGGCCTCTTTTGAGGACCTGGCTTCGCTGGTGAAGGAAGGCGAAACGTTTTCTCCGGGCGTGGTCTTCTTCCCTATGCACCGTGTGGAGCGCATGGAACTCGACCTGCCCGACGGCAACATCCCTTCGCTGGCGCAACGCTTCACCGCCAAGACTGGCCTGGATCCGGCCAGCGTGCTCGCTCGCCGGGGCGTGGCGCGTCCTCTCACTCCCGAGGAGCGGGCGTGAAGCTCTCGCAACTGCTCACCGCCCCCAACCAGCTCACGCTGTTGCGCATGATGTTTTTGCCCTTCATCGTGATCAATCTGGTGAACCGGCATTATTCCTGGGCGCTGACTCTGTTTGTGCTGGCTGGACTGAGCGACGGACTGGACGGCTTGCTGGCGCGCACCCTCAAGCAGCAAACGCTCCTGGGGCAGTATCTCGACCCGATTGCCGACAAACTCCTGCTCAGCACCATGTTCCTGGTACTGTCCATCCTGCACAAGATCCCGTGGAAATTCACCGTGCTGGTCTTCAGCCGCGACATTTCCATCCTGTTCGCCAGCGCGGTGCTGTACGCCATCGCGGGGCTACGTGATTTCCGGCCCAGCATCTTCGGCAAAGCCAACACCTTTGCCCAGGTGGCGGCGGTGTTCTTTGTCATGCTGCTCGAGATCGAACGGTCACGCTGGGTCTGGATCGCACGTCTCACGTTTCTGCGCGCTACCTTTGCTTTCACCATCATCTCGGGGCTGCACTATGTTCTTCTTGTTGGTCACCGGTTACGCGCCATGAACCAAGCTCACCCGAGCGCCTCCACTTCGGCGGGCAACCGGATTTGACCCATTTTCTTTCTGCCCCCTAGAATTAAGGATTCTGTCCAGTACTGTTAGCAGTTCTCCTTCGTCGGTTTCAATCTCACAAACCGCGAAAAGGTTTGGCTGACGATCGACGACTGAGGACCGACGACTATCTATGGCACTGCGCCTCTTCAATACTCTGTCGGGCAAAGTCGAAGAGTTTCGCCCGCTACAAAACAACCAAGTCCGCATGTACGCATGCGGGCCGACGGTCTACGACTACGGGCATATCGGCAATTTCCGCACCTTTGTTGCGGTGGACGTGCTGCGCCGCTTCCTGCGCCAGAGCGGGTTCGAGGTGCGCCATGTCATGAACATCACCGACGTGGACGACAAGATCATCCGCAACGCGGCGCGGGAGGGTGTCGGGGTCAAGCAATACACGGCGAAATACGAGAAAGCCTTCCTGGAAGACGCCGCGATGCTGAACATCG
>JAIQET010000050.1 GCA_020073645.1 Terriglobia bacterium | reverse complement strand
GCACTGCCTCGAATAGAGATTCGCCCTCGTTGGTGAAGCCACCGGCTGACATCACAACCAATCGGGACATGGAAGCATAAAGTTCGTCGAAATCTACCCAGTGATCCTCCAGCAGAAACTGCGGCCAGATGAGCAAGACACGCTTGGGAATGAACACACGAACGAGAGGAAAACGGGGGAACCAAAATCTTCCGTCAACATAAAGCGCGCGCACCCGGGTCGCGATACCGGCAGCTCGGGCTAGTGCTTCCAGGCAGGCCATTCGCTGACTGCAAGAACCACGCCCTTTCTCGAGCGTAACCGATGCCGGCTGCCGCTCATTCAGATCGTAGACCGGCTGAATCGCTTCAGTGAGCCGTCGATGCGCGGTCTGTACCAACTCGCGAGTAGAGGCAGGAGAGCTTTGCAGTTGGCACGCAAGCGAGCGGATACCAGGGGATTGCCAATCCAAGATGGGAGTGACCATCACGTTTGCCGGGCTGAATGTTTGTTCGGGCGATTGCTGCACTTCGTTCACATAGAGCGAAAGCAAGGCGGCTACCATCATTCTGGCAAGAGCGGCTAACAGTCACATCCAGGGCCGTTCCGCTACTCTTTCAGCAACTGCCGCGCAATCACCAGCCGCTGAATTTCGCTAGTCCCCTCGCCGATGGTGCACAGCTTCACGTCGCGGTAGAACTTTTCCGCCGGATAGTCCTTGATAAACCCATACCCGCCGTGAATCTGCACGCCCTCGTTGGCGCACCGCACCGCCACCTCGCTGGCGTACAGCTTGGCCATGGACGATTCCTGGGTGGTCTTCAGTCCCGCGTCTTTCATGGAAGCGGCGCGGAACGTCAGCAGTCTCGCGGCTTCAATCTCAGTCGCCATGTCGGCCAGCTTCCACTGGGTGGCCTGGAACTCGCTGATGGCTTTGCCGAACTGCTTACGCTGCTTCGAATACTTCAATGCGGCTTCGTACGCGCCTTCGGCCATGCCCAGCGAGAGCGCGGCGATCGAGATGCGGCCGCCATCCAGCACCTGCATGGCGTCAATGAAACCGTCGCCTTCCTTGCCCAGCAGGTTCTCGGCGGGAATCAGGCAGTCTTCGAAGATCAGCTCTGCCGTATCGCTAGCCCGCAGCCCCAACTTGTTTTCTTTTTTCCCGGCACGGAAGCCCTTGGTTCCCTTCTCCACGATGAAGGCCGAGAGCCCGTGGGTGTGGGCGGCGCGATCGGTCACGGCGATCACCACCACCGCGTCAGCATAATGGCCGTTGGTGCAGAAGGTTTTCGTGCCGTTGAGCAGCCATTGGTTTCCTTTCCGCACGGCAGTCATGCGCGCGCTGCCGGCGTCGGAGCCGGCAGAGGGCTCGGTCAGGCCCCAGGCGCCGATGTACTCTCCAGTCGCCAGCTTGCTGACGTACTTCTTCTTCTGCTGTTCAGTACCGGCCAGGAAAATGTGGTTCGAGCCCAGTGAGGTGTGTGCAGCAACAATGATGCCGACCGAACCGTCCACCCGCGAAAGCTCTTCAATCGCGGTGACGTACTCCACGTAGCCCATGCCCGCGCCGCCGTACTCCGTCGGAAAAACCGTGCCCAGCAGGCCCAGCTTGCCCAGTTCCTTGACGATGGCCATGGGAAACTCCCCGGCCTCGTCCCATTTCATGACATGCGGAGCAATTTCGCGCTCCGCAAATTCACGCACGCTCTTCTTCAGTTGCAGCTGTTCCTCGTTAAGCAGGAAATCCAAGAGTCCTCCGGATGAATGCCCCGCACGCGACGCCAGGCACCGCTTTCGATGCGGGACCGTTCATTAGAACACAGCAGTAGGAAGAGGAAAAGTTACCGCCGGCACTAGGAAGCCAGCGGTGCCGGATCGGAAACAAACCTCTGGAAGACCTCGTTGGACAGCAGCCTGCCTCGCTCCGTCAGCCGAATCCGCTCGCCCTGGTGCTCGATCAGTCCGTCCCGCACAAACTCTGCGATCGCGCCGCAGAAGCCGGTGGCCGCATCCCGTCCGAACGCACACGCTACCTCCTGCAAGTCCACGCCCCGGGTCAGTCGAAGTCCGAGAAAGAACGTCTCCTCCAGCGCCGCGCGCGCGGAAACGACAGCATGGCTCAGCGGGGCCGCGGCCATGTATTCCTCCAGCGAATCTGCAGTCGAGAAGCGCACAGCGCAGCCTGCTTCCTGCTCAAGCATCGAGTGCGCATCCACGCCAAATCCCATGTACGGCTGGCGGGTCCAGTACTTCAAGTTGTGGCGCGACTCATATCCTTCCCGCGCGAAGTTGGATATCTCGTATTGCTGCACCCCCGCCGCGTTCAGGCGCGCGCAGGCCATGCTGTACAGCTCCGCAGTGAGATCTTCGTTGGGAACGAAGTGCGCGTGGTATCTTGTACCGCCCGCGATGAGTTCGCGGCCGAGGCGGGAATCTTCGTCCACCTCGAGCATGTAGACGCTGGCGTGGGGCGCGCCGGTAGCAATGACTTCCGCCAAAGAAAATTCCCAGCTTTCTGCGGTCTGGTGGGGCAGGCCGGCGATCAGATCAATATTGATGTTAGTAATGCCAGCAGCGCGAAGGCGCGCGATGTCGTCGAGCACGGTGGCCCGCTTATGCAGGCGACCAACCGACGCCGCCTCCTCGTCCACGAACGACTGCACGCCCAGGCTCACGCGGTTGACGCCAAGGCGCTGCAGCGTTTCGATCATGGGCGGCGTGAGGGTGCCGGGAGCGCATTCGACGGTGATCTCCGCGCCGGGCTGGACCTGGAAATTTTGCGAAATGGTGACAAACAGCCGCTCCAGTTGGGTTATATCGAGTACAGTGGGAGTTCCCCCGCCCAGGTACACGGAGTCGACCGCGGGGGAAAAGCGCCCGCCCATCTGCTCGGCAGTCTGGTGCGCGTGTTCGAAGTCCGAGCAGACGCGGTCCACATAGCGCTGAAAAACCGCGCGGGCAAAGACATCGGAGGCGAAGTTGCAATAGCTGCACTTGGTGCGGCAGAACGGCACCGAGATATACAGGCCCATTGGCATCTGCCGTAATTATCGCATCTGGCTGTCACCCGCAGTCGAATGTAGGCATCTGAGTTGCTTATGCTTCCTCGTGTCGTCATCACCGGCCTAGGCGTGGTCAGCCCGAACGGCATGGGCAAGGAAGCATTCTGTCGAGCCATTCTCGCTGGAAAATCCGGCGTGAAGCGCATTTCGCGCTTCGATCCTTCCGCTCTGCCCGTGCACATCGCGGGCGAGATTCCTGACTTCGACGAGCTGGCCTGGGTGGACGCGCGCGAGCGCAAGCATGTGTCACGCGTCGTGCCGCTGGCTCTGGCCGCGTCGAGCGAAGCCATCCGCGACGCCGGCCTCGACCCCACCGCCATGTCCATGGAGGAAAAGCGCGAGATCGGCGTCATCCTCGGCACCGGCGGCGGCGCGCAGGAATTTTCCGAGGAGCAATACCGGCTCTGGCACTCGGGACACATCAAGCAGGTGAGTCTCTTCTGCATCCCCAGCGGGACGATGGGAACCATCCCCAGCGAAGTCAGCATGCGCTTCGGTTTTCGCGGTTACAGCCACGTCGTCACCACCGGCTGCACTTCTTCGACCGACGCCATTGGCTACGCGTACCAACATATTCAAGCGGGCGTGCAGCCCCTGTTTCTGGTGGGCGGGGTGGATTCGGCCATCACGCCGGGAATCATCAAGGGCTATTCCCTGCTGCGGGCGCTGACGACTTCGTGGAATCACGCGCCGGAACGCGCCTCCCGTCCGTTTTCCGCCGACCGGGACGGCTTCGTAATCGCCGAAGGCTCGTGGATGTTCATCCTGGAAGATTACAACCACGCTCACGCCCGCGGGGCCCGGATTTACGCCGAGATCGCCGGATACGCCTCGACCTGTGAGGCCTTCCACCGCGTGCGCATGAGCGACTCGCCTGAGGAGCCAGCCCGCGCTGTCACCCTGGCCCTCGAAGAAGCGCAACTCGCGCCTGAGGACGTGCAATACGTCAACCTCCACGGGACTTCCACCGAAATGAACGACCGCGTGGAGACCCGCGCCCTCAAGCTTGCCCTGGGCGAGCATGCCCGCAAGATTCCCATGTCCAGCCTGAAGTCGCAGATCGGACATGCCCAGGGCGCCTGCGGCTCCGCCGGGATAGCCGCCACGCTGATCGCGATGGAACATGGCAAGATTCCGCCGACGATAAATCTCGATGTTCCTGACCCCGAATGCGACCTGGATTACGTCCCGGACGTGGGCCGGACCGCGCGGATCGAGCATGCTATCTGCAACTGCGTGGGGTTCGGGTCTAAGAACTCGGCGCTGGTACTGCGGCGAGTTTCATGATTTAATTCGCTGCATGAAGTGCAGATTCGCGCCCTTCATCGTCTTCGCCACAAGCCTGGCAGCCTCCCAAACCATCGTAGACCGGACCTATGTGATGCGGGCGGAAACCACCACCGTCGACCCTTATTCCGGCATGAGTCACATGTGCGTGCTCATCTATCCCGATGGCCACTACCGTCTGGAAAAGTCGTTTCAAAGCAACAATGGCGGCTCGCCTGACGAGCGGGTTTATCTCGACACCCTGCCCGAAGCCAGCATGAAGCAGTTGCAGGCCACACTCGATGACGAGAAATTCCAGGCAGTCAAGACCGCGGAGCCTAAGGGCGGAATCGTCCAGGACATGGACACTCTCTCCGTGAGCGTTCCCCGCGAGCACCTGCTCCAGAACATCTCTTTTATGAATGCCCGAGAACGCAAGCCCTTCGAAAAAGAGCTTAAGTCTTTCCAGGAATGGCTAAAAGCGCTGCAGAAGCGGAAAGTGCCGGTTGCTAAGAACGAAAGTGCAAACAACTGCGCAGCCCCCGGGTAATGTATCGCACCATGTACCCGCCCGGCTCGGAGCCGGAATCGCCCCCTGACCACCACCCCTGATCACTAGACGGCAACGCTGATGAGATGCAGCGCTAGCAAATACCTGTGGCTTCGGTCGCGGAGTTGCGGATAGAATTGCGCCGCTGTGTCGTCCCTGAAGGTTCTTCTCCAAGCCGCTGTCGTCGGCTGCGCCTTGGCGATCTCGACGGGCCTCGCCCAACAAGTGCCCGCGGAAGTCAGCAGCCCTTCGTACCTGTTGCGCCTGGAGCGCATGCAGGCGAACGAAGATGTATGTGTCCTGGTCCGTGGAGATGGACAGTATCACTTCGAACGATTGCGCCGCGACCAAGACATGGATATTTTCGAAAGCTCACTCGCGCTCCCCGCCCTTCAGAACTTGGAACACACTCTGAACTCGGACGAACTCCTGCAGCTGTCGCAGGAAAAGATCAGCACACCGCTCATCAGCAGCAGCCGAGATGAACTTCTGCTCAGCATACTCCGCCTGGGCCGTTGGCAAAACCTGACCTTTCCTGTTGCGGAAAGCCGACAACCCTTCCGGCAGTCTCTTGATCCTCTCCTAAAATGGCTTGGCGATTTGCCGAAGGAAAACCACATCAAGCTGACTGAAGAATCCGGGCGCAACAACTGCCTGCCACCAGAAAAAATTGAACTCAAGACCCGTGCAGCCAACTCACGAGAGCAATCACCCGGCCAGCCTTCCAATGCACCCCGCACAAGCAAAGAGATCGCCCCGAGTTTTGCTCTGCGACTTGCGATAACTCGCTTTTCGGAGCGGCAACTCGAGAACAATTGTGTGATTATTTATTCTGACGGCCGCTACCACATGGAGAGGAAGCGGCAGCGGGTCGGTAGCAATACTGTCACGACCGAAGTCCTGGAAGATTCGATCCCCTCCACGGAATTGCAGCAGCTCAAGAGGATCCTTGACGACCCGGCATTGCAGAAGCGGCGGTCTGAGGACTCTGCCCAGGCGGTCGCCCTCCGCGACGGGGAGTTCACATTTCTGTCCATTCCTCGTGATGACCATACCCAAAAACTAGTTTTCTGGAAATACTACGGCGCCTTTCCGGTGGGCTTGGGTGGGATGCCTTCCGTTAGCGACAACGGGGTAAAGCTGATCAAACCTCTGAACCAGTGGCTCAAGAGCAATATCGACGATAAGAAAATGCAACCCTTGCCCGATGCCAGAACCACCAAGTGTGAACCATCGCAGCCGACGGCGCCGCAGAGCCCGCCCTAGCCCTAAACCTTTTCCATCCTTCCCCCTTCCATCTCCATCTATTTAGGGTACTCTTGAGCTAGCCGATAGCCATGCAGGACGAAGAAATACTAGGAAAAGCCTATGACAGCCGCCTGATGAAGCGGCTGCTCAAGTATTTGCGGCCCTACACCTGGCAGGTGGCCGTGGCCCTGGGCGCCATCGTTCTCAAGGCGGGCGCCGACGTCCTCGGCCCCTACCTGACCAAGATCGCCGTCGACCGCTACCTGGTCAAGGTTGCGGGACAGCATTCGCCCTTTGATCGCTTCCTCAGTTCCAACCCCCTGGTCGGCATCGCTCAGGTAGCGGCGCTGTTCGTCGGCACCCTGGTTATCAGCTTTTTCCTCGAGTTCCTGCAAACCTACTTCATGCAGTGGACCGGGCAGAAGGTCATGTTCGACCTGCGCAGCCAGATCTTCCGCCACCTGCAGCGTATGCACATCGGGTTCTATGACAAGAATCCCGTAGGCCGCCTGGTCACCCGCGTCACCACCGATGTGGACGCGCTCAACGAAATGTTCACTTCCGGCGTGGTGTCCATCTTTGAGGACATCTTCGTGCTGGCCGGCATCCTGGCCATCATGCTCAACATGAACTGGAAGCTGGCCCTGATCACCTTTGCGGTGCTGCCCCTGATCGGCGTGGCCACCAAGATTTTCCGCGACAAGGTGCGCGATTCCTACCGGCGGATTCGCGTCGCCATTGCCCGCATCAATGCCTACCTGCAGGAACACGTCAGCGGCATGGTGGTGCTGCAGCTTTTCAACCGGGAGAAGCCCGCATTCGACAAGTTTTCCGAGGTGAATGCCACCCACATGGACGCGTTCAAGGACGCGATCATGGCCCACGCGGTGTACTACCCGGTCGTGGAAATCCTGTCGGCAACGGCGATTGCCTGCGTGGTGTGGTACGGCGGCAACGACGTGGTTCGGGGGACGGCTACGCTGGGCGTGCTGGTCGCGTTCATGCAGTATGCGCAGCGATTCTTCCGTCCCATCCAGGATCTCAGCGAAAAGTACAACATCCTGCAATCGGCCATGGCTTCCGGCGAGCGCGTGTTCAAGCTGCTGGACACGCCGGTAGAAATCACGTCACCAGCCGTGCCCAAGACACCCGATGGGCCAGGTCGAATTCGGTTCGAGCGTGTGTGGTTCGCGTACCGGAACATCCCCATCGAAAAAGGTAATGGAGGCTGGGTCCCCTCGCCCGGCTCACCCAAGATAACTGCTCTGCCTGGCGGAGACGCACGTCCTCCTCAACCCGGCGATCCCGACTGGGTGCTCCGCGACGTCAGTTTCACCATCGAACCGGGCGAGACGGTTGCCATTGTCGGCCACACCGGCGCCGGAAAAACGACGATCATCTCGCTGCTCATGCGCTTCTACGACGTGCAGCAAGGAGCTATCACCATCGACGGCGTGGACGTAAAGGACATGGACGTCGCCGAACTTCGCCGCCGCTTTGGCGTGGTGCTGCAGGACCCGTTCCTGTTCACCGGCACAGTAGAGGGCAACATCCGGCTGGGCACGGAGTGGATTGAAGACGAGGACGTGGAAAAGGCCGCCGAGGACGTCAACCTCGCCGATTTCATCCGCACCCTGCCGGGCGGGTTCAAGGAAGCGGTGCACGAGCGCGGAAGCACACTGTCCACCGGGCAGAAGCAACTAATCTCCTTTGCCCGCGCGCTGGCGCACGACCCCAGCATCCTGATCCTGGACGAAGCCACCTCCAGCGTGGACACCGAAACGGAATTTCGCGTGCGCGATGCCCTCAGCCGCATGGTGGAAGGACGCACGTCGCTGGTCATCGCGCACCGCCTCTCCACCGTGCAGCGCGCCGACAAGATCATCGTCATGCACAAGGGCCAGGTGCGCGAGATGGGCACCCACCAGCAACTGCTGGCCAACCGCGGCATCTACTACAAGCTCTATCAACTGCAATACAAAGACCAGGAAGTCACAGCCGCAGGTCCACAGGTCACCGCCAGCGCGGACGACTAACTGGTTTTCCACACAAACCAAGATCGCCGAGGGCGCAGAGTGCGCCAAGAGCTTGGGTTTCGGCTTGCGATTCAGTATCCTCTGCGTCCTCCGCATCCTCTGTGGTTTTGGTTCTTTCGGTCTTGCTCCGTAGAATGTCCAAGTGCAAATCCTGATCTCCGCCGGCGAAGCCTCCGGTGAAATGTACGGCGCGCAGCTTATCCAAGCCCTGCGCCGGCGCGACCCGTCGCTCGACTTCTTTGGCGTAGGCGGGGAGCGCATGCGTGCCGCCGGGTGCGATACGGTGGTGGACGCAAGAGACCTCGCGGTGGTCGGGATCGCCGAAATCCTCAGCCATCTCCCCACAATCTACGGACGATTCCGCACCCTCATCGCCGAAGCCGACAAACGCCGTCCCGACCTGGCGATCGTCATCGACTCCCCTGCCTTCAATTGGCGTGTGGCCCGCCAGATGCACAAGCGCGGCATCCCCGTTGTGTATTACGTCTGCCCGCAGTTCTGGGCCTGGCGTCAGGGGCGGGTGCGCCTCTTGCAGAAATACGTCACAAAAGCCTTGGTGATCTTCCCTTTCGAGGAAAAGTTCTACCGCGACCGCGGTGTGGATGCGACCTTTGTCGGTCACCCGCTCGCCGATCTCGCTCACCCGCTGATCAATCGCACTGAGTATGCCAGCCGCTACAATCTGGATCTGAGCAAGCCCTGGATCACCCTCATGCCCGGCAGTCGCGTGAAAGAAGTGCGGATGAACCTACCCACCATACTGGAGTCGGCGATGAAACTGGGCTGGGGCTATGAATTTCTGCTGCCGGTCGCACCCACCCTCGACCGTGGCTTTCTGGAAAGTTTGATTGGCAGCCGCCGGCCGATTCATCTCGTCTCCGATGCCCTGCCGGCGCTGGCACACTCACGTGCGGGAATCATCGCCAGCGGCACCGCTACGGTCGAGGCCGCCATGATGGGCACACCCTTCGTGATGGTGTACCGCGTCTCCCCACTCACCTATCTGCTGGGACGCCCGCGCATCAAGGTGTCGCATTTCGCCATGGTCAACCTGATCGCCGGAGAGGAAGTCGTCCCCGAACTGGTGCAGCAGAACTTCACTGCCGAGAAGGTGGTTGCGCGGCTGAACGAGATCCTGCCCTTCGGGCCCGCCCGGGACAAGATGATTGCGGGTCTGGCCAGCGTGAAAGCCCGCCTTCGCGATCCCGAGCAAACCGGGACAAACCTGCCCGCCGCGGATCGCGCGGCGGACGTAGTCGTCGCTCTCCTGCACGGAAGGCCGGCACACATCTCCCAGCATGCTAAAGAATGATGGTGGTGTGTGGGGCTTGGCGATTCAGCCGGGCTGCTGATCCCCGGCTGCCGCAGGCTTACGCGTTCGCCCCGTGGCACTTCTTGTACTTCTTGCCCGATCCACAGTGGCAGGGATCATTGCGTCCGATCTTGGCGCCGCTGCGCACGACTTGCTGCACCGGTTGGAAATCCCCCGACCCAGCCATGCGGGCCTGTTCCAGTTCGCGACGCTTCCTGCGCTGGAAGGCTTCTTCAATTTCATCCACGGACGTGGCAATTGCCCGCGGCGGACGCCGGCCGTTGCCATCTGCCCCCGGAGCTACCGGCCTCGCCTCCTCGCCCTCCGGCGTGCCACGCTCTACCGCAGCCTCATACTGCGTAGGCCGCTCCAGGATCTGCATCAGGTACAGATAGCGGACGGTCTCCTCCTGGAAGCGTTGCATCATCTCTTCGAACATGTCGAAGGACTCGCGCTTGTACTCGACTAGCGGATCATGCTGGCCGTAGCCGCGCAGCCCGATGCCCTCCTTCAGGTGGTCCATGTTGAGGAGGTGGTCTTTCCACTGCGAGTCGAGCACGCTCAGCATGATCATGCGCTCGTGATAGCGCATGGCATCCGGCCCGATGAGTTTTTCCTTGGCGTCGTAGCGCTTTTTCAGGGTGTCGAAGACCGCGTCGCCCAGTTCCTGGCGGTTCAGCGTCTCCGGTTTCATTCCCTCGGCCAGGATGTCCACCCCAAAGCGGGTGAACACCGCATCTTTCAACGCCTTCAGGTCCCAATCCTCGGGATGTACCTTGACCGCGCAGTACTGGTCCATCAAGTCGCTGAGGATGCCGGATACATAGTCCTCGAGGATTAGTTCCTTCTGGTCCACGCCCTCGAGCAACTGGTGGCGCAGGCCGTACACCGCCTCGCGCTGCTTGTTCATCACGTCGTCATATTCGAGCAGGTGTTTGCGGGCTTCGAAGTTTTGTGCTTCGACAGCCTCCTGGGCTTTCTCGATGCGCCGCGTGATCAGCCGCGACTCGATGGGGACGCCCTCCTCCATGCCCAGCCTCTGCAGCAGGGTCGAGACCCACTCTTTCGCAAAGATGCGCATCAAGTCATCTTCGAGCGAGAGGTAAAAGCGTGAAGAACCCGGATCCCCCTGGCGACCGGCACGGCCACGAAGCTGGTTGTCGATGCGGCGCGCCTCGTGACGCTCGGTGCCGAAGATGTGCAGCCCGCCCGCGCCAATCACATCTTCGTGCTCCTGGTCGGTCTGCGCTTTGTAGCGGCTGAAAATCTCATTCCACTGGTCGCTGGGCACCACGTACTCGTTCCCCGCGTAGTACCAGACAGCGCTGTTGCCGTCGTCCGGACGGGCTTCCACCTTACCTTGAGCCACACGCAGGGGCTGCGCGATTCCCTTCTTCACGCATTCCTGCTTGGCCATGAACTCCGGATTGCCCCCGAGCAGAATATCGGTGCCGCGTCCGGCCATGTTGGTGGCAATGGTGACCATTCCCTTGCGTCCAGCCTGCGCCACGATCTCGGCTTCACGCTCGTGATACTTGGCGTTGAGCACCACGTGCTTGATGCCCTTCTTCTTCAGCAGTTCGGAAAGCCGTTCCGATTTCTCAATCGAAGTGGTACCGACCAGTACCGGCTGCCCTCCCTGGTTGAGCTTGTGGATCTCGTCGGCTGCCGCGAAGTACTTCTCCTTCTCGGTCCGGTACACCACGTCAGGGTTTTCCAGCCGCCGCAGCTCCTTGTTGGTCGGAATGACCATCACTTCCAGCCGATAGATTTTCTCGAACTCAGGCGCTTCGGTTTCCGCCGTACCCGTCATGCCTGCCAATTTCTTGTACATGCGGAAGTAGTTCTGGAAGGTAATGGTGGCTAGGGTCTGGTTCTCGCGCTCGATCTTGACGTTTTCCTTGGCTTCCACCGCCTGGTGCAGGCCGTCGGACCAGCGCCGGCCCGGCATCATGCGCCCGGTAAACTCATCTACGATGATGACTTCCTTTTCGCGGGAATTCTCTGCCTTGGCCTTTACCACATATTCAACGTCCCGGCGATAGAGAACATGCGCCTTGATCGCGGTCTCGACGTGGTGCTTCAGGTCCCAGTTTTCCGGATCGGCAATGTTGCCGATGCCCAGCAGCCCCTCGACCTTCTCCCAGCCTTCATCGCTGACCGTAATGGTCTTATGCTTCTCGTCCACCACAAAATCGCCGGTGAGTTGCTTGGGTTCCCCAGGGGCAACGTCGATCTCTTCACCCTTTTCAAGCTTGGGGATAATGCGGTTGACACGTTCGTACTTGTCGGTGGACTCCTCGCTGGCCCCCGAAATGATGAGCGGCGTGCGGGCCTCGTCGATCAGGATCGAGTCCACCTCGTCGACGATGCCGTAGTTGTGCCCACGCTGCACGCAATCGTGCAGGTCAAATTTCATATTGTCGCGCAGGTAGTCGAAACCGAATTCGTTGTTGGTGCCGTAGGTGACGTCTGCAGCGTAGGCCTCGCGGCGCTCCTCATCGTCCAGTTCATGGACGATCACGCCCACGCTTAGGCCCAAGAACCGGTAGAGCTTGCCCATCCACTCCGAGTCGCGCTTGGCCAGGTAATCATTCACCGTGACCACGTGGACCCCGCGCCCGCTCAGCGCGTTCAGATAGACCGGCAGGGTGGCCACCAGCGTTTTTCCTTCGCCGGTCTTCATTTCCGAGATCTTGCCCTGGTGCAGCACCATGCCGCCGATCAACTGCACATCGAAATGCCGCATGTTGAGCACACGTCGGCCGGCCTCCCGCACCACAGCGAAGGCTTCCACCAGGATTTCGTCCAGAACTTCATTCACCACCCGGGTCCGCTCATCCTCAAGTTCCTTCAGACGGTCGGGATCGGCCTCGGGCTCATCGGCAATGCTGCTCAGACGGTCCTGGATGCGCTTGCGGAATTCATCGGTCTTGGCGCGCAACTGCTCATCACTGAGCTTCTGCATCTCCGGCTCAAGCGCATTGATGGCCTCCACCTGGGGCATCAGGCGCTTGAGTTCGCGCTCGTTCTTGGTCCCAAAGACCTTGCCTAACAGCGTGTTGATCAAATCGACATTCCTTCGGAGGGCAGCACGCCCCACACTATCTCTTAGAAGCCTAGCACATTAGATGCGGGTGGACGAGAGGGGGCACAGGCGGGCATTTCACCGCCGAGCACGCCGAGAGCGCCAGGAAAAGCAGGGGAGAAGGCACAGCTATGTCTCTCGGCGGCCTTGGCGATCTCGGCGGTTAAAGACTTTCCAGATCACTGGGGTCAAACCGCATCTTCATGTAAGATTTTCCCGTCACCCGGCATGGCCACTTTCTACGACCGTTTCCTCGAATGCGCTGCCCGTTGGCCCGCCAACGTTGCCTTGGAGATCCAGCAGCGCAGCGGGGTCGAGAGCCACACCTACGCGCAGCTGCGGCAGATGTCGGAATCCGTCGGCTGCTGGCTTACGGAAAACGGACTTCCCCCCGGCGCCCGCATCGCCATCCTCGCCGACAATCACCCGCGCTGGGTGGCCGCCTACCTCGGGGCCATCGCCGCCGGATGTACTGCCGTCCCCCTGGACACGGCATTCCATGCCGAACAGGTCACCAAACTGCTCAAAGACAGCGGCAGTTCCCTGCTGTTCTGCGACACCAAGCACCTCGCGGTGGCACAAGCCGCAATCTCCGGTTTGCAGCTCAGAATCATCCTGATCGATGCCCACTCGGGGATAGCTGAGCCCAACCCGGCGGCCGCCGATCTCGACTCCATCTTCGCCGCCGGCCCGGGCAACTTCCGGCCCGTCTCCGCTCCAAGCGATTCGGTCGCGGCCCTGCTCTACACCTCCGGCACCACCGCCGACCCCAAAGGCGTCATGCTCACCCACGCCAACCTGATGGGCGAAGTGGCCGCTGTCTTCGGACGCATCCACATCGGCCCGGAGGATTCCGTTCTCGGCCTGCTCCCCCTTTTCCACGCCCTGGCGCAAATGGCCAACTTGCTCCTTCCGCTGGTCACGGGGGCCCGCGCCGTGTATCTGGAAACCTTAAACACCACAGAGCTAATGCGCGCCCTGCGCGAGCGCCACGTGACTGCCTTTGCCGTCGTCCCCCAGTTTTTCTACCTGATCCACGAACGCATCTTCAAAGAGGTCGCGCAGCGCGGACGGCTGGCGCAGTGGGGCTTGCGACTGCTGATGGGGTTGAATCGCCTGCTGCGGAGGTTGGGACTCAATGCCGGACCAATCTTCTTCCGCCCCATCCACCAGACCTTTGGTGGGCACATGCGCTACCTGGTCACCGGTGGCTCGCGCTTCGAACCCCAGATCGGGCGCGACTTCCATGCCCTGGGCGTTGACGTGCTCCAAGCCTACGGACTCACCGAAACCAGCGGCGGCGCGTTCGTCAACCCACCGGGTGACATCGTGATTGGCTCGGTTGGCCCACCCCTGCCCGGCGTGGAAGCCCGCATCTTCGACCCGCAACCGCAGGAAGAAGGGCCGCCTGTAGGCGAAATCGCCATCCGTGGCGCCATTGTCATGAAGGGCTACTGGAATCGTCCTGACGCCACTGCCGCTGTCCTCAAGGACGGCTGGCTTTACACCGGCGACCTCGGCTACTTCGATGCGCGTGGCAATCTCTTCATCACCGGCCGCGAGAAGGAAATCATCGTCCTTAGCAACGGCAAGAACATTTATCCGGAAGAGATCGAAGCCCATTACCTGAAGTCGCCCTACATCAAGGAAATTTGCGTCATTGGACTGGAAGCACGCCCCGGCGATCCCACCTCCGAGCGCCTGCACGCCGTGGTGGTGCCGAATTTCGAGGTGCTGCGGCAGCGCAAGATCGTCAACGCCACCCAAGTGGTTCGCTTCGACATCGAAGGCCTCTCCGCGAAACTGCCCTCCACCAAACGCGTCGGCAGTTACGAGATCTGGCAGGAGGACCTGCCGCGCACCACCACCCGCAAGCTGAAGCGATTCGAGATCGAGAAGCGCGCCCGAGCCAATCAGGCCAGGGGGCAGGGGGCCGAGCCAGCCATTTCAGCAGAACGTCCTCTCAGCACGGAAGAAGCCGCCTGGCTGGACCAGCCCGACGCCCGGCGCGCCCTGAAGCTCATTCGCAACGCAGCACGGACTGCTCCAGACGTGATCCGCCCCAGTGACAACCTGGAGCTCGACCTCGGGCTCGACTCCATGCAACGCGTCGAACTGTTGGTAGAACTGGAGCAGGAGTTCGGCGCAGACGTGGATGAGTCCCGTCTCTCCGAAATCTATACCGTGCGCGATCTGGTTGAATTGGTGGGGGAGAGCAAAGCCGGTGCGCCGGGCGTGACCACCATCCGCGCCCAATTTGCCGGCTGGAAAGCGGTGCTGCAAGAGGAGCCCACCGATCCCGACGTTCTGGCCCTCGCCCGGCCGCAGCCCGTCCGGGAACCTTTCTTATATGCTCTCAGCCGCCTGGCGCAACTCATCGCCTATGACCGCTTTCCTCTGCGCGTCACCGGTTTGGAGAAGGTTCCAGTCCGCGGCCCCTACATTATTTCTTCCAGTCACCAGAGTTTCCTCGATCCCATAATCATGGGCAGCCTTTTGCCTTGGCCAGTGTTCCGCGAACTGTTTTCCGTGGGAACGAGTGAAATTTTTGGCACCGGCTTCATGCGCCGCCTCGCCAGTTGGCTGCGCGTCATCGTGGTCGACCCCGACGCCAATCTCATTCCCGCCATGCGCGCCGGAGCCTTCGGCCTGCGCCATGGCCGCATTCTCATTCTGTACCCTGAAGGCGAACGCTCGATTGACGGCACTCCCAAGGTGTTCAAGAAAGGTGCCGCCATTCTTTCCATCCACCTTCAGGTGCCCATCGTTCCGGTCGCGATCGAGGGCTTTCACGAGGCTTGGCCGCGCGGCAAGCCGTTCCAGAAGTTCGCCCCGTTGCAGATCACCTTTGGCGATCCGATTTACCCTCCGCCCGAAACGCAGGCCTCGGAAGCAGCCTACGAAAGACTCACCGCAGAGTTGAAAACCCGTGTGGTGGGGATGTGGAATGAGTTGCGCGGAGAACGGGTGAAGGAGAAAGCCAGCGCCCAGGCGGCGGATTAAGCTGTAGCGCCGGCAGCCTGCCCTGAGCGCAGTCGAAGGGTCTCGCCGGCTGCGTCGGCCCCGAGGAGAAGCTGTTTCGGTGAACAACTACGCTCCCGCACCCTTCGCCTGCTGCCCGAAAGCCTTCACGAAAGCATCCACGACCATGGAGTCGTACTTCTTCCCCGAGCTCTTGATCATGATTTCCTCGGCCTGCTGCGGCGACATTTTCCGCTGACCAGTTTCGCTGATGAGACCTTCGTAAGCCTCGGCCAACGCCATGACCTGCACCTCGATGGGAGCGTCCAGGCAATTCTCGCCGCTCTTGATCAACTTCTGCTCCATCACCAGGATGGGAATCGCGCGCCGCAACGATCCGCCCATTTCCTGGGCTTTGTCTGTCTTCCCTCGCTTGCGCACGCCCTTCTCCAATTCTTCCTGGGAGACGTTCGCCGCCTTGTAAAGCACCTCGTTGCTGATTCCCAGCTCGTTCACGTTGCGCAACAAGGCCGCAGTGCGGATATCCTCAATACTCCCCGAATCCAGCCCCAGCGACTCCGCGATCTGGGTGGCATACATCGAAATCCGATAGGCGTGCGCCTCGCTGTATTTTTCATTCGCCAGGAAATGCTGCAGGATCACCAGCATTCCGTCGTATCCATCCTTCATTTCCTGCAAGCTCTTCTGGTTTCTTTCATACAACGTGCCCATGGTGTAGCCGGTCACCACCAGGATGCCGCCCCAAAGCGTGAGATCGAAGTAGCGGCTGTCGAAGGGGAGATCCATGCTATGGGTGAACATGGCTGGGTTCAGGAAAGTCAGTGCCACTACCAGGAACACGCTGGCGAAAGCGGTCATGGCGGCATGGCCCCGCCCGAAGTAATACGCAGAGAACAGCACCGGCAGGAAATACAGCACCAGTGCCATGCGTTGCGATGCCACCAGAAAATTGAGCACGGCCGCAATCAGCACCAGGAAGAGCAGCAACCACAGCTCTTTATTGATTTTCCGCAAGACCCGCCTCCACTGACGGCGCGCACGTCTGCGCCCGCCATCGTGCTGGGCAAGGCATTACCTCCCAACTGGCAAAACTCCCAGCATGCTTATAGTAGGAACGTAAGATCACCGTCTCCAAATTACGGAAGTAATTGGCAAATGCCCTGCCAGGCTGGGGACAAAACAGCTCGAGAGCTTCAGGAGGCTAAGAGAAGTCTGCCTTTGGGTGGCGCAGCGCTTCAGCGCTGTGATAAGTGCCTTGTAATCATGGGCGGCTTCAGCCGCCGAGGTGCCTGTTTTGCTCTTTCCGGCAACCCCGGTCGGTAGCTTTGCCCGAATTTGCGGTTACGAACTTCTAGAGCTTCTCCAGGCGGATGTCACCGTCCCCGGTGCGCACCTCCAGCAACGCGCCGCCCCCGTTCAGCCGTCCGCGGAGGCTGTTCTCTTTCAGCGAGCCGGAAACCGTGATCGGGAAGTCGCTGCTGACGTGGCCATCCCCGGTGTGGGCGTCGAGGTCAGCGGAGAAGTCCGCGGGAAGCCGCAGAGTGATGGTGCCATCGCTGGTGCGCAGCGCCCAGGAAGAACTCATCTTCGACGCCGCGGCCACTTCCGCGTTGATGCTGCCGTCGCCAGTGTGCAGGTCCAGGCGGTCAAAGCGTCCGGTGACGCGAATACTACCGTCGCGAGTATCGGCGTTGAGAATGCCGTCCAGCGAGCGGGCTGTCAGTTCACCGTCGCTGGAGTCGAGCCGCACCTCGCCCTTCACATCGTCTACCGTAATGCGGCCATCCCCGGTATGCAGATCGAGGTTGGAGCTGCGCGGCACTTGCAGGCTTACGCGCACCGACTCGTTGCAGATGCCAATGCAGAAATGGTGACTGGGCCGGTGGATTTCCAAATCGATGCGGTCGCCGTTCTGGCGGTCGGTGACGCGCACCTCATCGGGAGAAATCTTCGCGCCGCTGGTAACCACACGCGCTTCAACCTTGCTGCCGTCGGTCGCTTGCACCTCAATGTTGGCGTCGTTCGCATCCACGCGAATGGTGGGCTTGGCCGACGTGGTGAACTCCTTCTTCCATTCATCGGCGAGGGAAAGAGAACTCAGGGCAAACAGGGTGATGAGCAGGAAAGAGATCCGTTGGCGCACACTGCACCTCCCGAGCGTAATACCGATGATACGCACGGGAGTGGGAAAAGTTCACTGCGAATGATGGCTGGTGACGCAGCCGAAAAAGTAGCGCCGGCGTCCCGCCGGCAGCCTGCCCTGAGCGGAGTCGAAGGGTGGGGGGCGTCTCGCCCCCGCATCCCGGGGCAAGGCTCGTTCTGAACGGAGTCGAAGCCTGCTATCCAGTAGACCGCCAACGATGCCGAGGCTATTGGGGGTGTCAACCAGACCAAACCAGTTCTGCAGACCATTCGATCAGTACGGTTTGTCATGCTGAGCGAAGCGAAGCATCCCTACCCCCTGCATTCCTGGCGGAGGTGGGGATTCCTCGCTTCGCTCGGAAGGACAACCCTGAGGTTCTTGGGATGGGTTGTAGCAGTCTGAAGATCGCCAGCCGCCCCCTGCAAGCTTGCTTCTTACTTTCTCTCCCCCGGTGGCGGCGGAATCGTGATGTCCACCGTGGTCACCGTCCCAAGCGACGCCAGTGGCTTGTCGAACTGGCTGGTGTTGCCCACCACCAGGACCGCCAGCTTGTCCTTGTGCATATACTTGGCCGCCACCCGCTCCACGTCCGCTTTCTCGACTTTCTCGACGCCATCGCGGAATTTCTCCAGGAAATCCTGCGGATACCCGTAGAACTCGTACGCCATACGTTCGCGGAGAACCTTCTCCGGCGAATCGAAGTTGAAGACAAACGAGTTCAGGATGGAGTCCTTGGCCAGCTTGATCTCAGCATCCGTGATGGGGTGCGTTGCCAAGTCGTCAATCTCCTGGTAAAGGCCTTGAATCGCCTCCACCGTGCTCTGACTCTTGGTGCCCATGGCCAGCCGCAAAATACCGCGATGGTCAAAGGCGGTGCCAATACCGCCGCCTACCGCGTAGGCCAACCCTTTCGCGGTGCGGAGATCGCGGAACAGGCGCGACGAAAACCCGCCGCCGAAAGCCTCATTGAAGACCCGGATGGCGTAGTAGTCCGGATCGTCGCGCCGTGTGCCCAGCGTCACCATCTGGATGTTGCTCTGGTTTACGTCCTCCTTGGAAACCACGTAGTAGCCGGGCTTCGCGGTCTGGAACTGTATCTCGTCTTTCGGGATCGTCGGGCCTCTGGGCCATGCGCCGAAAGCCGCGCGCAGCTTGGCTTCCATCGCGGCGGAATCGAAATCGCCCACCACGCCCAGAATGATGTTGTTGGGATGGACATAGGCCTGGTACCAGTTCACCAGATCCTGCCGGGTAACAGCCGTGACTGTGGCGTACTCCGGCACGCGGGCATAGGGATTCTGCGCACCGTAGGCCAGCTTGACCGCCTCGCGCGCCGTGATCTCGGAGCTGTCGTCGTTGCGGCGGGAGATGGCGTCAAACGCTTCCTTCTGCGCGAGTTCGACCTTGTCGTCGCGGAATTCCGGTCGTTGGAGCAGCTCGAGGAAAACCTTGAACACGTCGTCGAAATCGCCCTTGAGGCACGACCAGGAGATGTTGGTGGAATCGGAGTCGCCATCCGTCTCGACTTTAGCGGCGCGGATTTCGAGGTAGTCGTCGAGCTCGTCCCCGGTCTGCGTCTTGGTGCCGCCGGTGCGCCAGACTTCGCCGTAGAGATCGACCAATCCGACCTTGTTGGCCGGCTCCCGCCGCGAGCCGCCGCGGATACGCGCCACCCCGTCAATCAGCGGCAGTTCGTGGTCTTCCTGCAGGAAGATGACCATGCCGTTGGACAGTTCGATGCGTTTGGGCTGTGCGGGCTTGAATGCCGGCAGCGGTGCAATGTTTTTCTCGATCTGCTGCAGGCTCGTGTCCTGCGCGGGCGCTGGCGCGGCAACACCGAGAACCAGGAGAGCGAAAACTGGGAAGATACCCTTCAGCCGCGTCATTGTGCGCCTCCCTGCGTACCTGCAGCCGCGGGGGCCACGGTTTCGATGATCCCCACGGTTCGGTTCGTGGGAACGAAAGTCTGATTAGCCACCCGCCGGATATCGGCCTTGGTCACCTTGTCAATGCGGTCCACCTCGCGAAAAAGTTCTCGCCAGTCCCCGTACGCCGCTTGCGCCTTCCCCAATTGGAAGGCCAGTCCCTCGTTGTCCGCCAGTCCGCGGATCAGGTTGGCTTTCGCCCGTGTCTTGATCATCTTGAGCTCGGCGTCGCTGATGTCCTCATTCTTGATCTTCTCAATCTCGGCGTGGATGGCGTCCGCCATCTCCTCCGGCTTATGGCCGGGTAGAGGTACAGCATAGAACGCGAAAAGGTGGGGATACTTGGTCCCGGGCAATCCGGAAAAGCCCGCCGAGTCGGAAGCGATCTTCTTGTCACGCACCAAGGCGCGGTACAACCGTGAGGTGCGGCCATTCGACATCAGGTCGGCAATGGCGTCATAAACCGCATCGTCCGGGTTGCGGTAGTCGGGGCGGTGGTAACCCTCGAGGTAAATCGGTTGCGCCATCTCGTGCAGCACCACTCTGCGCTCGGCATTCTGCGACGGTTCGCTGGTGGTGCGCTCGTCTGGCACGGGACCGGACGGAATGCGCTCAAAATATTTCGCGATCATGGACATGGCCTGCGCCGCTTTCACGTCGCCCACCACCGTAACCACCATGTTCGAAGGAATGTAGTATTCCTGGAAGAACTTCTCCGCATCGGTAGCGGAAAATGAATTGAGGTCCGACATCCAGCCCGCAGTCGGGCGCTGGTACGGATGCGCCTGGAACGCCGCCGTGGTGAACTGTTCCAGCAGGCGTCCGATGGGGTTGCTCTCCACGCGCATGCGGCGCTCCTCCATCACCACGTTGCGCTCGTCATAAAACTGGCGCATGACCGGGTGCAGGAAGCGCTCGGATTCGAGATACGCCCACAGTTCCAAGCGGTTTTCCGGGAAGGAATAGTGGTAGGCGGTTTCGTCGTCGCTGGTGAAAGCGTTCATACCCTCGCCGCCATTGCTCTCCACGATCTGGCCGAACTCGTTCGGCTTGACGTACTTGTTCGCCGCTTTGACGGCATCCTTCCACTGTTTGTCGAGATCCTTGAGCTTCTGCTCGTCGCGGCCGGTGCGCTTGTCGCGCTCCTCGATATAAGCCGAGTAGGCTTGTTCCACTTTCGCCAGCGCGACCTTCTCCGCGGCGTAATCCGTGGTCCCAATCTTGTCGGTGCCCTTGAACGCCATGTGCTCGAACATGTGGGCCAGGCCGGTCTTGCCCAGAGGATCCTGCGCCGAGCCGGCATCCACGTGAGTGAAGAAGGAAAACACGGGCGCTTCCGGACGCTCGCAGATGACCACGGTCAGGCCGTTGTCCAGCTTCTTAACCGTGATGCGCTTCTCGAAGGAAGCGATATCCTGGGCGGCCGCCAGCGCGCAGAGCAGCAGAATCAGTGCCAGGAACCTAAGTGCGCGGGATTTCATCGAACCTCCACAGCAATTAGACGGGAATGAGGGGCAGAAGTTTGAAATTACGTGGCGGGAGGGGAGGTTGTCAAACAGCCGCTTAATAACTCTTCTGTAGAGACGTAGCTTGCTACGTCTCGCCCCGGCCATGAGCCAACGCTCAGGCCGCTATACTAGACGCCGACCACCTGCACCACCGAGGCGGACGCAGAGGCAGAGTGAGCAAAACAACCGTAGTTGACGTTGACGGCAAGAAGCTGTCGTTGTCGAACCTCGACAAGGTCCTGTATCCCGCGGCAGGCTTCACCAAGGGACAGGTGATCGACTACTACGTGCGCATCGCGCCCGCGCTGCTGCCCCACTTTGCCGGGCGTCCGCTCACCCTCAAGCGCTATCCCGAAGGCGTAGACCAGGAATATTTCTACGAGAAGAACGCGCCCACCCACAAGCCCGAATGGGTGAAGACCGTTGCGATCTGGAGTGAGGGGAATCACCGCAATGTAAATTACGTTCTGGCCAACGACCTGCCCACGCTGGTGTGGGTGGCGAACCTGGCTTCGCTCGAGCTCCATCCTTCGCTTTCGCTGGCGAAAGATATTTATTGTCCGACCATGATGGTGTTCGACCTCGACCCCGGGCCGCCGGCTGACGTCGTGCAATGTGCGCAGGTGGGGATGTGGCTGCGCGACATTTTCGAGCGCCTCGGCCTGCAGAGCTTTCCCAAAACTTCGGGTTCGAAGGGCTTGCAGATCTACGTTCCACTGAACACGCCCACGACCTACGAGGCCACTAAGCCGTTCGCCAACGCCCTGGCGCGATTGCTCGAAAACGGCCACCGTGACCTGGTGGTCTCCGACATGAAGAAGGCGCTGCGCGTGGGCAAGGTGCTGGTGGACTGGAGCCAGAACGACGAGCACAAGACTACCATCGGCGTTTACTCCTTGCGAGCACGCGAGCATCCCACGGTTTCCACTCCGGTGAAATGGGAAGAAGTGGAGCGGTGTCTCAAGAGAAAAGACGCTAGCCTGCTGGTGTTCGAAGCCGGCGACGTCCTGAAGCGGACAGAGAAAATGGGCGACCTGTTCGAGCCAGTGCTCAAGCTGAAGCAGGAATTACCGAACCTGGCAGGAAACCAGCAGCCGCCGCCCGCAGAAGAAAGAAAGACCTCGAACCGCAGAGGGCGCTGAGGTTTCGCGGAGATCGCTGAGAAGACTTTTCCACGAGGTGAACGATGGCACAACTTTATGCGGGGACTTCGGGATGGGCCTATCCCAGCTGGAAGCCCGACTTCTATCCCGCCAAGCTGCCGCAGAAAAATTTCCTGCAGCACTATGCCACCCAGCTCAATACCGTCGAAGTCAACTTTACGTTTCGGCAGTTAGTGAAAGACACCACCATCCAGAAATGGATTGCGGAAACACCCGTCGGCTTCCGCTTCGGCGTCAAAGCCCACCAGGTGATTACCCACATCAAGCGCCTGAAGAACACAGAGGATTTTGTGCCACGATTTCTGGCTACCATTCAGCCCCTGGCACAAGCCGCAAAGCTCGGCCCCGTGCTGTTCCAACTGCCGCCCAACCTGAAAGCCGACACTTCCCTGCTCGCGGACTTTTTGGCGACTCTCCCCCGCGCCGTGCCGTCGGCGTTCGAGTTCCGCCACGCCTCTTGGTTTACCGACGAAACTTTTGCCTTGCTGAAAAAGCACAACCGCGCTCTCTGCGTGGCTGAGACCGAGGAGCGCGTCACCCCCGACGTGGTGACCGCCGACTTTTGCTACTACCGCTATCGCAAGCCCACCTACACCGCCGAGGAGCGGCGGGTAATGGTCGACCGGTTGCTAGAGCATCGCAGCCAAGGGCGCGACGCCTTCGCATATTTCAAGCACGAGGAGACGCCCGAGGGAGCGATGTATGCGGCAGAGCTGCTGAAAGAGGTTAGCGCCACAAAGTAAGCCTGTGTCCCTTCGCGTTCTTTGCGGCAGTTCTTCGCGACCTTTGCGGTTAAGCTTTTGCCTTCCCCCGCACCCACCTCATCACTTCTCCCAGCGTCCGATAACGCGCATACTCCTCCTGTGCCTTCCGAAGCCAATTCCCGCCTGGTCTCCAGCTTTCTCGACTACCTGAAAATCGAGAAGGGCCTCGCGCCGCTCACGGTTTCCGCCTACACCACTGACATTGGCCAATTCGCGGGCTTCGTGGACAAGCGCAAACGTACCCTGAGCAACGCCCGCCGCAACGATGTGCGCGATTTCATCCAACAGCTATTTTCCAATCAAGTGGATGGCCGTTCGGTGGGCCGCAAGCTTTCCGCGCTGCGCCATCTCTATCGCTACCTGCTGCTCGACAAAGTCATCGAGCACGATCCCACGCTCAACATCGACACGCCCAAGCAGTGGAAGGTTCTGCCCAAGGCGCTCGCCCGGGACGAAATAGAGAGCATGCTGCGCAGCCCCCACCCTGCCTCCAACCGCAAGGAAGCCGAAGCCATCGCCGCGCGCGACCGTGCCATGCTGGAAGTTTTCTACGCTGGGGCGCTGCGCGTCTCGGAAATCATCGGAGTCAAGCTGGAAGACTTGAAGCTCGATCTCGGCTATGTGCTGGTGCGAGGAAAAGGTGACAAAGAAAGGATCGTACCGTTGGGACGATCGTCCCAGGATGCGCTGACCGACTACATGACGCATTGGCGCCCCGGGCTGGCCGCGGGAAAGACTTCCCCGCTCCTGTTCTTCGCGCGTGGCGGGCGGAAGCTGACGCGGCAGCGGGTGTGGCAGATGGTGCGCCAGGCTTCGGTCGCGTCGGGGCGCAACGCCAGCCCGCACATGCTGCGTCACAGTTGCGCCACCCACATGGTGGAAAACGGCGCCGACCTGCGCACCGTGCAGACCATCCTTGGCCACGCCGATATCGGCACCACCCAGGTGTACACCCACCTCGCGCTCGACCGGCTGAAGAACGTGTACCAGAAGCACCATCCCCGCGCCAAAGCGCGGTGAATCAATTGTTGATTGTTGAATTTTGATTGTTGATTTAGCCAAGAGAGAGCTGGCGATTCGGGTTTATCAATCAGCAATCAAAAATCAACAATGAATAAGCCCCGCACCGTGGTCGAGAAATCCGTCTCCCAGTTCCTGCGCACCCTGCGCGAGCGCAATGCCTCGCCGCACACCATCAAGGCGTATGCCGGGGACCTGGAAAATTTCACCGCTTATGTGGGACCCCGCTCCTGGCGGGACATTGATCACGTCGCCATCCGCGGATTCCTTTCTCATCTTTACGAAAAGGGGTTGGGCAAGACTTCGGTAGCTCGCGCACTAGCGGCGGTACGGTCGCTCTACCGCTGGCTGGCGCAGGAGGGCGTGGTGGAGCAGAATCCTGCGGCGCTGGTCTCCACCCCGAAGCTACCCAAGAAGCTCCCCCGCGTGCCCACCATCGAGGAGATGAACACCGTCCTCGACGGCCAAATGCCCGAGGTCGCAGCCTTCCCCGAACGCGATCGCCTCATGCTCGAGTTGCTCTATGGCTGCGGTATCCGCAATTCGGAACTGATCGGCATCAATCTGGACAACATCCGCCTGAGCAGTGAAGCCATTCTTATCCGCGGCAAAGGCAAGAAAGAACGCTACGTCCCCTTCGGAGACTCGGTCAAAACCGCACTCGCCACCTACCTGCCGGCGCGTCAACAGATGTTAGCCGCGCGCAAGAAAAACTCGCAGGCGCTGCTCATCAACCGCCGCGGCGGTCGCCTCACCACTCGCAGCGTAGGCCGCATCATCAAGAAGATCGCTGTCGCCAAGGGACTCTCCCCCGACGTGCATCCGCACACGCTGCGCCATGCTTTCGGCACCCACATGCTCGAGGAAGGCGCCGACCTGCGCGCCATCCAGGAAATGCTCGGCCACGAGCGTCTCTCCACCACCCAGCGCTACACCCAGCTCTCCATCAAGCACGTGCTCCAGGTGTACGACCAGACCCATCCCCGGGCCAAGTAGGGTTACTTCTCAATCTGCACCTGTGATGGAAGTTGATCCGATTTTAGGTGGCGCAGCGCTTCAGCGCTGCGATAACTCCGAGGAATCAGGCGGCTTCAGCCGCTGAGGTACCTGCCGCATCTCTTCCCGCAACTGGGGAAGCCGTGCCCTCCCACAAAATCATTGATCGAACCGAGTGTACCTGTGCCGGTGCGTTCCTTCGCACCGTGCACCCGCTCAGGAAGCCCGCAGGTCGCGGCGGATCAGCGCTGAATCCAGGAAGAATCCCAGGCCGACGGCCAGCGGAATGATGCCGAAAGCGGCCGCCATCCAGGCGTCATATTCCACCCGCGCGATGAGTGCGAAGGTGCCCATGTAGCCCAGCGCCGCGGCCACCAGCAGAATGCCTGCCCGCCGTGAACGCGCCGCCTCGGGAAGCTCCGGCTGCATGGGCACATTCACGCCCCGGGCAATGGCGGCCAACCGTTCCTCGGTACGCAGCTTCCGCACCCGATAAAACGTGTACATCGCCGCAATCGGGATGCCCAGGAACATAATTACGGCGACCAAACCAATCAGATCTCCATCCATAATGCCTCTCCTCCGCCGCGCCGTTCGCGCGCCTCTTCAGCTGCTCTCAATCTAGGGTACGGAAGGGTGGCGGAGAAAGTTCCGCACCCAGGCTAGCATCAGCCCGGGCAGCGGCCGTTTGACTTGCCCTCACCACCCGCCTACCATAACCGCACTCCATGATTGGCCAGACGATCTCCCACTACCGCATCGTCGAAAAGCTCGGCGGCGGTGGTATGGGCGTAGTTTACAAGGCCGAGGACACCCGCCTCCACCGGTTTGTCGCCCTCAAGTTCCTGCCCGATGAAGTCGCTCGCGATGCCCAGGCTTTGAGCCGTTTCCAGCGCGAGGCGCAGGCTGCATCCGCTCTCAATCACCCCGGAATCTGCACTATCTATGACATTGGCGAGCAAGGTGGCCAGGCGTTCATCGTCATGGAGTACCTGGACGGGATCACGCTGAAGCACCTGATCGCGGGACGGCCGCTGGAGGTTGAGACTCTCCTCTCGCTGGCGATCGAAGTTGCCGACGCGCTCGATGCCGCCCACGCCGAGGGCATCATTCACCGCGACATAAAGCCGGCCAACATCTTCATCACCAAGCGCGGTCACGCCAAGATTCTCGATTTCGGCCTGGCGAAAGTGACCCGGGAGAGCGCCGCGTTGGCCAGCGACGGGGTGTTGGGAGAGGTCACCTCCCCGGTAAGCGCCGAACACCTCACCAGCCCCGGTACGGCGCTGGGCACCGTCGCCTACATGTCCCCGGAGCAGGCCAAGGGCAAGGACCTGGATGCGCGCTCCGACCTTTTCTCCTTCGGGGCGGTGTTATACGAAATGGCCACGGGGATGGTGCCGTTCCAGGGCGATACTTCCGCAACCATTTTTGACGGCATCCTCAACCGCGCCCCGGTGCCTCCGCTCCGCTTGAATCCCAAGCTTCCGCCGAAGCTGGAAGACGTCATCAGCAGGTCGCTGGAGAAAGACCGCGATTTGCGCTATCAGTCAGCCGCCGAGTTGAAGAGCGAACTGAAGCGGCTGAAGCGCGACACTGAATCCGGGCGGGAACGCGTGGCCGAGTCCGGCGCCATTCCCATCAGCAGCGGCACGACACCCGCGCCGGCAGCGGAGCATACCTCCAGCAGTTCGGTATTGCTGGCCACCGCTCGGCAACATAAGACCGGCATGGGCTTGATACTCGCCACGGCATTGCTGTTGGTCGCCGCCGCCGGTTTCGGAATCTACTCCCTGCTCTTCTCCAGCCGTAACGTGCCGTTCCAGAACGTCAAAGTCACCAAGATCAGCGGGACCCACAACGCCCGCCTTGCCGCCATGTCTCCCGACGGAAAGTACATGGCCTACGTGCTCAATGAAGAAGGCCTGGAGTCGTTGTGGCTTCGTCACCTGGCCAGCGACAGCAATGTGCAAATCGTCCCCGCCGCTCACGTTCAGTACAATGCCCTGCGCTTCGCCCCCGACGGCAGTTCCATTTACTACTCCCACACCGAACCAGCCAGCGGACCTCAGTCGCTGGAGTTTGATCTCTATCGCACCCCGGTGCTGGGAGGAAATGCCCAGTTGCTGGTGAAGGATATTGACAGCGATCCCAGCTTTTCTCCCGACGGGCAGCGTTTTGTTTTCCAGCGCTCCAATGATCCCGAGCCCGGCAAGTTCAATGTGCTTATCGCCAACGCTGACGGCAGCAATGAAAAATTACTGGTCAGCGGCCCGGCCAGCGAAACCCTCGCCCAACCCCTCTGGTCGCCGGATGGAAAGGCCATCGCCGCCTACCAGGTTCCCAGTGGCGAGAATCTGGGCATGATCGTCTCCATCGATCCCACCACCGGCGCCCGCAAACCGGTGTGGACATCCAAAGGCACGTTTCTTAAAGATGCTGCCTGGTTACCCACCGGAAAGGCCTTGGCCGTCATCTTTACCAACCTGGACCTGCAACTCCAGCGAAACCAGATTGCACTGGTCAGTTATCCTGACGGGCAGTTCCATGCCATCACGGCGGACACCAACGACTACAACACGCTCAGCGTCTCCTCCGACGGCTCGACGATCGCCACCATCATGCAACAGTCCGAGCGGGATTTGTACTTGAGTCCGGGAGAGAAAACGGACTACTCCGACGCCAGGCGAATCTCCTCCGAAGAACTGGGGAACTCGGTCGCTTGGACCAAGGATGGCAGACTGCTCGTGGAACAGGGTCTGGGCATCGAACTCACGGGTCTGGACGGCAAGACCACCAGCACCCTGGCTGCGACCGCCGGACAACCCTATGGCTGTTCCGATGGGCACGTCGTGTTCAGCCGCGGCGATGTGAAGACCTTTACCCGCAGCATCTGGCGCAGCGATGCCGACGGGACCGGCATGCTGCAACTGACCCAGGGAAAAGATGATGAAAACCCCGTATGCTCGCCCGATGCGAAGTGGGTCTTCTACGTGATGCGATCGACTCGCGCGCTGATGAAAGTTCCCATCGACGGCGGAGCGCCGCAGCCCGCGACCAGTTCCTTCGTAGAATTCGGCGGGTTGTATGACTTCGCTCCTGACGGACGAACTCTTGTCCTGGGGACCTACGATTTCAAGGCGCAAAGACCCATCATTTTGCTGTTGTCCACTGATTCCGGTCAGGTGTTGCGCACCTTCGAGTACGATCCGCGGCATTCCGGACAGTTGCGCTTCAGTCCGGACGGGAAAACCATCGTTTACCCCATCCGCGAAAAAGGCGTGGACAATCTCTGGCTGCAACCGCTGGACGGCAGTCCCGGCCGCCCACTGACCAACTTCGATTCCCTCAAGATTTATTCCTACCAGTGGTCGCTCGACGGCAAGAGCCTCGCCCTGATGCGCGGAGACTCCCCTTCCGACGTCGTATTGATCCAGGACTCCGAGAAGAAGTAGCCGTAGCGCCGGCGTCCCGCCGGCAGCCTGCCCCGAGCGAAGCCGAGGGTGGGAGCGACCCGCCCCCACATCCGCGGCCTGACTAGATAACCCTGCCCGCTCCTAAGCGCCGAGTACACTTGGCAGCCATCAAGTAAACCAAAGCTCGGAGGAAAAGAAACACAGTGATCTAATCAGCCTTGGTCAAACTCCGTTGTCATCCTGCGGAGCTTGGCCACGCGCTCCGCTTGGCCACGCGCTCCGCGTGGCCAAGCGTAGTCGAAGGACCCCGGGGCCGCATCCGCTTCTCCGGCGTTTCAGGGAATTCTCCCGGAGCTGGCCTACACTCCACCCGCCAGGACTCCGCGAAGAAGTAGCGCCCCCCGTACCGCCGACGCCCCCGCACAGTCGTAGCGCCGGGTGGCCCACCTCTTCGCTTCCATTTTTGAGTGATGAATGAGTGATGAATATGATGAAGGGGTGCCCCGCTCCTTGCGTTCTTTGCAAGGGGCGGGTGTGCGCACCATCACAGAACTCTCCTTGGAAACGCGCTACCATCCCGCATGCCTCAGGGCCTCAAGCGATACTACGGCGCGGGACACCTGCACTTCATCACCTGCAGTTGTTATCAGCGGCGGGCATGGCTGGGAACAGCGCGGCGTCGCGACTTATTCTTACGCCTCTTGGAAAAAACGCGGCAAAAATATGGCTTTGTGGTGGTCGGATACGTGGTCATGCCGGAGCACTTTCACCTGCTGATCAGCGAACCGCAGGTGGCAGATCCGTCGAAGGTCATGCAGGTGGTCAAGCAGCGGTTCGCGCAGCGAATTCTGCGGCGACGGCGCAAGGCGGCCGAGCAAAGGTCGTTGTTTGAGGGACAACCGCTTCACATCTGGCAGGCGAGGTTTTACGACTTCAACGTCTGGACAGAGCGCAAGCGCATCGAGAAGCGGGGTGCCCCAGGTCTCGCGGTTTTCGAGACCTGGGGCTTTTCCTATCCCGACGTGCAACGCGGATTGGTGCTGGAACCGCAGCAGTGGCGTGGAGCAGTTCTCGCTGGTACTACTGCGGGGAGATGGGCTCCATACGGCTGAATGATGATACCGTCCTGAAAATGCGTATCCGGCCCCCGGCGGCATAGGGAGCGCATGCACCCGCCCCTTGCAAAGAACGCAAGGAGCGGGGCACCCCACGAGTATTTGGGCCTTACAATGGCGGCGGCGAAGGCCACCCGCCAGGCCTACTGGAGAATATCGAATGAAGCACAACCTCATGTTAACCATCACGTCTCTGCTCACGATCCTGCTCATGACGTTGCACCTGACGAGCGATACCATCCACGCCCACGTCGGGACGCCCGAGGCAGGGGGCTCAACCCTCGTTGCGGTACCCATCCTGGTCGTCTGGCTGTACGGAACGCTGGTGCTCGCCGAACGGCGGTCGGGGTACATCATCATGCTCGTCGGGTCGCTCCTTGGGCTGGGCATGCCTGTCATCCACGTGATGGGAGCGGGAGGCGTCTTTCGCGGCGAGATCGCCAGGTCCAGCCCAGCCTTCTTGTTCGTCTGGACGCTTCACGCGCTCGGCGTGACTGCGATGTTCTCCCTCATCCTCTCGGTGCGCGGACTGTGGAGCCTGCAACGGGGCCAGCCCCCGAATTAGAATTGGGGTACGTCCCGTCTGTCCCCAGGTTTCTCCGAGTCCTCGTTGAAAGATGAGGCGCATTCGGCCGAGTCCCTGCTACCATCGTCCGTGGCAGCCTCACTCGTGGTGATGCATGGAGATAACGCGCGCGTGTGTCGGCCAGCCCCTCTATTTACAACGGAGGCCACCAAAACCCACGTGACCGAGATGACTCAAGAACTTCTCGAAGTCTACGAGCGACTGCTCAAGAGGCAAAGAAGCCCGGCAGCCGCGACCCGCCAGTTTCAACATTGGAAGCACGACGCTGATCTATTGCCAAAACTTTTGGTGCAGCTTGATGCAGTTCTTGCAGCTCTCAATAAGTTCGAGCCGATTGTGTATAACACGCAGGGCATTCTCGACGATGGAACGGATGTCGCGGTTCGATACAGAACATCTAACCAAGGAGATGAGGAAAGGGAACTCATTGGATTTCAGGTGAAATCTTACGGCGATCTAAGCAAACCAGATTGCATGAAGGACCTGAAAGCACAGCGCGACGATACGTTTCGGAAAGTGCGCGGTCTGAGTTACTACTTTATCTTGCTGTGTACTGACGCGGAAAAGCACGCAAAAAAGGTCCAAAACATACAAGCAGAGTTCAGAAGTGCCGAACGAACCAAGGTTATTGAGCCTCGGTTGGTATACACGTTCCTCAACTCTCCTGTTACGACCGCTGAGGCACTTGTCAAACGCATCAGGCAGGCTGACGACATTGTCTTCCGGAACGCATTGGATTCTTTGGACCAATCGAGCCCATCTTCCCAAGCACTCGCCATTTTCCTCGCGGTCAAGGCCGTGCTCACAGGAGAACGGCAGTTCTCAGAAGCTGATGTTCTCAGTGCGTCAGATTTGCGGCGCGTATACGGAGAACTTCGAGATAAGCAAGCCCAGTTGATCGAGGGTGCACTAGACGATAACGATGTTAGCTCCGACTTCGAAATGACTGAACCTGAAGAGGAAGATGACTACGGGTTTCGTGATGAAGAGCCAGTGATCCGCATAGCTGAGTTCGAGACTCAAATCACCGAAGATCTGGAACTACTTGAGACTGATGTGATCGAAAGAGATTCCGACTCGAACAAACTTATCCTGAAGACAGAACAACTTCGCGCCCTAACCGCCGTAATCACTGACGCACTTGCGCGTTACGAGTACTCCGAGAGTGAGCTGATGTCGTACATGTTCAGTGTCATGGGAGTGATGGATTAAAGCTGTGGGGGGAAGGATGTGGCACTACCTCATCACACTACCGCTGATTGCAAAGATAGTCAGCCTGCTTGGCGGGTGGCCACAACACAACGCGGTGTTCGTTGTGTGGGTAAGTGGAAGGATTCTTCACTGAGCTATTCGGATGTTGGCCCGACTAATTTTCTACGTTCCCACCCAAGCCAACACCGGGCTTGAGTGGCCCACCTGCCTGTGAGCTTGATCATTGTGGCTTACCTCTGATTGGACTACACTTGTTTTTCTTCCCCTAATGAGAGGAGCGCCACATGCCTGAAGGCTTTCCGCTGCCCACATCATCTTATCGGGAATTGGCCAGAATCATCGGAGCATACGGAAAAGCTCCGGAGAACTCCGTACCAGCTGACGTGGGTAAAATTATCGGGATCAACGACAGTATCGTCAGCGCGAACAACGGTTTCCTAAAGGCAGTCGGAGTAATTACTGGCGGCAAGAAAAAGAACACGACAGCAGCTGGCAAAGCACTTGCGGCCGCATACGAATACGACAGACAAGCTGAGATTGCATCCACGTGGCGCTCCCTTATCGAGTCCAACGACTTTCTCCAGAAGGTTGTTGCCGCCGTCCGCATTCGCAAGGGAATGGACGAATCGAGTTTGGATGCGCACGTGGCGTACTCCGCTGGACAGCCAAAGACTCCCCGCGCTCTAACTGGCGCAGGAACGGTCGTGGAGATACTCAAGGTCGCAGGTGTTCTGCGCGAGGAAGGCGGAAACCTCGTAGCGGCTTCCGAAACGTCCCCGCCGCCAGAGATCGTTGAACAACGGCTCATGCCCGGCGACAGTATGCGCCAAGATGTGGTTCCTACAAATGTGCTTCTTCCCTCCACGACTCGCGGAGTCAATCTCAGCATCGAGGTCAGGATCCAATGTACACCTGCTGACCTAGACGGATTGGGTCAGAAGCTGCGGCAGGTTCTGAAAGACTTCAACCAGCCAGACAAAGCGCCAGGGGACGAGCAGGAGACCAATCCTTCGAACCAACCCAATGGGGAATCCGCGTAGGACTTCTCAATGCCGCTCGCTGCTCCAACCACCGCTGAACAGGTCATGGCTGCGATTGAAGCCGTAGTCGCGAACGGCGCCACTGCAGAAGCAGACATGGTCGCTGCGTTTCTCGACTCCACTCCTGTCCGTGCTACCGCTGCACTAGACATGGCGGTCGAATTAGGGCTGCTCACCAAACACGCCAACACCTACAAGGCGACCAATCCTCTCTGCCGCTACACCTTGAATGCGGATCAGAAGGCAGCGGTGCTGCGCGTCGCGCTCGAAGCCTACCAGCCATTCAACAAGTTCCGCGAAAGGCTTGTTTCCACTGCTGACGTTTCCGTTGCAGCAAAGCAAACCAAGACGCTATGCGGACTGACCGCTGACCGGGACGAGGTCAGGGACACGCTCCTGAGTCTCGGAACGTACGGCCATGCGCTAGTCACCGAAGGCGCAGGCAACTACCAGTTGGAAGTCGGCTCCCTCGCGAATCACCTGCAAGTCCTCGCGGCAGCGTGTACTGAATTGATGGCTGCGGAGGGACGAATACGCGCGCAGTTGGGTCCAGCTGCGGAGCAGGTGTTGCGCGATCAACGGGACAACGTGATCGTACCTTTAGCTAACGCGCTTGTGAAGGCCAACAATCGCGACGGTCCGGGAGCCGTGCAGCAGGCAGGGAATGCCGTAGAAGCCCACATTGACGCTCTGGCTGTGCGTAAGGTAGTCGTGCTTACGGGCGCAAAGGGAATCATCAGTAAGCTGCAGAAGTTCGAGAATCCGACGAGGCAGCTACCGGCGAAGCTGGTTCAAGTCGGGACGTATCTCGGGTCGATACGCAACGCTGCGGATCATGGAACTGACCCCCACATAGGCAACACCCGCTGGAAGATTCGAGACGCCACCGGTCTGGAGTATGTCTATGTTGCATGCTCATTCATTGCGGCAACAATTGCATTTGAGCGTGGTGATCCTGCGGAAATCTGAATTCCTGGAAGGGGGAATACGGGGACAGACGGGACGTTCACTAGTTCTTGATATTGCTTTCTCGGAAACCTGGGGAAACCGGGGACGGGGAAACCGGGGACGGGAAACCGGGGACATCCATGATAAGTAAAAGTCAAGAGGAGACGGAGGTCTCCTGGCGCTTGGAAGAGTGGGCTCTCGAAGCGGGTGAGGGGCGGATAAGTTGGCGAACGGCGTGCGATCCTGGGTAGCGGCCAAAGCGGCAGCTTGGCCAGACATCCATTTGCGGGAACCGGGTGTGAACCCGGTCCACGAAGTATGAGTTAGGGTTGTCCGGCCGGCCTCGATACAGACGGTAAGGAGCATCGGGAGCAGGAACTCCTCTGCCCAGTCCCCGAGGTGGCGAGGAACGGCCGGTGGATCGCCGCTGGGTTCGAAGGTTCTACTTCTCAGGCCGCTTTTTGTGCCAGCGCTTCCGACGGCGCGCGCACTTGGAAGGGCTGACGGCTTTTGTCGACCGCCAGCAGATAGGTGACGAGTTTGCGGGCCACCGCCAGGGTGGCGCGGTTGCGATGTCCGCGCTCCAGTTCGCGAGCATGCAGCGCCGCCAGTTGTGGATTCCAGCGCGGGGCCAGTTTGGCGGCTTCGATCAGCGTGGTTTGCAGCCAGCGGTTGCGCTGTTTGGAGATGGGTCCGCGTTGCTGCTTGCCCGCCGAAGACTTCAACGCGGCGGTGAGTCCGCAATAGCTCAT
>JAIQET010000049.1 GCA_020073645.1 Terriglobia bacterium | reverse complement strand
GAAGATTACGAGGAAGAAGAAGAGGAAGAAGAAGCGGAAATGCCGGCCGTGGGTGAGCCGGAACCGGAACCGATGATGCCTACTCCACCCGCCCCGCAGCCTATGGGAGGTGGCGGCGGAGGCGCGCCCAAACCGGCGAAGAAGAAGCCGGCCAAGAAAAAGCCAGCCAAAAAGAAACCGGCCAGGAAGGCCGCAAAGAAGAAGCCGGCGAAGAAGAAACCGACGAAGAAGAAACCCGCGCGGAAGAAGAAAGCCGCCAAGAGAAAACCCGCGAAAAAGAAGGCGGCCCGCAAGAAGGGCGGCCGCCGCCGTCGCTAATAACCACGTAGAGTGGCGCTCCGCCTTCCCGGGCCTAGCGCCAGCTTGGCAATGCAATCACGCCGCGGCCTAAGGCCGCGGCTTTTTGTTTCTCGGGCACCTGACATCGGGGGCGGCGAAGCGTCCGTCGAGTGTGACCTTTATTTTTTCCCCTGCACGGCCTCCAAGCAGCGTCCGTACAGCTCGAGGAGGTGATTGGCATATTCTTCCGGCTTGGCGGCGGCGCCGCTGCCCTGGAAGCCGACTCCCGAGGAACTGGTTCGCCCGTAGCCGGTGGTCATAGCGATGAACTTCATGAGATCGAGGGCAATGTCTTCGTTGCGGCGCGCTGTGGCGCCGGTGGCGGGTGCTTCCTCCATGAATGCCTCCGTCGGGATACGAATGCTGGGGATGTCGACTTCGTCGTCCATACTGCCTCTGGAATGATCGGTCGCAACCGTTAAGATCAACTGACCTATTGTACAAACTTCCCAAATCCAAGTTTACCCCGCGTGGGGGGTGTGCAGCAGCAGGCTGGTTCGCCACGGAGACACAGAGTCAAGGCTAGGATGCTGCCAGAAGTTTGGCGACCTCGGTGTGTCCATTCTTGGTGGCCAAGTCTAGGGGGGTGGTGCCATCGTCGTTGGCCAGGGAACGATCGGCTCCATGCTTGAGCAGCAGTCTGACCATGGCTTGGTCGCCGTTCTGGGCAGCTTCGTGGATGGCGGTCCAGCCGCGCTCCTGGCGGGCGTTGGGGGGAGCGCCGTGCTCGAGCAGAGCACGAACGATTGCCAGGTTATGGGCAGCGGCCGCGCTGTGCAGGGGCATGACCTTCATGGGATTCTTTGCCTGCGCGGCAGGGTCGGCGCCATGTTCCAGCAACTGAACGGCGATGGCTTCCTGCGCGAAGAACGCAGCGAAGTGCAGGGCGGTAAAGCCGTCAGCGGACCAAGCGTTGGCTAAATTGGGATCCCGGCGGAGCAGTTCGGTAACGCGTTCGGTGCGTCCGACGCTTGTGGCTTCGAAAATGTCGAGAGTGGGGCAGGTGGTAAGCAGCAGGTCGAGCACCTCTTTGCGCCGACGGTAGAGCGCGTGCATGATGGCGGAAACACCGTTCGCATCGCGGGCCGAGGCAGGGGATGGGGCTTGCGCCAACAGGGTGCGGAGTTTCTCCAGATCTCCGGTTTGGACTGCGCTGATCACTTCTGCATGTTCGTCCATGAAGTTCAACTCCAGGGCTTCTCTATTTAATTAGCAATGCTAATGAATTATAATAGGCGACGCTGGGGTGTCAAGAGGAAACTTGCCCCGCAAAGTCTCGAAGCCGGGTGCGATATCCTTCGTGACCTGGAAGGCCGCTCAGGATGAAGTCCAGGCAGAGACACCCGCTCTGCCACGATAGAATTCTTCGCGCTGACCAAAGTGGAGAGCAGATGAAGCACAGGGTTGCAAAGCACGGGCCGAGGGATCGGTCCGTGGAGCAGGTGGCGGACCGGTTGCACTCGGCTGCCATTCATTTACTGCGGCGAGTGCGGAAGCAGGACACGGCGACGGGCGAAGGACCGGCACGGTTGTCGGCACTGTCTGTGCTGGTTTTTGGCGGGCCGATGAACTTGGGTCAACTGGCGGCCGCGGAGCAGGTGAGGCCGCCGACCATGACCCGCATCGTGACTGGACTGGAGAAGAATGGGCTGGCGGAGCGGGTATCCGATTCCGCGGATGCACGCCGAGTTCAGATTCGCGCGACTCCCAAAGGGGCACGACTGATGCAACGCGGGCGGAAGGCAAGGATCGAATACCTCGCGCGGCAGCTTGCGCAGCTGACGAGAGATGAGCTGTCGACGCTGGGCGAGGCAGTGGAGGTTTTGCAGCGTCTGCTGCAACGGTGGACGTGACGACGGCTGCTAGGTCTCGATGCCCACGTAGCAGACGCGACCGATGAGGTAATCGGAAGCAGACTTGCCTTCTTCCAACGGCATCACTTCGACGGGATAAGCCTGGTTGTGCGGCCGCAAGATCAAGTGGTTCCCTCCCAGCTCCACATATTTCACGGTACAGGCACCATCCTTGTTCACCGCGTACATATTGGACTCCCCTTTGCGGTACGGCTTGAGGGAATTGTAGTGGCGGTCGAGAAGAACAGTGGCGCCGGGCAGCAGCCGGGGATACATGCTCATGCCCTCGCGGGCATCGACCTTGACAAGGACGAATCGCTCCCAGCTATCGCGGTTGCCTTCCATCTCGGGGCGAAGCTTGCGGAGGAAGGTCTTCTTGAACTTGAGGATGTCCTTGACGCTCATCTTCATGATGAGAGGCTCCGTAGCGGCGACGGTACCCTCGACCAGTAGCACGTTGTTGAACTCGTCGTCGGCGGGCGGGAGGATGCTGGCCCGCTTGTTGATCTCGTTGGGATCGAGCAGGTCGAGCACCGAGAGGTGCTGGACATTCAACACCTTGTCCATGCCTTCAAGGCTCAAGCCGCGTTTGCGGTTGAGGAAGTTGGAAATATGGGCCTGCCGGAAGCCGGTCTGCTCGGCCAGGCGAATCCCGGTCAGATCCCCCTCTTCAATACGGTGCCACAAGGTCTTGCGCAGGTTGTCCTGCAGAGTGCGGAATTTCATGGTTTAAGTATAACACTCGACTATAGCGTTCTGCTATTGACTTGGCAAGCACATCATCTACAAGGAAATAAACTCCTTGACACATTTCGCCACAAAGCTATAGCATAAGCCCATTTATATAACTCATACTGGAGTCATTCAACGCATGATCACCAACCCACAACCGGAAAACGAGGCGGGGAACTTCGTGGAGTTTCGCCAGAAGGTGCGCTCCGCGGAGGTGTTGTCCGCGGCCATGGAGCGGCTGTTGTGGTCGCTTCATTTTACAGGCCGGGTCAGCGTCGTGGTGCAGAACGGCCGCGTGCTGAAGTCCGGCTACGAGGAAGGATATTTTCGACGGAAGCAGTAGCGGCAGCAAGTGGCCGGCGGCCAGGAACAGCAATCATAAATAAATAACTGAAACAGGTCATCGTAAGAGAAACGAGCCCTGTGACCGAGCAATCGGCCCAGGGTTTTTTTGTTGCAGTCGTCAGTCGTCAGGAAAAGCAGTATTCGTAAACCATTCATAGCGGTGGAGGCAATCATGGAAGTAGACGAAATCGAAGTGATCGAGTTGGAACTGAAGTATTGCGAGCGCTGCGGGGGTCTGTGGCTGCGGCGGCGGGGGACAGAGGAAGTGTACTGCCCTCCGTGCGTGCCGAAGATGCTGCAGTGCGCGATTCGAGGCCCCAGGAAAGGCAGGCTGCGGCTGCCGGTGAGCGATGACATCGAAATTCACGGGCGGTGCGAGGAACTGACTGCCGGGTGCGGGATAGGAGGTCACGCATGATCGCGGCTTTGATTCCCTGTGTGACCGCAGAAGCAGCGGTACTGGAAGAACCCACTGCCGAGGTGATCGCGACGCGGACGGAGGGGAGAGGCACACGACCTCCGGGCAAGGGCTGTAACCACACCAGTGATGCCGGCAGCGATCCCGACTTGTGGCTATACCGGGACCGCACGGTGGCATTGCTGAAACGCTACCTGCGGCTCTCCATCGAGGTGGGCCGGTTGCCATCGCTGCTGGGCCGGGAGTTTTTCAGGACGCGGGTAACGTCGTACCACGTTTCGACCTTTGAGGATTCGGTAATCTTCGTGCACGACGTGGAACGCAGCCTAGAGAGACTGGAAGGGTTCGACCAGGAACTGATTGCCAAAATCGTGTTGCAGGAGTACTCGCAGGAGGAGACAGCGCACCTGTTGGGCTGCTGGCGCCGTACGGTCGGCCGCCGTTACCCGGAAGCACTGGACGAATTGAGCAGGATTTTCCTGAACGGGGGACTATTGAGCCCGCTGGTCGAAGCCGAGGAGCACAGCCGGGAAAGCTGTCAAGAGGGCAAGAGCGGAGAAATCTTCGTAAGTGACTGGGAGGACGCGGAATAAAAAGTTGGGAGGCATGTCCCATTTTCCCTAGTGAAAATGCTATTCTGGATTTAGAGAGTAAGAAAAAGAGAAAGCAGCAGCATTCGGCAATCATTCCGAGCGGGCGCGCACAACCAGCGCGCCCCTTTTTTTGGCAGGAACGGACAGCACATGCAAAAAGCGCTGAGCAGGACGGGAGGTAAGAGTTGGGGAACGATCTCGATGCCGGAAACGAAGGGGGAACCGGCCGATCTGGCGATGGTTCGCAAAGAGATCAACCAAGTGGTGGGCTCTGAAGCTGTCAGGATGGTGCGGCGCATCATCGCCGAAGTCGACATTGGGCACTACTCGGCGATGAAGTATCTGTTCGAGCTGGCGGGGCTCTATCCGGCCACAGCCCAGGAGGAGACGGCAGGCGACGATTCGCTGGCCAAGACGCTATTGCGCCGTCTGGGTCTGGAGGAAGGTACCATGCTGGAATCCGGGGTTACGAAAGATAGGGAGATGGATGCCACAGGCGGCGCGGCCGATGCCGTAGAATGAAATCCAATCATTGGTCGGTGGTTGCGAGCCGCTGGCCAACGCGATTGGCGTCTCGCTTCGGGAAAAAGACACAGCGGACGACCGTTCCAGCAAAAACACAGAGTCACGGCATGGACATGACATGGGTGACCGCCCGGATTGCGGTGGGGGGCGGGATCTGGACAGCGGAGAACATGGCGGCGGTGGCACGGGCGGGAGTGACGCACATCATCGACATGCAGATCGAGTTCGATGACACGGCGCTGGCCAAGCCGCAGGGGATCAAGGTGCTGTGGAACCCGATAGATGATGATTTCCAGACCAAGCCTCCAACAATATTCCAGCGTGGGGTGGAGTTTGCCCTGGAAGCGCTGGATAAAGAGCACACCAAGCTGTTCGTACACTGCGCGGCGGGAGTACACCGGGCACCGATGATGACGCTGGCCATCCTGTGCGCGCTCGGCTGGAAGCTGCCGGATGGGATCGACTTGATCGAGATCAGGCGACCAGTGGTAGACTTCGCCGACGTTTACGTGCGCAGTGTGGAGCGGTTTTTGGAGCAGCAGGTGCAAGCGGGAAAGTAAGAGAAGGTTTCAAGGTTTCAAGGTTTCAAGGTCTAAAGCCGGTTGTCAGTTCTTGGTTCTCGGTTCCCAGTCTGTGGTCTTGGATTCGCGGAGGGCAGGGGTACGGAGGGATTTATGTGGGATGCGCGCCGCCCGACAGGGCGGCTTTTCTACTTGCTGCTGATAGTGTGGTCGACGGTGGCGGTATCGCACGCAGCGACACCGGCGACCACGAGGATCCAAGATGTCGTTTATCGCGCGGACGGAACCCCGGCAGCAGGCACTCTGCTGATTTCATGGCCGACGTTCAGCACCGTAGATGGCTCAGCAGTCGCAGCAGGGACGAAAAGCGTGGCCCTGGGACCGCAGGGTGCGCTGTCGGTGGACCTGGTTCCCAACATTGGGGCGAGTCCGGCAGGAACGTTCTACACCGTGGTCTTTCAACTTGATGATGGAACAGCCAAAACCGAATACTGGGTGGTGCCGACGAGTTCGCCCACGACCATTGCCGCGGTGCGGACGACGCCGGGTGCGACGAGTTCGGCATCGCAAATGGCCACACGGCAGTACGTGGATGCGGCTGTGGCCGCCAAGGCGAGCGACGCATCGGTAGTGCACGTAAGCGGCGCCGAAACGATCGCGGGAGCCAAGCAGTTTTCCGCGCCTCCCAGTGTACCCACGCCGGTGTCGGCAACCGACGCTGTGAACAAGGCATACGTGGACACGATGGTGGGCAACGTGGGTGCAGGGTCGTACGTGAGCAAAGCGGGAGATACCATGACGGGCCCACTGATGCTGAGTGGGGATCCCACCGCACCTAACCACGCGTCAACCCGGCATTACGTGGACACCGGGCTGGCCGCGCGGGCCGGACTGGTGGGCGGCGTGGTTCCGACAGGGCAACTGGGAAGCGGCAGTGCGGACGGGACGACTTGCTTGAAAGGCGATTCCAGCTGGGGCGCCTGTGGAACGAGTACAAACGCGATCTCGCTGCAAAGTGTTCCGATAGACCCGGTTCCGCCGAGCGATGGCCAGGTCATCACCTACGAGGCGGCGAGCGGGAAGTACAAGCCCAAGGCGGGCGGCAACAGCAGTAATGCAACGTCGATCCAGAACATCGCGGTGGATACGGCGCCTCCGAGTGACAACCAGGTAATCACCTACGAGGCCTCAAGCGGGAAGTACAAGCCGAAAGCGGGCGGGGGCGTGACGACGGGGATGCAAGCGGTAAAGTACGCCACAGACTTTAGCTGGTTGCAATCGCCGACAACCGATTTGAGCACACCGGGGACAAAAACGGTGAGCTTGTCCGCGTGTGCTGCCGGGGTGAAGGGGTCAGAAGCGGAATACTACGTGTACGTTGCGGGCACCGGCACCGGGGAAGCAGCAAAGGTCACCGGCGGGACCTGCAACGGGGATGGACAACCGGGAACGCTGCAATTCACCACCGCGAATGCTCATCCGGCGGGATACACGATGGGCTCGGCGTCCGGGGGATTGCAGGAAGCGTCGATCGCGGCACGGGTCCTACCCAACGGGGCGACAGCGTGGCAAGGTGGCATGGTGATTGCTCCTCCGGGAGACGTCAAAGCCTACGCCCGAGTTTCCATCCGCAGTTCCAACCAGACGATAGACTTCTCGGGCTCGGTGATTGAGTGTTACATGGCGGACACCTGCCTGTTCGTGGGCGACCCGACCAACGCCACCTCCTTCATCAATATCACCCTCATCAACCCGCGGGGGCGAGCGATGGCAGTGGGAGGATCAAAGCCTTTCATCGAGGACAACGGGCAGAAGACTCGTCTGTTCAACGTGGCTACGCGAGTGGCGGCGACGGGTGCTTACTTCAGCAGTTACGTGCAGGTGGACGGAGACGAGGCGTTCCTGCTGGACGGGCTGGACACCACGCTAGGCGCCAATGTCTCGGGTGCTGGCCTGCGTTGCGATGCGACCGTGTGTAACCCGGTAGTCTATGCGCCGGGGCCGTTTGGAGCGAACGGCGATGCAGTGGGCTGGCTGAAGAACCTGAACATTTCTTTGCAGTGCAAGGGCAATGGCATTAATTGGCAGAGCGGAAACACTGTAAGGATTTCCGATAGCGTGATCCAGGGTTACGCGCAGTACGGAGTTCGCGGCGGAGTCCGTCGTGGGGGCTATGGCGGATTTGAACTCACCAACATCTACGAAGAGATTGGCACGTGCACAAACCCTGCGGGTAACATTGGAGAGGCGGGCGTAATTGCGCAAGGCAACTGGGTCAAAGTCACCGGAGGGGAATCTCCCACCGGAGCCATACCCCAGTTTACGAATACAGGGAGCACAGATTATCGCTACTACGTCGTTGCCCGCCACTCCACTTACGGTGCGTCGAACCCGTTGTATGTGGGCAAGGCTCTGACGAACGGATCCGGAAGTATCACGGTAAACACGCCGGACATAGCCGGGGCCAGCACGTTCGACCTGTTGCGGGTTCCCGGAACCGACGGCAGCACGCGAGAGCAGGCGCCATATGGTACCGGCAACTATGCCGTAGCGACCAGTGTTTCGCGCGTTTCTGCCTGCACGAATGGAGTTTGCACCTTCACTGATACGCAAGCGGCGCTGCAGTCGTACACCGTGGCTACGCCTTCCTATTTTCCGTTGTTGGATTTCTGGCCCGGAAACCTGATTCTGAGTTCTGACCAGGACTCGAATAACGCGATTAACGCAGCGACTGCAATCGTGGACACGGCCGGCAGCGGCATCGTGGCAGTGCAGGGGATGCAAGCGCAAGCAGTGGCGGCCCACAATTGTGCCTCCATCGGCTCATGGACGCCCGCGTGGATTAGCTGTGTTGGTTCTTCCTACCCGCCGTCGGCGTTTTACGAGCAGGGCGGGATGCTCCTGGCGGTAAAGCCGAACGCGGATGCGGGCCAGAAGACAAGCCTGAAGGGCAGGCTGAACTTTACGACACTGGGGACGGGGCCGGGGCACATCATCACGCTCTCTGATTCGAACTTCCAGAAGACCATCGCGACGGCCAATAACCGCCCGGCCAACGACGCGAACGATGCGTACATCGGCTACGACACGGTGAACGCCTACGGTGACCGCCGCGACGTTGGCATCAGTTTCGGAGCGCCGGCATCGCTCACGAATTACATTGGAAACACCGGGGATGGGACGAACTGGAAAGAGCGTCTGACGGGCTCTCTCAAAGAGTTCAAGACCGATGTGAAGATCAATGGGAACCTCGCTGTGACCGGAGCCGGGCCGCAGACATTTGCAGGCGACCTGACGGTGAGCGGCAAGGTTGTGGCGAGTTCTTTTCAATCCACAGGGGCGGGACCCTGGAGCGTGGAAGGTGCGTACGGGACGATGACGGCGGCCGGCGCCAGTGCCTCCAAACTGGGATTTGGTCCCAACGGCAAGCTGTCCGTCTCAGAGAATGCAGGGCCGGTCACCGAAGTGGCCAAGAAGCTGCCGCAAGAGTTTACCTACACATTCTTTGATCCGAACAACCCGCTCACGATGTCGCTGCAGGTGCCATCGGTCTATGTGAACCGGGCAGCGGCATTTCATATTCTTGAGGTGTACTGCGAGATTGACGCGGGCAGCGCAACGATCAACCTGCAGACGTCGGGGGCGAATGTCTTGAGTTCAGACCTGGCCTGCTCGACGAGCGGGGCCACTTCGACCAGCTTTACGAGCGGCAAAGATGTGATCGCCGCAGGACAAAAGATCAATCACGTCACCGTTTCGACCGGAGCTGGACTGCATCGCATGAATGTGGTGGTGAAGTACACAGTGGACTGAAGGACATTGTTGATTTGTGATTGTTGATTGTCGAATTTGTCACTTTCGACAGCGCAGTTTTCCTCTTCGAAGCAGTAATCACAACAACCGAGGTAACAGGGGATGAAGATACCGCGGATATTGGCGGGGGCGCTGGTGTGTGTCCTGGCAAGCATGGCGAGCGCAGCCACCTATTACGTCGACGCGACCGGCGGCGATGACTCGAGGGACGGTCAAAGCACGGCGACAGCGTGGAAGACGATCGCCAAGGTGAATGGGTCATCCTTTGCGCCAGGGGACCAGATCCTGTTCAAGCGAGGTGAAGTCTGGCGGGAGAGCCTGGCGCCACCTTCGAGTGGAGCGTCGGGAAATCCTATCGGGTTCGACGCTTATGGAACGGGTGAGGCTCCGACGATCACGGGCGCGCTCGACTTGCCGTCTGCCAGCTGGACATTGGACTCAGGAAACGTCTGGAAGGCGACCGTCACCGCAACCGGCATGAACTACGTGCTGTTCAAGGGCAGCGTCTGGGGCCTGAAGCATACGACATCGAAGACGGAGTGCGCAGCACCCTATGACTTTTTCTTCATGTCCAACACGCTCTACATTTTCTCCGTGGGAAATCCGGCTACCTACTACGGAAGTGTAGCCGCAATGCTGATGACCAACGGACAACTCATCTACCTGTCGGGCAAGTCCTGGGTGAACATTCAGCATTTCAAGCTGACGTATTACGACGCTTATGGGGTGCGAATCGCGGGGGCATCGGACCATTTGAACCTTGCGAACGTGTACGCCGATGGAATCATTCCCGCCGGGGCCCTGCCGCATGGATTTTATGTGAATGCCAGCCCGAGCCCGACGGACATCAACTTCTATGACGTGGATGCGCATCGGAATTACAACGGCCTGCGGTTTGATGGCGGGGCAAGCGGAATCCGAGTGAAGAATTGCCGCGCCTATGCCAATCGCAATAAGGGTCTCGAGGACAACACGGGCGGAGCGACTTATTCGTACTGCCATTTCTACGCGAATGGCGTGGGGATTCTGCTGTCAACGGATGCGAGCGGTGGAGCCGACGGGGGGAACAACCTGACCGGGTTTGCGTGGCCGGCGGTGAGCAGGTTTCAGCGATACGCAGCTCGGATCACGGTGACGATTGACGATCCGGGCCTAGTGTCGGGTGAAGAGGCCTATGTGGACAGCATGCTGCCACTGTTTGATGCGCGCGGGCTGAAGCTGAGCATCGCGGTGGTGACGGGATATGCGTCTGGCATCAAGACCAACATCCAGGGCTGGTTCAATGCGGGACACGATATCAACTCACACTCCTGGTCTCATCAGTACTTCACCAACGCAAATGCGTTCACCCTGCAGTACACCGGGACGGGAACGGCAGCGACGGCGACCATCTCGGGAAACCGGCTGACGACGACGGTCACCGGCGGGCCGGGGGGAGAAAATCTGGACCTGGACCTGACGAATTCGGCGTATGACAGCATCTCGAAGCTGGTGGCCACGATCAATGGCCGACTGGTCTACACGGCCACACAAGACGCGAATTGCCAGGGTGCGGTGCATTCAAGCGCCCTGGCGGATGTAACCGGCCAAGCGATCAAGGCGGCAGCATACACGACCCAACTGCAAAAGGAGCGGCTGGTTCCTGACGAGATGGCAAGCTCAAAGAACTGGCTGCAAGCGAACGTGACGGGACTGGGAAATGTGAAGGTTTACGTGTATCCGAGCGGGATGGAGGATACGCAGACGCAGAGTTGGGCGGCGGCAGCAGGATTCGAAGGGGCGCGCGGCGGGCTGAGCATGGGCCCTGGGGTGAAGGAAGTTTCCGCGCTAGGCGTGAACATCCAGAATGTGACCAGTTTGGGGATTTCGGGGCTGCACAGCCTGACGCAAGCGGAGATCACGGACAAGATACGGGCGCTGGTGTTCAAGAGCGCGGTCTGGGGCGTGCCGTATGGGCTGTTTTATCACAACAACGAGTTGACCACGACGGAAGTCGGATCCCTGCTGGATGCATTGACGGCGAATGGAGCGACGGTCATGACCAACACGGCGCTGGTGGACTGGATCTATTCGCAATCGCGGGTTGGGAGCACAACGAATTACGTGTCGGCAGCGACGGGGGCAGATGTGGACTATCGTCCGACGGCAGCTTCGCCGGTGGTGAACGCGGGAGCGGATTTGGGTGTGACCTATAAGTTCGATCTCCTGGGAGTGGACCAAACGTGGATGGGGGCGGGATGGGAGATGGGGGCATACGCTTACCCTCCCCTAGCGGCGTATCTCGTGGTGGTGCATTGAGGTAAGGCAGTACCCCGTACCCAGTCACTCGTGGTGAATAGTCGAGAAGTAGTTCTCTGTTCTCTGTTCTCTGTTCTCGGTTCTCAGTTCTGGCACACGGAGTCTTCTCAGCAGTTTCTCTTCATCTATGAAATCAGTCCTGGTGGTGATTTTGGCGGCGGCGGCCGCGTGGGGGCAGTCTGTCTACACGGGGACGTGGACGAGCACCGGCACAGCCACGTCGAGCGGGAGCAGTACGGGCAGCGACGTTTACCTCGCTCCAGCATCCCAAGGTGGCAGCGACAGTAACCCCTGCACACTGGCACAGCCTTGCTTAAGTCCACAGCACGGCAGCTCGGTGATCCGCGGAATGCCGGACGGCAAACATGTGGTTACTCTTCGGGGCGGAACCTACTACTTGACATCGGGCTGGGTGTTGGACAGCGGAGATAGCGGGAGCGTGACCACACCAATCATCTACCAGAACTACACTGGTGAAACCCCGGTCATCAGCGGTGGCGTTCTCATCCCCGCGGCCAGTTGGACACAGTCCGGCAGTTGCAGGACTGGTACCAAGTACACCGCTTCCTATACGACTGCGACCTACTCTGACATGGAATCGCTGTTCTACAACGGGGAGCGGCGTTATCGTCCGCGGAGTTCCAACGATTATCTGACGCAGGCCGGGTCTTGCTTTGCGACTTTCCAAAGCGCCGCCTGCACCCTGCTGACCAGCGGCATCAATGGGTGCGCGGCGGGAAACTACACCTGCTTTGACCGGTTCAACCTGTACTCTGCGGGGGATGCGAACGCTTCCTGGCACGGACTGGGGAAAGGAGACATCATCGTCGATGACTTCGAGCAGTGGACCAAGAGCACGATGCGGGTGCAGTCGATCTCCGGCACTCTGGTCACGCTGACCGGACGGACCTACAGCGACGCGCAGAATAGTGGCTTCCTCAAGGACCATCGGTTGTTCATTGAGAACGTCTATGAAAACCTCGGCCCCGGCCAGTGGTACCTCGATCGCAGCACACCGGACATTAGCACCACGAACCGCACGCTGAACTACTGCGCGGCACCGGGCGAAGACCCAACCAACGCCGCGAATGGAATCGTAATCCCGCAACAACCAACGCTGTTGGTGGCCACCGGGTTGCATGATGTCACCTTCAAGGGACTAACGTTCGCACATGATAACTGGACGATTCCCGCCGCTGGTCTTGGAGACCAGCAGGGGATGCCCAATGTTCCCGCTGCGTTGTCGTTCGTGAACACCACGAACGTGGTGTTGGATGGAGTCACAGCGCGCAATATCCAGGGCTGGGCAGTGGAATTCATTGGCGACGGAACCGGATCGAGCACCTTCAGCGCGGGCGTGTGCACGGGCGACGGTTCTTGTGGGAACTCGGTGGTGCGCAGCCGGTTCTATGACATCGGTGCTGACCCCATCCGCATCGGGCGCTGGCCGTGTGCGGGGAATCACCAGCAGGTGGCCGCCTGCACGGTGGCCGACACCGAGAACAGCGTCACCCAGCACAATGCGGTGCAGGACAACCTCATGGCCTACACCGGACAGATTCAGCCTACGGTGGCCGCTGGCGGTACGTGGATTGGGAACTCGCATCACAACCTGGTAACTCATAACGAAGTCCACCACACGTACGACATAGCCTTCAGCATCGGCTTCAACTATGGGTATGAGAATCAGGACGGCAGTCTGAAGTGCGCGACGACCAACGCGGCGCCGCGCTGCCTGGCACACGATAATGAAATTTCCTACAACTGGGGCTACCAGTCCGGGCGTGGCGTGATGCAGGACGTGGTGGGCGGCGCATACTTTGCGGCCGGCAACACCAGCGGCAACACCGCACTGCACAACAAGTTTACCGACGCGATCGCGGGTTGGCATGACCTGCACGGGTACGGCGGCGACCTGATTTACATGGACCAGGGCAGCACCAACGTGGTGGCCAAATTCAACCTGCTGGCGCGCGCTACGGGCGCATGCTTCAACCTGAATCCGTCGGAACGGGACCATGACATCTACCCGCAGAACAACGTCTTCGAGAACAACGTGCTGGTGGACTGCGGATCGGCCACTTCCAACAACGCCAACAATGATCCAGCGGTCATCCGGCGGGATGGTGACAATCCTTACGCCGTCGTGTTCAGGAAAAACGTCATTTCCGTGGACCTGGGCCATGAGTCCTTCATGGCGCATCGCGGAGGGTGGTATCCCAACGGGAATGCGATGGGTTATTTCGCCTTTGACCACAACCTGTGGTGGAACCGGGCCAGCGGGAACAGTCTGGCCAGCGTCTTTATGACATGCAAGACTTCCGCCTGCCAGCCGTACCCCGGCAACTTCAATTTGTGGAGCGGCGCGGCGGACATGAACACGTCCACCTGGAACGTGAACACGCGCACCAACGCCGGGGATGCGTCCACGGGCGAGGATTACGGCTCTATTTCAGCAGACCCTCAATTCCGCATGAATGCGGCGGATGACTATGTGCCCGCTGTCGTGCCCGCTGGATTTGTCCCCTTTGAGCCTGGGGATGCTGGCCGGTTGACCAATACCCTGGCGGCTCCGGCCTTACCAGATGCCTGGCCGGCCTACTTGTTGGATCCGAATACGGATTGGGGAAACCCTTGAGCGAACACCTACCACGACCACGAAGCGTGGCCTAATGGCGGTGCAAGTATGACTTTGACAACTCGAAACTAAGTCTCACGACCGGGATGCACTTGGAGGTAGGTGAGGAGAGGTGCCGGTTTAACAGGACATTTGTGGAGGCAGGAGAAAGTCAGTGGAGTCCACAGAAGTTGGGGTAGGCAGTGACTAAGGGAAGGTCGTTCGTGATTCATGACCTTGGTCTGCTTCGGTATCTTGGTCCGCTTCTGGATGCACGAATAAGGTTGCCAGGTCAACGAGCTGGAAACAACGGGCTCGAGGTACCGGCGGCACTTCGAGACACTTTGATTCAGGGTCTGCTGATGGTGCGGAGCAAGGACCTCGGGCTCATCTTGCTGCATCCGAACCGGGCGCAACAGGAGTACTCGCGGAGGTGCACGAAGCGGAATATCGTCCTGAAGGCCCGGCAACTGGGGATCACGACGTACGTTGCCGCGCGATTCTTCATTCAGACGATTGCGCAGCCGGGATCGATGACGGTCCAAGTCGCGCATAACCAGGAATCAGCTGAGGAAATTTTCAAGATTGTGCATCGCTTCTGGGAGAACCTGCCCGAAGAGACGCGCGAGGGTGCGCTGGTGACCGCACGGGACAATGTCCGCCAGATGGTTTTTCCGCGGCTGGACAGTGAATACCGGGTGGCATCGGCGGCGGACCTGAATGCTGGGCGCGGGCTGACCATCCACAATTTGCATTGTTCGGAGGTCGCCCGCTGGCCCCGCGCCGGGATCGAAGCGTTGACCTCGTTGCGCGCGGCGGTGCCGGAGCAAGGTGAAATCGTACTGGAATCCACACCAAACGGGGCGGGGGGCGCGTTCTACGAAGAATGGCAGAAGGCAGAGGAGACGGGATACACGCGGCACTTTTTCCCCTGGTGGTATGACGATCACTATGCGGTGGACACAGACCGGATCGCTCTGTATCCGCTGACTCCGGAGGAGCAGGAATTGGTGGAGCGCATCGGGCTCACGGGTGAGCAGATTGCGTGGCGGCGCGTTAACCGAGCGCAACTGCGGGGGCTGGCCGCACAAGAGTATGCGGAAGATCCGATCTCCTGCTTCCGAGCTTCGGGAGAATGCGTGTTTGACCTGGATGCGATCGACCGCGTGCTGGATGCGAGCAGCGAACCTCTGGAAATGAGCGACAACCGGCGGTTGATGATCTGGCTGCCTCCGCAACCAGCCAGAGAATACATCATCGGCGTGGATCCGGCGGGCGGCGGGGCAGACGGCGATTATTCGTGCGCCGAGGTGATTGAGCGCAGGACGGGAATGCAGTGTGCCGAGCTGCATGGACATTTTCCGCCGCGGGAACTGGCCACGAAGTTAGTGGCGCTTGGGAAACGATACAACAACGCACTCATGGTGGTGGAACGGAATAACCACGGGCACGCGGTCCTGGTGTATCTGCGTACGGAAGGATGTCCAAACGTATATCGCGAGCGTCATCAGGACGGATGGCTGACCTCGGCGGTGAGCCGTCCGGCGATGATAGAAAACCTGGCGGCCGTGCTGGCCACGGAACCGACGTTGTTTCGCAGTCCCCGCCTGCTGAACGAATGTCGCACCTTTGTGCGCCATGCGGACGGGAGTTCCTCGGCCTCCACCGGGGCGCACGATGACTGCGTGATGGCAATGGCCATTGCGCTGGCGGCACGGCGGTCTGAGGCAGGCGAGTTCTGGCGGGACACGACACTCGAGTTAAGCAGCTTGGCATGTCGTTCTTGAGCGGCCATGATGGCTGGCTTTGGGAAGGGCGGACGGAGGTTCAGGCGTCACAGACGGCCCTCAGTGGCGCGGGTACGATGAGCGGTCAGGATCGAAGGAACCGGATTGTCGGTAGTTGCGGTCCAACACGTGCGGCGGATGCGGGGTGGGGCGCAGGGACATTTGATGCGCTGCGCCGACGGAAACTTTTACGTGGTGAAGTTCCGCAACAATCCGCAGCATCTGCGAGTCCTAGCGAATGAGTTGCTGGCGACGCGGCTGGCGGAAAGAGCGGAGTTACCGGTCCCGGCAACGGAAGTGATCGAGGTCGGGGATTGGCTGGTGCAGCACACTCCCGAGCTGAATATCCAGTTGGGGAGCAGCACGATTCCCTGCCAGGCGGGGCTACAATTCGGATCGCGGTACGTGGTCAGCCCGCTGGAAGGCCAGGTGTTCGACTACCTTCCGGTGGACATGCTGGACAAGGTGCGAAACCTGGAGACGTTCGCCGGCATCCTGACGGTGGACAAGTGGACCGGCAACGCCAACGGCCGGCAAGCAACCTTCTGGCGGAAAATGCGGGAACGAAAGTACACGGTTTCATTTATCGACCAGGGCTACTGCTTCAATGCAGGGGAGTGGACGTTTCCAGATTATCCGCTGCGCGGGGTGTATGCGCGAAATGAAGTGTATGCCGGTGTGCGAGGGTGGGAGTCGTTTGAGCCGTGGCTGTCGCGGATAGAAAAGATGAATGAGGATTTGATCTGGGCAGCGGCGGGGGAAATCCCTCCAGAATGGTACGGAGGGGAATGGGATGAATTGGAGAACCTGGTGCGCAAGCTGATCGAGCGGCGAAACCTCGTGCGAGGTTTGATCCAGGCGTTCCGGATGTCACCGAGGAGACCGTTTCCAGGGTGGAACGAAGATGCATAGCTACACAAGACACAGAGGAAACACAAGGTCCCTCGACTCCGCAGAGGGTTCGCTGCGCGAACCCTCTACTCCGCTCGGGATGACACTGAGTTAAGAATGGCTGAGAAACGAAACCTCGAATTCTTCCTGCTGCGGTATGTGCCGGACGCGGTCAAGGACGAGTTTGTGAACATCGGCGTGGTGATGGTGGAGCCGGCGGCGGATGGCACGGGGTTTGTGGATGCACGCTTTGCGCGCGATTGGCGGCGAGTGCAGCGGTTGGATCCGGGGGCGGACCTGGAGATGCTGGAGGCGCTGGAGCGGGAGATTCGCGGGTCGCTGGCGGATGTGAAGGACCGCGAGGCATTGCTGCGCAAGCTGCAGGATTCGTTTTCCAATGCAATTCAGCTTTCGCCGATGAAAGGAGTGCTGGCCGAGGAGCCGGCGCTCGAGATCGAAACGTTGGCGTCGCTCTACCTGGAGGCGCGGCAGGCGGGCAAACGCGAGGCGAGTGGGCGGGCGCGGATCCTGCGACGGATGCGGGATGCGTTCGAGCAGGCCGGGGTTTGGGCGCTGATGCGACATGACATTGCCGCGGCCCAGTACACATATAAAGGTGATCCGCTGAAGATTGACTGCGGCTACCGGCCGAACGGGGAGATCAAGATGTTTCACGCCGTGTCGCTGGCCGGCGACGTGGACGCGGCCAAGGTGCTGGCGTTCAGCTATCCGCAAATTGCGGCGGGGATTGCGCGGGAGGAGAAGGCTTCGGCTTCGTTGACGGCGGTGGTGGAGGATAATCTGGACCGGTCGGATGAAGCGATTCTGTTTGCACTGACCACACTGGAGAAAAGCCGGATTGCGGTGGCGGCGGTGGCGGAAATGCCGGGGATTGCGGAGCGGGCGAGGGTGGAGCTGCGGGTATGAGAGGGGCTCCCGAAACCCGGATAGCTAAATGTAGGAGGTTCTACCATCTTCATCTTCGGAGCTGGCTCAAGGATTCGGCGCTTCCGATGGTCTTGGCAGCGATACTGGTAGCGACCTGGCTTGGACTAATGTCTGGACTGGAGACGTTCTTTGGACAAGTGGGAAGTCAAACTGGTGGTCGAATCTAGGGCCTACTACCCAAAACCTTGCCCTAGGATTGCTCTGGGTCGGGCTTGGCCTTTTCTTTCTTAGACTCCGGCTAAAGAAGACATTTCGAATCGCGAGCTTTTGGAGTTTGCGGTCGTTCGTTGCTGAGATTGCGATGATCATCGGCGGAGTGTTTTGTCTGCTTAAGGCCGCACGGATCCTTTAACCCGGGTAAGCCCCGTCGTCGCGGGGTAGGCTTTTCGCCTTGATACGAGCCAGAGAATAACACCAGAGTTTCTTCAAGAACAATCATGAACATCACAGAGAAGTTGCGCGGCGCGATGCGCCGGATGGCGGGAGTGTCGGTGGACTCCGCGAAGGCAGAGGACAAGCGGCGGACGGTGGCACTGCCGTCCATCTTTAACACTTACGGGCCCAGGGCAGATGCCATGCCCAAGCCCACTCCGTCGAACCTGCGGCGGTTCGCGGAAACTCCGGTGGCACGGAAGGCGATCAACACGATCAAAGACCGGATCGCCGGGATGCACTGGCGGGTGCAGTCGAGGCGCGGGCGGGCGCTGGAGGAAATTCCCGATGGCGCCTTGCGGGTGCAGATCCTGACCGACAACTTTGATGCGCCGAATCCCGATGATTCGTTCCGCTCCATGACGGAGCAGGTTCTCGAGGACGTGATTGTCGGCGGGTTCGGCGCCCTGGAGGTGCACGGCACGGGCAACCCGCAGCATCCGCTGGCGCTGTGGCCGGTGGACGGGGCAACGATCCGCATGAGGACGGACTGGGATGGGCTGCCCAGTTCCCCGCGCTACGTGCAGGCGACCGGACGGTTCGGGCCGGAGGCCAACATCGTCTTGAACGACGACGAGCTGATTTACATCCGGCTGAACCCACGGACCCACACTCCGTTTGGGCTGGGACGGCTGGAAGTCGCGTTCGAAACCATCAATTCTTTCTTGAGCGCACACCGGTACGCGTCGCGGCTGGCTTCGAACTCGGTGGTGGAATACGCGCTGTGGCTGAAAGACCTGAGTCCCGAACATCACGAGCGGGTGATCCGGTGGTGGCAGGACGAGATCGAGGGCACGGGGCGGGTGCCCATTCTTTCGGTCGAGAACAAGCCGGAAGTGCTGCGCTTCGGCGGCGGCACCGATGCCGACCTGCGGCTGCAATGGCAGGAATTCTTACTGCGGGTGATTGCGGATGCGTTCGACCTCCCACCGCAGTTCCTCGGGGTGGAGCGGGATGTGAACCGCTCCACCGCGACGGAGATGAACGATCAGTCGTTCCGGCAGGCAATTGTGCCCACGGCGAGGCTGTTTGCCGAACATCTGACGCGCGACGCCATCAGCAAGAAGCTAGGATGGCGCGACCTGGAGTTCGTTTTCACCGACGTGGATGCCAGCAATGAGATGGAAGAAGCGCAGATCCAGGAGATTCTTCTGCGCAATGGCGTGCTGACGGTGAACGAGGTGCGGAGGATGCGGGGACTGCCGGCGATTGGGAACTGATGGTTGATTGTCGATTGCCAATTGCCGATTGCCGATTTTTCAGACTGCGGTTTCTGGGAGTGCATTGTGCAAAGCATTGAACTGGAATCGATGGCGATTGAGATGCCGGAGGTGGCGGGGCATCCCAATCGAGAACCCTTTCGCGGCGTGCTGACCCTGGTGGATGTGGCGTCCGACAAGCCGCCGGCTGGGGCCCGAGGGCATCGCGTGGTGTTGACGCGGGCGGCGGCGGAAACGGCACTGGCCTCCCTGCTTGGGATGGCCCTGGACTATGCTCCATCGCTCGACCGGCACGACACGCGACGCAAGGTTGGGATCATTACGCGGGCAGAAATCGTCGGCAAGAACCTGGAGCTAAGCGGATATCTGTTTGCCAAAGATTTTCCGGAGATTGTCCAGGAGATTGCGAGAGGGCAGCGCGGACGGCAGCACACGAGCGGGCGGGTCCTCGGGATGTCGTATGAGATCGCGGACGCTCGGGTGGCGGATGTGCGGGCCCGCGTGTGGACGCTCACGCAGGTGACCTTTACGGGAGCGGCGATCTTGCGGCGTGACAAGGCGGCTTATCGCGATACGTGGATCGAGATGGAAAGTACCTAGTACCGAGTACCTAGTACCCGGTACCCAGAAAACAGCGACAGAGGAGAAAGCATGAACGAAGAGATGATGCAGCAGGTGATGGCGACTGCGGAACGGCTGGCGAATGCGGCAGAAACGCTGGACCGTGTCCTGGAGAAACTCGACGCGCAGCAGGAGGCGCTCAACGCAAAGGTGGAGCGCATCGTGGCCGCGGTGGAAGACCGATTGACCGACGGCAGCGAAACCAATGCCGACCCTTCAGAGGGGCGCAAGCTGCAGGAGCGTGTCGCAGAGCTGGAGAAGATCAACGAAGAGCTCAAGGCTCAGGCGACGCGTATGGCACGGAAGACACTGTCGCCGCTGGTTAGTGCTCTCTTGAGCAAGACCAGCAACGAAATTGGGGACAAGCTCGACCCGGCGGCGCTGGACAAGACTTTGCAGGCGCTGACAGTGGAGCAGCGTATCGCCGTGAAAGCGGAGATGGCGCGAGCCGGGATGATCGAGTAGAAAACCAGTTCCCGGTTCTCAGTTCGGCGGGTTCAGGTTTGGACGGACAGGGCACGACTTAGTCGTGCCCTTTTCTTTCGTGCACAGACAGGGTTTGACCAACATTCAGGCAAGCAAATCTTTCTTCAGGAGAAAACATGAAAGCACAATTCATCGACCTGCATGCGGCGGCAGATTTTCTGGGGCCAGGCGCGGTGGAGGTTAACCGATATCAGAACGAAATCACCGACATCGTGCGCCGGCGCGGCATCTTCGGACAGAGGATTCGCCAGGTACCGGCCACGGGACATCCTTCGCGGTTCTTTGAGCAGACGGCAATCCCCGCGCAACCGGCTGCGACTGCCTTTGTCGACCCGCGGAACATCGTGGCCACGGTGGCCAACCCGACCCGGGTGGAACGCAGCGTTCCGCTCAAGGCCCTAGTGTCGGAAATCAACTACAACCTGTTCGATATCGAAGTGGGCGCGCAGCAGAGCCAGTTTGCATTTCTGCAAGCCAAGGACCTTGCCGATGCGGTGGAAGGCCTGATGCGGACGCACGACGTTGCCCTGTGGAACGGCAACGACACTTCGCTGAGCGCTCCGACGACGACGCAGTATTTCGGGGCAATCGGCCAGATCGCGGCGGGTGGAAACAGCTATACCATCCACACCACCGACAGCATTGTGGATGAACTGAAGGGACTCATTGCCCAGATGGTCGCAAGTTCTTCCTACGAAGTGCGGCCGACGGCGATCTATGCCAACCCGGTTCTACTGGACCTGATCGACCGCGAACTGAAGTCCGCGTTCAACACCGTGCTCTCTACCACCGAGGTTGCTGCGGGGGTGCGGGTGAAGACGCTGTCCACGCAAGCCGGAGAACTGCCGCTCATCCCGGAGTGGGCGCTGAGCTACACGGGGACGCCGGGAAGCGGGACCGCCGTACTGCCCTGCTACATCGTCAGCGAAGACCTGATCGAGTACCACTGGCTGACGGATGCCAATCCGCGGGCTTTTCAGTTGGGCATGACGGGCTCGCTGGCGTCGCAGATGGTGGTGGTGAAGTTCGGCGGCATAGTGGTGAAGGGCGCATCCTACGCGCACTACGAAGTGAAAGTGAACCGGTAAGAGGCAGTGGCCAGTTGTCAGTAGCCAGTGGCGGCGGGTTCGCGTCGCCATGGGCAGCAACCTGACAACTGGCACTGACCACTGGGGGCTAAACATGAACTATCTCTCTCCTTCGGAATACGCAGCCTACGGGCTGGAAGCCACCACGCTAGCGGCCTGGGTGACGGCGGCTTCGACCGTCGTTGACGCGCATTGCCGACGGACCACGCTGGCCGTGGCGCAGTACCAGGAACGGCTGCGCATCGCTCCCGGCCGCAACACGGTGCGCGTGAGCTACGTTCCCCTGGTCGCGGTGGCGCCGGCGGTAACACCGATCGTCTCCGCCAGAGGACGTTTCGCCATCCCGCGCCGGGGGGAGTGGCCTTTTGACGACTTGAGTTCCGACGTCGCCTTGCAGTTCGGATTGCCGGGCACATGGACCACGATTGATGCCGCCGGCATTGACGTCTATGCCGAGACGGGTGAATTGACGTTGCCGGTGAATGCGGTGGGTCTCGGGTTCAGCGAACTGGAGGTAGTGTACACAGCCGGGCTGGACCCGCTTCCCAATGCGGTGAAGGTTGCGTGCGCGCAGGTCGTGCGCAACGCGCAAGCCACGCCGGCGCTGAACGTACGTGCCGGGAACCTGGACCGCATGCACCTGGATTACTTCTCCGACAGCCTGGTGGACCAGACGGTGCGCTCGCTGTTGGCGCCGTATGTGGCGCAGAAAGTGGGTTAGCCATGGAGGAAACCGGAATTCGTGCTGGAGTCTGCGGCATGGCGGTGGTGCGCGCGGCGGATGCGATGTTGCGCTCGTTGGGCGGCGCCGAGGTCACACTACTGATTCCACAAATGGGGATGCCAAACGATCCCAGCGCGCAGCTGGGGTTGGTGGATCCGGGAGTCGAGGAAGTGAGGCTCACTCCGGTCGTAGTGCGGAACCTTGCCACCGCCAGTGCAGGTCCGCGACGACGTTTGGAGTTTCTACTGCCAGCCACGGCCATTTCGGAAGAGCTGAGTTCGCGAAATGTGGCATCGGCATTGGCGTTCTTCGATTCCGCCTTGGGAGTCGTTTTCGATGGCGAGCTGTTTCATGTTGAAGGTGTGGCCACCGAGTATTTCGCAGGAATGGCATATTTGTACCGCGTGGCAGCCGTGGATTAAGAAACAAAGCCGTCAGTCGTCAGCCATCAGCCGTCAGCCTCCTACGCCAGGAGGGCACCCGCAACCACTTCAGAACTCGAAAAGCAGAAGGCCGACGTCCGAAGTCCGAGGTCCGATCTATGCAATTTGCGAAAGACAGTTTCTACATGGCGCTACGGGAGCGGTTGGCGGCGCTGAACCCGAACCGTATGGTGACGCTGAGCGGCGCGACTCGGCCGGCGGTGATCGTGGCTGAAAACGAATTGGTGATTCCGATCGAGCCCTTGACGGACGCTTTCTATCTGGAGTGGGGCGCAGTTCGCATGGTGGACCGGCAAGCCGGCAGCCGCGCCCTGATGCAAATGGAGTGCCTGATTTCCTACCACACGCTGGGAACTTGTGAAAGCGGCGTGGACCGGGGCCGGACACTCACCGCTTTGGACATGGAATTAATGAGCATTTGCCAGCCGCAGCGGACTTCCAAGCGCGACTTCACCCAGTCGCCCAGCATTGACCTGGGGACCAGCGTTCTCTGGACGGCTCTCGATCTGGGCGAGGTTTCCGGAAGCGAGGGCCCTCCCGGCCTGACCAGGGGAAGTCAGAGGGTGCGACTGGAACGCAAAGCGCGTCTTCAGGTGTTCTTCTTTGCCGAGGGGAATTTGCAATGAGCACTTCATCGCTACGCGCCGCCATGGTTCCGATCATGCGGAGAATGCGGGCGTATTTTGCGCCGGTGAACCGCGGGACGGGAGCACCGTCGGTTTTCGATCCAGGCAAGCATGGCGCCTTCCTGCTGGATGCGCCGCCCGCGCCCTGGCTCGACCTGGGCTGGGTCGATCGCTTCCAACGCTTCTGCGGAACTCCCACGGACCCCTTGCGAGCCGGCAAGCGGGGGGCGCCGGTAACCCAATTTCGCGGAAGCCTCGAGGCCCGGGTTGAATTTGATTTCCGGGAATGGGGCAAGCTGCAAATGGCGCTGGCCTGCGGGTCAGAGCACATGAATGTGCTGGCGTCTGATCCCAATGCAGACGCGCAGCCCTCGGGCGGAACACCCCTGGCACCGGTCTCAGCGTTGCCAGGATCCACGGCCAGCGAGCTCGTGGTGGGAGAGGGCGTGGTGGACGCATTTTCCGTGGGTAACCTTTTGGTGGTAGACGCCGATTACCAGCAACAGACCGGATATGTGGGCACCGGAATCGCCGCGGCTTATGTAACCGATCCTGCGGATGTGAAACGCGACCCAAATTACATTCGACGAGTGAGCTTCAATTTGGGACGAGTGGCGGAAAAGACGGCGACGTCCTTATTGCTGGCGCAGCCCCTGCTGGGTGGGGCGCCGCCCGCGGGGGCGGGCGTGCAGAAGGTGGCCGCATTCGTGGACCGTGAAGGCGGGTCATTCTTCCAAGAGTGGTCGGCGCTGTTCGTGGCAGAGGAGGAGTCCGGAGGCCGGGTGTGCTTTTATTATCCGCGACTCAGCCCGACAACGCCCCAACCGAGTGAATCGCCGCGAGAAGACGCGGTGGAGATTGCAAAACCACTGGCTTCGCTGGCCCTGCGGGCTTCGTTTTTGGCGATGCCCCATACAGATGAAAATGATGGCCAAACGGCGGTGTGCTATCGCAGCTACTTCCCCGCGAGCATGTCGGGGGTGTACTAGGGGCACAGCCGCAGATGCAGGGGCCTCAGCACGACGCATGAGTTGCTTGTAACAGCGCCGCAACGAGAAACCGGGAACCAGATTCGCCAAGGGCTGAAGTCTTTTCGTCGCTTCACGCCTGAGTTTTCATACATCGCTCGTAAATCCGAATTCTTTCCTTGCATCTTGTCGTTTGCATTTCGGCGGCGGACGCCCGTGTGCCCTGTAAACGTGACAACAAACAGAATCGACTGTGTAGCCCGACTCCAGAGAATCTCTGCTCGATCCAAAAAATGAACCTAAAGATTGACAACTTCGACGGCCATGGCCCGCACGACTATTCTTCGGCGATTGATAACTTGCAACCCCCACGAGTAATTCGAAAACTCAACCACCCCTTTGAGCTGAGACTGAGCCTGGTCGCGGATGACCCCGGGTTCGTTGTGCCGGTGAACGGGGCAAGGGTGACGCTAGGACGCACCAACGGACAGGATGTTTTTACCGGGTACCTGGCACAGGCGCCCACGTTCGAATATCTGGGCTGGGGAGAACGCGGGCCCATCTACCGCTACCATCTGGTAGCACGGAGCGATGAAGCAGTCCTTGATCGCAAGCGGCTGCATGATCGCCCCCCTTTCGTGGCTAGGAGCGCGGGTGACGCGCTCCGGCTCCTGGCCGAGGATCTGCTGCCCGGCGGCTTCGACACAAGTGGGATGGAAGATGTAGATGTGCTGGCGTGGTACTCCTGTGACCCACAAAAGAAGTGGTCGGAACACGCCGCACGGATGGCCTTGCAGGCCCGTGGCGCCTATCGCGCTGCTGGTGGCGCGCTGACTTTCTCGCCCGTAGGCACGACGATCCACCAACTGGATGAGACTGCCGGCGATTTCTCGCCCAGTGGGCTCAAGCTGGAGCCCGGAGACGGGCTCATCAACGACATCACCGTGGTAGGACGCACCGAGCCGGGGGCTTACGTGAAGGACTACTTCGTTGGGGACGGCTACAGCGCGAGGTTTTATCTCTCCCAGACTCCGTTCACGCGCAGCAGCCGGACACTGGTCGAAGAGGAATATAAGGATGCGACGTTGGACCCTACGCGATGGGTGGTGGCCGATCCTCAACGTGTGGTTTCGGTGACCGGGGGCAAGCTGCAAGTCGCGGGCGGAACCGGGGCGGACGGTCAGACCACCGTCAGCTTTGCCGAGAAACTTGAGCTGGGCGGGGCCTTTGTTTTGCAGCATGGAGATGTCACGTTCAGCGCGGCTTCCGATGGTTTGCTGGGCGGCCTGTATGCGAACGGGGTTTCTACGGCAGGCTGTCTCGCAGGCTTTCGGATCATGCGCAATGGAGCGGAATCGAAGATCCAGGCGGTGGTCAACGGCGCGCTAACCGGGCCAGCCATCAACACAGTCGCGGGACATCATTATGCATTCACGACCAGGCTGTACGCCTCCGAGATCTACCGGAAACAGCAAACTTTCCATTCCGCCGCGCATCCGGCAGGCGAGGGGCGAGGAGGAGCAGACGTTGATGCCGACGTCCGCGTGGTTCTGGAAGTCCATGACATTGACCCGGCCGACCCGGGATCGCTGGTTGCGCCCTCGACTGTGCTGTACGACGCAGTCCTGGCCAGCGCGGCGGGGTTCTGCACCTACGCATTGGTCAACTCAACCAACCTGCAATGTGCCATAGCTTTCACCCGGCTGGTACAGGCGGTGGACGCCGAGGTGCGCAGCGCGTTTCCCGGACAAAGCTACCGCACGCGGCTCGTGGGTTCGCTGGCGGACGGCGCGGAGTGCCTGGTCACCCAGGATCCGGCTTTGCAATTCTTTCCGCAGTCCATTCCGGCTCCCAACGAGCTGATTGCGGTGCATTATCGAGGCCGCCAGCGGGCACTGGCTCGAGTGACCGATCCCGCCAGCATCGCGGCGCACCAGCGCGAGGGGGATGACGGAATCCGTGGCATCGTGCGAGGCGTGCAAGCACCTGCTCCCCGGACGACTGCCGATTGCGAGAACGCTGCCCTGGCTCTGCTGGATGATGCTACAGGGACCTCCTGGGCCGGACAGTATCAGACCTGGAGTGATTTTCTGCCAAGCGGCTCCGAGGATGTGTTCCCCGGCGATGCGGTCGATGTCAGCACAGCTTCGCGCGGGGCCACGTTCCGCGCAATTGTTCGCCAGGTGGACATCGAATTCAAAGATCTCGAAGGCGAACACGGCACTTACAACATTCGTTTCGCGGATGATGTGGCGGCACCGCTGGCCTTCGAGTTTGAAACGGCGCACGTGGCTGATCCGCTCAACGTGCCGGCCATCACGATCGCAGAGGTAGGAACAACTTTTCTGCCAGACCTGACGGCGGCTGAGATCAGCCAGGTGACGTCCACTGCTGCGACGCTGGATGCTGGGGTGACACCGCCGCCGGCGGGCGGGATCGAGGTGCGGCGCAGTGACGTGGGGTGGGGGCAGGAGAACGATCGCAACCTGGTGGGCCGGTTTACAACCCGCAGTTTCACGGTGCCGCGGTTGGCGCGCACACAGGACTATTTCCTGCGTCAGTACGACGCCTCGACACCGGCAAAATACTCGCGGTGCTCCGCCGCGTTACAGGTGGATTATCCGTTATGACAGATCTTGTAGAGGAAGTTCTCGGGAAACATGCCCATGCTTCGTCGAAGCAACCTCTGGTGCTGCGTGTCACCGACAGCGATTTTCAGCGCGAGGTATTGGAAAGAATGGGACGGTTGGAAGCCAAGATGGACATGCTGGTCGGCTCTGCCCAACCCGGGCGAATGAGATTGGCTGAGGACCGGATCAGCACCCTGGAGAAGAATGACATTCGCCGCAGTGTCTATGACCGCCTGGTAAACGCGGCGATTACTGTGGCCATCAGCGCCGCGATTGCCCTGCACGACCATCTTGGTCTGAAGTGACGACTAGAAAAAGTAGCGCCCGCAGCCTGCCCTGAGCGGAGTCGAAGGGTCTCGCCGGCAACCTGGTTGCCGACTGATTTTCGAACAACAACCTAATCCTAAGGAGCACAGCAATGAATTTCTTGTCCAAGCTGCTGCAGGGAATTGCCTTCATTCCCGCAGTCGTCAACGGAATCGAAGGCTTGTTCGGCTCGAGATCAGGCGCTGAAAAGAAAGATGCCGCACTGTCTTTTGTTCAAGCCGCTCTCTCGATGAGTGATGCGCTCACGAACCGGCAGATTGTCGACGAGGCAAAGTTCAAGGAAGGCCTGGGGGCAATCATCGATGGTACGGTGCAATGCCTCAATGCTTCGATCTGGGCGAAGGCCGGCCAACCTTAACCGGATGGCATCCAGGCCGGTCAATCGAAATTCTCAAGAACGCGCGGAGGAGAGATGAGAAGAAGAGTTGCTTTAGTAATCGTGCTGACGGTCTTCACCGTCGCTTGCATTCATAAGCAGTCCGGCCCGGTTTCGCCCTGGGAGCGGGTCAATGTCAACCTGGCAGCGTTGGCGCAGATCAATGCCGACGTCGCCAAAGGCATCATCGCGGTTCAGCAGATGGGAAGCATCACGTCACAACAAGCAGCGCCGATCCTGAACTATCAGGAGCTCGTGGCCAAGGACCACATGGCGATCGAAAACATTCTCGCGGCCGGCTCCGCGCAAGCGGTGAACCAGTCGGCTCAGATTGAGGCGCTACTGAACGAGATCAAGAACCAGGGGACGGCCTTGATTCAGTCAGGCGGACTGGGCATCAAGAACCCGAAAAGCCAGCAGACGTTCACCCAGGATCTGCAGGGGATCATCAACCTGGCTCAGGTTGTTCTTACCGACTACCAACTGGCGGAGGGGAAATAACGTGGCGAAAATCGATGCGCAAGGAATCGCTTTGCTGATCGGGCAACTTCTGGGCGACATTACGGCTGTAGGTCCGGCTGGGATCGAGCTCTTCCTGAAGCTGCAGGCGTTGTTCAATCTCGGCCCGGACGAGCAGGCCAACGTGGCTGCCGCCATCAAGGCCGGCCTCGCGGCGGACGAAGAAACCATCGCAGCAGTCGAAGCCTGGAAACAGCAGGTGGGACTCTAAGCGACCCTCAGCCTGCGCAGAACCCGCCGCCTACCCTACGTCTTCGCTCCAGTTCTCCAGCGTCTTCTTGACGTAGGCCATGAACTGGTCGGCGACGGCACCGTCTACCAGGCGATGGTCGTAGCCAAGGGTCAGGTGGACGAGAGAGCGGATGGCGATAGAATCGGTGCCATCCTTATCTGTAATCACCACCGGGGCCTTGGTGATCCCGCCTACGCCCATGATGGCGGAGTTAGGCTGATTGATGATGGGCAGTCCGAAGACCGCGCCAAACTGGCCGGGATTGGTCACGGTAAAGGTGGAACCTTCCACCTCTTGCGGCATGAGCTTCTTGGAACGGGCGCGCTCGCCCAGATCGGTGATGCCGCGCTGCAATCCTAAGAAGTTCAATTCGTCGGCGTTCTTCAGCACGGGGACGATCAGCCCCCAGTCGAGCGCGACAGCAATGCCCATGTTGACATGCCGATGGTAGTGGATGTTGTCGCCTTCGATGTTGGCATTGACGATGGGGAACTGTTGCAACGCGATGATGGCGGCGCGCACAAAAAACGGCATCAGGGTCAAACGCACGCCGTTGCGCTGCTCGAAATCAGCCTTGGACTTGTTGCGCAGATTGATGATGCGCGTCATATCCACCTCAAACATGCAGTGGACGTGAGCGCTAGTACGCCGCGACTCGATCATGCGCTGGGCAATGATCTTGCGCATCTGGCTCATGGGAACGAATTCGCCCGGAATCGCGGCCGGCGCAGGAGGAGCAACCGGCCTCGCAGCCGGAGATGCCAAGGCCGGCGCAGTGGCACCCGCAATGGCCGCAGGCGCCTGGCTTCTGTCCAGAAAGGCCATGATGTCCTGCTTAGTAATGCGGCCGCCCAGGCCGCTGCCGGAAACCTGCGAGAGATTGACGTTGTGTTCGCGGGCGATTTTACGCACCAGCGGCGAGGAACGGGCATGGTCCCCTTCTTCCTCTTCTTGCGGAAACTGGATGACTTCCTTGGGCGCAGGTGCGGGTGCTGCGGGTCTCGCTGGCGCCGCTTCTTTCTTGGCCGGGGCCGCCGCAGATGGCGCTGCGGGCTTAGCAGGAGCGGCAGCAACGGACTCTCCGTCGGCAGCGATCGTGCCCACGACGGTGTTCACCTGGACAGTCGTGCCTTCGGCGACCTTGATGTCCTGCAACACGCCCGAAGCGGGCGCGGGGATTTCGGCGTCCACTTTGTCGGTCGAGATCTCAAACAGCGGCTCGTCGCGCTGCACCTTCTCGCCCGGCTTCTTCAGCCACTTGGTGATGGTCCCTTCGACAATCGATTCGCCCATCTGCGGCATGACAACGTCAGTCGGCATGATTCCCTTCCACGCGGTCCCGGTTGCGGATTTCGGGCCCCTCGCAAATCTCCATTATATAAAACCTGGAGCGCCTCGCTCCCAGGCTCAGTCCATGTCTCCTATGCCGTGCTTGGCGCCCTCGGCCGGGGGCGCTGTTCCGAAGGATTTCTTCCAGTAATCCTGCACTCCCGGAGGCAGCTTCTCGATGCGCGACAGAAACGCCGTCACTTTCCACATGTCCTGCTCGCTCAGGGTCTTGCCCCACGCGGGCATTCCGGTGTAGCGGACCCCGGTGCGGACGGCATAGAAGATGTGCCACTCGGGGTCGTCGAGCGGGTCCAGAATCAGTTGCGGGGGCGGCGGGTAAAACGAGTGTTCCAGCGCGCTGGGCTTGCTGTCGAGGCCGCCATGACACAACGCACAATTCATGGTGTAGATCTTGATGCCGTCGATCAGGTTGTCGTCGGTGGGCGGCAAAGGACTGTTCACGCGGGGCGCGTGTCGCTCCATGGAAGCATCGAGCGCCGGCATCGCGATGCGCCGCTCCAGACTAGGCGGAGTCGCGTCGGCATTGGTGGGCATGAAACCCAGCAAGGCAAAGGCCAGTCCACCCAGCGCCAGCACCAGCAGCGTAATGACGACTCCCAGAACAAAATTACGCATTTGTCCTCCCGTAAATCTTGTTAAGCTCTTGAAAATATTCAAACCTACGGATTGTCCAGCGGCGCCGTCTCGCGCAGGATGGCGAGGGCATCCTCGGCATCGGATTCCCGCACCTGCAACTTGATCCCGCCGAGTATATGCGAATGCCAGCCCCCGATGCGGAGCATGTTCTCATCCTGGGCAAAGCACTCGATCTCGGCTGATTCCAGGCGAGTCCGCGCCAGGAGGAACTCCGGTTCACTGTGAAAAGCGGCGATGGTGACAAGTCGTGGTTCGATATCGAGCATAGCGGTTGCCGGCAAGAAGCCGGCGCTGCCTAGTACGCTTTCAGCTTGCGCGCCTCCCGCACCACATCGCTCGCCTTGGGCAGGAAGTATTCTTCCTGCGGCGGTGAAAACGGGACGGGGGAATCCTGCGCCGTGATGCGAACGATGGGGCCGTCGAGCGAGTCGAAAGCTTCTTCGTTGATGATAGCGCTGATCTCGCCAGCCAGTCCGCCGGTGCGTACGTCTTCGTGGAGCAGGATCACTTTGCTGGTCTTACGCACGGTTTGGGCGATGGCTTCGCGGTCCAGCGGCGAAACCGTTCGCAGGTCCACGACTTCCAGGTCAATTCCCTCTTTGGCCAGAATCTCGGCCGCTTCCAGCGCCACGTGCACCATCGCCGCATAAGTAATGATGCTCAGGTCCCGCCCCTCGCGGGCGAGGCGCGCCTTACCCAGGGGCACAATGTAGTCCTCAGCGGGCACTTCTTCTTTGATGCGCCGGTAGAGATACTTGTGCTCAAAAAAGATGACCGGATTGTTGTCGCGGATAGCGGCTTTGATCAGCCCCTTGGCGTCATAAGCGCTGGCCGGGCAGACCACTTTCAGTCCGGGCGCGTGGACGAACCACATTTCCGGGTTCTGCGAGTGGAATGGGCCGCCGTGGACGTTGCCGCCGCTCGGCCCACGAATCACCAGAGGCGCGGGCGCGCCCCAGCGATAGTGCGCCTTGGCCACCATGTTAACGATCTGGTTGAAGGCGCAGCCAATGAAGTCCATGAACTGGAACTCGGCCACTGGCCGCATGCCGGTGAGCGACGCGCCGAAGGCTGCGCCTACGATGGCGGACTCGGCGATGGGCGTGTCAATCACTCGCTCGGGGCCGAAGCGGTCAATGAAGCCGTCGGTGACTTTGAACGCGCCGCCGTAGATGCCGATGTCCTCGCCCAGGCAGAAGACAGTGGGGTCGCGCTCCATTTCCTCCCAGATCCCCTGGCGGATGGCTTCGAGATAGGTGAGTTGCATGCGGCGGCTAACCCCTTCCCCTAGCAATGTGCCAACCGATGCCGAACGGGTATCACTTCAAATGCACAGCGGCTTCTGTTCGCTTGGGACCGGCGGTTCCCATTTTTGCTTTCGGCATTCCGTACTTCGGCTTGATCTCGTGGCAGCCCGCTTCGCAATACACGCCACCGGCGGCGGATTCCGGCTCCGGCATCGGCGACGCCACCGCGAAGTCGCGGTCCGCTTCCAGTTCGCGATCCACATCTTCGATTAGTTTGAGATTTTCTTCCCGCGATAGCCACTTCTTCACATTCACCAAGAAAGTTTCAAACCGCGCGATGCAGTCGCGCTTCCTCCAGTACTCGAACAGCGGCTTGGGGACGTACTCGGCGGCGTCGTGGATGGCGTGGCCTTTCATGCGCATCATTTTGGCTTCGATCAGGGTGGGGCCTTCGCCGCGGCGGGCGCGCTCGCAGGCTTCGTGGGCTGCGTCGTAGACCTGGCAGGCGTCGGTGCCGTCCACGATCACGCCGGGGATGCCGTAGGCGATGGCGCGCTCGGCCAGGTCTTTCACGCGGAACTGCATGTCCGCGGGTGTGGAGTATCCCCAAAGATTGTTTTCGACGAAGAGCACCAGGCCGAGATCCTGCACGGCAGCGAAGTTCAGGCCTTCGTAGGTGACGCCGGTGGACTGTCCGCCGTCGCCGATGTAAGTCATCACAGCGATGTTGCGCCCTTGTAGGCGCGCGCCGAGTGCGACGCCAGCAAGCACGGGGATGAGATCGCCCAGAGTCGAAATCGGCGCGACCACGTTGCGCCTCTCGATGTCTCCGAAATGCGAAGATGCGTCGCGGCCCTTGGTCGGAGAACCCGCCTTGGCCATGTACTGCATCATGATGTCGCGGGCGGAGAAGCCGCGCACCAGGAGCGACCCCTGGTTGCGGATCATCGGCCCCAACCATTCATCCGGTTTGAGGGCGTAGGCGGAGGCGCAGGAGCAGGCTTCCTGGCCCAGCCCGAAGTAAACTCCTCCGATTACTTTGCCCTGCTTGTAGAGATTCTCCAGCGCGGTTTCCATCTTGCGGTTGAGGAGCATCCAGCGATAGATCTCGATGCACTGCTGCTTGGACAGATACTTCGACTCGCGGATGGGCGGGACGGGAGCGCTCAGATCGCCTTGGACTTCGTAGCGGACCTCGTCGCCGGTGCGGACCTGGCGGAGATTGAAGTTGGGGTTCTCCAGACGGTAGTCGAGGATGGTGTAGGTGCGCTGGGCCGCCGTGGCCTTGCCGGCAGGCGGCGCGGGCGCACGGTGGCCACGTCCGTTGGAACCGGTGCGCACAGCGGCCTTGGGAAGAGTCCTTTTCTTCTTAGCCATGCTTCGATGCTGGTCGGCGACTTAGAATGCTACCTCTTGCGACGGTGTTTGGCCAAACCCGGTGGTCGCGGGCAAGAGTGCCCGCTCCCCACGATCAAACCTGGAACGTATCTTCTTCTTTATGGATCCGCCGCAGTTCCGCCGGAGGCCGCATGGGCACGCCCACGGACTGTCCCAGCAGCGCGTCCAGTGTCTCCAACCACAGAATCTGGCTTTCGAAGACTACGCCGAAGTTGCGGGAGATGGAGTGCGCGACATCTTGCAGCAGAACCTGCTTTCCGATTTCCTTCTCGATTGAAGTCACCGGCTTTGACTCTATGCCACAGGGGATGATGAGGTCGAAGAAGCTGAGGTCGGGGTTTACATTCAGGGCGAAGCCGTGGGAAGTGACGCTGCGGGAGATGTGGACACCAAGGGCGGCGATTTTGGCTTCCTGCGCGGGCGAGTCGCCCGCGCCCACACGAGACAACGCAAGGTCTCTTGACTCCGCTCGGGATGACAGAGTTGGAGAGGTCCAGACACCTGTGAGACCGGGAATGCGCTCGGTCGGAACGTCGAAGTCGGCGCAGGTGTGGATCAGCACGTCTTCCAGGCGGCGTACATACTCCACTGCGCCCAGCGTTTTTCGCTTGCCGTCGGCAGAGGGGAACCCGCGCAGGTCGAAGATGGGATAGCCCACCAGCTGTCCGGGGCCGTGGAAGGTAACGTCGCCACCACGGTCGCATTCGAAGACTTCGACACAGCGCTGCGCGAGCAGTTCGGGTGAAGCAACGACATTTGCCGCTTTGGCGTTGCGGCCCAGGGTGATGACTGGCGTGTGCTCAAGCAATAGGAGGACGTCGCCGATCTGGCCGGCTTTCCGCAACTCCACGAGGCGCTGCTGCAGGCGGAGGCCGGTGGCGTAGTCAATGGTGCCGAGTTGGATAACGGAGATCAACTTCTTGGCCACGGATTAACCCGATCAAACCCATTTCACCACGGAGACACAGAGGCACGGAGAAAGCCGATTCTGAATTTGACAATTTTCTCCGTGTCTCTGTGCCTCTGTGGTGAACTATGCATTTATCGCCATCCCATACACGCTGTTCGACGCATCCAGCATCGCCTCGGCCAGCGTGGGATGCGCGTGGATCGTCCACATCAGGTCTTCGACCGTGGCTTCCAGTTCCATGGCGGCGACGGCTTCGGCGATTAACTCGGTGGCCTGCGGGCCGATGATGTGCACGCCGAGAATCTCGCCGTAGTCGGCGTCGGAGACGATCTTGATGAAACCCTCGTGCTGTCCGACGATGGAGGCGCGCGAGTTCGCGGTGAAGGGGAATTTGCCGACCTTCACATTGTAGCCCGCTTCTTTCGCCCGCACCTCGCTCAGGCCGACACTGCCAATCTCGGGATGGCAGTAGGTCGCGTTGGGAATGTGCTCGGGGTTGATGGGTTTGCCCTTCTTGCCGGCAATCTTCGTGACCGCCACGATGCCTTCCATGGCGCCGACATGCGCCAGTTGCGGCGTTCCCAGCACGATGTCGCCGATCGCATAGACGCCGGGTTCGGCGGTCTGCATCCAGCTATCGGTTTTGATGAATCCGCGGTCGGGTTTGATCTTGGTCTTCTCCAGGCCGATGTTCTCGA
>JAIQET010000048.1 GCA_020073645.1 Terriglobia bacterium | reverse complement strand
GTCTCGATGCGCCTGATTCGGACGGCGTGATGCGCTGCCCGGAGAGCGGTTACCGCTACCAGGAAGTTGAGCCTGGCGTTCTGCGGTGCCTCGACCTCGACGAAGAAGCTCCGTTGCCGAAGGAACTTAGCGTAGGTACCAAGTCTTATAAGGAACTAAAAGAGGAATCAAAATATGAATGTTCCGTTACTCGATCTTAAGGCCCAGTACGCGACTATCAAGGGCGAAGTGGAAGCGGCCATTGCCGAGGTGCTCGAGTCCCAGCACTTCATTCTGGGGCCGAAGGTGGACCTGTGTGAAAAGGCCATCGCCGCATATTCGGCGTGTTCGCACGCCATCGGAGTCTCCTCGGGCAGCGACGCCTTGCTGGTTTGTCTCATGGCCGAGAACATCGGGCCTGGCGACGAGGTCATCACCACTCCTTATACCTTCTTCGCTACCGTCGGAGCGATTTCCCGGTTGGGCGCAACCCCGATCTTCGTCGATATCGATCCTGCGACTTATAACATCGACGCTTCCCAGATCGCCTCAAAGGTAACCGACAGAACCCGTGCCATCATCCCCGTGCATCTCTACGGACAGGTCGCCGACATGGACGCGGTGATGCAAGTGGCCAAAGAACGCGGCTTGGTGGTCATCGAAGACGCTGCCCAAGCCATCGGCGCCGAGTACAAAGGACGTCGAGCCGGTTCGATCGGACACTACGGATGCTTCTCGTTCTTTCCCTCAAAGAATCTGGGCGCCACCGGCGATGCAGGGATGGTGGTTACGAATGATGCGCAGCGCGCAGAAAAGCTACGGTGCCTCCGCGGTCATGGCGCCAAGCCGAAGTACTATCACCGGATCATCGGTGGAAATTTCCGCCTTGATGCTATCCAAGCGGCCATCGTTTCTGCCAAACTGCCGCACCTGGACAACTGGACTGCTGCTCGGCAACGCAATGCAAAGAGATACGATCAGCTTTTCCGGGAAGCCGGCTTGCCGCTTGGCCTTCCTGCGGTGGTGACCGACCGCCATATCTTCAATCAATACGTGATCCGTGTTTCCGACCGCGACGAATTACAGGCCTTCCTCAAGACGAAGGGCGTAGGCACTGAGGTCTACTATCCCGTGCCCATGCACCTGCAAGACTGCTTTGCCTATCTCGGGCATGCGGCGGGTGCGTTTCCCGAGAGTGAGCGGGCGGCGAAGGAAACGCTGGCACTGCCGGTTTATCCGGAACTCACCGAGTCGCAGGCACAGTATGTGGTCGAGTGTATCGGCGAGTTCTTCGGCCAAACGGTTGGAGCGCCCTCCAGCGATCGGTCGCACGCGGTGGCGGAGTAGATTTCCTTGATCGGAGTCATTGCCAAACCTGAGCAGTTGGGCACGGTTGAAGAGTTTTTCGAACTCTTCAAGACGCCGTGGGAGTTCTACCGTCCTGGACAGATGTACGATGTCGTCATCGCCGCCGGGGACGAGATACCCGAAGTCAATGCCAAACTGTTTCTGGTTTACAGCCCATCTGCGAAAGTTATGGATGCACGGCTTGGCGCTAGCACGCTGGGGAAACATGAATGTGCAATCCTGAGCGATCGAGACACCCGGCTTCCGATCTACGGACAGCTGACCACATTCGCGGATGGCAGCAATGGCGTCCCCTGTGTAACCGCAGATTGTGGAACCGCGGGTCTCAGGTTCGACTTGTCCGGTTCTACGGTGATTCGGCTCGGGTATGACTTGTTCGATGAAGTTGGTTTTCTCCTTTCGGACGGCCAGCCCGTCGAGCACGCACACATTCCCACCCTTGACCTTCACATCGGGATGCTGAGGAACTGGATACTGAACGAAGGGATCCCGCTTGTGGAGATCCCGCCGGCTCCCGTCGGACACAGCTTTACCGTTTGCCTGACCCACGACATTGATTTCATCGGGATAAGAAACCACAAGTTCGACCACTCCATGTGGGGTTTCGCTTACCGGGGCACTGTGGGCGCAGTGCGAAACCTGTTTCGGGGCAGGATTTCGGCTTCGCATCTTTTCAAGAGCTGGCGCGCGGTAGCATCCCTCCCGTTCGTATATGCAGGCTGGGCGAAAGACTTTTGGGAGCCATTTGAGTGGTACCTGGATGTCGAAAAGGGTCTTCCCGCCACTTACTTTCTGATCCCCTTCAAACGGCGTGCCGGTGAGAGCGTGGCTAGGCCGGACGCCGCACGGCGCGCCACTGCCTACGATGTCAGCGACCTTCCGCACTGGACAACAGTTTTGATGAAGCACGGTTGTGAGCTCGGTGTCCATGGGATCGATTCCTGGCACGATGCGGACAGAGGGCGGGAGGAGTTGGCGAGAGTCGTAGCCGCGACCGGCAGACCCGACATCGGCACGCGGATCCATTGGCTGCTGCGCGATGCGAACACGCCTTCAACCCTGGAGCGAGCAGGATACGCTTACGACTCCACCTGCGGTTACAACGAAACCGTTGGATATCGCGCTGGAACCGGGCAGGTGTTCCGTCCGTTGAGTGCGCAGACACTCCTCGAGCTGCCTCTGCACATCCAGGATGGCGCCCTGTTCTTTCCGGAGAGGCTCGACCTGCCGGAGACCGAAGCCGAACAGCGCTGCCAGACGCTGGTTGACAATGCCGGCAAGTTCGGCGGCGTGCTCACGGTTCTCTGGCACGATCGGAGCCATGGCCCGGAGCGGTTTTGGGGAGACTTCTACGTCAGACTGGTTCAAGCACTGAAATCTCGTGATGTCTGGTTCGGCACCGCTGGCCAGACCGTCGCCTGGTTTCGGAAACGGCGTGAGGTGCGATTCGAGCGCGTTGAAGGCCAAGGCACTGCGCACCTGCATCTTCGCTACGAAGGCGAGAAGATTCACCCGCCGCTGAGAGTACGAGTTTACCCGCCGCGGCGAAAGGAAAATCGGGAACTCGAGGTTACGGGTACCGATTTCAGCGATATCTCCTGGAACGGCGAGTCCGCGGACGAACTGGAAGTCCAAATTGCCTCCCGCTTTTCACCGACGCTTTCTGATCTCGCCGTCTCATCCCTTTCATGACCTCTATTTGCTTAGTCGTTCAAGGCGTTTACGACATCGACCCGCGAGTGCGGCGTAAAGCCGAAGCTCTGGTCTCTGCCGGATACTCGGTCGATGTCCTTGCATTGCGTCCACCTCAGGGCCAAAAGACGTACTCAGTAAACGGAGTGAATGTCCGAACGGTTTCGCTGGGCAAGGAACGGGGCTCTCTTCCGCGTTACGCCTTTGAGTACTTCGCATTTTTCCTGTGGGCTTGCATTCGCCTGACGGTCGACACGTTCCGCAAACGGTATGCCGTCATCGACGTAAACACGCTGCCGGATTTCCTGATCTTCGCCGCGGTTTTCGCCCGATGCATGGGCGCCAAGCTGGTCCTGGACATGCATGAGATCACGCCCGAGTTCTACATGTCGAAGTACGGCGCAAGGGAGAATTCATGCTGGGTTCGGGGCCTGCAAGCCATCGAGAAGGCCAGTTTCGACCTCGCGGATCGCGTGATCACCATCAATGAGCCGATCAATGAGCTTCTGGTGGGCCGTGGCCTGCCCCGCTCAAAATCGACAGTGATCATGAACGCGGTGGACGAAGCTCGTTTTAGCGGCAATGGGACAACTTCAGCCGCCGTGGCCGACCCGGGAAGATTTGTGATGGTGTACCACGGAACTCTCACCCCGATCTATGGGCTCGACATCGCCGTTGAAGCATTTGCCCTGGCGCACCAGCAGATGCCGGGAGCGGAGTTATGGATCCTGGGTTCGGGGCCGGAAAAGGACAGGTTAGCCAAGCTGGCACAAGAGCGCGAGTTGGCGGCAAAGGTCAGACTGGTTGGACAGGTGCCAGCGAGTGACATTCCGAGGTGGTTGAGCCAGTGCACCGTCGGCATTCTGCCAATCCGGCGCGATGTGTTTCTGGACTTTGCTTTTCCGAACAAACTTCCCGAATTCATCATCATGGGCAAGGCCGTGCTCATCTCGCGTCTGAAGGCGATCCGCCACTACTTCAGTGATGTTGCGCTGGCTTATTTTCGGCCCAATGATCCCGCCGATCTGGCAGAGCAAATGGTGCGCCTCTACCGAGATCGTTCATTGCGAGCACAGCTGGTGGCCAAGGCGAGAGAAGAATATGAACCGATCCGCTGGGAGATCATGAAACAGCGGTATCTGTCATTAGTCGGCGGGCTCCAGGAAGTAAGAGTCGCGCCGGGCAAGCACTCCCGCGCATCGGCGCCTGGAGTTGAGGTAAGATGAGCGCCCCGCAGCATGCCCTGAGCGTTGCCGACTGCCGTACCGCGCGGGAACTGTGGACGGCCATCGATAGATTCTGTGGTTGGCTCCAGCAGTCCGGGGGCGTGAGTTACGATCCCTACGATGTTTTGGGGACACGCTATGGGCGCTGGGCGCGGCGTCTTTACTACCGGAAGAATCCGCTGGGAACTGCCCTGACGGCGCCACTGATCGGCATGGAAGTGCTCTGCCCGCAGGTACGCGCCCTTTTTGTCAGAAAACAGCGCTACCCGACAGCGGATGCACAGCTTGCTTTGGCATTCTTGAATTTGTATGAGGCGTGTCAGGAGCAATCCGCGGACGGCGTGTCCCAGTGCGATCGGTCGCCGGTTCAATGGCTGGATAAGGCCAGGAAGCTGGCGGACGAACTGCTGGGGCAGAGTGTTTCCGGCTACAGCGGGTATTGCTGGGGATATCCCTTCGATTGGCAGAATGTGAATGGACTGATGCCAAAGGGAACCCCCCACATCACGGCGACGCCCTATTGTTACGAGGTCTTCACTCGCTTATTCGATCTGACCGGCGAAGAGCACTATCTGCAAGTGGCGCGTTCCATCACCACTTTTGTCTGCGATGACCTGCACGATACGCCAACCGGCGACGGCGCCGCCGCTTCCAGCTATACTCCACACGACCACGGCAAGGTCGTGAACGCCAGCGCCTACCGTGCGTTCGTGCTCTTTGATGCTGCCCGCCGCTTTGACAGCGAAGCTTACTTCACCAAAGCGCAACGGAATCTCCAATTCATCCTGCAGAATCAGCGCTCCGATGGTTCCTGGCTTTACGCGATTGACAACCCACCCGAAGCCTTCATTGACCATTTTCACTCCTGTTTTGTGCTGAAGAATCTCCATAAGATCAATCGCTACCTGCACAATCCCGAGGTGGCGCGAGCGGTGCAGTACGGCTATGAGTTCTATCGGAAGAATCTGTTTGACGGTGAGGACAATCCACGGTCTTACGCGGTGGCCCCGCGTACCGAGATTGTGCGCCTGGAGATGTACAACTTTGCCGAGGCGATCACACTCGGCACGCTGCTCAGACATGATGTTCCTGGAGCGTTCACGTTTGCGGGCAAACTGGCGTCGCGATTGATCCGGGACTATCAGCTGCCGGACGGCTACTGGGTGACCAGAGTCTATCGCGGTGGAATCAGGCATTCCGTGCCATTTCTACGCTGGCCGCAGTCCCAGTTGTTTCTTGCTTTGACGAACTTGCTGCTGGCGACGGAGCCGGCAGGGGAAATGGCGAATTGAACGAAGCGCTCACAGCACAGCACTTAATCTCCAACCTTGGACCCAGGCTTGGCCGGTATCGGCTGCATCATGTCGGCATCGTAGTGCCTAAACTGGAACCGGTGGTGGCTCAGTACGCAGGCGCGTTCGAGTTCCAGGAAACTACCCTGCCGTTCGACGACAAAGCTCAGAGAGTGCGGGTGGCGTTTGTACGCGTGGCGGACGACACCTGGCTGGAGTTCATCGAGCCGGCAGGCGCGGACACTCCGGTTACCCAATTCCTGGCCAAGACCCGCGGTGGCTACCATCATGTGGCATTCGAGGTGGGGGACATCGAGACGGCAGTGCGCGAGTTCGAGGCAGCGCGCGCCGTGGTGGTCTGCCGTCCGGTAGTCGGATTTGAGGGAAGACGGGTGGCCTTCCTGTTTCCGAACTTGCAGCCGAACCTTTTGACCGAATTGATTGAACCCCGTCCGGTTGCCAGAGGCTAGGAGCCACGCAACCGCAGACGGTCGTTCCACAGAAACCCAAAGGAGGCGGGTTGAACACAGACATGGCCGAGGACACGGTAATAGAGATCCTGCGCAACGCGCTACAAGTGGACGGGGACTTCGCTCCCAGCGACGCGATGCGTCTGGAAGAAATTCCAAACCTGGATTCGATGGCTCGAGTCCGGATGGTGCTCGAGATCGAGCGCGTTCTGGATGACCGGCTGAGCATGGAGGAGATCATCGCGATCGAGTCCGTGGGCCACATCCGGGAACTGCTGGCGGCCAAGGGGAAACCCCTGGCCGAGGGATAAAGTGGAAACACTGCTCGACCATCTTCTGACGATTGCCGGGAATCACCCCGACAGGATCGCCCTGCGCTGCGGAGCCGAAGCGGTCCGCTACGGGGAGTTCCGGGTCCGGATCTTGGCGACTGCGGCGCGCTTGCGCGCTCTCGGCGTCGAGGAAGGAGACCGCGTACTGATCTGCGGAGGAAACACGCTAGCGATTCCGGTGCTTTACTTTGCGGTGCACGCGCTAGGGGCGGTGGCCGCGCCCGTGCCGCCTGACACCCCGGAGAGCGTGCTCGCGGCCCTGGCGGCAGACTCCGCCGCGCGGCTGGCGCTGGTAGAGAAAACCGTTAGAGGGATGCCCTGCGCGGTTGCTTCGCCAAGCTCGATGACTGAGCGGACGGCAAGCGACGAGGAGATCAAGCCCGTCTGCCGCCGCGAGGCCATTGCCGACCTGCTCTACACCACCGGGACTACCGGCCGGAAAAAAGGCGTGGTGCTGACGCAGGCCAATGTCCTGGCGGCTGCGCGCAACATCACCGAGTTCATCGGGAACGGGCCGGACGACGTGGAAGTTGTGCCTCTTCCACTGAGCCATTCTTTTGGTTTGGGACGGTTGCGGTGCCTCGCCGTGACGGGTAATACGCTAGTACTCGAACCGGGCGTGGGCACTGGGGCGCAGGTCGTAAAGCGCATTCTCGACACGCGAGCAACCGGGCTGGCCCTCGTGCCAGCCGGATTCGACATTCTGCGGCGGATGACTGGAGACGCATTAGGGAAGGCGCGGGAACATCTGCGCTACATCGAGATTGGTAGCGCGTCCATCAGGCCAGAAACTCGACAGTGGCTCACGGAACTATTGCCGCATACCCGCATCTGCCACCATTACGGGCTGACCGAGGCTTCCCGGGCAGCGTTTACTGAGTACCACAGCGACAACCACAAGGCGGGTACAGTTGGCCGGGCGGCCCCGAACGTCGAAATCTTCATCTGTGACGAGGCAGGACGGCCTCTCCCTGCAGGAGAGACGGGGGAAGTGGTGGTACGAGGCGGCATGGTGATGCGGGAGTACTGGAATCAGCCGGAGCTCACTCAGCAGACCTTGTGCAGGGAAGGGCTGAAGACCGGCGATATCGGGTACCTGGATGCGGACGGCTACCTGTTTCTGCTCGGCCGGCGCAATGATCTCATCAATGTGGGAGGACGCAAGGTAGCGCCCGACGAGATCGAAGAGTTGCTGTGCCAGTTAGAGGGAGTGGAGGACGCCGGCTGCGTGGGCGAGCCTGACGAACTGCTGGGAGAATGCGTGAAGGCGTACCTGGTGGCCGACCGGGAAATCCGGCGTGCCGAAGTCGTGGCATTTCTGCGCTCCCGCGTGGAAGAGTGCAAGATTCCCCAAATCGTAGAGCGGATTGCGCGTATCCCGCGCACCAGTTCGGGCAAGATCCAGCGGCAGATATTGCGGAGTGCGAAGGAGGTGGCGTGGACCTCCGGGCAATGAGATTGCAGATGCTGAAGCGCGTGCTTTGCCCGCCGGAAGTCTGCGTGGGCAAAGGCAGCGTGGAGCGGCTGGCATGCCTTGAACCGGCGCGGGTTTTGGTGGTGACTGGCGGCAGCGCGCGGCGGAATGGTGCGATTGAACGCGTGACCGCGCAATTGAAGGATGCGACTGCGCACGAGGTGATGGAATTGCCGAGCGGTGAGCCGCGGGCAACGGCGATCGCAGCGGCACGAGAGACGGTGGCAGCGTTTGCGCCTGAGTGGATCGTCGCTCTCGGCGGCGGTGCGGTGCTGGACGCGGCCAAATTCGTGTGGGCCCAGCTGGAGTATCCGGACCTGGTGTTGTCGGGTAAGGCGGCGGCGATTGGGCCGCTCCGGCGGAAGGCGCGGCTGATCGCTGTGCCCACCACCTCGGGCAGTGGCTCGGAGGCGTCGCAGGCGGCGGTCCTGGCAGCGGACGATGGAACCAAGGTTCCATATGTGTCGCCGCATTGGGTGCCGGATATTGCGATTCTGGATCCCGTGTTGACCGTGAGCCTGCCACGCGAAATAACGGTAGCGACCGGGTTCGACGCGCTGACGCACGCGGTGGAGTCCGCGGTGTCGAGCCTGGGAAATCCGTTTCTGCGCGTGCTGGCGGCGACCGCTGTGGGTCTGGTACTGCGGCACCTGCCAGTGGCGGCCGAGAATCCGCAGGATCTAACCGCGCGCTCTGGAATGCTGGAAGCCGCATTTCTCGCAGGCCTCTGTCAGAGCATGGCTTCAACTGGTGCGGCGCACGCGCTCTCGCATGCGACATCCAAATTGCACGGTGCACCGCATGGAGCGGCGACCGGCTTCTACCTGCTGCCGACGATGCGCTGGAATCGGAGGAAGAACGCGGCCGTATATGACGAACTGGCTGCCGGCTGTGGCCTGGCCAGTGGAGCGGCGCTCGAAGCTGCGCTGCTGGATTTTGGTGTACGGGTTGGCTTGCCACAGAAGTTTGCGGATATGGTAGGCCGGGTACCTGACACGGCCGAGCGCCAGATCTTGGCCGAGACTGCGGCCAAGGATATCTGTCTGCGAACCAATGCGTGCCGGCTCGGCGCACCCGAGCTGGCGCAGTTGCTGGCGGAGATCGGGTGACAGCGCAAATGGGCGCCATCGACGAACTCTTACGACACCCGCCGTACGCAACCCAACCCGGCGAGCACCGTCCTCTCCTACGGGCTGCGGTGCGCGAGGCGATGCAGCATCACTGCGCCAACTGTCCACCGTTCGCTCGCTGGTATCAAAAACAGGGAGCCGATCCACATGCGGAAATCGAGGATCTGGCGCGGGTGCCGTTCCTGCCGGTTTCGATCTTCAAGCGGGTTGCACTGGAGTCGGTCAGCGAGCGGGACGTAGTCCGAGTGCTGAAGTCGAGCGCGACATCGTCGCAGACTCCAAGCCGGGTAGTATTGGACCGAATTACGCGCGACCGGCAGATGCGTACCTTGGCAGTGTTGATGAGCGCATTGATGGGTTCGACGCGGAGGCCGTTCGTGGTACTCGATGCGGCGGCTGCTCAGGGAGCCGACGTGGAGTTGTCGGCGCGGGTAGCGGGGCTACGCGGATATCTGATGATGGCCAGCGAAACCCATTATGCCCTGGATGCGCACAACGGGGAATTGGAGCTGAATGCGGACAAGCTCGAAGATCTGCTTAGCGGATTGCAGGCTCGCCAACTTCCGGTCTGCCTGATCGGCTACACCTACATGCTGTATCAGTACGTGGTGGTGCCGCTGGCTCGTGCCGGCCGGCGCCTGCAGCTGCCCGCGGGCAGCATGGTGTTGCACTTCGGTGGTTGGAAACGCCTGGAGCGCCAGGCGGTCGACCGGGCGCGTTTGAACGCGGAAATCGAGAAGGTATTCGCCATGGACGAGACTTGCGTCCGCGACGTCTACGGTTTTACCGAGCAATTGGGAATTATCTATCCGGACGACGGGCACGGCGTGCGGCTGGCGCCGGTCTACTCGGAGGTGATTGTCCGTGATCCGGTAACCCTGGAGCCGCTGCCGGATGGAGCGCCTGGGCTGCTGGAGTTCATTACCCCGCTGCCACACAGCTACCCCGGCATCGCCCTGTTGCTCGATGACATGGGGCGAATCGTGTCGCGCGACCGCGAGCACGGCGGCCGCTACGGCACTCGTTTCGAAGTGCTGGGACGGGCGCGGGGCAGCGAAATTCGCGGCTGCGGTGACACGCTGCCGGAACAGATCTACCAGGTACGAGAAATGGCGCGGGCGCAAGCATGAAGATCTTTGTTCTGTTCGACGGACGCACGCGGCATATCGAGCCGGATGGCGACCCGGAAAATTGTCCTCTGGAAACCAGCCCCGACCGTCTGGTAAACGAGCTCAAAGCGGGCCAGGAGCGTTTGCGCGCGACGCCGGTCGACGATCTAATCGGCCTGTGCGATGCCGCTGGCCGCGCCTGGACGCAGCCGGGCAACGAAGTGGCTCGCATGGTGGGCGGACTGGCCATCGGCTTTCTGCCACTATGGCTGCGGCGAGCCAACCTGGAAACGCTGCTTGCACAGGCCCTCCGGGGTGACTCCGGAGCCATCGACGGTTTCGTGCCCTTGGCGCCCTCGAGCAAGCGACAGCACCGGGCACAGCCGCGCGGCCTGCTGGTGCACTGGGTGGCGGGCAACGTGCCCCTGCTCGGGATGATCTCGGTGATCCAGGGACTGCTCACGAAAAATGCCAACCTGGTCAAAGTCTCTCGGCAGAACGCAGGCGTTCTCCCGTACTTTCTGGCGGCGCTCGCGCAGGTACGCTATCGCCGCCCCGACGGAAAGGAAGTTGACGGCACGCTGCTTACCGACGCGGTGCGGGCGATCTATGTCGATCGCGAAGACTCGGCTGCGGCGGCGCTCTCCACTCTGGCCGATGTCCGAGTTGCCTGGGGTGGACGCGAGGCTGTCGAGGCCATCATGAATCTGCCCCGGCGCTTTGGCACCGAGGACATCGTGTTCGGGCCGAAAACATCGTTCGTCGTGGTGGGCGCTGAGAAGTTGGCTGGTGAAACCGAGGCCCGCAAAGCGGCGACGCTGGTGGCGCGGGATGCGGTAGCGCTTGGTCAGCGGGGCTGTAATTCGCCACACACGATCTTTGTAGAGCGCGGGGGAGCACTGACGCCTGAGGCCTTCGCAAGCTTGCTGGGGGAAGAATTGGGCCGTGCCGCGCGACAGGTACCACCAGACGTGGCGCCTCAGGAAGCTTTCCAGATCCTGAGTTGGCGGGCGGAATACGACATGCGCGGACAAGCCTGGTACAGCGACGGCGTGCGCTGGAGTGTGTTCTATAGCGACGAAGACCGTGGGCTGGCCACCCCCTGCTATGGGCGAACCCTGTTCGTGCGGCCAGTAGACGACGTCTTTGAGGTGGCGGCGCACTGTTCGATCAACACGCAGACGGCAGGTCTGGCGTTAGGCGAACGGCGATTGAAGTTGGCCGAAGCGCTGACCGCGCGTGGTGTCGAGCGCTGCCCCGAGGTTGGCCAGATGTCGCTCTACGAGGTGCCCTGGGACGGCATGTATCCCATGGATCGCATGGTGCGTTGGGTCTCGGCGTGATGAAGTCCTCGTTGAGCTTTAAGCCGGACTCGCAACTCTACTCGAAGCACATTCTAGTGAACTCATGAGTGCATCTCTTTTAAGGCGTATCAGCAACCGGGTTCTGCACGTGCTCGCCAGGTTCTCGCCCGGATGCACCACGCTGCGCCCATTCCTGCATCGTCTCCGCGGAGTGAACATTGGAAAGGACGTCTTCATCGGCGACGATGTGTATTTAGAGAACGAGCACCCTTCCGCGGTCGAAATCCAGGACGGAGTGCACATCAGCCTGCGGGCCATCATTCTGGCGCACACGCGCGGCGCGGGGAAGCTTGTGATCGAGAAAGATGCCTTCATCGGTCCTAACGCGGTCATCGCCACCTCTGGTAACCGCACGCTCCGCATCGGAGAGGGCGCTGTGATCGGTGCGGGAGTCGTGATCGGCAAGGATGTTCCGGCCAAAGCCTTTGTGCCCAGCCCGGCCGCACTTCCGGTGGCGAGTGCGCTTGTCCCACTGACACGAGCTGAGACGATGGAAGCCTTCTTGGTGGGCCTTGTACCTCTCGATCGCAAACCGAAGGCGACGAAGTCTGCGGCGGCAGGAGCTACCGCAACCCCGACTTCTCCTTCAGAGGGTGAAACGCGGGATGCTTAAGAGCAGTGCAGCTGAGATGGCAGAGCAACTAAGGAACTCCTCGTCCGCAACGTTGCCGGTAGAGTCCCCGACTTGCGACGTGGTAGTTCTTTGTTGGAATGTTCCAACAGAGTCGGATCGCAGAGCACAGCAGATCGCGCAGTTCCTGGGAGCGACCGTACAATTTGCCTCGCTCACGGCGAAAGACCTAAGAGGAAGTGCATCAACCCGGGAAATTGTTCCCCGGTGTGCTTGCATCATTGTGCAAGCGGAGACGCTGGCGAAGATGACGGATGAGATACCGGTCAGCGATCTGCGCAGCCTGCTTGAGCCGGCGGAGCATACCTTCATTTACGGGTTTCAATCCCAAGCAAGTCACGACGCGATGCTGCAGACCTTGTCTGCAGGGAAACTTCTTGGAACCCGCCCGTCTCCCGCTGGCGACGCGCAGATTCGGGTTGCAGATGGTTATCCGAAATGGTGCTTTCAATTTTCCGGGCTCTCGGTTGGTACGGCCAATGCAGCGCGCGAGAACTGCTTCGTCGAAGGTAACGCGCAGGATGCGCAATCAGTTTTGATTCGAATCGGCAAGCAACCCTTCTTCGCTCGCGTGGAGAACGGCGCGTCCCAACTATTTTTCCTTGCCGGTGGAGAGCTCGCGGATCTGGACGAGACAGTACCGCGCAATGGCAACGCTCTGAAATGGTTTGGCGGTCTGGTTCCATTGATGATGTTCTTGCGTGGAGCGCTCGGAAATCGGGTCTGGCACAACGATCACTCCCGAGCCTGCTTTATCATTGACGATCCACTGCTCAAGAGGCGCCATGGCTTTCTGGAATACAAGCGGCTAGTGGACAGCATGCGCCGGCATGGATTCTCTGCCTGCATCGCTTTCATTCCGTGGAACTACCGCAGGTCAAGCAGAGAGGTCGCGGAGCTTTTTTCGTCGACGCGTAACGGCGCGTTTGTGTGCGTTCATGGCTGTGACCACACGGGCGCCGAGTTCGAGAGCACCGACGAGGAGTTGCTCCGAACCAAGGCAAAGCTGGCGCTGAAACGGATGCAACTTCATCGGCAACTCTCGGGAATTCCCTTCGACGAGGTCATGGTGTTTCCGCAGGGCCTTTTTTCTGCCGAAGCGCTAGCCGCATTGAGGGCGTCAGGCTACGTGGCCGCGGTCAACACGGAACTGAGCCCTTCCACGATGCCGGAAGCCCTCTCGCTTCGGGATCTGCTGGATGTGGCGGTTACTCGCTTCGACAATTTTCCCCTTTTTGGCCGTCGCTATCCAAACGATCTGGCAGAGTTCGCATTCGACCTGTTCATGGGCAAGCCGGCCCTGGCGGTTGAACACCACGGCTATTTTCGCGGCGGTTATCGCGCGCTCGAGACTTTTGTGGCGGGATTGAATGCGCTGGATGCGGAAATCGAATGGACGAGCCTGGAGGCTATTTGTTCCCGCGCGTGCTTGCGCAAGACTCTCAGAAATGGTGATCTGCAAGTCCGCTTTTACACAGACCGATTCCATGTGGAGAACGACACGGCACAAAAACAGAACTACGAGTTACTTCGCTCGCTGCCATCAAACGAGCGTCTTCCTTCCGTGACCGTGGACGGACGTCTACAGAGCTGCGAGCGCGAGGGGAATAGCCTGAAGATCCTCATATCGCTTGCCCCTCGCCAAACCGCCGAGATCAGGGTGGTGGCGGTTGGCGCAGACCGGATCGATTCGCCAGCCCGAAAAACCGTGGTTCACAACCTGGCGGTTGCGGGCCGTCGGCTTCTGTGCGAATTCCGGGACAACTACCTCGACACTAATCCAGTTTTACGAAACTTCTTGCCGAGTGTGAAGTGACGATCCCTGTTGAAGTCGAGAGATTCCCGGGCGTGATTGGCACATTCATGGGAAGAGATGCCCTGACGCTGGCATCGTCTTATCTCGAATTGTCCGCCGGCGATACTGTTCTGCTGCCTGCGTACTCCTGCAAGGAAGTCCTCAGACCGTTCCTGAAGAGGGCGCATGTTGAGTTCTATGATATCCAGCCCAACCTCACGATCGATCCCGACGAAATAAGAGCGAAGCTCCACACCGGCAAGATCAAAGCGCTGCTGATCATCAACTATTTCGGTTTTCTGCAGCCCTTTCGGGACGAGATCAAGCAACTGTGCTCCGAAAGGGGAGTGATGCTGATCGAGGATTGTGCGCACTCCCTGTTGACCGAAGGCTCGGGCGAGACGGGGGACCTCGTAATCTACAGCTTCCGCAAGAGCCTGCCGGTTCCCGACGGGGGAGGGCTGAAGCTGAATACGAACGGAAGGTCAGTAAGCACTAAGTTTTACCCAAAGATCTATTCGAATGCCCTGTCCGTGCTGATTATTGCGAAGTCGACCTTGCGGGTTCGCTCCAGCGTGTTCAGCCGGGCTGGAGTCGCTGACCGCACCGGCGATCATTCTCCAAACAACGTGGCTTCTGCCAAAGAAGAACGCTTGTTACCACTCTCGTCATTTGCGCGTGCCGGCATTGCCCGAGCATCCTTTGCGGATATCGTTCACAACAAGCGCAGAGATTTCGAGTTCTGGCTTGAGGTGTGCGGAAGGAGCAATGTCGCCGCTCCCGTGTTCGAAAGCCTTCCTCAAGGCGTCTGCCCGCTGGGGTTTCCCATCAGATCTGAGGATCGGGACTCTTTAATGTCGGGTGCGCGCAGCCAGGGCATTGACCTGATGATTCATTGGCGTCTACCCTCCGGGTCAGGAAGCGAATGCAGAAACAGTCATTCCTTGTCCGCGCAGACCTTGACCCTCCCGATCTATCCCGATCTGCCGCCAAGGCACCGCGAAGGACTCCAGACCCTGTTGGCTCGTGGATAGAGTAACCTGCGCTGTGACCCGACTGTAAAAGATCCAAACCCATCGAGAAATCATTATGATCGAGTGTCTGTTCACTCTTGATTACGAGATTTATGGAAATGGAGAGGGTTCGCTGAGGGAACTGGTCCATGATCCCGCGGAACGCTTAACCGCTATCTTTGAGAAGTGGAATGCACGATTCGTCAACTTCGTGGAGGCGGCGGAATTCGAGAAGATTGAAGAATGTGGCACGGACCCATGCATTGATCTCGTCAAGAAGCAAATTCACGATCTTCACCAAAAGGGCTTTGAGATTGCACTGCACCTGCATCCTCAGTGGTACAACGCTCGCTACCAACAGGGGCAATGGCAGCTCGACTATGGCGAGTACAACCTTTGCACGTTATCTCGACCGCGAATCGTCGAAATTGTCGAACGCGCGTTGAGCTATCTGCGTTACGCTGTCGGCCAGGCCCAATTCACGCCGCTGTCGTTTCGTGCGGGCAACTGGTTGTTCCAGCCAACGCGAACCGCCGCCAGCGTGCTGGCCGAAAAAGGCATCAAAATAGACTCCTCGGTCTTCAAAGGCGGGTTGCAGCATAACTATGACTTGGACTATCGCCGCGCCCTCAAGAATGGATATTACTGGCCATTCAGCACTGACGCGAACGAGCCGGACCCGAGCGGCGGCTGGATCGAGGTTCCCATTTACACGGAAATGGTTCCCGTATGGAGAATGGCGACATCGAAGCGCATACGCCTCGGCAAGAATGCCGGAATGGCGGGGCAAAATACCAGACGAAAGGTGAACCGGGCGCTCGACTTCCTGCGATTCCGATATCCGCTGAAGTTTGATTTTTGCCGGATGACACTCGAGGAGATGACCTCCATGGTGGAGAGAGTAATTCGGGAAGACGCGAAGCGCCCAACCGTGTACCGGCCTTTGGTGGCCATTGGGCACACCAAGGACTTGAACGACTTTCGGGCTGTCGACGCATTCCTGGAGTTCCTGGACGCCAAGGGCATCGCTGTGTGTACATTTACGGATATCTACTCGAAGCTGTCGCAGGGCAAAGCGCGTACCGGTGTTGCTGCTGGCTCGGGAGCGGATGTCATTCCAGAATATCCGTCAGATGCAAGAATCGTAGGATAACCTTCTCGTGGCAGTGCCTGACAAGAAATTGGCAACTCCTCTCACCTTCGTGCTCATAACGCCGGCGCGGAACGAGGCGGAGTTCGTCGAGCTGACCCTCAAGTCGGTTGTGTCGCAGACCGTCCGGCCCCTGAAATGGGTGATCGTCAGCGACGGTTCGACCGATGGCATGGACGAGATCGTCAGCCGCTATGCCAGTGAGCACCCATGGATTGAACTGGTCCGGATGCCGGAACGCCGCGAACGGCACTTCGCAGGCAAGGTCCACGCGTTCAACGCAGGTTATGCGAGAGTCAAAGACCTGCCATATGACATCATTGGGAACCTGGATGCCGATGTCTCGTTTGATGCAGACTACTTTGACTTTCTGTTGAGCAAGTTTGCCGAAAACCCCCAATTGGGCGTCGCGGGAACCCCCTTCAGAGAAGGCACGTATCAATACGATTTCCGTTTCGTCAGCGTTGAGCATGTGTCAGGACAATGCCAAATGTTCCGGCGCCGGTGTTTCGAGGAAATCGGAGGATATGTTCCGCTGAAGACTGGCGGAGTCGATCTGGTCGCGGTGACAACCGCTCGAATGAAGGGCTGGCAGACCAGGACCTTCCTGGAGAAACCTTATCTTCACCACCGAAAAATGGGGACCGCTGGCGACTCGACGCTCATGGCCGCCTACAAGAGCGGACGAGTCGACTACATGCTTGGAGTCCACCCGGTATGGCAACTTGTCAGGTCTGTCTATCAGACGACACGTCGCCCCTATGTGCTGTACGGCAGCATGCTTCTGGCAGGTTTTGTCTGGGCGATGGTGACTCGGGTTGAAAAGACGGTGCCTGATGATCTGGTCAAGTTCCGGCATAAAGAGCAGATGCGCAGGCTGCGCGACTTGTTCCGCATGAAGCGGCAGCAGGCGATATAGAGATTCTTGATAGCCGGATGAAACGCTGCTGCTGCCGATCGGATAACAGCGATATGTCGCAAATGGAAAGCCAGTACGAGCAGGTATTGACTCTGAGCGCCAACGAGGCACGTCAACTGAAGGCGGCACCTGTCGCGATACGCTGGCATTCCGCTCTGCCCATTTATGCTTCCGAAGCTTTCCTGAAGTCGGTCGGGGATGAGTATGGATGGATTGGCGGCACCGATCAGGCAGGAAAACTCCGCTGTGTCTTGCCCTACACGGTCCTACGGAAGCCGGGATTCCGGCTGGTGCGCTTCAGAATGGAGACCATCCCGCTGGAAGCGAGTCTCGAACTGGAAGAGGAAAAATCCTTCTTGAACAGCACCATGGAGTATTTCCGGTCTGTGGGAGCTGACATGATCATTCCCTCGAATAACACCGCGCTTTTTAGAGCTTACCCCGATCGTGCACTGCCGGCACCGTACGGAACTTTTGTTAACGACCTAACCCAGACAGATGAAATGCTTTTCAGCAAGGTCAGGAAGACCTATCGAAACAACATTCGCAGAGCCATGAAGGCAGGGGTGCAGATCAAGTCCGGAATGGAGTATCTCGATGCTTCGTATGAAATGGTGGCAGACACGTTAAAGAGATCTGGTGCGGACGTCATCAAGAGCTATGATCATTTCAAACGGAGCGTTCAAAGTCTTGGAGAGAACGTCAAGATCTTCATTGCTGAACATGGAGGTGTTATCCAAGGTTGTCTTGTGTCGCCCTTTAGCGAATACAGTGCCTACAATTGGTATTGTGGTTCCAGACCGGAGCCTGTCCTCGGCTCTGTACACCTGCTCCATTGGGAAGCGATGCTGCAGTTTCGGACGATGGGGGTCAGGCGTTTCAATTTTCAGGGTATACGAATCAATCCGGAAAAGGGATCGAAGCAGGAAGGAATCCTGAACTATAAAAAGGGTTTTGGAGGAGAACTGATTCAAGGATACATGTGGAAGTACTCCTTTCACCGGGCCAAATTCGCCGCCTATTCAATTGCGGTCCGGATTCTTCAAGGTGGCGACATTGTGGATCAGGAACATCATAAGCTTGCCAATTAAGGATGATGTTTGTCTGCCCTCGAGCGGCAGGAGATTAGAAAGCAGTTTTCACGTCCTCTGCCAAAGGAAACAAGCATGGATGCTCGCATCAAGAGCCAAGTGATAAAACAGCGCGAGGAGATACTGGATCGTGAGTTCAGCCTTGTAGAGGAGGCACAGAAGTCGCTCAGTGGAAACCACCATAGACTGGTGGATATCGGTTGTGGGCCGTTCGGTCTCCTGGGCAGAAGCGGAACGCGACTCGCCGGACTCCAGGCCCGTTCCCTGGGGATAGACCTGGATCGTGCGGCTCTGGCAAGCAATCCCAATGTGGCCCATCGGATATGCGCCAGTTGTTATTCACTGCCCCTCGACAGTGCAAGTGTCGACTTTATCGTGTGCCGATGGGTGTTCGAGCATCTTGAGAAGCCAGAGGAGGCCATGCGCGAATTCTCAAGGGTTCTCAAGAAAGGCGGTTTTTTGTACATAAAAACGCCGAACTTATGGAACTATGGGATGGCTTTGTCATGGGCGACTCCCACTCTATTTCACAACCTCTTCAGGTCCGCAACCGGCCTGCGTGAAAACACGCCGACGTTCTATCGCGCTAACACGAAGCGACGGCTCACCGAGCTTGCCGCGGCGACTGGATTTGTGGTCCGCAATGTGGAGTCATATTCCAACTCATTTATGTACTACTCGTTTAACAAAGAATTGTTTGTCGCCATGCGGGCTCTGAGCTCACTAGCTAGTAAGGTGACAAACCGCATGCAGCAGCTTCTGCTTTGTGTCATGGAGAAAACGTAGTGCGTGAGCTGTTGCAGGAAATTGTGACTATATCCAGCCGAGAACCATTACCTAAGTTGCTGATACTAAGTTGCTCGATGGCACAGAACCTCAAGTAATGACCGCCGAACAACATATTTGTGTCTGTATCTGTACGTATAAGCGTGCTGAGCTTCTCGCGCGATTGTTGGACGAACTTCGAAATCAGCTGACGGATGGACTATTCACATATTCGATCGTCGTTGTTGACAACGATAATTCACAATCCGCAAAGGCAGTGGTATCCGATTTCGCTGCCTCGTCGGCAATCACCGTTCGGTATTGCGTGGAGCCTCAACAGAATATCGCGCTCGCGCGGAACAGGGCCATCGAGAATGCAGTCGGAGACTTTGTCGCTTTTATTGATGATGATGAGTTTCCCACCAGGAGCTGGCTACTGACGCTGTTCAAGACCTGCCGTGAATATGGTGTTGATGGGGTGCTGGGACCTGTGAAGCCTCACTTCCAGCAGGACGTGCCAAAGTGGGTTGTCAAGGGAGGATTTTACGATCGCCCGAGTTATCGAACCGGGTCGGTTATCGACGGAAAGAAGGGACGAACGGGCAACGTGTTGCTGAAGAAGACAATCTTCAGCGCCGGGGAACAGCCATTCAGACCCGAGTTCCGCACGGGAGAAGACCAGGATTTCTTCCGAAGGATGATTGAGAAGGGACACGTGTTCATTTGGTGTGATGAAGCCATGGCCTATGAGACCGTCCCCCCCGTACGCTGGAAACGCACCTTCATGCTTAAACGCGCCTTGCTCCGGGGAGCATCGGCGGTGATTCATCCCACGTTCGGAGCAAGGGAGGTTGCGAAATCGATCGTGGCCGTGCCTCTTTACGCGGTTGCGCTGCCGTTCGCACTGATGGCGGGACAGCATAGATTCATGCTGTTGTCAGTGAAACTCTGCGATCATCTCGGCAAGTTGCTTGCGCTTGCGGGGATTCAACCGGTCAAACAACAGTACGTTACCAACTAGCGACGGGATATGGGAGAAACAGCACAGAACGCTTGTATTATCGGACCAGATGATCTCATCTTGATTACCGGAGCAACCGGTTTCATTGGATCCAGACTCGTGAAGACTTTGATGGATCTTGGCTTTCGTAACTTGCGCTGTTTCACGAGATCGTCGAGTGAGGTGGCTCCGGTGGAGGCTTTCTCGTCGGGCTTTGGGCACCAGACTCGGGTGGAGGTGTTGCGAGGCAACCTTCTCTCGCGGGAGGATTGTGCCGCTGCAGTCAGGGGCGCCGCAGTAGTCTTTCACCTGGCCGCCGGGAGAGGCGAGAAGTCGTACCCCGAGGCGTTCATGAACTCCGTTGTCACAACGCGGAATCTTCTTGATGCGGCGCTGCAGCACGGTTGCCTGAAGCGTTTTGTCAACGTCAGCTCATTCACGGTTTACAGCAATACCCACAAACCGCAACGCAGGCTCTTGACGGAAATGTGTCCCGTTGAGGCCCACCCAGAGCTTCGCGGTGAGGCCTATTGCTTCGCCAAGGTCAAGCAGGACGAAATCGTTGCCGAGTACAGTAGCAAGTACGGACTGCCCTGCGTTATAGTCCGGCCGGGATATGTCTTAGGTCCCGGCAAGAAAAGCATCACTGGCCGGGTCGGGATCGACACTTTTGGCATCTTCTTGCACCTTGGCGGTTCAAATAGGATTCCGTTCACGTATGTTGACAATTGCGCCGAGGCCATTGCCCTGGCTGGGTTGACTCCGGGGATTGACGGCGAAGTCTTCAACGTCGTGGATGATGATCTACCGTCAAGCCGTCACTTCTTGCGACTTTACAAGCGCAGGGTCAAGCGATTCCGGTCGCTCTACGTTCCCCACTGCATAAGCTATGCGCTTTGTTACCTGTGGGAGCGATATTCCAGCTGGTCGGAGGGCCAGTTGCCGCCAGCATTCAATCGCAAAGAATGGCACTGTCATTGGAAGAAGACGCGCTACAGCAATACCAAGCTGAAAACGCGCGTAGGCTGGAAGCCAAGGGTCCCTATGGCAGAAGGGCTTGAGCGGTTTTTCGCGGGCTGTCGTGACGGAGAAGCGCATGCTTAAGGTTGCCATCGTAGGCTGCGGCAAGATCGCCGACTCGCACGCAATGCAGATCACGCGAATCAAGGGATGCGAGATCGTAGCAGTCTGTGACCGCGAACCGCTGATGGCGCGGCAGCTATGCGAGCGGTTTCCCGTCAAGAGCTATTTCAGCAATTTGACGCAACTCCTGGATGAGGCCCGCCCTGACGTTGTGCACGTGACCACCCCGCCGGAGAGCCATTTCGGCATTGCCAAGATGTGTTTGGAACACGGCTGCCACGTGTATGCGGAGAAGCCTTTTACGATCAATGAGGAAGAAGCTCGCCGGCTGATTGCGCTGGCCACGGAAAGAAAGCGGAAGATAACGGTGGGGCATGATGACCAGTTCAGCCATGTTGCGCGGCGCATGCGAACGCTTGTGCAAAGCGGCTTTCTTGGCGACGGCCCGGTCCACATGGAAAGTTATTACTGTTACGAACTCGGCCGCACGGGATATGCGGGAGCGCTTCTCGGGGATAGGCGTCATTGGGTCCGGAGATTGCCGGGACAGCTCTTGCACAACATCATCAGCCACGGCATTGCGAGAATCGCCGAATTCCTGACCAGCGATTCGCCACGAGTCATAGCGTACGGGTTCGTGAGTCCATTACTCAAGTCAATGGGAGAAGACGAAATCATCGATGAGCTGCGAGTCATCATCCACGAGGAAGAGGGTGCGACGGCATATTTCACCTTCTCCTCCCAGATGCGTCCTTCGCTGCACAAGTTCCGGATCTATGGCTCAAAGAACGGTCTCGAGCTCGACCAGGACAAGGAAACGTTGGTCAAGCTTCGTGGGCCCAGCTACCCAAGCTACGCCGAGAAATTCATCCCGCCCATGACAATGGCAGAACAGTATCTCGGAAACCTGATGACGAATGTTCGGACGTTTCTGGCGCGGGACTTTCAGATGAAGGCGGGTATGAAGTATTTGATCGAGTCTTTTTACCATTCGATTCTTGAAGACACGCCGGAGCCGATTCCGCATCGGGAAATTATTCTGACCGCCAGAATCATGGACGCCATCTTTGCCCAACTGAACGAAAAGCGGTCCCAGGTCGGAGCTCAGGATTGCGTTCCGGTCCATTTCGGCCTGACACGTTGAGGCTTACAGACTTGAGTGTGTTGTCGCTTAACTTTCATCACTCCCTGGTAGCTTAATTGGCAGAGCGCCTGACTGTTACTCAGGATGGTGCAGGTTCGAATCCTGCCTGGGGAGCCAACTTTCTGATGCAATCTGTGGGCCACAAACTATGAACGCAGAACATGTTGATATCCACGTAAAAGGGAAGCCCGTCAGGGCCGTGTCGACTTGTGTCGATGGTAGGACGGTAATTGCGAGTGGGAAGTGGCTAAAGACCGCTGCGGTTATGGATGAGGAGTTGTTAGAAGGTGAGATCGTCCAGAATCCGGACTTGTTTGTTTCCACGTTGAAGACCAGCGAACTGAGGGCCGACATTTTTACTTTCGCGCAGAAGGTGCCAGATACGACCCCAAAGCATAAGTATCACCTGGAGTGGGACAACGCTGCTGTAATTCCAATCAGTACGTTTTCAGATTGGTGGGAAAAACGTGCGGAATACGATGTTAGAAAAGCCGTCAAGCGTGCCAAGAAACTCGGTGTCGTCGTCAAGTTGTCAGAATATAACGACGAATTTGTCGAAGGGATATGCCGAATCTACAATGAGAGCCCGCTGCGGCAAGGGTCACTGTTTACACATTATCAAAAGGACTTCGACAGCGTAAAGCGCGAGAACTCAACATATCTTGAGAGAAGCGCCTACATAGGCGCGTACTACAACGATGAATTGATTGGTTTCATTCGCATGGTATACGTCGGAAGTATCGCGACGACGCTTCAGGTCATCAGCCAGAAGAAGCATTTCGACAAAAAACCTACTAATGCATTGATTGCAAAGGCAGTCGAGGTGTGCGAGATGCGGGGAGTATCTCATTTCGTATACGGCAGCTATGTTTATAATGACCCAAACAGTTCACTAACAGAATTTAAGCGGCGGAATGGCTTTGAACCGATGTTCCTGCCGAGGTATTACATTCCCATGACCCTAAAAGGGAAGATAGCGTTAAGGGCAAATCTTCACCATCAGGCGGCCGCCTGGATTCCCGGCCCGATCCTAGGCCAGCTGCGGAGAATTCGGAGCCTCTGGTACAGCCGCAAGGTCCAATCTCTGAGCGAAGCTCTTTAGAGTAGTCTATCTCTCCAGTCTGAACTGAACCGATCGATATGCCAGGAATCGTTGGTCTCATAACCAAAATGCCGCGTGAATGGGCCGAACCGCAACTGCTACGCATGGTTGCGGCTTTGCAGCACGAGCCCTTTTACGGGACGGGAACGTGGGTTGATGAGGCCTTAGGAGTGTACATAGGCTGGGGTGTGCGGAAGAACTCCTTCTCTGACAGGATGCCGCTCTGCAACGAAAGAGGGGATGTGGTTCTCGTGTTTTCCGGAGAGGAGTACTCCGACCCTAGTACGGCCCGCCGCCTGAGGGAGCGTGGCCACACGCTGGGCGAACAGGCGGCCTCTTATCTCGTTCACCTCTCCGAGGAGGACCCCTCCTTTCCGGCCAGCCTGAATGGAAGGTTCCACGGCCTCCTGGCGGATCGGGCGCGGGGGACGGCGACGCTCTTCAACGATCGGTATGGGATGCACCGGATTTACTATCACGAATCGAAGGACGGTTTCTATTTCGCCGCGGAGGCCAAAGCAATTCTCGCCGTCCTTCCGAATCTCCGGAGAGCGGACGTTCGGAGCTTGGGAGAGTTCGTCTCCTGCGGTTGTGTGTTGGAAAACCGCACATTGTTTGATGGGGTGCACGCGCTGCCGCTTGCATCGGCGTGGGTCTTTCGAAAGGGCTCACTCGAGCGGAAAGCCAGCTACTTCCAGCCGATCGAGTGGGAAGACCAGGGACCCCTGGATCCGGAGTCCTACTATCGCGAACTCCGAGATGTTTTCTCGCGGAACCTCCCTCGATACTTCAATGGTCACGAACAGGTCGGGGTATCGCTGACAGGCGGCCTTGATACGCGAATGATCATGGCTTGGCACAAGGCACCCCCTAGCTCACTTCCGTGTTACACGTTTGGGGGAATGTTCCGCGATTGTCAGGACGTCGTCCTGGCGCGGCAAGTTGCCAATCTGTGCGAACAGTCGCACGAAATGATCCCCGTAGGAAGGGAGTTCCTTTCGCACTTTCCGCAGTACGCCGAGCGCACGGTGTACCTCACTGACGGATGCGCCAATGTCAGGTGTTCCTCTGATCTCTACGCCAACGAGCGGGCTGCAAAGATCGCCCCAGTCAGAATGACGGGCAACTATGGCAGCGAGATACTCCGTCGGCTAGTGGCGTTCAAGCCGGTGCAGCCTGCCCCAGAACTGTTCCATCCGGACTTTCTCCCGCACGTCCATTCGGCGCAAGGAACATACGCCGGGGTCCGTGGGGGGCACGCACTTTCCTTTATTGCGTTCCGGCAGGCTCCCTGGCACCACTACGGCCTCCTTGCGCTAGAGCAAACCCAGCTCTCCCTGCGGTCCCCGTTTCTCGATAACGACCTTGTCCGAACAGCCTTCCGCGCGCCGGATTCGGCCAACGCAGCAAGCGACATTTTTGAAGACAACGACGCCTGCGTCCGGTTGATCGCCGACGGGAATGCCGCTCTCGGCCGGATCCGAACCGACCGCGGCTTTGGCGGAGCCCACGGACGGCTCCCTGCGGCACTCTCCCGAGGCCTGCTCGAGTTTACGTTCAAAGCCGAATACGCTTACGACTACGGTATGCCCCAATGGGTCGCCCGGATCGACCATGGCCTTCAGTGGTTCCATCTCGAACGACTTTTCCTTGGTAGACACAAGTTCAATCATTTCCGAGTCTGGTATCGGGATGCCCTTTCTGAGTACGTTCGGGGAATGCTACTCGACTCGCGAACACTTTCGCGGCCATACCTGAACCGCAAGGGCGTGGAAGCTGTGGTGCAAGGCCACCTGAAGGGGAACCGAAACTACACTACAGAGATCCACCAGCTGCTGACCCTGGAACTCCTGCACCGCCTTTTCCTCGACCCCAGATGACTCCGTTCCTACAACATGTCCTGGCAACGTCTGGCCCAGAGCCGGGCACCCTTAATCATGACGTTTACGGGTCATTTGGCGTTCTGGAGGCGAGGCTTCGAGGCTTGGCGTGCCCTCCCCGTGTTGTTGAGGTGCCATTTGTAGCTCCGAAGGCCATGACCGAACGACCGACAGCCGTCGACGGGGCGAGGGGGACAAATGTACCTTCGTGCATTGAGCCCTGCCCTGCCATTCCGTAAAGTACCAGTAGGCCGCCCCCAGATTGGATCCCCCAAGGGGGAAACAAGTCGGTACCAGGGGCTAGTCCCCATGGAGGGAAATGGGTGCTAGGGTGACTGCGATTTCAAAGGTAGTCGCGGCCACCGTGACTGACTGGCGAGGCTTCAATGACACTCAAGCAGGCACTGCTCTTGTCCCTGGCTGTGATTTGCGTCTCCCCTTGTGCCCATGCTCAGGCGTGGTCCGGCATTCTTGCTCCGAGTCGGGCGACAGACTGGTCGAACGTCGGCGTGGCCGGGGGCATTCCGTCCGCAAATTGGCCTATCTGTACGACGTTGAACCCGCCACAAACGGCAGCCCAGATCAGCACAGCGTTGACCAACTGTGCTTCCGCACAGCCAACTGGCGGCGTCGTGTTGCTGGGGCCGGGCACCTTCAATCTCTCTGCCGGAATCAACGCATGGCATTCTGGGCTTAACAACACCGTTCTCAGAGGCAGCGGATCGAACAGCACCTTTCTGGTATTCACGGGCGGAGTAGGCTGCATCCTGACCTCCGCGAATGTCTGCATTCAGGGTTCCAGCAACCAGATCGGGAACAGCAGCGCGACCGCTACTGATTGGACATCGGGGTATTCAGTGGGCAGTACCCAGCTCACTGTAGCCAGTACCGCTGGGTTCCAGACTGGCGACATGGTGGCAGTGGATCAGATCAATGACAATGCCGATACCGGGAACATCCTGACCTGTTCGACTGATGCTTCCGATAACGTCGGCTTTATCTGTTCCCAGCAGGGCGGGCCTGCGGGCGGCAGAAACTGTCCCGGTTCTGGTGGCGTGGGCAACACTAACCTGACCTGCCGCGCCCAGCACCAGTGGGCAAAGGTCACAAACATAGCGGGGAATGTCCTGACGATTGACACGCCCATCTACCACCCTAACTGGAGAAGCAGCCAGTCTCCGCAAGTATGGACGCCGGGAGTCATCGGGTCGGTTGTCGGCCTGCATGATGGCATCGAGAACCTGAGCATAGATTCTACGGGTGACCCAACCGACAGAGCTGCAAGCATTCAGATCGGCAACTGCTATGAATGTTGGGTTCTGGGCGTGAAAGCAGTTCGTACTATTCGTCGCGCTGAAATCTGGCTGGTCAACGCTCCCCGCACCGAAATCCGCAACAACTATCTGTATGGCTCAAACGGTACTTCGCAGGCTTACGGGGTAGAAGTTGACTATGGCACTAAAGAACTGGTCATCAACAATGTCATCCAGCATACCACCGGAGCATTGACGATTGGCGGCGACACGGGCAGCGTGTATGCGTACAACTACCTGATCTTTGACTTTCTTGCTAGTCCCCCGACCTGGATGATTCAAGACGTCTCCGGCCATGATGCGGGAACTAACTTGGATTTGTTCGAGGGAAATGTCTCGAACAGTTTCGGCGCAGATGCCATCCACGGAACGCAGTTCATGCAGACAGAATTTCGTAACTACTTCCTTGGGTGGGAAGTAGGCAAGACCCAGCAGACGATTCCGTTTTTCGCCGATGCCTACAACCGCTATTTCAACAGCGTCGGCAACGTGCTGGGGCAGCCCGGAGTCCACACTCAGTACCAAGACCTTGGTTCATCCGGCAGCAACGCGAATGGCTCGGTGTTCGTGCTGGGCTGGAGCAACAGCGGCTCAGACTGTTGCAGCATGGTGTCTGATCCGGTAGTGCACAACAGCATGATGCGCTGGGGCAACTGGGATGTAGTTACTAATGCAGTCCGCTACTGTACCGCCAATGGCGTCCCGCTTGCTGCCTGTACAGAAGATGAAAGAGCCGTAGGAGCCTCCGTTTACCCTGGATTGACTAATCCGCGTCAGTCCCTTCCCGCTTCATTCTTCCTGTCTTCTGAGCCTGCCTGGTGGCCTCCCGCGAAGCCTTGGCCCCCAATTGGTCCTGATGTTACGAGCGGGAATCTTGGCCAGTGCACCGGCGGGACGATGGCAGGAAGTGCCTGTACCGCGACCTCGCAATGCACCGGGGGCGGAACCTGCTCGGTCCCGGCATTGAGCGGACATTTGAACAGCATTCCGGCGCAAGACTGCTTTTTGAGTGTCATGGGTGGCCCTGCCGATGGGTCGGGCAACGCCCTGAACTTCGACGCGACCAGTTGCTATGGCGACCCTCCTCCACCCCCCGAGCCGCCGACAGGGCTCAGCGCTGTTATACATTAATCTTGCACTTTTGCTGGTCCCCCAGGCAAGGCGACCTGAGTCGCCGAGTTCCCCATAATAATATGAGGTGTCGGTACGGCCTTTCGTGCAACTGTTGCCACTGGAACTGTTGCACCGCTTTCTTGTCGACTTAAAATGCGCAGCACTTCAAAGACTCTAGCAGGAGCTGTTGAATGCCCCGGCAGATAGCTGCTCTTGCATTTCTGCTCGGGATCTGGGGGCTCTTCGCCCTCGCTCGGGACCGGAAGGCGCGGACCTCAGGCGCCCTTTGGCTTCCCGTGATCTGGTTGGCCCTCGCCGCATCGCGATCCGTGACTGAGTGGATGGCGATATTTGGATTTGGAGGTGCTGCGTTCATCAGGGCAGGACAGTATTATGCCGAGGGAAGTCCCCTTGACCGGAATGTCTACCTGGCGCTCACCGTCTTCGCCCTGATCGTTCTTTTCAGAAGGCACGAGCGGATCGGAATGCTGCTACGCTCGAACGCCCCAATTCTACTGTACTTTGCCTACTGTGCTGTGAGCATTGCTTGGTCCGACTACCCCGATGTGACTTTCAAACGATGGGTCAAGGCGATAGGCGATCTGGTGATGGTCCTCATTGTCCTCACTGAAGTCGACCCATTGGCTGCGATCAAGCGATTGTTCACGCGGGTGGGTTTTGTCCTGTTGCCGATCTCCATCCTCTTTATGAAGTATTACCCGGAATGGGGCCGGGACTATCATCGACAAATCGGTCTGTGGACGACGTCGTACACGGGTGTGACGGCGAACAAGAACCTCCTTGGGACCATCACATTAATCTTTGGTCTGGCATCCTGGTGGCATTTTCTGCAACTGTGGCAGCGTCGCAAGCGTGAACGCAATAGCAAACTGCTGATGGCCCACGGTATTTTCCTGGCAATGGTGGCATGGCTGTTTTGGATGGTCAACTCTGCCACAGCGATGTCTTGCTTCATCATCGGTGCCGGGCTGATTGCAGCAACCAGCCTCTACAAGAGGATCGGTCGAAAGCCAGCAGTCGTGCACATCCTGGTATTGGTCGTGCTCCTCATTCCTTTGTACGCCCTGTTTGGCCCTTCTGCGGGTGACCTCCTGGGAGCCGTGGGTAGAGATCCGACGCTCACCGGCCGGACGGACATTTGGAAACTCGCGCTGAGCATGAGGGGATACGCGTTGTTGGGCAGGGGCTTTGAGAGTTTCTGGCTGGGATGGCGACTGCTGAAAGTCCAGGATATTTATGCGTTTCAGTTGCAAGAAGCCCACAATGGATATCTCGAAGTCTATCTAAACCTGGGATGGATAGGGGTCTCTCTGCTGGCGGGCCTCTTGGTGACAGGATACCGGAATGTCATGACCGCATTCCGCTCCAACTCCGAGACTGCCAGTCTCAGACTCGCGTTTTTTGTCGTCGCGCTGGTCTACAACTTAACCGAGGCGGCGTTCAAGACGCAGAACCCAGTGTGGATTGTCTTCCTCTTGGTGACCATGACTGTTCCGTCAATGTCCACTCGGCCAAGTCCGGCTTCACAACTCGGAACTCATGACAGGGCTGAGTCCAAGCCACAAGTCGCAGACGTGTTCGTTGCCGGGTTACGTCAGGAGGCCGTTTGAAGCCTTTTGACACAAGTGGCGTGTTCCTTCCCAATGTGGACGGAGACCAGGTCAGGCGCCTGGCCGCCCGGGGTGCTGGCGCCACGCTGGCTTCCTCCGCCTTGGGCCTGGCCATCCAGATCATCTCCACGATGATCCTGGCTCGGCTCCTGACCCCGAAAGACTTCGGGCTGATGACCATGGTTACGACCGTCAGTCTGCTGCTCATGAACTTCGGGCTAAACGGGTTCACGGAGGCGATTCTCCAAGCCGACGACGTCGACCACTACCTGGTTAGCAACTTGTTTTGGATCAACCTGGGAGTGGGTGTTCTTCTCACCATCGGATTCGCAGCGGCAGGATCGCTCTTGGCACGCTTTTATGGCGACCCGCTGGTGGCGCGCGTGGCGGTAGGCATATCGCCGACAATCCTCATCACCAGTATTTCGGTTCAGCACCTGGCTCTGCTCAAGCGGGCGATGCGGTTCTCCGCAGTCTCGGCCAATGACGTCCTCGCCCGCGTCGTCGGAGTGGTGGTATCAATCGTTCTTGGCTGGGCGGGATGGGGATACTGGGCGCTTGTCGCGGGCGCTGTAGCGCTTTCTCTTAGTACGTCCCTGGGCGCCTTCTATTTGTGTCGTTGGGTTCCGGGCCTCCCTCAACGGAGACGCGGCACGCGTTCGATGTTCCAGTTCGCAATGAATGCCTACGGGCGTTTCAGCGTCAACTACTGTACCCGCAATCTGGACAATGTCCTGGTTGGCTGGCGCTTTGGCCCTATCTCTCTTGGCTTTTACAAGAAGGCTTACGATTTATTCGCTCTTTCTGTAAGCCAATCCACCGCTCCTCTCACGAACGTGGCTGTAGCCGCACTGAGCCGGTTCCGGGGAAATCCGGCGAAGTACCGCCAGCATCTTCTCAGTGCGATAACGGTAACGGCTTTTGTCGGCATGGGATTGGCTGCGGCTCTCACTATCGTGGGCAAGGACCTGATTAGATTATTGTTGGGGCCGGGATGGGAGCCTGCCGGCCGTATCTTCACCTTCTTCGGGCCCGGAATCGGCGTGATGCTCATCTACTACATGCACGGGTGGATCCATCTTTCCATTGGAAGAGCAGACCGCTGGTTCCGCTGGGGCGTTATCGAGGTAGTCGTGACAGGTCTGCTGTTTCTATTGGCCCTGCCGTGGGGGGCGGTCGGAATTGCGTTAGCCTGGACGACGTCGTTCTGGATTCTGACAATCCCGGCGTTCCAGTACGCGGGAAAGCCGATAGGCCTTGGCGTCACCCCGGTTCTTGCCGCAGTGTGGAAGTACGTTCTGGCTGCGCTGCTGGCGGGCTTCCTCTGTGCCGGAATCATCAGCAAAATCCCGCTGTTGATTGTGGCCTCAGGCACGGCCGGCGAAGTCATCCACATCGTCGCCATCTCGGCGTTGGTAGGGTGTTTGTACGTCGCTGCAGTCATCCTGATGCACTGGGGTTATGCACCCTTCCGCGAGATTGCACGAGTCCTGGAGGCGGCGGCCTTTTTGCGTAAGATTTCCGATCCGTCAGCAGCGGCGATCATGGACGCCGCCAAGCCGGCTTATTTTGTTCCGCAAAGTTCCAGTGGGAAAGCTCTCGTGTCAATTCTCATCCCTGCCTTCAATTCGCAGGAATGGATCGCAGACACGCTCCGGTCAGCAATCGCACAGACATATGAACCCAAAGAAATCATCGTCGTGGACGATGGTTCTACCGATCAAACGCTCACAATTGCGCGGCGGTTTGAGTCGGAGTCGGTGCGCGTGGTCACGCAGAAGAATCAGGGCGCCGCGGCAGCCAGAAACAAGGCCCTTTCGCTGAGCCGCGGGGACTACATTCAATGGCTGGATGCGGATGATCTCTTAGCTCCTGACAAGGTTGCCAAACAGATGGCCGTCTTGGATCAGGGTCTAGGTAAGCGGACAGTTCTCTCCGGACCTTTTGGCCGTTTCAGGTACCGATACTATCGCGCTGAGTTTGCCCCAACAGGCCTTTGGCGTGATCTTTGTCCCACGGAATGGCTTTTGTGCAAGATGGGGCAAAACGCTTACATGCAGACGGCTACATGGCTCGTCAGTCGCGAGTTGACCGAGGCGGCAGGTCCGTGGGACACGAGGCTCTTGGGAGACGATGACGGGGAGTACTTCTGTCGGGTGCTTCTCGCCAGCGACGGTACGCGATTTGTGCCAGAGGCGAAAGTGTACTATCGGGCGCCCTGGGCCAACACCCTGAGCTACATTGGAGATTCGGCGCGCAAACTGGAGGCACACTGGCTCTCCATGCGGTTGCATATCCAATATCTGCGGTCGCTGGAGGATAGCGAAAGGGCGCGGAATGCTTGTCTCAGATACCTGCAGACGTGTCTGATTTATTTCTATCCGGAAAAGGTTCACATCGTTAAGGATGCGGAGCAGATCGCAAGTGAATTGGGGGGGCGGCTCGAACCTCCGCATCTGCCTTGGAAGTACTCGTGGCTCAGGATTGGCTTCGGCTGGGGTCTGGCCAAGCGCCTTCAAATACTCTTGCCCAGAATAAGATGGTCGGTGGAGAAATCGTGGGACAAAGCGCTCTTTTGGACGGAGACCAATTTCGGAACTCTAAGTGTAGAGGCCGATGCTTGGCGGAAAGCCACCCCGCATATCGAGATTGCGGAGACGCACACCAGCAGCGGATCCTGAAATTCCTCTCACGGCATCGCGCTTTTCGGCACTGTGGAAATTCACGTTATAAACCCGCTTTCTGACAGCCGCTGGGATCTCTTGGTCGCAAACCATCGAGGCGCCACAGTGTTTCATCAGCGGGGCTGGTTGGAGGCTTTGGCTCGTACCTACGGCTATGAGCCCTTTGTGCTGACCTCCGGGTCGCCTGGTAAGCCCTTAACTGATGGGGTTGCACTGTGTCGGGTTTCAAGTTGGATCACCGGCAACCGAGCCGTGTCACTGCCTTTTTCGGATCATTGTGAGCCGCTGATTGACAACGATGCTGGGTGTTCTGCATTTGCGAACTTCTTGCGGACAGAATGCGATCGCCACGAGTGGAGGTACGTCGAGCTCCGGCCGCTGTCATGGAACTGGGACTCAGACCCCCAATTGCGACGCAGCCACACTTACTGCTTCCACAGTCTCGATCTGACGCGGCCTGTGGAGCAAATTTTCAGCAGATTGCATAAGGATTCCCTTCAGCGCAGGATCCGGCGGGCTGAAAGATCACATCTCTCCTACGATACAGGGCGTTCTGAACACATGGTCAACGAATTCTACAAACTGTTGCTCATTACTCGGCGGCGACACGAACTGTTTCCTCAACCACGAGCCTGGTTTCAGAATTTGGTCGAGTGCATGGGCGATAAGGTTCAGATCCGGTTGGCCCGAAAAGACGGTGTTCCGATCGCGGCGATTCTGTCTCTACGGCACGGTTATTCGGTGGTTTACAAATACGGGTGCTCGGACGAGAAACTCCACCGCCTGGCAGCGATGCCATTTCTGTTTTGGAGGCTCATCGAGGAGAGCAAAGCGTCCGGGATCGAGCAGATCGACTTTGGTCGCTCCGACATGGACAACGCAGGTCTCATTGCCTTCAAGGACCGGTTTGGCACCCGCAAGCAGCTGCTAACTTATTTTCGGTATTCGCAAACGGAAAGCCGGAAGCCGGCCAATTGGACTTCGCAAGCCACCCGGCAAATGGTGGCCCTCTTGCCCGATGCCGCTTTGTCGGCGGTCGGTAGAGTTGTGTATCGGCACATGGGCTAAAGAGACTGCAGGCTACGAGCAGACACAGACATACGTAACCTAATCCTCCTTGGCACAAGGATGGTCAATCCCATAGGTTAATCGGCCCGGGAAGATATTCGGTCCTATGGGCCGCGCACATGACACTAGCGCTTTATGCAAAGACAGTTCGAGCGCTATGTATTTTAGTCGTAGCCGGTATTCTCGTCGCTGGCCTGTGGCCATTTCACGCACCGCGGAATGACGTGAGCTGGCTTGGCAACGGAAACGGACTGCTTTTCGGTTCGCACGGCACCGCTCTGAGCTCCGGAGCGTTCCGCCGAATCCGCTCTCACGACGATGGTTCGTGCAGCCTGGAAATCTGGTTGGAACCTAGCCTAATGGGGAGCGAGAGCACAATTCTTGCCTTCGATAGCTCGGCGGACCGCAGTTTGCCGTTTTCGTTGCGTCAGTATGGAACAAGCATCGCTGTGCAACGCTACATGGTAGATGAGCAAGGCATAGTTAGAAGGCCATGGCTCAAGGTCGACGGTGTGTTTCGTGAGAAAAAGCCGGTATTTGTATCGATCACATCCGGAAAAGGAGGCACGGCGGTTTATGTCGACGGCGTTCCTGTTGGTCTGTCTGCGAATCTGGGCCTTACTAGTACGGACATGACCGGCCAGCTTGTGATCGCTAACTCTACAGTCGACGACAGCTGGTCGGGACAGGTGAGGGGCCTCGCAATCTACGACCGGGATCTGACACCAGGTCAGGTCACGAAGCACTTTGAGAGTTGGACAGCGACGCAAGAGCCCGCTCTAGACGGGGAAGGAGCTCAGGTTGCCCTGTATCTGTTCAACGAGCATCGTGGCAATGTGGCTCATAATATTACAAGAGTGGATCCCGCAACCGATCTAAGGGTTCCGGAAAGATACTTTGTCTTGCATCCAGCTTTTCTACATTCCACGTGGAGTCAGTACCAGGCCGCCAGGAATGCCTGGGCTGGTTGGGGTAATTGGCAAGATATAGGAATCAATATCGCAGGGTTCATTCCCGTCGGGTTTTTGTTTTCGGCCTATTTTGCCTCCGTTAAGAGGATTGGACGCCCTGGCCTGGTTGTTGTTGTTTTGGGATTCTGCCTGAGCTTTGCGATCGAAGCCTTGCAGGTGCTGCTTCCGACTCGCGACTCGAGCATGACTGACATCATCACCAATACAGTGGGCAGCGCTCTGGGAGTATTACTTTACCGATCCTCCACGATGCAGGTGTTGCTGACGCATGCGGGCGTGTTTCGAGAAGACTGTTGAAGGAAACCTCTTTGTGATACCGGATTCCGCGCTCCCCCTTGCGCAGTTTCTTGGATTTGGGCGTGTGTTTCTTTAAGTTCGGATGAAAATGGGCTATACTGTCGCACCGGCCAGATCCTGGGTCTCCCCCCGACTTTGGTAGATCGATTCTTTGGTTATCACCAAACGCTCCATTGGCCAGACGCTACCATTGCGAGTTGAAGAGGATCCGCATGAGAGTTAAGCAGTTCCAGATCTGGGGACCGATTTCTGCATTCATCGTCTCACTGTGCTTTTTGACAACGGCGAATGCTCAGGTTCCCTCCTTTGTGCAGGCAGTCGCCAACGGATCCTCCGGACCCATCAAGAGTTTGCCCCTCTCCTTCCCCAAGAACACGGCGGCGGGGAACCTCATTTTGGTTGCATTTGATTTCGATGCGAGCACCACGGCATCATCGGTCACGGACTCCCAGGGCAACGCATTTACTGCAGTGGGAAGCCAATTAACCTCTCCGGGTGGCGGCGGCAGCCGGGTCTATTATGCGAAGAACATCAAGGGCGGCGCCGACACGGTGACGGTGAACCTCTCCGCGAACTCCAGCGGGATTGAACTTTATCTCACCGAATACTCCGGTGTGGAT
>JAIQET010000047.1 GCA_020073645.1 Terriglobia bacterium | reverse complement strand
ACTACGCCCCAATTCTGAAGCAATGCGTCTTCTGTCATCAGGGCGCCGGAATCTATTCGCTGACCAGCCGCGTCAAATTGCTGAAACCGCATGTGCTCCAGAGGGACCGGCACTCAGAATTCTCAGGCCCGCATTGGTGGCAGGATGCAAGAACACTCACCTGGAAACAGAGCCACGACGACTGGGCCGCGCTGACCGCCTACTGGAAGGCGAGCGGCGGGTCGCACTGAGTCGGGCTGGCCGCATGCTTCAATCTGGCCTAGGCGATTTCGAGGTTTGCCCGTTCCCGCCACAACGAAAAGCCGCGATGCAAATGGTATGCGTCCAGTCCTCAGCGAGGCTCGCCGCTAAACGATGGTTGGCGATAAATCGCCATTGGCTTGTTAGGAGATGAGTTCTACTGTTCCTGGTTGGAGACTTCCTGGATTTCGGGCGTTTGGTCGGTCTGTTCCGGCTGCTCCCCGGCCAGCATCTTGGATTCACGCCAGTCGGTGTAGCGGTCGGACACCATAATGTGGAACACCCACTGCCGGCGCTCTTCCTCGGGTTCAATCAAGCCCAGGTCTTTCAGCGGCAGCAGATACTGCTCCATCCACTTGACCTGCTGGCGAGTCATGCCCCGGCGCTGAATGTCGACCGTGATGCCGGCCAGATGTGAGGATGCCAGATCGCCTTCGGCGGGAGCGGCATTGCGGTTGTGACGGCGAAGCTTTTTCTGCACTTTCACCGTGCGTACCGCCGAATTCACCTGGATCTGCTGGTGGAATTCCTTGTAATAATCTTCGCTCAGGTCATTGACGAAGTCGCGCGTCCAGGGACGGCAGTAGCGGCGGTCGGGATCGAGCCGCGGGTCGAAGCGCAGCATCGTGCCGGGCACAATGGGAACCAAGTCTGCGCTCGCCTTGAGTTGCTCAAGTTCGTCATCATCCTGAATGCGCGGCAGGTCAAGCCGGTCAATCTCTTCGTTCTGGCGCAGCAGAGATTCGCGCGACGGACGGAACATCGGATTCCACGCCAGCCGGCGAACGTGAGCGCGGCGCGTCGTGGTACGGTGCGTGTGCCGCGGTGGCACGTATCCGTGCAGGCCAAAGGCCGGAACCGACAGCACAATGGTCAGCAGAAATAACGGAAGCACCGTTCTCTGTTGCGTCGTATTCACGAAGTAGCGTGACTCCTGAAGCCCGCCCAGGCGCCTGAGCAGGGCATTAGTGTAAAGCACAGCCGCAAGAACCAGATGTCAAATCCCAGCACGGGGGTTACCACGGAGTAGCCCCGCTAGGTTACTACCGGTTACTTTTGGGGCGGCTTGTGCCGCACCCTGCCTGTATCTCAGCAACTGGCGTGCCGCCCCTCCCGCGCATTTCCATGAACTTGCCACGCAGGACGGCTTCGGGTTTGGTATCCCGTGGGAAATAAATTTCCCTCGGAATGACATTCGTTGTCATCGCAACTGACCCGTTTGTGTCAGGCCAGATTGTTAGCTTATATGCGTGACCTTTGGGCTAAAGCTATGGTCATGCTGGAGGCTGCACGGCGTGGCTTGAGCCGTGCTCTCCGATTTCTTCTTACTTCCGGAACAAATCCCCGATGGCCTGCTTCATCACCTCGCCGCCCACCTCCGCGATCGACCGCGTCAGCGGAATGTCTTTGGGACACACCTCGACGCAGTTCTGGGCATAGCCGCATTCCTGGATGCCGCCATCGCCCATGAGCGCCGCCAGGCGTTCGCGTTTCAGCGCTGCACCGGTGGGGTGGGTATTGAAAAGGCGCACTTGGGAGATAGTGGCCGCGCCCACGAAGCCGGTGCTCTCGTTGAATTGCGGGCAGGCCTCCATGCAGCAGCAGCAGGAAATGCAGCGCGAAAGCGGGTAGGCCGCTTCCTGGTCCTCCATGGTCATGCGCGGACCGGAGCCCAGATCGTAGGTGCCATCAATCGGCACCCAAGCCTTCACCTGCTTCAGGTTCTCGAACAACACGCTGCGGTCCACCGCCAGATCGCGGATGACGGGGAACTTGGAGAAAGGCTCCAGGCGGATGGGCTGGTCGAGCTGGTCCACCAGGGCCGAGCACGCCATGCGAGCGCGCCCGTTGATAAGCATGGCGCACGAGCCGCACACTTCCTCCAAGCAGTTCGAATCGTAGGTGATGGGCGTAGTCGCCTTGCCGGCGCGCGTCACCGGGTTGGCCGCGATCTCCATCAGCGAGGAGGTTACGTTCATGCCCGGCTTCCAAGCCAGCTCGAATTCCTCCCAATGCGGCTGGGCACCGGGAGCGGCCTGGCGTTTGATCTTGAAGAGGACCGTCTTAGGATTCGCCATGAGAGTACGTTATGTCGTTTTTCCCTTATGGATTGCGCGTAAAGTATTGAAAGAGAACTTATTTACCCTGCGTGTGCAAAATACTTCATCTTGACATCCTTCCCCCTGTCCGACCACAATGCTCATACGTCGCCTCGACGTGGGGAGCAATTTATGTCTAGCCTGGGAATCGAAAGCGCACCGCAAGCTGTACCTGTCAAGAAAAAGAGCCTCTGGGACAAAGTGATCACGGTATGTCTCAGCCTCGTCATCACCCTCTTTGCGTGGATCGTCGTCAGCAACGGCTACCTGCTCATCTTCCAGAAACCGCTGATCAACCTTCACTGATCGGCCAGCTCCTTATCTCCTGCTGGTGGCTCCGCGGCCACGCTGGGCGCGTCAGTACTTCCTCGCTCGCGGCGGAAGCAGCGAAATATCCACCGGCTCGAATTCAAACTTGGGCTCGTCCGCGTCCGGGGCGAAGCTCGCCTTGGTCGTCTTCAACCAGTTCTTGTCGTCGCGCTCGGGGAAGTCCGGCTTGTAATGCGCCCCGCGTGATTCATCGCGCATCGCCGCGCCTTGCGCGATCACCCGCGCCAGTTGCAGCATGTTGTAAAGCTGCCGGGCAAAGGCCACGGTCGTATTGGCCCACTGCGAGCGGTCACTCAGATTGATCTTCTGGAACCGTTCCAGCAGTTCGCACAGCTTGGCGTCGGTGGCTTGGATATTCTTGTTGTAGCGGATGACGGTGCAGTTCCTGGTCATCTCGTCACCCAACTCCCGCCACAGCAGGAACGGGTTCTCCGAGCCATCAGCCTTCATCAGCCGGGCATTGATTTCTCCCTGACGTTTGCGCTCGGCATCGAAGTGGCCATTGGCCGGAGCCGCTTGCAGATTGCGGGCATACTGCACCGCCGCCGGTCCGCCCACGAATCCACCATAGATGCAGGAAACCAGCGAATTCGCCCCCAGCCGGTTGGCTCCGTGATATTGGTACTCGCATTCGCCGGTCGCATAAATTCCGGGGATGTTGGTGGCCTGCTTGAAGTCCACCCACAACCCGCCCATCGTGTAATGCATGCCGGGGAAGATCTTCATGGGCACGTCGCGCGGATCGTCGCCCACGAACTTCTCGTAGATTTCCAGAATCCCTTCCAGCTTGCGGTCGAGCACCTTGCGGTCAATGTGGGTGAGATCGAGATAGACCATGGGCTTGCCGTCGATGCCCAGGTTGTGCTCGTACACCACTTTGTGAATCGCCCGCGTGGCCACATCGCGCGGCACCAGGTTGCCGTACTTCGGATACCACTCTTCCAGGAAATACCAGCGCTCTTTTTCCGGAATGGATTTCGGATCGCGCTTGTCGCCCGGAGTCCTGGGCACCCACACCCGCCCGCCTTCGCCGCGCGCCGACTCCGACATTAGCCGCAGCTTGTCTTCGCCGGGAATCGACGTCGGATGCACTTGGATGAACTCGCCGTTGGCGTAGTAGCAGCCCTGCTGATAAACCGCCGACTGCGCCGATCCCGTGCACACCACCGAGTTCGTGGACTTGCCAAAAATAGCACCGATACCGCCGGTGGCGGTGATGATGGCGTCCGCAGGAAAAGTGCGGATTTCCATCGACCGCAGATCCATGGCGCAGATGCCGCGGCAGACGCGCCCGGAGTCGAGCACCGCCGACAAAAATTCCCAGTGCTCGTACTTCTTGACTTTGCCTTCCGCCTCGTAGCGCCGCACCTGCTCGTCGAGCGCATACAAAAGTTGCTGGCCGGTGGTAGCGCCGGCGAACGCCGTGCGGTTGTAGAGCGTTCCGCCAAAGCGGCGGAAGTCGAGCACGCCTTCGGGAGTGCGGTTGAACGGCACGCCCATGCGGTCGAGCAGGTCAATGATCCCGGGCGCCGCCTCGCACATATCTTTCACCGGAGGCTGGTTGGCGAGAAAATCGCCGCCATAGATGCTGTCGTCAAAGTGCTGCCAGGTGGAGTCGCCCTCGCCCTTCAGGTTCTTGGCCGCGTTGATGCCGCCCTGGGCGCACACCGAGTGCGAACGCTTCACCGGAACGATGGAGAACAGGTCCACCTCTCCGCCCATCTCGGCGATTTTGATGACGGCCGAGAGTCCCGCCAGGCCGCCCCCGATCACGATGATTTTCGGATTCGATGCCATTATGAGTAACAATCTGGCGGCCCATGGCCGCCGGAAAAACCTTCTGGTTAGTGTCGCAACAGCGTGACCGTTGAACCCGGTGTCGGCGCCAGGTAGCTCAGGAAGCCGGTCAGCGAATACACGCCGATCCCTGCCATCCCCAGGCCGATCACCAGGCAGACGTAGCCCAGTCGGCGGCGCGCCAGCTCGCCGGTGGTGATGCCCCATTTGGCACAGAACAGCCAGATGCCGTAAGCAAAGTGCCACGACGCCGCCAGCACTCCGACGAAATAGAAAAGCACCACCCAGGGATGGCCATACAACGCGCGATACACCTTGTCGAACCCGGCGTCAGGTTCGGTTGCCAGGTGTACCCCGGTGAAGCGCATGGTCCAAGTGTGATAAATGATGTAGGCGAACGCGATCCCACCCGTCCAGCGTTGCAGGGTGTACATCCAGTTGCCCATCCAGGGATAGTCGCCGGCATTGCCTTCGCCGCGGTACCAGATCCAGACCCCGTACAGGCCGTGATACAGGATGGGGAGAAAAATCAGTCCCCACTCCAGGGAGAGAACGAAGGGAAGGCTGTTGAGAAACTTGACGGTGGCGTTGTAGGCGGCGGGCCCCTTCATGGCCTCGGTGTTGGAGACGTAGTGCTCCACCAGAAAAGCGCCAATGGGGACGATGCCGCTCAACGAATGCAGGCGGCGCAGCAGGAACGAATATCCCTGCCCCGCCCGCAGGGGAGCAACCCCGCTTTTGACGCTGATCGGAGCTGGAGGACTGGCGGTTGCTGCCACAGAACGCTCCTTATGAGTTCGATGATGACAAAAGAACCTCTCATTATCTTGGGACGAGAGAAGGGAAGTCAAGGAAGGGATCTCCTGCACACTTTAGTAATCTCTTCTCCCACTCTCCACGCACCCAGCTTGACCCGTGGGACTAGGACTCTTGGACAACACCTGTGATCACCGTCACTTGCATGTGTGCCCGGGAAGGTTAGAATCTCATTACATCGCTTGGGGAAGTCAGTTTGTTTCAGTCCTTCACCAAGGAGGGGTTTTGCCCAAAAACTCGACAGCGAGTTCCGACCTCGCCGAAACAGAAGAACCGGGAAAGCCAGTCGCTCTGGTCAACACTCGGCGCTGGCGGCGTTACCAACTGGACGTTCCGGTTCGCGTCATTGTCCATACTCCCGACAAGACCAAGCTTCACGATGGCCGTGGAAACGAACTCAGCGAAGGCGGCATGGCCGTAACGGCCGGAGTTGAGCTGAAGCCCGGAGACGAGGTGGCCATCGAATTCACTCCCCCCTATTCCGGCTCTCCCATCCGGGTTCGCGGGGCCGTGCGCAACCGGGCTGGCTATCGCTACGGTGTGGAGTTCCTCATCGGAACCGCCGACGAGTCCGACCAGGTCAACCGCCTGCGGCTCATGCTGCAAACCCTGAGCCACGAGTGAACGGACCGGTCGCGGCTGGATTAAGCCTCGAATACACCCATAGGCATACGGCCAGGGTAAGCCATCATGACCGCTCGTCGCACCACCCCAGAAACTGGCGGAAGGCCGCGCCTCGATGGCTGTAGCCGGCCTTCTCCTGCGCGGTCAGTTCGGCAAAGGTCTTCCGGATTTGCGGGAAATAAAACAGAGGGTCGTAGCCGAAACCGTTGTGTCCCCGCGGGTTGTCGAGGATAATTCCTTCCGCCTTGCCGCGGAATACGGCGAGCGTTTTCCCATCGCGTGCCGCCGCGATCACGCACACAAAACGCCCCGTGCGTTTTTCGGGCGGAACAGCCTTCAACTCGCGAACCAGCCGCACGTTGTTGGCTTCATCATCGGTGTTGTTCTCCGCTTTGTGGGGTTCGTCCGCCGCATAACGCGCCGAATGCACACCCGGTGCCCCGCCCAGCGCATCCACCTCCAGGCCAGAGTCATCGGCCAACACAATTTCTCCCGGCGCGAAGCGGCTGTAGAACTCCGCCTTCTTGCGCGCGTTGTCCTCGAACGTCAGACCATCCTCAGCCACGGCAGGAAGGGAAGCGAACCCCGGCAGCGAGGCGATCTCGATTCCGTGCGACAAGGCCGCACCCGCGAAGTCGCGCAACTTGCCCGGATTCGAAGTAGCAATCAGAACGCGTTTCATGTGTACCGCCAGCGTCCCGCCGGCTGTAGCGGAGGCATCCTGCCTCCGCACTGTCCCCCAAGGCCGATTGCCGAGCTAGCGCCCGGCCGTGACAGCCGAGGGCCGCCGTCCCCACACAAGTTTCCTCGCCACAAGCAGCGCAATCACCAAGAAAGCGGTGAACGCCGATACTATGATTCCCACCGTCCGGTCCCAGGTGCGGGTGAACGTGACCAGCACACGGTTCTCGCCTGCCTCCACCAGAATCATCATCTGCCCGGTGACCTCGCGGGTTTCGGTAGCGACCTCGCGACCATTCACTTCTACCCTCCACGCGGGATAGTTGAACAGGCGTAGCGCCAGCTTCCCAGGGGCAACCACATCTGCGGTCAAGATCTTCGATTCCGGATCCCACTGCTGCACCTGGATTCGCGCCGAACCGTCCCCTTCCAGAGTGACTCGCGGCGCTTCCTGCTTGATCTCGTAAGGATCAGCGCCAGCGGGAACATATTCATCCGTGCCCTCGTAACCTTGGCCGTCGTGAATGTTGTCCCGCATCTCCCGGATGTCGGCGGAGGTGTCCCACCACGGCCCCTGCACCCGGTGCCAGACCACGGTGATCACACCCAGCATCAGGACGCAGATCAGCGAGCGTGGCAGCCAGCGCCGCCATGCCATCGTGGCGAACAGAGCGACCGCCACGTTCACGGACAAGAGCCAGCGCCAGGGAAGTTGCACGAAGCGCAACTCGGGCAGGTATTGCCACGCCAGAAACGTTATGGAGGACATGAGCAGCATGGCGGCCGCGGCCCAGGCCGAGAGTGACCAGCGGAGGACTCGTCCCTCAGCGGCTGGCGCTGCCGCGTTCTTCGCTCCGCGATCGGCATGGCGCAAGCCGCGCCCTCCCAGCAAGACAGCAGCGCCCAGCAGCACCGCCATCTCCGCCGATGCCACCAGCGACACCAGCAGGTTGAAGCGGTTGTGATCGAGATCGTTGATGAGAGCGAACAAAAAATTGTCCTGCGGGCGCACGCCCGGGGCAAGCACCTCCGAGATGTTCACCCACTTTTCTTCGTAGGCAGCCGGAAAAACATAGAACGCGGCCAGCGCCAGACCCACCACTACGGCCGCGCCTCCATAAAACAAAACACGCGGCGAGCGCCGCACCACAGCCACCGCGACCACCAGCAGCGCCAGCGAGTAGTTCACCATCACCGCGGAGGGAGCGTTGGTCAGCCACGCTGCGGCCACGATCAGGCTCAGCGGAACTATAACCCTCCGTCCTTCTTCCTCCGCCCGCAGCACGTAGAGCAGAAGCAGAGGCAATAGTGCTCCCGCCAGCAATTCAGCAAACGCGCTCCGCCAATACACGATCACGATGTAATAAGGATTGGCGGCATAGAGCGCGGCGGCGAAAACCGCATCGCGCCGCCCCAGCCATCGCCGCGCCAGCACAAACATGGACCATCCCGAAAGCGTCAAGGCCAGCCAGACATAAGCCCCCGGCGCGGCTTGCCACGGCAGCAGCGCACCCAAGGCGGCTCCCAGCATCCACGAGACCGGCGGATAAAACACAAATCGCGCCTCACCGTATCCGTAGTGCGCCCACGCCGCCCAACGCGGATAAAGGATGCCGTGGTGCCACTGCTGCAGCACTTCCATCCAGGAGTTCACGTGAAACTCGAAGTCGTGCCCCGAGGGATTGCCCAGGACGAAGAAGGGCAGGACTACCAGCAGCGCCGTGGCCATGGGGATCAGCAGGGGCCAGCCACGCAGGGAACCGCCAGGCGCATCCGCCCACGTCTGCGGCGTGGGTGTCGCGCGTTGTCGGTCGAAGGAGAGCAGTCTCAGCGGCAGTGGCCTCGCTCCATGATTGTTGCCTAAGCCGCCCAAATCAGCAATGAGGCGGGCCGCAGCCCGCCTCATGATGAATCCACAGAGTACCTCAGCCGCGCACTGTCAACACCGGGCAATGCGCGTGGCACACAACCTCATACGCCGTCGCCCAGGGCAGGTGCGCCGACGTGCGAGGCGAAGCCGCCGCCCGCACTCCCATCACGATGAGGTCGGCGTGCCGCTCCTTGGCAACCTTTAGGATGCCTTCGGCCGCGAACTCGAAGCGCACCACGTACTCCGGTTTGCACCAGTCGGCCGCCTCGAGTGGCACCAATTTCTCCAGGCGCCTTCGGGCCCCCTCTTGCACGTCGTCCTGTTGCTGCACTGGAACCAGGGGAATGGCATGCATCAGCATCAGCTGGGCATTGTTCTCTTCCGCCATGGACAAGGCATAGGGCAGCGCCTTGAGTGATCCCGCCGAGAAGTCGGTTGCGAACAGGATGCGCTTCCAGTTTTCGAACTGGACCGCGGGGCACACCGCTTTAGGGCCTACCGTCAACACCGGACAGCGGGCAAGACGAAAGATTTGCTCGGCCGCCGATCCCAGCACTAGCTTCTTCAGCCCCTGGCGGCCATGGGTGCCGAGAACGACCAGGTCAATATCGTGCCGCCGGATCAAATCGGAGAGCACATCCCAGAGGTCTCCCTGCTCCAACACCGTCTCGTGCACGATGCCGGGCAGCGGATCCGTGCGCAGGAAGGCCGTCATCTTGTTTTGCGCCTCCTGCCAGCTGAGGTTCATGTTTAGCGGCGCTGCGTCCATGGGGACGCTGAGCGCGGGTTCGGGTGGAACCGAGTGCGCCACAATCACCTTGGAACCGTACCAGCGCACCAGGGCTTGCACGTAAGGCAGAGCCGCCTGGGAGGCCGGGGAAAAATCCGTGGTGAACAGAATGGTTTTGAGGGAGAGGCGGAGGTTGGCTTGGAGTGTTGGCATGGCACACCTCCTCGCACGCCGAAGCGGCGCTAAGTGTTCTATACACCGAGGGTCACGAACGTGCCGTGACCCGAGTCACCGTGCGCTGTGAGGGCTTTGCGGCGGCGGCGATGTGGAAATCGCCGCGAAATTTTCACGGGAAATTAACTTTCCGGAAACAATTCCGCAACCGGTTCCCGCTAGACTGCGGAACATAACGAGGTGGAACCCGCCCGCAAGGGCACCTGGGGCCCGCACGAGAGACGGCGTGCGGGCCTTTTGGTTTCTGCCGCTCAGTTCCAACGGGCCCCGGTCAGGATAGCCACCAGAGCGATCAGCAGAACGCCCAGGAACATCAGGCCTCCAGCTACGGGAGGCGCTCCCGCGATGGCCAGCGCGGCCAGGCGAGCCCCGCGGGTATGCTTCTGAAACAGCGCCGTGCTGCCCGCGATCGCCGCCACGAGCAGCACCATGAGCAGGAGGATGGTCCCCGCTCCGCTCCGACGACTTACCGGCCAGCAACTGGACGAAGTACAGCAGGATCAATCCGTCGATCACCCAGGCCACGATGGTCAGAGTCCGCATCCGGTTTTCTCCGCTGGATTCTAACCGCCAAGGCTGCGAACCGAGTGTTTTTTCGCTGATTTACTGCGAGGCGACTTCTTCCGAGTTGCGTTGTTTGCGCAGTTCCTGGAGGAATTCTTCCTGGCTAAGCGATTCGTGGTGGCGGAGGAGTTCGAGCAGCGGGTCTTCCATTTCTTGCGGCTGTCCGGAATTGTTGTAGCTGTCGTCGGCAGCCAGGGCGCGGGCGGTGATCAGCAGCTCGGGCATGGTTCCCGGTTGGCTGGTCAGGAATTCGATGAAGCGGGCCACCTGGTCGCGCTGCTCGGCGGTGGCTGAGGCGAACTCGATGCCCATGCCGAATTCGGGGTGCATGACGCGCACCATGCCTTCGGCTTCCACCTCGATATCGGCCGCCTTCAGGCCAAGCGTAATACCCGAGCGCTCGGGAAAGGGCGATGCGGTTTCCACGTAGCATCCGCCCAGGCTGAGATCGGTCAGTTTGCATTCGGAGACCGGATCGGGCTCTTCGGGCGGAAGTTCCTGGGCGTTCTCTGCCACCCAGGCTTTCAGGCTGGCGCGGAAGTTGTCCGCGAGATCGACGAAGCGAATGCCGGACTGTCCGTTGGGATTGGCCCAGCAAACTTCGCCGCGCAGGTCGATTTCGCCGATGTCGTCGGGCAGGGTGAAACGGGCGCTGAGGGCGGCGGCTGGACACAACGGCTGGGCGGAGAGCAGATCCATGCCGTCTTCGCTGAGGTCGAGCAGGATGCCTTCCATCTCGGGCCCGTTCGGTTCTCCGCTCTGGGCTCCGTTATGGATTCGGAGTTGGACCGGCACTTGCACCGCAACCCGGAAACTGCGGCGGCGCTCGCGCTTGATCAACGCCGTGGCGGCGCGCAGACTGGCCTGCGCTTGCGCCTCGGTAATAGGTTTGTAGAGCACAAAGTTGGCGCCCGCTCCAAAAACATTGCGGACGCGGGTCTTGTCGCTCAACAGGGCGACGGTGACGGCGCTGTTTCCCGACGAGGCCTGGCTCGCATTCTGCAGCACCAGCGCGGCGCTGTGCGGATCGTCGTAGTCGACCATCACCGCATCGAACTTCTGCTCGGTCAGACGCACCAGGGCATCCGGATAGCCACAAGACTCCACGCCGACACCGAATCCGGACAAGACCGGCGTGAGTACCGCCGCTGCTTCATCGTCTTTGGAAACCAGGAGTGCCTGAAACGTCATAAGCCGTTCTCGTGCCGCCGCTAGAATGCAGTGTGCTTACGGCCAACGTGGAACACGGTTGGCCGGCTTGGCCGGCGCTGCCTGATTGGTCGCAGAAGCGGCTTTCGACATGGGCTGCTGGGTTTCTTCTTCCGTCTCAGCCAGAACCACGGTGTCATCCTCGTCGCCGTCCGTCAGCAGAGGGGCGACTTCGCGCAGCTTATCCGCCGCCTGCTGCAGGGCCTCAATCTGCTTCTGCAACTGGGCATACTTGGCTTGCTTACGGCGCAAGACCTCGTGAATGTCTCTCATACAACCCCCTGTGGGGAATGTACGAAGGCAGGGTGACGGGGTCAACGCTTATCCCCCGGCCACAGATTACGGCAGTAACGATTGAGACTGGTGACGGACCCCAAGGGTGGCGGGAAGTGTATGAAAACCCTGGCAGGGGGCCGGACAACACCGGGCGGATGGCAGGAAAGGCGGCCGGGGGCTGGAGCGGTTACCGCCCCCGCCAGCCCGGGAAGGGACCTTTAACCCGGCCTTGTGCTGCGCATAGCCGCTTGGTGCCAGACCGATGGCACGAAGGTGGGATTTACAGGTTCACCCCCAACACGTACCTTGAACCTGAGCAGTTCTGGGGGAGGGCTGTTCGGGCGTCCCGTGATCCGCAAGGGTCAAGGGGCGCTTCTCATTTGGGGGCGAGTTTTTTCGCGGCTCCCCTTCCTGCCCGACTCGATACCTATCCGTCCAGTTCCTAAACCGTCTTCAGCTAGCGCTTCATCTCGTCGTCAGCCTCAGCCAACCTCGTGATCTCGATGCGATGGGTAATGCGGTCGCCTATCTCGTAGGCGGGGACTGGTCAGCTGGAAACACGGATTGCAGGCAGAGAAGAGGGAAACAGGTTCGGGGGCGGAGGACGCGGCCGCCCCCGGGATAATCCATCGCTTACGGCGTACCCATGAACCCGTGGATCACTAGATTGGTATCAGTGTAGCGGCCCACGAGGGTCGCGGCATTGTTGAGTCCGCGGATGCGGGTCTCAGTGGCGCCAGGGAAAAGTACCGTCGTGTAGGTGGTACCGACTCTGGTGTACCCGCTGAACGGGCCGGACGAACTGGCGCCGTAAAGCCCTACAATTTCGCCGCTGTCATTGATTCGGTCGGTAGCAGTGACCCCGCTGCCGGGAAAATTTACTGCCTTGAAATTTGTGCCGACCAGGGTGAATCCGTGCTGGATGCTGGAAGAGTCGAAATAGATTCCAGTCATCTGGTTCTTGTTGTTCACACCGGTGAACTCGGTTAGCACAGAACCGCCAGGGGCATCGAACTGGGTAAAGGTTCCGGCGTTGTCCACGAAACCGTGGAACAGACCATCGGTGCCGATGAATGTGCCCACGATGACACCGGCGTTGTTAATGCTCCAGGCGTTGGTGAAGGTGGAGCCGGGGAAATCGATCTTCTTGAACGTTCCCGCAGCGAACATGTATCCGTGGGTGTTACCTGCTGTATCGGTGAACCACCCCACGACTTGGTTACTGTCGTTGATTCCGTAGGCGAGGGTTCCGGTGGCTTTCGGGGCGTTGATGGTTTTGAAATGGCCTTGCTGCAAACTGAAACCGTGCTGGACGCCGGCGGAGTCGACGTAAAAGCCGACCACGACACCGGCTTTGTTGACATCGTTGCAGTCGGTTTCGGTAGCGCCGGGGAAGTCAACCGCCTTGAGCGCCGCGTAAGCTCTCGGAGCGGTCACGTGGAGGGAAAGGGCCAGGGTGAAGCAAACTACAAGACACCAAGTAAATCGCGATCTCGACATTAGTCATCCTCCTGAGAAGTGTGGCGCGACATCGTATGCAGCCCGTGTAGTGCTGTCAAGCGCGACCTTTCCACATGGAGACTTCCGGCCACAGAAGGCTTTCCCTGAACTTTTCCCCCGGCTAGAGACGTTCTTATCAATCACACGCATCAGTGATCTAGATCACAGAACCCGGTGTCAGCGTCACGCTACACTGCCCGCCCATTGCCGCTGGCCCGGCTCGGCTTGCAGGGCAACACTCCACGGCGGAGCCGGATTACTGAATTGCGAAACTCAAGTCTGCAGCAGCCCTCTCCCCGGACGGGCGAAGCACTTTGTCACAACGACGACTACTCAATAGGAGAGATTGTATGGTGAGCACTTTGCGCAGCCAGATACGGTTTCTGCGCTTCGCGGTTGTTACTCTGCTGATGTTACTGATCGCGCTCCCAGCCCTGTCGCAGCACGCCAAACCTGCGGAGCCCGGGCAGACGGCGGTCACTCAAACCCAGTCTGGCAAACAGGCTGGCAAAACCGATCCCAGCGTGGTGGGATCGTGGACTGCGCCCATTCCCTGGGGCGTGACCGCCATCCATGCGGCGCTGTTGCACACCGGCAAAGCCGGCCAGGTTCTGGGCTGGTGGTATCCGCTGGGCTCGGCCACCAACTCGCCCGCCCGGCTGCTGGATTTGGCCACGGGCACAGTCACCGACGTGACCATTCCCCTCGCTGGAGATTTCTTCTGCTCTGGGCAAACCATCCTGCCCGATGGCCGCGTCCTGGTGACCGGTGGGCTGGTGGGCAATCCTTATCCACACGTGCTTGACAAGGGTCATCCCATGACCGCGATTTTCGACCCCGTGACCGCCACCTGGTCGCAGGGGCCGAACATGAATTTCGCGCGCTGGTATCCCACCAACATGGAGTTGGCCAGCGGCAAGATCCTCACCCTCACGGGCAAGAACGAGACCGCCACCGCCATTGTGCTGCCCATGGAGGTATTCGATCCCGCCACCAGCAAGTGGACGACCTTGCCCCCCAGCGCCAATATCACCCCTTACAGCGACACCTACCTCAAGATGAAACAGTTGCCATCGGGAAAGATCTTCCAGGCCGGAGCCAATGCCCAGACCCGGCTGTTCAGTCCGGCAACCAACCGCTGGGTGAACACCGGCAAGATGAACTTTGGCACACGCTATCACGGAGCTGCAGTACTGCTTCCGGGATTGAACAAGGTTTTCACCGCCGGCGGGACCCTGACCTATCCCGGCGGCGGAGCCACGGCGACCGCCGAGGTGATTGATCTCTCGGTTGCCACCCCGCAGTGGAGTTTCGTCGCTCCCATGAACATCCCGCGCTACAACGCCAACCTGCTGCTGCTGGCCGACGGTACCGTGCTGGTGGTCGGCGGTGCCCAGGTGTCCAAGTACCTCAGCCCGGTGCAGGTGCCCGAGCTTTATGATCCGGTGGCCAACACCTGGACCGAGATGGCCACCCAGACCGCCCCTCGCACCTATCACTCGACCGCCTTGCTCCTGCCCGATGGCACGGTGTGGTCGGGCGGCTCGGATGATCCGCAAAACGTCAACACGGGGAACGCTTACGAGATTTTCAGTCCTCCGTACTTGTTCAAGGGACCGCGCCCGACCATCACCTCGGCGCCCACCGCGCTGGGCTACAACCAAAGCTTTACCATCGTGACGCCGGACGCCGCCAATGTCACGTCGGTCGCGCTGATCAAGCCGGGTGCGACTACGCACGACAACGAGATGGACCAGCGCTATGTCACCCTGTCGTTCACCAAGGGCAACGGCCAGTTGACCGCCACGTCGCCGCTGAACGGCAACTACGCCCCTCCGGGCTGGTACATGCTGGTGATCCTGAATTCGAATGGTGTGCCTTCATTGATGCCATTCTTGCAATTGATGTAGACGACCCTGGGGAGGGTTCGTCGGGCGGAGCCGCGAGGCTCCGCCCTTTTTTCTTTTGGGGGAACTGACGTAGCGGAGCCCGCAGCCGAAATCCCGAGGGACGAGGGATCTGTTGAGGCTGGCGGACCCGGAGAGACTCGAACTCCCAACCCCTGCGTTCGAAGCGCAGTGCTCTATCCACTTGAGCTACGGGTCCGCATGTCCACGAAAGCGTAGCAGATTTGCACCGGAGACGGCGCGGGTTAAGCCTGAGCGGGCGCGTCCTCGCGCCGACTTTCCTCGAAAAACGTGTTGGGCCCGAGCTGCGGATTCTGGCCGAGGGTCAGCTCGCGAAGCTCGCGCCGGATGGATTCGATTTCCATCTCGATGGACAACAGGTGCTTTTCGAACTCGGCCCGCGTGCGTGGATCGGGGAAGTCAGAAATAGCCTGAACCATTCTTTTCTCGTCGTGCTCGCGCAATTCCAGGAGAGCTTCTAGTTCAACGACGCGCAATCCGGTTGCTTCCGTGACCGTAAACCCCATCTTGGTAAACACCTCACTTGACAAACACTGGGCAAAATTGAGGGCGACGTTAGCGGAAACGGTGACGTTGGCAGGATGCGTATTCCGTTTTTTCACTTGATCGCCGCCTTCCTGGCCGCCTTGGAGAGCCACACTAGTCGAACCCACATTAAGCCGACCTTAACCACAGAAATATTGCGACCGGACGCGAGAGGCATTTTCTGAGGTGATGCGAACGGGTGAAAGGGACAGAACGGAGGCCAGATCTCAGGAAATTGAGGCCGTGCCGCAGAGGTTGCTAAGTGATTGAGGAGCTAGGAAAAGAATGGCGCGCCCTGAGAGATTCGAACTTGAGGCGTTTTGCGGGCGTGAGCGTAGCGGGAGCCCGCAGCCGAAATCCCGAGCGTAGCGAGGGATCACGCACAATGCTGCAATTGAGCACCTGAGATGTGACTTTGCTGCCCCGCGCAATTCGGGTAAAGTTCATTTGTCCCTTTTTGTGAGGTAAGCGCGATGCTGGATGAGATTTCGCGCCTTGACCCTTTCAAGTTTCAAGAGTTGTGCACCGTCCTGCTGCAAAAACAGTTCCCCTCATTGCGATCTGTTGATGGCAGCGGAGGTGATGAGGGCGTTGATGCGTGGATTCCTGATACGCAGACCTATTTTCAATTCCACGCTCCCAAGGTGCGCGTCCAGCGTGCGAAATTCAGCAGGTATCTGCAACAGGCAGCAAAGCACAGCCCCGCAAAGTGGGTGTTTATCACAAATCGAGATTTTACGCGCACGCAATGGCGATGGATTGATGAGCTTAGACACAGCGTCGCTTTTGCCGTTGAGGTATGGGGCGCAACGGAACTGGCGGGACGCCTACAGGTACGCCCGGACCTGAGAGATCACTATCTCTCTCTGCCTGTCGCTGCGCACACGATTCAAGTAGGCGACCAGCGGGCGCATCAGATAAGCAACATTGCCGCGCACAACGTCAACGTTACTGTGCGCGGTCGCTCAGCGCGGACCCGCGTTGTCGTTTCCGGGGTTGTGGCGAATGAACCCACGAAACTCGGATACTTGAAATACTTGGCGCGCCGGTACAACGAATTCAAGGAATGGGACGTGGGCAAGGCTCAAATGCGGTACCCGCTGATCTACACAGCTTACCGCCGGGAGATCAAGTACAGCTTGAGCGAGACTCCCTTTGAGAGATTTACTGACGCCTGTCAATTCTTTCAGCGGCGGATTGAAAACACGAAACTCGGACGCATCAAAGGCGCACAAGGCGAGAGGCTGTTCGACACCTTTGAGGAATTCGCCGCCCGTTGAATCTATTGTGCCCTAGGGTGTACCGGCCCTTATCCTTGTGCCCGGCGCACTCAGTCCGGAAACACGGCTCGTTGCAACCCATTGCAACCGCCTCAGCCCGGAAAACAGGGACCGGGTCGCCCCCCGAGAGCACGAATCTTTTCCCCTATTGCCCGCTGTATGGCCCGCGTTGCACCAGCCTAACCCCGGCATGTTCCTCAATTCGAGGTGCTCCCTGTCAGGCCCCGGTTGCAATGGAGGGCTATGTTTTGGAGGGGTATGCGTAAAACACGCATAAAGTGGCGCGCCCTGAGAGATTCGAACTCCCGACCTTCTGGTTCGTAGCCAGACGCTCTATCCAACTGAGCTAAGGGCGCGGAACAACGCAAGCGGTAGCGGCGAGATTGATTATAGCGGAAAGCTCAGCGTTGGTGAAAAGGCGAGGCCGTGCGGGACATGAGGGCGACAAAGAGATTTGTGCCGCAGCGGAGGCGGCGTGGAACGGCGCGCGGCCAAGAAGGCTTGAGTTTTGTACAGAATGTTGGACGGGTGCGGGAAAATTTTTGAACGGAAAACGGGCCCGGGTTCAGGCGTACCCAGCGGGCGGGCGAGACCCGGGATTTCAACAACCCCTTTCGGCACAGTGTTTGCCGGAAATCACAGCCAAAGTAAATCTTTCCCGGGGTCTGGCAATTCCTACCGTCTGGGAGATCTTGTCAGCTGTGTATTTTCAGGAGCTTGCGATTGGCACGGCGGATGCTAAGACAAAGGCCAGACGAAGTGGCGCGCAACGGGGCGCTCTTGAGAATAAACTTCGGCCAGAGGTTTTCTTGAGCGCCCCATTGCTTTCTCTCCGCAAGCCTCGATTCCCACGTACCGCCGTAGCGCCGGCGTCCCGCCGGCAACCTAATGCCTAACCACAGCGGTGGCTTTTCACCGTCCAATAGAGTCGGGAACGCCTTCGGGCTCTGGATGAGCCCCGCTAGACCTAGGCGAGGACAAGCCGTTCTTGCACATCGATTCCGGCGCGGCGGAGAAGTCCTGCGATCACCGGCTCCTTGAAACGCGAGGCGTCGAATTCCACCCGCATCGTGCGCTCCTTGGGATTAAACACGATGCGGCGGACGCCATACACTTCGCGGACCCCGTCGATGGCGCGCATCGCGGCTTCGGTTGGGGTGGCGCCGTAACGGTAAGCAACTTCCAAGTGCGTCATCTCGGTGCCTCGCCTCCGCGGGGAAAATCCAACCTTAGAAGATACAACAATCGACGGACGGGCGTAGAGAATCTAAGATAGGTCTGGCCTTTGCTGTTAGACCTGGGTGATCATGAAACCAGCCGCCAAGTCCGCCACCACCGTGAAGGATCCTGTCTGCGGGATGAGCGTGGATCCGGCCACGGCGAAGCACCGCCTCGAGCACGAAGGGAAAACCTATTACTTCTGTTGCGCGCACTGCGTGGAGAAGTTCAAAGCCGAGCCGCAAAAATACCTGAAGCCGACGGCTCCGTCTCCTTCCGGCCTAGTGATGCTGGCTGCACCCCCTCGCACGGGTAGTGCGGCACCGGCCAGTGCGAAGGCCAAGGACCCGGTGTGCAGGATGGACGTTGACCCGGCGACGGCCGAGCATAAGACCGAGCATGCGGGGAAGACTTACCACTTCTGTTGCGCGGGATGCCTAGAGAAGTTTCGTGCCAATCCGCAATCCTATCTCGTGCCCGGCGCAGCCGCCGGTGCGCCCGTAACCCACATCAAGCCCGCCCCGGCGAAAACAGATGCACGCGGCGGACACCCTACAGGTGGTGCAGATACGGGGGGGAACTACGTCTGCCCCATGTGTCCGGAGGTGCGGGAAACCAAGCCGGGGCCGTGTCCGAGTTGTGGCATGGCGCTGGAGCCGGAGATGCCGGTTGCCGCCACCCGCATCGAGTACACCTGCCCCATGCATCCGGAAATTGTTCGGCCAGGGCCGGGAACGTGTCCGATTTGCGGGATGGCACTGGAGCCGCGCACCGTCACGGCAACCGAAGAAGCCAATCCCGAGCTGCGCGACATGACCCGCCGCTTCTGGATCAGCCTGGCGCTGACAGCGCCCCTGCTGGCGGTCGCCATGGCCGACATGCTGCCGGGAATGCCGGTGCAGCATGCGCTGCCCAGCGGCTGGCTGCCGTGGCTCGAACTTCTGCTCGCGACTCCGGTGGTGCTGTGGGGAGGCTGGCCCTTCTTTCAGCGTGGCTGGACTTCCATCGTCAACCGCTCCACCAACATGTTCACCCTGATCGCCATGGGCACGGGCGTGGCCTACCTGTACAGCCTGGTAGCGACGATCTTCCCGGGAATTTTCCCGGAGTCGTTCCGCGACATGAGCGGCACGCCGCCGGTGTACTTCGAAGCGGCGGCCGCGATCACCACGCTAGTGCTGCTGGGGCAGGTCCTCGAACTGCGAGCGCGCAGCCGCACCAGCGCAGCCATCCGCGCGCTGCTGGACTTGAGCCCAAAGACCGCGCGCATAGTGCGCGATGGCAAAGAAGAGGACATCCCGCTGGAGCAGGTCAAGCCGGGCGACCGGCTGCGGGTGCGTCCCGGAGAAAAAGTTCCGGTGGATGGGGTGGTGCTGGAAGGCACGAGCGCCATTGACGAATCGGCCATCACCGGAGAATCCATCCCCGTCGAAAAGCAGGCGGGCAGCCGCGTGATCGGTGCCACGGTCAACGGGACAGGATCGTTCATCATGCGGGCCGAACACGTGGGCAGCGAAACCTTGCTGGCGCAGATCGTGCAACTGGTCAGCAAGGCGCAACGCAGCCGGGCCCCCATCCAGCGCTTGGCCGACAAGGTCGCTGCCTGGTTCGTGCCGGCGGTAATTGCGATTGCTGCGCTTACCTTCATTGCCTGGAGTTTCCTGGGACCGGAGCCGCGTCTGGCGCACGCATTGGTGAATGCCGTCGCGGTGCTGATCATCGCGTGCCCGTGTGCGTTAGGGCTGGCCACACCCATGGCGATCATGGTGGGTACCGGACGCGGAGCCCATGCCGGCGTTCTGATCAAGAACGCAGAAGCACTGGAAACACTCGAAAAAGTGGACACGCTTGTAGTCGACAAGACCGGCACTCTGACCGAAGGCAAGCCGAGCCTGGAATCTGTGGTTGCGGCTCCGGGCCAGGATGAGTCGGAACTGGTGCGCCTGGTGGCGAGCCTGGAGCAGGGAAGCGAGCATCCGCTGGGCGCTGCGATTGTGGCGGCGGCCAAGGCGAACGGACTCACCTTGGCGAATGCGCAAAATTTTCAATCCGTCACCGGGCGTGGAGTAATCGGCAAGGTGGACGGGAAGGCAGTGATCGCCGGCAACGAACAGTTCTTCCAGCAACTAGGACTGCAACTGGGCAGTCTGTCGCAGCAGGCGCAGCAATTGCGGCGCGAGGGACAGACGGTGATTTTCGCGGCGGTGGACGGACGTCCGGCGGGAGTGCTTGGCATCGCCGATCCCATCAAGCCGACCACGCCGCAAGCGATCCGCGAGCTCAAGGCAGAGGGCTTACGCATCGTCATGCTGACAGGAGACAGCCGCGCGACGGCCGAAGCGGTGGCGCGCAAGTTGGGCATCGACGAGTTCGAAGCCGAGGTGTTGCCCGAAAAGAAATCGCAAGTGGTCGAGCGCCTGCAGAAAGAAGGCCGGACGGTGGCCATGGCGGGCGATGGCATCAACGACGCTCCTGCGCTGGCACTGGCCGCGGTCGGCATCGCCATGGGCACGGGCACCGATGTGGCGATGGAAAGCGGCGGCGTGACCTTAGTCAAAGGCGATCTAGCGGGTATTGTGCGCGCGCGCAAATTGAGCCGCGCTACCATGCGCAATATCCGGCAAAATCTCTTCTTCGCGTTTGTCTACAACTCGGTCGGCGTGCCAATCGCGGCGGGTGTGCTGTATCCCTTCTTCGGGCTGCTGCTGAGCCCCATTCTGGCCGCGGCGGCCATGAGCTTCAGTTCAGTTTCGGTCATCACGAACTCTTTGCGCCTGCGGAAGGTGGAGCTATAGCCGGACGCAACCAGCCACTCGGGCCTGTTGTTAGCTAAGGCGCCTCGCATTTGACACTCCTGTTACTATGCTCAACAATTACCTCAACATCCATTCAGAATCAGCGGAGGAACTTTATGCCTGACGAAGGCGGCGAGGTTGTTCAGGTCGCAGAAGACCACACCGGGGGCGGAGGCAACGCCGGCAAGTGGATTCTGCTGCTATTGGCGGTGATCTATGTGGCCGGATCGGCTTACTTCTTGTTTGACCTGCGCGGACGCCTTGACAAGCTGGGCAGCGACCAGACCGCCAGCAAGGCGCAGATCGAGCAACTGAACAAGCGCATGCAGTCGGCGGAGGCGGAGTCCGAAACCATCGCCCAGCAAGTGGGCATGACCAAGAAGGAACTTTCCGACCGTGCCGCCGAGTTGCAGCGCCAGCAGCGGGCCGCAGAAGCCCGCCTGGCCGCCGAGCAGAAACAGGAGATCGGCAAGGTCAGCGGGGAGGTGGCGGGGGTCAGGACCGATGTGGGCGGAGTCAAGACTGACGTAGCTTCCACCAAGGCCGACCTGGAAGCCACAAAAGCCAAGCTGGCGAGTACCATCGGCGATCTCGGCGTGCAGAGCGGGTTGATCGCTCACACCCGCGACGATCTCGAAATCCTCAAACACAAGGGCGACCGCAACTATTACGAGTTCACTCTGGTGAAGGGCGCCAAGCCGCAACCGGTTTCTACCGTCAGCCTGCAACTGAAGAAGACCGACCAGAAGAAGGGCAAGTTCACCATGAACGTCACGTCCGACGACCGGACCATCGAGAAGAAGGACCGCAATGTGGCCGAGCCCATCCAGTTCTATACCGGACGGGAGCACATGCTCTACGAGATGGTGGTGTGGACAGTGGACAAGAACCGGGTGACGGGTTACTTGAGCACACCCAAGAATGCGCCGGTGCCGGTGAGCGCCAACTGAATCGCGGTTCGTCGATGCTGCCTGTCTCTGGTCATGTCCTGATCGAGATTGTTTTGCGCACGGCGGTGATCTATGCCGTCGTGCTCATCGGCGTGCGTCTGAGCGGAAAACGGGAAGTAGGTCAGATGACGCCGTTCGATCTGACTCTGCTGTTGCTCATCAGCAACGCGGTGCAGAATGCGATGGTCGGCCCGGACTCGTCCTTGCTCGGGGGTGCGGTTGCCGCGGCCACGCTGCTGGTCCTGAACTACGCGATCGCCGAGGCTTCCGGCGCCAACCGTCGTTTTCGCAAACTGGTGCAGGGGCAGCCCAGCCTGCTGGTGCACGACGGGCAGGTCATCGAGTCGCACATGGCGAAAGAGCATGTCAGCATGGATGAATTGCAGCGTGCCCTGCGCGAACACGGCATTGCCAGCTATCACGACGTGGCACTGGCCGTGTTGGAGGTGGACGGCTCCATCAGTTGCCTGAAGTACGACGAGATCCAACCCACAGCCAACAGCCATCTCGCCCGCAGAAAGTTTCTGCAGAAGCACCAGTAAGCCATGTAGCGCCGGCGTCCCGCCGGCTGTCGCGGGGGCGCCCCCGCCCAGGACAAGTTCAGGTTCAGCGAAGGCAAACCTGCATCTCTTCGCGGCTCTCACTGTTTCGTCAGCACCAGCGGCACAGGCTGGTCATAGGGATGGATCGTAACTTTGACCGACTTGCGCTTGGCGAAGGCGTCAGGCAGCACGGGAAAGCTCACGACGATTGTTCCGCTGGTCTGGCTGCCGGGCTCCAGCATGGCATCCCGCTTCAGCGGTGCCAGCGCGTGCTGCTTGAGTGCGGGAAAGGCTTGGAAGTAGCGATCCACGTCAACAGCCGCTGCAGCGTCATCTTTGAACTGCTCACTGCCCGTATCCAGTTCAGCATCGATGTTGTGAATCCAGAATGGCTTCTTGCCGTCGTTGTGGATCGAGACCGTGATCGCCACCATAACGGAGCTCTGATTGGGAATCTCCACTGCGGTTACATCGTCGATGGAGCCAGTGGCCGCAGAATGAGGGCGCTGGACCACGGCAACGATGAGGGCGACCACCACGATGGCGGCAACGCCGATAAGCACAATCTTGACCGGTGGAAGATTCTTGCGCCCCGTGCCGAACTCCTGGCCCATGTGGGGCAGAGGGTGGGGTTGCGGGGAGCTTGCGGGCGCTGGCGGACGGGGTGGTGCTGCGGGCGTAGACGGCGTCTCTTCTGGCATGACAACCTCAGTTGGGAGTGATTCTACCTTTTGACGGGGAAAAAAGCTTTACCGCAGAGATCGCGGAGAACACACGCAGAGGCCGCGGAGAAAATCACGACCAGGCATGCTTCATGGCCTTGGCAAACTTTTGCGGGGGCAGGGTGTTGAGTACGTTGGCCGGAGTCAGCCAGGCGCGGCGGGCTTGCAGCACGCCATAGCGGATCTTCTCCAGGTGTGAGGTGTGGTGGGAGTCGGTGTTGATCACGATCTTCACGCCATGCTGTTTGGCCAGGCGCAGGTGGCGATCGCACAAGTCGAGCCGGTCGGGGTAGGCGTTGAGCTCCATGGCGACTTTGTGTTTGGCCGCGGCCTTCAGAACCGCATCGAGGTCGAACTGGTAGGCGTCGCGGCGCAAGAGCAGGCGCCCGGTGGGATGTCCGATCAGCGAAGTATTCGGATTCTCAACCGCCTTCAGCAAACGCTCGGTCATCTCGGCGGAGGATTGGTTGAAGTGCGAGTGCACGCTGGCGATGACCACGTCCATCTGTTCCAGCACCGAGTCGGAGAGATCGAGGGTGCCGTCAGCGAGAATGTCCACTTCCACGCCGGCGAAGATCTTGATCCCGGCAATCTTTTCGTTGGCGGCGTGAATGCGTTGGATGTGTTCCACGGCACGCTTGTCGTCGAGTCCATTGGCGAAGGCGAGGTTCTTGGAATGGTCGGTGATGGCCATGTATTTGTAGCCATGCGCCCTCGCCGCCTCGGCCATTTCGTCTATGGTGTTGCGGCCATCAGTCTCGATGGTGTGCATGTGTACGTCGCCCTGCAGGTCCGGCTGTGAGATCAGGGCGGGCAGGGTGTGCTCTTCGGCGGCGTCGATCTCGCCCAGGTTTTCGCGTAGTTCAGGCGGAATGTAGTCAAGCTTGAGCTTGGCGTAGATATCTTCCTCGGTCTTTGCCGCCACTACTTTTTCGTTGTCGAGACGAGCCAGGCTGTATTCGCTCAGGGTATAGCCCATCTTGAGGGCACGCTGGCGCAGGGCCACGTTGTGGGCCTTGGACCCGGTGAAGTACTGCATGGCCGCGCCGAAGGAATCCGGCGGCAGGAAGCGCACGTCCACCTGCATGCCGCCGCGCATGCGGAAGCTGACTTTGTTCTCGCCCCGGGCGATGACTTCCATCAAGCCAGGCAGTTTGATGATGTGCTCGATCAGCTTTTCCCGCTGGGCATCAATGGTGCAGGCCTTGCCGGTGACCAGCACATCGAGGTCCCCTACGGTCTCGCGTCCGCGGCGCAACGAGCCGGCGGGCGTGATTTTCTCGACTCCGGGGAAACCGCTCAGATGCTCGATGATTTTCTGCGCTTGGTTTTCGGCGGTGTCGAGCAGGAAACGGCCAGCGATGCGGCGATAGTCCTCGATCGCCTTGAGCAGCTTCTGCTCCTGCTTTTCGCCCATACGGGGTAGCGTGCGAATCTTGCCATCGCGCGCCAGCTTCTCCACCCCTTCGACGTCCGATACCTTGTAGGCGCTCCAGATCAGCGCGATGGTCTTCGGGCCCAGACCCTGGATCTTGAGCAGGTCGAGCATGGAAGGATGGTATTTCTTGAGCAGGTCGGCATGGACGCTCAGGCGGCCTTCTTTGAAGATTTCCTGCAGGTTGGCCAGCATGCCCTTGCCTATGCCCGGGATCTCAAGCACTTTCTTGGGCTCACTGATCAGCTCGGCAATCTGCTGCGGCAGGGCTTCGATGGCCTGGGCAGCATTGCGGTATGAGCGGATGCGGAACGAATCCTGGGCGTCAATCTCCAGCAGGTCGGCGGTTTCGTAAAGAATCCCGGCAATCGCCTTGTTGTCCATGCAGAATAAAGATAAACAAGTTGGAGGGAAAAGAGTACCGGGTGGCGTCGGGGCCGGCGGGACGCCGGTGCTACGCCAGCGCTGCTCAGAAAGACAGCAATCCCACTGCCTGCCGGCTGGGGGAAACTGGCTGGGGAAACTGGCAGCCCTTAAGAGATATTACTGCGCCTTGGTGACGTTGGCCGCTTGCGCGCCTTTCTGGCCCTGGATGATCTCGAACTCTACTGTGTCGCCTTCTTGCAGGCTTTTGTAACCCTCGGATGTGATGGCGCTGTAGTGCACAAAAACATCGGGCCCATCTTCACGTCCGATAAAACCGTAGCCCTTGGCATTGTTAAACCACTTCACCGTACCTTTCAAACGTTCCACTTACGCCCCCTCGGGCACGTACTCTTTCAGCACCGAGGCCGTGCCTGTGACTTTGCCCACAATTGTGCGTCTACACGCTGGGACTGTCAAGGAGGTGCATCACAGGGAAGCCGCTATTTACGCGGCTTTCAGCCTCTCTCCCAGTGGGCCAGCCAGAGTACCGCGGAGATGGTTTTAGCGTCGCGAATGCCGCCGGCCATCACCATGCTTACGGCGGCGGGGAGGGGAACTAGTCTCTGCTCGATGACCTCGTCCGCCTCCGGCTGCGCGATGCCAGGACGCAATCCGCGCGCCAGGTAGACGGCCATGGTTTCGTCCACAAAACCGGGGCTGGCGTAAAACCTGAAGATGCGCTGCCAGCGCCGGGCGGTGTAGCCGGTTTCCTCCAGCAGCTCGCGCTTGGCGCCAGCAAGTTCACTCTCGCCTTCGTCGATGCGGCCCGCGGGGAGTTCCCAGAGGTAGTCCTGGGCGGCGTGGCGGTACTGGCGCTCCAGCAAGACGCGCGGCTGGCTGCGGCTCTCCTCGACGGCAAGAATGACCACGGAACCGGGATGGCGCACGATGTCGCGGCGGGCGCGGATGCCTCCGGGCTCGATAACCTGATCGCTGGTCACGCGAAAAACGGGTCCGCGGAAAACTTCGCGGGAAGAAAGCACGCGGGCTTTGGGCTTGCGGGATGATTTGGGCATGCGCACCATACTAAGTCAGACCCACCGTCTGAAACTACAGCAACTGAGAACCGAGAACTGACAACTGGGAACTGCTTTTCAACAGAACCTTGCTGCGAGCTCGGCGCGGCCTGGAGGATTCGAGCCGCGTCAAGCCCGAATCACGCCCGCAAGCCCTGCTGACGTTTTTCTCCCAAAGACAGTTCTCGGTTCTCAGCTCGAACCGGCCCTTGCATTGAACAAAGCTTTGGCCGGGGGCCGACCTGCCTGCTATGCTGCCCGCGATGGCTGCGAAACCAACAGTGGCGATCGTGGGTCCGGGACGACTGGGAACCGCGCTGGCGGTCGAACTGAAGCGAGCGGGCTACCGGGTTCGCGAGATCGTGTCGCGCAGTTCAGGCGCGTCGCGGCGGAAGGCGCGCGAGTTGGCCGGCGTCACGCGCGCGCGCGCAGCCACCAGCGAGACCGCGCGGTTGGACGCCGGTCTGATTTGGTTCTGCGTGCCCGACCGCGAAATTTCCAGCGCGGCTAGGGAATTGGCGCCGCGTACTGCCTGGAAAGGGAAACTTGTATTCCACTCCAGCGGAGCGCTGGCCAGCGAGGAGCTGAATGTTCTGCGGCGTCGGGGCGCGACGGTCGCGGCGGTGCACCCACTGATGACGTTTGTCCGCGGGGCGATCCCCTCGCTCGAAGGCGTGCCCTTTGGGGTGGAAGGGGATGCTTCGGCGGTGCGAGCGGCACGCGGCATTGTGCGCAGCCTCGGTGGCCAGCTGTTCGCCGTCCCAAAAAATAGAAAGGCGGCGTATCACGCCTGGGGAACCTTCACCTCTCCGCTGCTGGTGGCGATGCTGGTCACCATGGAACAGGTGGCACGGGCGGCTGGCCTCTCGAAGGCGGCGTCTCGCCAGTACATGTTGCCCATCGTTCGCCAGACCCTGGCCAACTACGCCAGGCTCGGCCCGGTGGGCGCGTTCAGCGGCCCCATCGTGCGAGGGGATGCGGCGATCGTGCGCAAGCACCTGCGGGTCTTGCAGAAGGTGCCAGGATCTCGGGAAGTATACGTGGCGTTGGCCCGGGCGGCCCTGCGGCACCTGCCGGTACGAAACCGTAGGGAGTTGGAAAGGGCCCTCCGCCCGTAGGTTGTTGGAGGGCGCACCTCTGCGAAGAAAGCCTTACTGAATCATGACCCGCTCGATCTTGCGAGCCTGTCCCGTGGCATTGTCGCAATCCACCACCACCGCGCATAGGCGAACGTCGCCGGTCGCCGGTTCGAAGCGGACCGGCATGTTACTCAGAAATTTGCCCATGACCAGCTCCTTCTTTACTCCAATCACGCTGTCGTAGGGGCCAGTCATCCCAACATCCGTAATGTACGCCGTGCCTCCGGGGAGCACGCGTTCGTCGGCGGTAGGAACATGGGTGTGGGTACCCACCACAGCGCTGGCGCGGCCATCCAGGTACCAGCCCATGGAGATTTTCTCGGACGTCGCCTCCGCATGCATGTCCACCAGCACAATCTTGGCCCGGGTCTCTTTCAGCAGTTGGTCAGCAACCCGGAAAGGGTCGTCGTTCGAGGTCATGAACACACGCCCCTGCAGGTTGATCACAGCGTAGGGCACATCGTTCTTCTTGCCTTGGTACAGGCCCCAGCCGGGCATTCCCGAGGGATAGTTCGCCGGGCGGAGCAAACGGCGGGCCATGCTGTGGGGGTTGCCGTCTGCGTTCTGAAAATACTCCACGATCTCACGCTTGTCCCAGACGTGGTTGCCGGTTGTAATGACGTCAATCCCCAGTTCGAACAATTCTTCCGCCAGCGGAGGGGTAATGCCAAAGCCCGCCGCCGCATTCTCTCCATTGGCGATGACGAGATCGATGGTGTGCTCTTTCACCAGCTCAGGCAGATGATCTTTAACCATCGTCCGTCCCGGCCGGCCAAAGATGTCGCCGATGAAGAGTATACGCATCAAATCCGTAGCGCCGGCGTCTCGCCGGCTGTCCGGAGGGCATCTTGCCCTCCGATTTTCGATAGTAACACGCTGCGTCGGGTCGTCATCCAGACCCAAGGCGGCGAACCGGCGCGCCACTAACGGCCGGCCAGCTCTGCGGTCTTCAGAAAATCGTAATTCCCGGAAGGATTCAGCGTCAGGTTCTGCACCCGTTTGGTATGCACCAGCACGTTGTCGTAGTACCACAGATTGATGTAGGGCAAGTCGTTCGCCAGCACGCGTTGAATCTCGGCGTAGAGCTGCTTGCGGGTGTTCTGATCGAGTTCGCTGCGGGCCTGGTCAATCAGAGCATCCACGCGCGGGTTCGAATAGAAGCTGCGATTGGCGCCGTTGGGTGTGAACTTGGCGGAGTGGAACACGTACTCGAAGATGTCAGGATCCTCGTTCCCCCCAATCCAGCGCAGGGAATAAAACTGAAACTCGCCATGGATGACATCCGAAAAGAAGGTCGCGAATTCAAACGTGCGGATATCGAGCGCAATGCCCACGTCGCGCAACTGCTGCTGGAGCACCGCGGCCATCAGGCGGGTGCTCTCTTCCGTGGAAGTCTTCATGGTGAGGTGGAAGCGGGCGCCATTCACCGCGGGATATCCGGCTTGGTTGAGCAGTTGGCGGGCGCGGCCTGGGTTGTAGTCGTATCGGGGGACATCGTCGTTGTAGGCCCAGCTCTCCGGAGGAAGAACGCTGTAGGCGGGACGGGCGAAACCGCGGTCCAGGTACTCCAGCAGCGGGCGACGGTCAATCGCATAAGCCAGCGCCTGGCGCACGCGCACATCTTTCAGAATGGGATCGCGCAGGTTGAAGGCCAGATAACTGAGAATCGTGCCCGGGGCTCGCTGCACCTGGAGGCTGGGTTCGCGTTCCAGCGCCAGCACCATGTCGAAGGTGAGCGCGTTGCTGGCAATGTCCGCACTGCCTTTGCGTAGTTCGAGGGCGCGGGTGGTGGTGTCGGGGATGACGGCAAAGCGCACCCGCTTCAGGTGGGCCTTCTCGCCCCAGTAGTTGTCGTTGCGCTCCAGGATGACTTCCTTGTCCTGTTCCGCGCTAACGAAGCGAAACGGACCGGAGCCGATGGGAGTACGCGTGATCTCGTCGCCGCTACCATAAGGAACAATGCCGATCGCGCCATCCGATAGGTTCCACAGCAGGGTGGCGAACGGCTCCTTCAGGTGGAAGACCACGGTGTAATCGTCCGCCGCCTCGATGCGCTCGACTAGGCGATAGACGGCTGCCTTCGTGCTGCGAATCTTGCCTTGCAGCAGCGAATCGAAGGTCCACTTCACATCCCGCGACGTGAGGGGACGGCCGTCGTGAAACGTCACGCCATGGTGCAGGTGAAAGATGTAGGTCTTAGGATCGGGAATGTCCCAGCTTTCGGCGAGCGCCGGTTTTACGTTCAGGTGCTCGTCACGATCCAGCAGATCGTCGAAAATCAGCTCGTCGATGCGCTCCGATTGTCCGTCAATCCCTATCCGCGGATCCAGATTGGTGGGGCTGCTCTCGATGATCATGACCAGCGTGTCGGGCGAGGGCCTGCTGGAACACGACAGAGTGGAAAGAAGGAAGGTGAGAGTCGCAACCGTTGCCACCCATCGCCCCACTCTCGTTAAACTTGTCATCCCGAGTGAACCCACAGGCGCGCTCGCGCGCCGAGGGGAATCGAGGGACCTTGCGTTCGCGCGCGCCGTGGGAAGATCACGCATACGAAATCTTCCCCAATACCACCGGCCGTCTCGCCCCTGTCGCCGAGGGCACATTCGACGGCTGCCGGTTCCACGTCTGATAAGCGAGCAATGCAAACGCCGCTGCTTCCTTGGCGGCTGAAGGCAACCCGAATTCATCGGAAGAGCGGATTTGCAGCCCCAAGGGCCGCAGCTCGTTGGCAAGCATGGCGAGAAGCGTGGGATTGTTCGCGCCGCCTCCGGAAACCACCAACTCGCCGTATTTGTGCAGGCGGTGCACCACGAAACGGCGGAGCGCGTCGGCGATGGAGCGGGCGCTCAAGGCCGTCGCGGTGGCAATGATGTCGTGCTTGTCGGCGCGGGCACAGCGCTTGAGAAAGTCAGCCACAAACTCGCGTCCGAATTCCTCACGCCCTGCGGTCTTGGGCGGTTTGCGGCGAAAAAACGGGGCACGCAGTGCGCTGGTGAGCACCGGTTCCAGCACCGTCCCCATTGCCGCAATTTTCCCATCGCGATCATAGGGTTTGCCGAAGAGACGTTCGGTAACCGCATCGATCACCATGTTGCCCGGGCCGGTATCGAAGGCCTGCACTTGTGCGGGAGAGGCCCCGGCCGGAATTGCCGTCAGGTTGGCGATGCCCCCAATGTTCTGGATCACGCGCCCCACGCGTTTGTCGCGATAAAGCAGGTAATCGAGGAACGGAACCAGCGGCGCGCCTTTACCGCCGGCAGCCATGTCGGCAGGACGAAAATCAGACACCACCGGCACCCCGACGCGCGCCGCGATGATTGCACCTTCGCCGGTCTGCCAGGTAACGGCGATTTTGCGCCCCAGAAATGGGGCGGGCTCGCCCTGGTGGTAGAGCGTCTGGCCGTGGCACCCGACCAGTTCAGCCTTGATCCGGAATCGTCGCTGCGTCGCCAGGATGGCGTCGGCATAGAGTTCAGCCAGCAGAAAATTTAAGCGCGCCAAGTCGGCCACGCTAGCGTGCCCCGCGTTCATCGCAGCCAGCACGGCGCGCCGAACATTCCTCGGATAAAGATACTCGGCGTGACCGAGCAACTTAAAATGGAGGCCGGGCGTCCCCGCCCGGCCAACGCGCACCAGCGCCACATTGATTCCATCCGCGGAGGTGCCGCTCATCACGCCGGCGACGATCACGCGCTCTCCTCGCGACCGATGGTCTCCAGACGCACCTGCTCGCTGAATTCCCAGAGCTGCCGGGAGAGGCGCTCGAGTTTGACCGCGGTCGGCGCCGGCACGCGGCGCTTCAGTTCCCGCGATTTCTTCTTGAATGCCAGCACGCGTTTCGACGACTCCGCCACGCACCCTGCGAACTTGCGGTCACGCTCAGCTTCCTTCACGAGCGCCTCATAGGCGCGGAGAATGTACTCCTCCTGATGGCAAATCAGGCAAAGATCTCCGCCGGCGCGGATGTGCTCAACCGCCGCCTGTTCGATCGGTGCCGCCTTCAGCACTCCGCCCATCTCCAGATCATCGGAGACGACCAGACCGCGGTAGCCGATCTTCTTGCGAAGAATGTCGGTGATCCATTTCTTCGACAGCGACGCGGGCGTGCGGTCACGCGTTACCTCCGGGTAAGCCGCATGTGAAACCATCACCAACGGCAACTGGTGGCGGAGAGTCCGGTAAGGCAGCAAGTCCTCCACCCAAAGCCGTTTCAGTGATTTTGCTACCGAGGGCAGCTCATGGTGGGTGTCAAGGTTGGCCTCGCCCAAGCCTGGGAAATGCTTGCCGCAGCCCAGCACTCCTGCTTCTCCCAGTCCGCCAAGGAATTCGCGAGCATACACACTGGTCTGGCGCGCATCGGGCGAAACCGCGCGAGAGCCCAAGACTGTACGCGACGGCTCGAGCGCCAAGTCCACCACCGGGGCAAAGTCCGTGTTGAAGCCCAGGGCGCGGCAGGATTCGCCAATCAGTTTGCCGTGCTTGCGGAAGAGGCGGCGATCTCCAGTGGCAAACACCTCAGCCGCCGACGGCGCGGGTGCGATGGCATTCTTTAGCCGGTCGACGGTACCGCCCTCCATGTCCACGCAGAGAAACATGGGTGTTGAGACGCAAGACTGGCAATCTCTCAGCAGCGCCTGCGTCTGCTGCGCGTCGGAGATGTTGCGAGCAAAGAGAACCACGCCAGCAGGTTGCAGGCGAGTGAGCAGGGAGCGGAGACGAGACGACATCGCGGTGCCGTCGAAGCCAAGGATGAGAAGTTGACCGACTTGGTCTTGCCGAGTGCGTGTTTGTTTTCTAACCACGAATAGGAGTCTCGTTTTCCAGTTCTAACAGCCTACTTTGTCGTCAGTACCTCGACGAGGTACCAACCTAGAAACAAACCGAGCAATCCGGCTAATACGGTAAATCGCCGGAACGGTCGTCTGACCGCCCACCATAAGACGGGAGACCGACCGTGATCGGGCCTCGATGCTTTGTTGTCGGAAACCGTTCGCCGCGCCGTTTCAATGTCAATCCCGACTTTGTTTAGGGCTTTGCACGCCGCACATTCCTGTTCTCGCAAAACGCCGAGGACCAGGTGGTCGGTATCGATCCAGTAGTCTCGCTGACCATTAGCTTCTTCAGCGGCGAAGGCCAGAATTCGCTTGCCGTCCCTGGTCAAGGGAGGTTCTTTCACCCCGACAGGGTGATGCTTCAGGTTACTTAGCAGAGCGAATTGCTCCGGCAATATTTCCCGAAGACCGAAAAGCATGTTCGCTCGGGAATTCTTTCCAATCATCAGGCCAAGCAAGATGTGCTCGGAATCAATCGCACGCGCATCCGCCGAAAGCGCCACCTCTCTGGCGAAGTAGACCGCCCTCCGGCTTTCTTCTGTGAATCTCTTAAACAACATGGGGTGTTCCCAGTGGGCTACCCTAGTTGATCTGTTTCTTTAACTCAGCCAACAAGTTCAAAGCCTCAAGCGGGGTCAACCGGTTCAGATCCACCTCGCGCAGCCGCTCCAGCACGGGCTGCGACAGCGGCGTGAAGATCGTCAATTGCGCCGCAGGACGTGGCCGCAGCTCGTCGCTGGCAAGCTGAGCGGTCAATCGCTGTTCGGCGCTTTCGTGCTCGGCCAGGACCTCACGCGCTCGCTCGATCACTTCATTCGGCAGCCCGGCCAGCTTGGCGACTTCGATCCCGTAACTGCGGTCAGCTGCGCCCGGTTCGACCTTGCGCAGAAACACAATTCCGCCCCCGGTTTCTTTCACCGACACGTGGTAGTTCTTCACGCCCGAGAGCCGGTCTGCCAGTTCGGTCAGCTCGAAATAGTGCGTCGCGAACAGGGTCTTGGCGCGGGTGCGGGCGTGGATGTATTCGACCGCCGCCCAGGCGATCGCCAGGCCGTCGTAGGTGGCGGTGCCACGGCCTATCTCATCGAGAAGAATTAAAGACCGCGGCGTCGCGGTGTGCAGGATGGACGCGGTCTCGGTCATCTCCACCATAAACGTCGAGCGTCCGCGGGCCAGGTTGTCGCTGGCGCCAATGCGGGTGAACACGCGGTCTACCACGCCCAGGCGTGCCGACCGCGCGGGCACGAACGAACCCATCTGGGCGAGTACCACAGCCAGGGCAGCCTGGCGCAGATACGTGGACTTGCCACCCATATTCGGGCCGGTCAACACCAGCACGGTGTGGGTAGTGGAGTTCAGGAATAAATCATTGGGGACGAAGCGCTCGCCGCCGCCGGCGAGTTCCTGCTGTTCGATAACCGGATGCCGGCTCTCGATGATCTCGATATCGCCCGACTCATCGAACTTGGGCCGGCAGTAGTTGCGTAGCGCGGCAATGTGCGCCAGCGACGCCAGCACATCCACCTCGGCCAGTGCCAGCGCGGTTTGCCGGATCCGCCTGGCTTCTCCGGCAATGGCGGAGCGCAGCTCGGCAAACAGGCGGCGCTCGATTTCGACGATCTTCTCCTGGGCGTCGAGAATCTTGGACTCGTACTCTTTCAGCTCCGGCGTGGTGAAGCGCTCGGCATTGACCAGGGTCTGCTTGCGCTCGTAATCGGACGGGACGAGGTGCAGGTTGGGTTTCGAGACCTCCAGGTAATAGCCGAAGATGGAATTGAATTTCACTTTCAGTGACGAAATAGCGGTGCGCTGCCGCTCGCGCTGCTCGATCTGGGCGAGGTACTGCTTGCTGTTGCGGCTCAGGTCGCGAAGGTCGTCGAGTTCTTTGTCGATACCGTTCTGAATGACGCCGCCATCGCTCAGCGAGATGGGTGGCTCGGGGACGACGGTTGTGTCGATCCGCTCCCGCAGGTCGAGCAGTTCATCCACCGCCGCATGCAAGGCCCTCAGCCGCTCTGCTGCCAGCCGCGCCAGCCCGCTTCGGACCGCCGGAATCTTCGCCAGCGAAGCCGCCAGCGCCAGCACATCACGCGGATTGGCGGTTTCGAGAGTGACGCGGCTGAGCAATCGCTCCAGATCGAGGATTCCGTCGAGCGCCCGGCGCAGTTCTTCGCGCGCGACCGTCTCTTTGACTTGGGCCTCGACTGCGTCCAGGCGGACGTTGATTTCGGCCAGTTCGATGGAAGGCCGCAACATCCAGGAACGCAGCAGGCGCTTGCCCATGGGGGTAACGGTGGCGTCGAGGGAGCGGAACAGCGTCACGCCTGGGTCGGTGCCGGCGAACAGCGGCTCGATCAACTCCAGATTGCGGACCGTGACCGCGTCCAGCACCAGGCAGTTCTGCCGCTCGTAGAAGCCGATGCGGTCCACGTGGTCGAGGCTGCCGCGCTGGGTGGACCGGACGTAATAAAGGATGGCTCCGGCGGCTGAGGCTGCTGCCGGTTTGCCCGCGAGACCGAAACCCTCCAGAGACAAAACTCCAAAGTGATTTTCCAGCAACGGAATCGCATGGTCCGGGGCGAAAATCCAGTCGTCGAGCGGAGTCTCGGCATATCCAAACTCACGTGGCGACGGCCGTCCTCGGCCGTCAGTCCGAGCGAAGCTCGGCGCCTCCGCCCGCTCAAATAACGGCGCCGAAGACCCGTACAACACCTCCTTCGGGCGCAACTGTTGCAATTCTTCTTCAATCCGGCGGCCAGCGTCCTCGCCGTGAAACTCCGTGGCCCGAAATTCCCCGGTGGAAAGATCGAGAGCCGCGAAGCCGACGCGGTCACCGATCTGCGCCATGGCCGCGAGAAAATTGTTTTCTTCCGAACTTAGCGCGGAAACGGCCGTCCCCGGCGTGACTACCCGGGTCACTTCGCGGCGCACCAGCTTCTTGGCCAGGCGCGGGTCTTCCACCTGGTCGCAGATCGCCACCTTGAATCCCTTGCGAATGAGCTTGGAGATGTAGCCTTCGGCGG
>JAIQET010000107.1 GCA_020073645.1 Terriglobia bacterium | reverse complement strand
ACTTCGTTGTCGAAAATCCGGGTAAACTCGCCCAGGGTATTGGGTTTCAGATGTATGGCAACGTTGCGAGCAAACATAGTCAACCTCCTTGAGTTGATGGGTAATCTAAGAGGGGAAACTTCAGATAGGCTGACTTAGCTCAGAGGACCTGAATGAGAGACAAGCGATATTCGCTCTACTCTCGACCCTAGTCTCATTCACTGCGATTGTCAACGAGTCGGTTCCTGGGTAGTGGTGCAGTTTGAAATTCACAGGGGGCTGGTGCGGCTGCTCGGGCTGTGGGAAACTGTAGGCATGGCAACGAAGCGTACAAAAGCCGATAAAGCACAACGCCAAGCCAATCAACTGGAAAAGAGAGCAGACGCCCGTCCCGAGCAAACGCCCAAAAAGCGCAGGCCGCCCCGCGAGGATTTCAGCCAGGCCGCTGCCCCGATCGTGAGAGAGGCTACCGAGCAAAAGTGAATTCCATCTGCGGCGATCTATTAAACAGTTTGGCGAACTTCTCATGCCATTGCAGCGTGGCCAAGAGCCACACCTCACTGTAGGGCATCCTTGACTTGCAACCTGGTCAATTTTGACCAGTCTTCATCGTCCAACAAGCTAATACTAAGCAAGGGGACATTGCTGCCCGCGAGAGAATGCCCCGTCAAGCGAGTGAAACGAAGCGTGATTGCCCGTTCCTGATTCAACGCTGATGAGCGGGTACTCATTCTGGACATGAATCTTCTCTGCACCAGCTGCGAGCAACAGGATAGTGATGTCAGTCATAGAAACGGTACCTTCGACCGGAAAACTCGAACTTGTTGACAGGCGCCCCATGACATCCCGTCAAGCGCCCACGGCGCCCGTTCGGCTGCAATCGGGCGCGGGACTCCCGAGCCGGATCGCTGTCGTTGGCAACTACCTTCCGCGACAGTGTGGGATCGCCACTTTTACCACCGACTTGTGCGAAGCGATTTCCACTGAGTGTGGTGCAGCAAGGTTGTTCGCTGTACCGGTCAACGACACGGAATCCGGGTATGCCTACCCAGAGCGGGTAAGACTCGCCCTTGCGCAGGACGATTTGTCGTCTTACGAGCAAGCCGCCGACTTCCTGAATTTCACTAATTTCGATTTGGTGTGCTTGCAGCACGAGTATGGAATTTTTGGTGGCCCGGCGGGCAGTCACATCTTGGCTCTCCTCCGGCGCCTCAAGATGCCGGTCATAACCACCCTCCACACCGTCCTTCGCGAACCGAGCCCTGACCAACGACGGGTGATGGAGGAGGTCGCGGCGCTATCGGACCGTCTCATCGTGATGAGCGAGCTGTCTTCCCAGTTCCTGCAAGAAATATTCAAAGTACCTGGCAGCAAGATCGACATGGTCCCTCATGGCGTTCCCGACTTGCCATTCTTGGATCCCAATTTCTACAAGGAACGCTTTGGCGTGGAAGGAAAAGCTGTACTCCTCACGTTCGGTCTGCTCTCGCCCAACAAGGGAATCGAAAACGTCATTCAAGCGCTGCCGCACATTTTGTCGAAGCACAAGAATGTTGTCTACATGGTCGCAGGCGCGACCCACCCCCATATTCTCCGCCGTGAAGGCGATCACTATCGCGCGTACTTGCAGGCTTTGGCCAAGGAAATCGGAGTGGAGTCGAATGTGATCTTCCACAACCGCTTCGTGAGCCCTGAGGAGATGGTCGAGTTCATTGGAGCGGCGGACATCTATATCACTCCTTACCGCCATGAGGCGCAGGTGGTTTCCGGCACGCTTGCCTATGCGTTAGGTGCAGGCAAGGCGATCATCTCGACTCCGTACTGGCATGCGATCGAGTTGTTGGACGACCGCCGCGGCGCGTTGGTCCCCTTCCAGGATCCAGATGCTATCGCGCGAAAAACAATCGAACTCCTGGATACCCCTGCGATACGCCACGCCATGCGTAAACGCGCTTACCTGTACGCACGGGAAATGGTCTGGAAGAGAGTCGCTCAGGGTTACATGGCGAGTTTTGGACAGGCTCGCATTGACCGCATGCGGGAACCACGCGTGATGTTCGTGGATGGAACTCCCGAAAAATGCCTCGACAGGCTACCAGCGCTGAAACTGGATCACTTGCTCCGGTTGACTGGCAACACCGGCATGCTTCAGCACGCGACCTTTGCAGTTCCCAACTATTCCGAGGGGTACACGACCGACGACAACGCGCGTGCTCTCGTCCTAACCACCCTCCTCGAGCAACTTGGACAAACGGAATCGCTAGCAACTGAGAACCTCGCCTCGCGGTATTTGGCTTTCTTAGGACATGCTTTCAATCCGGCAAACGGGAGGTTCAGAAACCTCCTGAGTTATGCGCGCACGTGGAGCGAAGCGCAGGGGTCAGAGGATTGCCATGGGCGTGCGTTGTGGGCACTTGGGACTGTTCTGGGACGCTCTAAAGATCAAGCGCTCAGAGGTGCGGCGGGCCGTCTTTTCGAGAGCGCCATTCCAGCGGTGGTTGCCTTTACCAGTCCGCGCGCCTGGGCCTTTGCATTGCTGGGGATTCAGGAGTACCTCAATTATTTTCCAGGCGACAGGGGTGCTCAAAGAGTGAGCACGGTCTTGGCCACTCGGCTGGTCGAACTCTACGGCGCAAACCAGTCGCCGAATTGGACGTGGTTTGAAGACGTTCTGGCTTACTCAAATGCCAGGTTGCCACAAGCTGTCTTGATTACCGGACGCCGCAACTCCGATGACCAGATGGTATCCGTCGGTCTCGGGGCATTGAATTGGCTCAGCGAAATACAGCGTTACGCAGGGAAGGATCATTTCGTGCCCATCGGTTCGCAAGGGTTTTACCGCAAGGGTCACGAAAGAGCACGCTTCGACCAACAACCAGTTGAAGCGGGCGGCGCCGTTTCCGCGTGTCTCGAAGCCTATCGCACCACGGGAGATGATCGTTGGCGCAAGGAAGCCTGGTCCGCCTTCAACTGGTTCTTGGGAGACAATGATCTGCAAATTGCCCTGTACGATCCCACCACGGGCGGTTGTCGAGACGGTTTGCACCCGGAGCGCGTGAATGAAAACCAGGGAGCAGAGTCGACCCTGGCGTTTCTGATAGCGCAGGTCGAAATGCGCTTGGCGGGAGAAGTTGATGGTCCGCAATCAAGCCGTGACCTGTTCAGCGCTCGCAGCAACAGAGATGAGGTCACCACACATGTCGGTTGAAGTTGTTTTTTCCTTTTCCGTGAAATCCTCATGAGCGTTGCCACAACAATTCGTTACGAGCCTCTGCTTCTTCGGCATCCTGCCAACCCAGTCTTAACCGGAAAGGACTGGCCCTACCCCATCAATAGTGTCTTCAATGCAGGTGCGACACTGCTTGCTGACGGCTCCACTCTACTGCTTTGCCGGGTGGAAGATCGACGGGGCCTATCCCATCTTTGCGCCGCCCGCTCTCGAAACGGCGTGGATGGCTGGCAGATTGATAGCGAACCGACGCTGATGCCGAACCCGAAGGACTATCCAGAGGAGATCTGGGGCATCGAGGATCCTCGCATCACTTTCGTGCCCGAACTGCAGCAGTATGTGGTCACATACACCTCCTATTCGCGTGGCGGCCCCGGAGTATCCCTAGCTCTGACCAAGGATTTTCGCAGCTTCGAGCGCTACGGCGTCATCATGCCACCCGATGACAAGGACTCCGCACTCTTGCCTCGGAGAATTGAAGGCTACTGGGCGCTCATCCACCGGCCGATGACACCACTCGGCTCACACATGTGGATCTCCTACTCTCCCGACCTGCGCCATTGGGGCCGGCATAGGCTCATATTGGAAGCACGCCGTGGCGCCTGGTGGGACGCAAACAAGATTGGCTTGTCACCGCCGCCCATCGAGAGTCCCAGGGGATGGCTGGTGATCTACCACGGGGTACGGCACACCCCCTCGGGTTGCCTGTATCGATTGGGTCTGGCTCTGTTTGACCTTGAGAATCCAGAGAAACTATTACTGCGAGGTGACTCGTGGATCTTTGGGCCGGAGGCCGATTATGAGCGTAGTGGCGATGTCAAGGATGTTGTATTCCCTTGCGGCTACACCATGGATCAGGACGGCGACACCATCAACCTCTACTACGGCGCTGCTGATTGCTCGATTGCCCTGGCTCGGGGCAGCGTTCGTTCTCTGCTAACTTGGCTGGACGCCAATGGAAGTTGCGAGCGAAGGCGAGAGCAGGACCGATGAACCCGCTGCTTTGGATTTTCCAATTTGCCTTTGGGTGCCGTCACCATCACCTGAGTCGCGTCTTCACGATCAAACGCCGCACGTACCGGGTCTGCTTTGATTGTGGGCGGGAATTCGAGTTACCGGCCGTTCATGCACTCAGTACGGTCTAGCGTCCCAGACATTCCTGGGGAGGGTTGCGAAGGATCAGGTCTTCTTTCTATCGTGAAGACCAAGAACCTGTACGAGTGCTTGCCTGATTCTCTTCCGTTTGGACTTCCGTTCTTCGACTTCTTTCACCGTGGGGAGCTCCCGTGTTGGAGCACTCTCCGCCCTGTTTAGAATTAGCAGCTCTTTGATGAGAGCTGTCGCCTGCTCGGAATCACGGCTCATAGCTTCTCAGTTCCATTCATGGTGTTGCCTCTTTGGAACATTGCGATCCTCCGCATGGCATAACGACCGGGGTTTTGGTAGCGCCGACCGAAGCTCGGACGTAGCTTCGGCCGGCAGAATCTGCATGACAGCCAAGTTCTGGCGCAATTACTTCTTGTCTTCTTTGACCTCGGCGATCCGCGCCTGTTGGCTCGCATCTGACACGGCCTTCATGAATGCGTCCGCACTTTTCGGGGTTGACACTTTGCCCGAAAGGATGTTGCGGAACTTCATGTGCTTGCCGTAAATGGCGCGAGTCGAGTCGTTGTCCTGCTCCACTACCGCGCCTTCCAACGTCAAGCCGGCGAACACACCCTTCGAACGCGAGTAGGTCAGCATTTCAGTGTTCATCTTCCAGTCAGTTCCCGCCGAAGCGTGGCGGCCGACCGGGCCTGCCGCAGCTGATCCTTCACCGGTGAGTTCGAACTTACTGGAGAGCAGATGCTGGAAACCCTGGTCGTTCATGACCAGCATAACCAGGTCCACGCCTTCAACTCCGATCTGCAATCCCCAGCTTCCACCGCCAACCGAGACGAAGGCGGGCGCACTCCAGCCTTCAGCCGTACGGCAAGTGGCCACACCGCGTCCGTGCTTGCCGCCGAAAATGAAGCCACCTTTAATCAGGTCTGGCACCACCAGGATGCACTTTGCATTGCTCAGCACTTCTTCCGGGATACCTTTGTCCGGCGTTGACATGATTGCTTGGATCACATCCACAGACCTCTGCAGGCGGTCGACCGTGTCTTCCCGAGCCGAGCCTGCCCACGCGTAAGTTCCAACCAGGCCCATGAACCCCATCAACAGCACTGCCATTGTCTTTCTCATGAATTGCTCCTTTAGGAGGTGCAGACCTAAGAGGGGAAAACTTCAGATGGGCTGACTTAGTTCAGAAGACCTGAAAGAGAGAGAAGAAGTGCTCGTCTCGACTCTTATGATCGCTCAGACCTCCAAGAATAGGTGGTCTGAATTGCTCACTTCCGCCGCCCTGCTCAAAGCAGATTGGCGGAGTGTCTCCCTCCCGGCCCGAGCTTTTCCGGTAAAGTGAGCAATCCTGCACAGAATCGTCCGCCTTGGCCTGTCATGGTTGACTGTCGGAGATGCGAAACGAGAGACGTTCCTCGATCACTCCGCGGCCGCGTACCCCTGTGACGGAACAGTTCCCGCCAATGGGAGAAAGCGAAGGTGGATCGATGGAACCGGTCCTTCGTCCGTTCCGTAGTCTGCTCCGCAGACGACTGGCTTTCATCGCTGATTGGTTCGGGAAGCTGCTGGCGATCCTCACGCCGCAGGCCCGGGAGGTCCCATCGCAAAGGATGTGCCCGTTTTGCGGGTTAATCACGCCACGCAACAAGACATGTTGCCTGGAATGCGGCAAGTCTCTCAAACCAGCTTAAAGTTCAACAAAGCTGCCTCAGTCTTCTTCGGTCGCTCTCGCCAGAATTCTTCCTATGGATGCGCTTTCCCGTTGTGACCATTACCCTTGCTGGTGTCTTGCCCGTGGCCATTGTCGTTGCCGTACAGGCCACCCATTACAAGGGCGTTTGTCCTTATCCGGCCCATCTGTTCATAGATGTACTGGCGAAGGTCGGCTACGTCAAGAATGCGACTTCCATTGTTCAGGTGCGCATAAACCAGGTCTGCCCTGAGGCTTTCGAGCACGGATAGCGCGATTTGTCTTTGGTTCGTGTCCATGACACACCCCACTGCGAACAACGCTTTGGACTACGGTACTTTCTTGATGCACATTAATCTGTGCAATTTTGACCACTCAGGGGCGGGTGTTTATAAGATAGGTTCTGGCTCATGACCTGACATCTGCAGCATGTTGAGGTCAGAAACGTGAGCGGGCAGCGCGCGGCCCCACTCCACGGGCCCAGTTTCGGGCAAATGGAGCG
>JAIQET010000106.1 GCA_020073645.1 Terriglobia bacterium | reverse complement strand
GCGCGTGGTTCCCTGCTCGGCATTGAACACATGGAGGCGGCGGAAATCCTGGGCTTGCTCAAGCTGGCCCGGCGCATGAATCCGCTGAAGCCTCGCCCGCTGTTGCGCGGCAAGCGTGTATTGCTGCTGTTCTACGAGCCTTCCACCCGCACCCGCAGTTCCTTTGAAGTCGCTGCCAAGTCGATGGGAGCGATGACCACGCTGGTACTCTCCAGCGGGTCGAGTATCGAAAAAGGCGAGTCGCTGCTGGATACCGCCTACACCCTGCGCGCGGTGGGGGCGGACGTCATCGTCATCCGCCATCCCCACGCCGGCGCGCCTCTGCTGATGGCGAACAACCTGGATATTCCGGTGGTGAATGCCGGCGATGGCATGCACGAGCACCCCTCGCAGGCGCTGCTCGATGCTTACACCATTCTGCGCCACAAGAAGACACTCAAGGGACTGCAGGTGGCGATTGTCGGAGACATCTTTCACAGCCGGGTGGCGCGGTCTGCGGTGCATCTGCTCAGCAAGTTCGGCGCACGCATCACTCTGTGCGGTCCGCTGGAATTCTTGCCGGAGATGGCGACCAGTCTGGCGCCGGGACTGCGGATTTCCCGTCACACCGAAGAAGCCGTGCGGGGTGCCGACGTCATCATGGTGTTGCGGGTACAGAAAGAGCGCCTGGCAGGGACCAAGATCAGCCTGCAGGACTATATTTCCCGCTACCAGATGACCATGGCCCGGCTGAAACTGGCTAAGCGCGATGCCATGGTGATGCACCCCGGTCCCATTATTCGCGGGCTGGAGCTCACCTGGGAGTTAGCTGACTGCCCGCAGTCGGCGATCGTGGAAGAGGTGCGCAATGGCGTGCCGGTGAGGATGGCGATCCTGGCGAAGGCGCTGGGGAAGGCGAGATAAAGATTGTCGACTTCGATTCCGCAGATTTGTGCGGATTCACACGGATTAAGGAATTCACCACGGAGACACGGAGACACGGAGAAGAAGGGGAGATCGTAGCCGGTCGAGTTCGGGAACGAATGGCACAAGACAAATCCAAGTCGGCTTCTCTCTTAATCAAGGGTGGGCACGTTATCGATCCGGCCGCGAAGATCGACGCGCCCATAGACGTCCTGTTGCGGGAGGGGCGGGTGGCCGAGATAGCTCCGCCGAACAAAATCCGCGGCGGGGCGGACGAGAAGTTCGATGCTCGCGGCTTAATCGTGGCTCCCGGCTTCATTGATCTGCACGTTCATCTGCGCGAGCCCGGCCAGAGCTATAAAGAGACGATTGCAACCGGCACGGCTGCTGCCGCGGCGGGCGGATTCACTTCCGTCTGCTGCATGCCGAACACTCAGCCGGTGTTGGACTCGCCCGAGTGGGTCGCCTGGATCCAGCAACCCGAGCGGGGCGCGGTGGTCAATGTGTTTCCCATTGCTGCCGCCACCCATGCCAGCAAAGGCGCGGTACTCACCGATTTCCGCGGCCTGCAACGCGCCGGCGCTGTGGCCATCACCGATGATGGCAGGCCCATCCTGAATGATGCCGTGATGCGGGAGACGCTGCGCGTGGCCTCCGAAATCAACCTTCTCGTGATCCAGCACGCCGAGGACACGCGCATCACCGAAAACTGCTCGATGAATGATGGGCTGACCTCATTCCGGCTGGGGCTGCGCGGCATGAAGACCGCGGCGGAAGCGTCGATCGTAGAGCGCGACGTGCAACTGGCCCAGCAGTTCACCGGGGCACGCCTGCACGTGGCGCATCTCTCGACCGCCGACGCCTTGAAAGCGGTCCGCCGCGGCAAGCGCAGCCGGGCGCGGGTGACCTGCGAGGTGACGCCGCATCATTTCACCCTGACCGATGCTGACGTAGGCGATTACAACACCAATTGCAAGATGAACCCGCCGCTGCGTTCGGCTTCTGATCGGGAAGCCCTGCTGGTGGCGCTGGCCGACGGCACGGTGGATGCCATCGCCACCGACCACGCGCCCCACGCCATCCACGAAAAAGTGATGGAATTCGAGCGCGCCATGTTCGGGGTCACCGGACTGGAGACCGCGCTGGGGCTTGCCATCACCCGCCTGCATCGCGAGCAGAAGGTTCCACTCACCCGCATCGTGGAGCTGTTTACCGCGGGTCCGGCACGCGTCATGACCCTGCGCGGACGGGGCACGCTGGCCCGCGGCAGTTACGCCGATGTGACCATCTTCGATCCCAAGAAACGCTGGACCTTCGAAGCAGCAAAATCCCGCTCCAAGTCGCACAACACGCCGTTCGACGGGTGGCAGCTTACGGGGAAGGTGGTGGCGACGGTGGTGGGCGGGGAGATGGTGTATCGGGGAGACTGAAGTTATCTTGCGGACCCGGCACTTACGTGCTGGGCTAATGTCTGGTATTCCTTGCGGGAATTAGGCTTCTACGCACGGCAAGTTTTCGCGTCAACTCAGTTGTTTGCCTTGCTCTCCGAGTTGCGAGGCGACCCCAGACATTAGCCCGGCACGTGAGTGCCGGGTCAGAGGTTCCACCCACCCGGCGAGTCCCTTCAGGGACGACACTTACGCAAGCAGCTTTGCATCTTCGCGAAGGCCGGACTTTCGCAAGAACGCCAGAAACTCTTCTTCAAAATTCCTTTTCTCGTGGTGCTTGGCCTGGCTACGGATGTAGGCTTTCACAGTTTCCAATAACGAAGGACTCACACTGAACGCTCCATACCCTTGTTGCCATTCAAATGCCAAACCCTGTCCTCCCAGCCATCGCGAGGAATTGGCTTTCAATTTCTGGATGGCCTCCGCGAGACGCATTGTCGGAGGAAGCTCGATCAGCAGGTGGACATGATTCGCCGTGCCGCCGACAGCCAGGAGGTCCAGTTCCAGCCGGCGGGCAATTCCCCCAAGATACGCCCAGAGCCGAGCTTGGAGTTCCGGAGGGATAGCATCACGGCGGTCCTTAGTGGAGAATACGCAATGAACAAAATTGGCGGCGTAGTTGTGAGGCATGACGGGCAAGGGTAGCGTGACGGGAGCGGCCAGGTCTGTGCCGATCGTCACAGCCGGGCGGTGTCGTCCCTGAAGGGACTCGGCATTCCTTCCATCTTGCGGACCCGGCACTTACGTGCCGGGCTAATGTCTGGTATTTCCTGCGGGAATTGGATTTCCATGCACAGCAGGTTGCCGCGTCAACTCAAAATCCCCATCCCCTTCCCCACCTTCTTTAACACCTCCAGCGCCTGCTGCAATTCACCCTGCGTATGGGTGGCGGTCATGATGGTCCGAATCCGCGCCTTGCCTTCTGGCACGGTGGGGAACGCGATACCGGTGCCTAGCACTCCTTCTTTGAACAACTCCCGCGAGAAATCCATAGTGAGCTTGCCGTCGCCGATGATGATGGGCGTGATCGGGGTCTCGCTGGCGGGCGTGGTCCGGCCGCCGATGTCGAACCCGAGCAGTCCCAGTTCTTTTTTCCAGAAGCGCGTGTTCTCCCACAACTTCTCGATCCGTTCTGGCTCCTGCTCCAGCACATTAAAGGCCGCGATGCAGGTCGCTGTCACCGATGGCGGATGCGAAGTCGAAAACAGGAACGGCCGCGCCCGGTGATACAGGAAATCGATCAGGTCGCGAGTTCCGCAGACGTATCCGCCGAGCGCGCCTATGGCTTTTGACAACGTTCCCACCTGGATATCCACCCGCCCGTGCACCTTGAAATGATCGACCGTGCCGCGCCCGTTGCGGCCCAGCACGCCTGACGCATGGGCGTCGTCCACCATCATGATGGCGCCATACTTCTCCGCCAGATCGCACAAGGCGGGCAGCGGGCCGACGTCGCCGTCCATGGAAAACACGCCGTCGGTGATCAGCAACTTGCGTCCGGGCTGGTTCTTCACGCTGGCCAGTTGCTCCTCAGCGTGCGCCATATCTTTGTGGTTGAAGACCAGAATCTTCGCCCGCGACAGGCGTGCACCGTCGATGATGGAGGCGTGGTTCAGTTGGTCGGAGATGATGAAATCCTCTTTGCCGAGCACCGCTGAAACCGTCCCCGCATTCGCCGCGAATCCCGACTGGAAGACCACGCAGGCTTCCACATTCTTGAAGCGCGCGATTTTTTCCTCCAGCTCCACGTGAATCTTCATGGTGCCGGCGATAGTCCGCACCGCGCCCGACCCCACACCATACTTGCGCGTGGCTTCGAGCGCTGCCTCGCGCAGTTTGGGGTGCGTGGTCAGGCCGAGGTAATTGTTCGACGCCAAGTTGATGACCTTCTTGCCGTCGAAGGTGCACACCGGAGCCTGCTCGTCCTCGAGCACACGCAGCCGGAAGTGCGTCCCCTTAGTTTTTAGTTCGTCCAGCTGCTCGGTGAGATAAGAGAGAGGATTGGTGCGGACAGAGGTGGCAGCCATAGCGCAGATAGTGTAATACCGGGAGGTTCGGGATGTCAGGGGTGAGTATTTCGACGGATGCGCGAGACGCTCGTCCCCAACAAGCGATCACAATGGTTCGTAGTACCGCTCCCCAACGCAGGCACGACAGAGGACTTTGCCTTCCCGGCGCACCTCCCGGCGGAAGTTGATGCCTTCGCCGCAGGCTTCGCAGACGATGCGCTCGCCTTTGTATCCCGGGAATTCTTCCGCGGGCAGCTCGACTTTCACCCACTGGGTCGCAAACAGATCGTCATCCGACATTTCGCGATAGGCGAGCATCTGCTGCTGGTTCTTGTTCTCCAGCTCGGGATGCATCTGGCGGGCGAGCGCCTTGGAGCTTTCCTTGGCAGCAATGCGGATAGCTTTGCCATTGGTGAGATCGACAAACGTGGCCGCGACTTTGCCCCAGTCGCGGAATTTCAGCGCGCGCTTGCCCAGGCGGCAGCCAGTGACCAAAGCCACCGCATCCGTCGCGCAACGGTCGATCTCGACGAAGGTTACCAGGCGCTTGCGGTCTTTGCCGCGGGGGTCGTCGATGCCCAGCTTGGCCAAGCCCAGCATCGCCAGGCGAACACCCAGAACCTGCCCGGCACAGAGATGACCGTGGGCTTGTTCGGCATCGCGCAGGTATTCGTCGAGGGATTTCATGGCTAGCCGTCAGCCGTCAGGACCTGCCGACGCTGTCGGCTAGCATACTCCAAGGTGGGCTGCGACATTGTCTTGGCCGGCGAGACGCCGGCGCTACGCCTTACCTTCTGCGCCAGCGGGCGCCGTCCTTGGTTTGCTCCACGAGGATGCCCGCAGCGGTGAGTTCAGCACGAATCGCATCCGAGAGCTTGAAGTTGCGGGCGCGGCGGGCCTGCTCCATCTCGGCGACCTTCTTTTCGATGTCGGCATCCGATAGCTGCTGGGCGCGGATGGCATCAAGCAGTTCCTGGCTGATGTCTTTCTCGCGGCCTTCCGCTTTCGCCCAGTCGTGGATGGCCTTCATCTTGGGTGCATCGTCGTCCTTCAAAACGGCAAAGATCTCGTCGAACTTTTCCAGCGCGGCCAGCAGCGGGACAGTATCTTCTTTCTTAAGCTGGTCCGCATCCATGGCCGCGTTGGCGGCACGCACCATGTCGAAGATGGCGGCCTGGGCTTGCGCTGTGTTGAGGTCGTCCTCCATGCCCGCCTTCATGCGTTCGCTGCTCTCGCGCGCCAGTTCCGCCATGGCTGAGTTCGCGCCGGCGGGGAATTGCGAGGCTGCCAGCCGCATCCGAAAATTGCGCAACCGGTCCACCGACGTGGCTGCCTGCTTCAGTCCGTCAAACGTAAAGTTCAGCTGGTTGCGGTAGGGAACTGAAGCCAGCAGAAAGCGGATGGACGCCGGCTTGTGTCCCTTGAGCACCAGGTCGCGCAGGGTGAAAAAGTTTCCCAGGCTTTTCGACATCTTCTCGCCTTCCACCAGCAGAAAGCGCGCGTGAAACCAGAAATGAGCGAAGGGCTTTCCGGTCAGCGCCTCCGATTGTGCGATCTCGTTTTCGTGGTGGGGAAAAATCAGATCCTCGCCGCCGGCATGCAGGTCGAAGGTTTCGCCCAACTCTTCCATCGACATCACGGAACACTCGATGTGCCAACCCGGCCGGCCGGGCCCGATGGAAGTTTCCCACGAAGCCTCTCCGGGCTTGGGCGCCTTCCACAGGGCAAAGTCGCGGGCGTTGTCCTTGTCGTACTCGTCCACATCTACTCGAGCGCCATCTTCCATGCCGGCAAAATCTTTCTTGGAGAGCTTGCCGTAGGCGGGAAACTTCGCAATCCGAAAATAGTAAGAGCCATCCTCGGCGCGATAGGCGAAACCCTTCTTGGCCAGTTCGGCGATAAAGTCAGCCATCTCCGGGACGTGGTCGGTGGCCCGTACCAGAACGGGCTGCTCGATGTTCAGCATCGCGGCGTCTTCCAGGAAGGCTTTCTCGTATTTCGCCGTGTATTGCTTGACCCCGACACCCTCCCGCGCCGCGTTGCGGATGATCTTGTCGTCCACGTCGGTGATGTTCATGACATGGCGCACCTCGAACCCGCTCTGGCGCAGGAAGCGGCGCAGCACGTCCACCGCAACAAAGGTGCGGAAATTGCCGATATG
>JAIQET010000105.1 GCA_020073645.1 Terriglobia bacterium | reverse complement strand
AATTTTCCATTGTGGCCGGAACGGGCCTCGACCATGGCGGGCAATGTAGATGCCCTGTACATCTTCCTCCTGGTCCTTTCGGGACTGATGTGCGTGCTCATCTACACCCTCATCCTGGTCTTCGCTGCCCGCTATCGCAAACGCCCCGGGCATGTCGCCGAACAGATCGAGGGCTCGAACCCGCTGGAGTTCACCTGGTCCATCATTCCCATGGGCATTTTCCTGGTCATCTTCTTCTGGGGTGCGGTGATCTTCTTCCAGGAGCGGACCCCGCCGCGGGGTGCCACCGAGGTTTATGTGGTCGCCAAGCAGTGGATGTGGAAGTTGCAGCACGAGGATGGCCAGCGCGAGATTAACGAGCTGCATGTGCCGGTGGGCCGCGACATCAAGATGATCATGACGTCCCAGGACGTGATCCACAGCTTCTACGTTCCGGCGTTCCGCATCAAGCAGGACGTGCTGCCCGGCCGTTACACCACCGCCTGGTTCCGCGCCACGCAACCCGGTACCTATCATCTGTTTTGCGCGGAATATTGCGGCACCCAGCACTCCGGCATGATCGGGCAAGTAGTCGTAATGGAGCCGGCGCAGTATGAGGCCTGGCTGGGTGGAACCACGTCTGGGGCGCCCCTGGCCGTCACCGGACAGAGACTGTTCGCGGAGCTGGGCTGCAGCACTTGCCACCGTTCCGACACCCAGGGCCGGGGGCCCGACCTGCAGGGCGTCTTCGGAAAGCTCGTGCTGCTCGAGGATGGAAGAACCGTGACTGCGGATGAAAACTACATTCGCGAGTCCATCCTGACCCCGGGCGCCAAAATCGTTTCCGGGTTCAAGCCGATCATGCCCACGTTCCAGGGCATGGTGAGTGACGAGCAACTGAATGCGCTGGTGGCGTACATCAAGTCGCTGAGTCAGTCGCAGGTGCCGACGAAGAGCGCGGCCGCGACCAGCCCACAACCCCAGCTTCAACAGGTGCAATAGCAATGTCGACCACAGCCATCGCAGTCGCCGAACACGAGAACTACCTCAATAAGGAGTACGGCATCAAGTCGTGGCTGCTGACCACCGACCACAAGCGCATCGCGCTGCTGTATTTGATGTCTATTACCTTCTTCTTTTTCATTGGCGGGTTCTTCGCGCTTCTGATCCGGTTGGAGTTGCTGACTCCGGCCGGCGACCTGGTGCAGGCCGATACCTACAACAAGCTGTTCACCATGCACGGCATGGTGATGGTGTTCTTCTTCCTCATTCCAGTCGTGCCGGCCACCCTGGGAAATTTTCTGGTTCCGATGATGATCGGTGCCAAGGACCTGGCCTTTCCCCGCATCAACCTGCTGAGCTGGTATCTCTACATCATCGGTGGCGTGCTGATCATGCACTGCATGCTGACCGGCGGAGTGGACACTGGCTGGACGTTTTACACACCCTACAGCACCGCCTTTACCAACACGAAGATCATAGAGGCCGGTCTCGCTGCATTTGTGGCAGGCTTCTCTTCCATCTTCACCGGGCTGAACTTCATCGTGACGGTGCACCGCATGCGCGCACCGGGGATGACCTGGTCGCGCCTGCCCTTGTTCATCTGGGCCCATTACGCCACCAGCATCATCATGATCCTGGGCACGCCCGTGGTCGCCATCACCATCGTACTGGTAGCCGCTGAGCGCCTGTTCCACCTCGGTATCTTCGACCCCAAGCTGGGCGGCGACCCGCTGCTGTTCCAGCATCTGTTCTGGTTCTATTCCCATCCCGCGGTGTACATCATGATCCTGCCCTCGATGGGGATCATCAGCGAGATCATCACCTGCTTCTCCCGCAAGCGCATCTTTGGCTACAAGTTCGTTGCGCTTTCCAGCATCGGGATTGCGGTGCTCGGGTTCCTGGTGTGGGCACACCACATGTTTGTGGCCGGCATGTCGGTCTATGCCGCGCTGATCTTCTCCTTCCTGACATATCTGGTCGGAGTCCCCTCCGCCATCAAGGTCTTTAACTGGACCGCGACCATGTACAAGGGGTCGATTTCGTTCTCCACCCCGATGCTGTATGCCTTCGGGTTCCTGGGCCTGTTCACCATTGGCGGGCTCACCGGCTTGTTCCTGGCGTGCCTGGGTATCGATGTGCACGTCACCGACACCTATTTCGTGGTGGCGCACTTCCACTACATCATGGTGGGTGGGGTGCTGATGGGGTACCTGGGAGGAATGCACTTCTGGTGGCCAAAGATTTCCGGCCGCATGTACCCGGAAGGCTGGGGGAGGCTGGCAGCCCTGATCGTCTTCATCGGCTTCAATCTGACGTTCTTCCCCCAATTCATTCTCGGTTATCTGGGGATGCCGAGGCGCTACTGGGATTATTCCCACATGCCCGAGTTCCAGATCCTAAACGTGCTCTCCACCGCGGGTTCTACCATCCTGGGTGTGGGCTACCTGCTCCCCATGGTCTACTTCCTGTGGTCCATGCGCTACGGAAAGCTCGCACCCGATAATCCGTGGAATGCGGCGGGATTGGAGTGGAAGACCAGTTCTCCGCCGACTACCTACAATTTTGACGAAACCCCTGTGGTTGATTTCGAAGCGTACGACTACGAGCACATCAAGGACACGGAGGTGCCGGGTGAGTCATAGCTCTGCCGCCACCGCACAAAATCCGGCACTGCGGCACCACTTCGCCGAGATGGAGCAGCAGCGCGATGCCGCCAGCCTGGGCATGTGGCTGTTCCTGGTCACCGAAATCATGTTCTTCGGCGGCATGTTCTGTGCCTACCTGATCTACCGTCTACAGCACTTCAACGACTTTGCCGCCGCCAGCCAGAGCCTCAGCATCAAGCTCGGCGCAACCAATACCGCCGTCCTGATCGCCAGCAGTTTGACCGTGGTGCTCGCAGTACATGCCGCGCGGCACGGCAAGCGCAAGTTGCTGGTTTTCTATCTGCTGGCCACCATCGTTCTGGGCTGCACCTTTTTGGGCGTTAAGGCGGTGGAGTACGCGGACAAGTTCAAGGAACACCACGTGCCCGGCCCCTCCTTTAATTTCGCGCCGGAACGCATGCAAGGCCACCCCGAGCAGCCGCCCATCGACATGCGGCACGCGGAGATGTTTTTCTCCTTGTACTTCGTCATGACCGGCATGCACGCCCTCCACATGATCATCGGTGTGGGGCTGTTCAGCGGGCTGACGTATCTCTCCTGGAAGGGACGCTACACGGCAGACTATTACACGCCGATCGAAAACGCAGGTCTGTACTGGCACTTCGTGGACGTGGTGTGGATTTATCTTTTCCCGCTGCTCTATTTGATCAGCCGGCATCCTTGAGGACGCTATGTCAGAACACGAGACTTCTGTAGGTTTTTACATTCTGATCTTTGTCATCCTCCTGGTCCTTACCGCGACCACGGTAGGGGCCGCCTTCATCAATCTGGGGCCCCTGAACCCGATCCTGGTGCTGGCAATCGCCACGACCAAGGCGCTGCTGGTGGTGCTGTTCTTCATGCACGTGAAGGGCGCCAGCGAGAAAATGACCAAGCTGGTGATCCTGGCTGGCCTTTTCTGGTTGCTGCTGCTGCTCGGGCTGACATTGGCGGATTACGGCACCCGGCTCTGGAGCTGAAGGCACAAGCACCGACAGCACTGCCCGACCTGCGATATACTCCGTCCTCTATACAAAACAAGCGGCGGGAGGTGGCGTATGGCGTTCTGTAATTCCTGCGGTGCAACCGTGGAACCTGGAGCGAAGTTTTGTCCCAAATGCGGTGCTGGCGTTCCCGCGGCCGCGGTGACGGCTGCCGCTCCGGCAACGCCACCAGCCCAGAGCAGCAGCGGCCTCAAGGTTGTGCTCATCGTGGTGGCCGTCATTTTCGCTCTGGGCATCCTGGGTGCGGGCACCGCCGGTTTCTTCGCCTGGCGCTTCGCCAAGGGCCATGTGGAAGAGAAAAACGGCAACGTGCGCGTCCAGGCTCCTTTCGGCACGGTGGAGAGCACGGATAATCCCAGCGATGCCGCGCGCAATCTGGGAGTGGCGCTTTACCCCGGAGCCAAGGTGTTGAAAGGCAAGGCGGCAGATGTGAGTTTTGGCGGAATGCACAGCGTCGCAGCCCAGTTCGAAACCGACGATCCGCCGGAGAAAGTTGCTGAGTTCTACAAGTCACAGTTCCCCAACGCCAACGTCGCCGTTTCCGATGAGAACCACTACGCGATCGTTTCCACTGCGGACAAAAACATCATTACCATCAACATCGAACCGGAAGACGGCAAGACGATGATCCACATCGCCAACGTCAGCGGCAAGGGAGTGCCCACCGGCGGTTCCAGTGACTAGCTGACGGAACTCCGAGTAAGACTGAGAACTGATGTCATCCCCGACGTTCGCAACCTTGGCGCAGCTGGCGAAGTCGGCCGTAGTGGACGCTCCCGCCCTGGCCGCGGCCCTGCGCCGTCACCTCCGCGGTGAGGTGCGTTTCGACAAAGGCAGCCGCGCCCTCTACGCCACCGACGGCTCCAGCTATCGCCAGGTTCCTGTTGGAGTCGTCCTTCCCCGTGACGTAGATGATGTCATTGCCACGGTTTCTCTTGCCCGCGAATTCGGCGCTCCCATCCTGTGCCGAGGCGGCGGAACTTCGCTGGCCGGACAGTGTTGCAACGTAGCCGTGGTGATCGACATGTCGAAGTACCTGGACGGGATTTTGCAAATTGATCCCGCGCGCCGCGTCGCGCGCGTCCAGCCCGGAGTTGTTCTCGATCACTTGCGCAACGCCGCGGAGCGGCACCATCTCACCTTTGCGCCTGATCCCGCTACTCACGACCGCTGCACCCTTGGCGGGATGATCGGCAACAACTCCTGCGGCGTGCATTCGGTCATGGCGGGCAAGACCGACGACAACATCGAAGAACTCGAAATCCTCACCTACGACGGCCTGCGCATGCGAGTAGGGCAGACCAGCAGCGAGCAGGTGGAACAAATCATTTGGGAAGGCGGACGCCGAGGCCAGATCTACGCCGGGCTGAAAGCTCTTGCCGCGACGTACGGCGACCTGGTCCGCCAACGTTATCCCAACATTCCGCGGCGCGTCTCGGGGTACAACCTGAATTACCTGCTCCCCGAAAATGGTTTTCAAGTCGCCCGCGCGCTGGTCGGCTCGGAAGGTACCTGCGTCACCGTGCTCGAAGCCACCTGCCGCCTGGTGGAAAGTCCGCCCGAACGAGTTCTGCTCGTGATTGCTTATCCCGACATCTACCAGTGCGCTGATCGCGTGCCCGAGATCATGGCCCACAAGCCCATCGGACTCGAAGGCATTGATGATCTGCTGGTCGAGTTCACGAAAAGGAAGAAGATCAACTCTGAAGGGCTCGCGCTGTTGCCAGAGGGCGGTGGCTGGCTGCTGGCCGAGTTTGGCGCCTCGACCGCGCAGGAAGCCGAAGCCCAGGCCCGCGGGCTCATGGAGGCTCTGAGCCGCAGCCCCAACCCGCCGCAGATGCGCCTGTTCACCGACGAGCAACAGGCGAAGCGAGTCTGGGAGGTCCGCGAATCCAGCCTGGGCGCGACTTCGCACGTCCCGGGCGAGCCGCTGACCTGGGAAGGCTGGGAAGATTCCGCCGTCACTCCCGAAAACCTCGGAAACTACCTCCGCGACCTGCGCAAGCTGATGGATAGCTACGGCTATCGTGGCGTGCTCTACGGACACTTCGGCCACGCCTGCGTCCACACCCGCATCAGCTTCGACATGCAGAGTCACGAGGGCATCCGTCAGTACCGCAAGTTCGTGGAAGAAGCGGCCGACATGGTCGTCGGCTACGGCGGCTCACTCTCCGGGGAACACGGTGACGGCCAGTCGCGCGCGGAGTTGCTTCCCAAAATGTTCGGCCCTGAACTGGTGCAGGCATTCCGCGAATTCAAAGCACTTTGGGATCCGGAATGGAAAATGAACCCGGGCAAGGTGGTCGAGCCTTACCGCCTGGATGAAAACCTGCGCGTCGGAGCCGGCTACCACCCCTGGCAGCCGCCAACACATTTTCAGTATCCCGAAGACCACGGCAGTCTCGCCCATGCCACTCTGCGCTGCGTGGGAGTAGGGAAGTGCCGTCGCGACGAAGGTGGAGTGATGTGCCCCAGCTTCCGCGCAACCCGCGACGAGGAGCACTCTACCCGCGGCCGCGCCCACTTGCTGTGGGAGATGACCAAGGGCGACGTGATCCGCGATGGCTGGCGGGATGAGCACGTCAAGGACTCGCTCGACCTCTGCCTCGCCTGCAAGGGCTGCAAGAGCGATTGCCCCGTGGGTGTGGATGTGGCCACCTACAAAGCGGAATTTCTTTCCCACTACTACGAGGGCCGCTTGCGCCCGCGCAGTGCCTACGCTTTCGGCAATATTGATATTTGGGCGAGACTGGCTTCGAACCTGCCCGGGTTGGTGAACCTGACGACGCAACTTCCGTTCTTGCGCGATATTGCCAAGCTGGTGGTGGGAATCCCGATGGAGCGGAGTATTCCGGCGGTTGCGCCGCAGACGTTCCGTGACTGGTTCCAGCGGCGGCAGCCGCGCAATGTAGGAGCCACTCCGGTC
>JAIQET010000046.1 GCA_020073645.1 Terriglobia bacterium | reverse complement strand
GAGACCACCAGGGCGAGCCCCAACTGCTTCGCCATACGAGTCGCCAGCAGGGTCTCACTCAGCGTGCCAATCTGGTTGGCCTTGATCAATGCAGTATTGATGAGCCCTTGCTCGGCGCATCTTTGGATTGTGGAATCCTTGGTCGTGACCAGATCGTCCCCGATGATGAGGATCTCTTGGTCGAGGGCCTTCATAAGTTTCTTCCATCCCTCGAAATCATCTTCTGCGAAGGGGTCCTCCAGAGAAACAATGGGATATTTCTGGACCCAGCGAAGGTACAGCTCCACCATTTCGTCGGTGGTCAAGACCTTCGGATCCTCAGCTCTCCAGAACAGGTACTGGCCCACCGACTCTTTCTCGCCGGTTTTCTCGCGGTAGGCATTGCTGAGTTCGCTGGCGGCAGGATCAAGCGCGAGGCATACATCTCGGTCGGGGACAAAGCCGCATTCCTCGATGGCCTGGACGGCCACCCTTAGTGCTCTCTCTTCCGGAAGCAAGTCACTCTCTTGCTTGGCGTAGGAAGCGACGATGCCTCCCTCCAGGCCGATGCCCACGAAATTCAGCCCTTCTGTGTCCTGGATTATCTGGATCGCCCTGCTTTGCAGAAGGTTGGTGACCCGTTGGGCCTCAATGTAGTCCTTGGCAGTGAGGGGCAGGAACATCAACTCCTGGAAGCTCAGGTTGCCTCCCATCTCTTCCGTGTGGCGACCACCCATGATGGAGTTCCTGAACTCCCATGGGGCAAACACAAACTTCCCGTCGGCGAGTTCCAACTCCTGAAGCCGGTGCAGCCTGAGCTTACGCCTGAGCTCGGCCGGCTTGACCGGACGCGCTTCTTGCATCTCGTGAGCTGGTTCCGCGGCCCTCACTCCCGCTGCCTTTGCCGCCGCCTCTCGCTGCCTTTCCCGGAACGCCTTGTATTTTCCCGCGTCCGAGAGCAGGAAGTCGAAGAGGGCGACAACACCAACGGTGAAGAGGAGTCTTCCCGCGTAGACCGCCGCCGGATACGCACGGTACAGGCCAAACAATATCAGGGCAATTCCTGGCAAGAACGCGATCTGGCTGAGCACCTTGCTCGCCCTCGGCCCCGCGGCCGATACCGCCAGGTTCTGCGTCTTGACGCTGGGGTGGTAGCTCCCCGCTTCCTTATGTACTCCCTGGAAGGCTCCGTAGGGAATCTTCACGAACATTTCGAAATACCAGAGCCACCTGCCAAGTAGGCCTTGCTTCAGCTTTTGCTCAGCGGGCCCCGCAAGTTCCGGTCTCAGATTGTTGGTCTTGACGGCCGCGAGGTAGTGCCCCATCTCGTGGATGGCGATGTTCGCATGCCATGCCGCGTACCACATCAGAGAGGAAATCACCACCTCAATGCTCAGGAACATTTCACGCATCACATCGAATTTCGATCCCACGTGGAGAGGGATGCTGAGCAATGAAGTCAGGAAGGCGGCATGGAAAGAAACGAGCTTGTGGTTGGCGATGATCCAACCACGATCCAGGCTCGGTGTTTCGCTCGGGAAAACACGTCGCTCAGGGAACCCGGGAAACAATCGGCCGATGCCTGTCAGGAGCTGTCTCCAGCGACTACCTGTATCTCTATGAGTAGTACTGATGAGGGAATCTTTGAACGGCCCGGGGTGCTTCAGCATGGCGTGCTCCAGTGAGATGACGTTTGCCGAGCTAGTACCGGCTACTCGGCGGCAGCGCTGCGATTCGTCCAGAGTCTGCAGACTCGCTGCCTTGATACGAGAACCACTTCTGAAATCGGCCTGGAATCAATGTCCATTCCTCTCAGATTCTCTATTGTGGGCGGCTGTCGGTCTGTGACCCCTATCACACTCAGGAGAAGCACCAAGGCCCCAGGATGGCTGACGCTGTCACAATCTTTGGGCCAGACTCGTGCTGCAACAATCGTACGCGCAGACATCACCGTTATCGCAGGAAAGGATTGGCCCTGCGTCTCGCCACCAAAGGCATCCCAGTTGCCTGGCTTCGACTCAGGGCCGCGTTGACTGCATTGCTTAAGATGCGAACAAATTTCCCTTGAGCAACATGATCGCTGCGGTACTTTTCCTGAAGCGCCTTGACGGAGTCGCATAACTCCCATGCCGCATTACCGCAAGAGTGACCCCGAACGGAAGCTTGAGGGATGGCGGGATCGGCAGACCGGCGATGTATCCTGTCGGCGTGACCGATTTGAACCAGGTCTTCTCTTCCCTGTCCGCCCGCCGCCGCTACGAGGTCTGGTTTTTGCGGCTTGGTTTGGCCGACGGCAGCGGTGCCTGGTGGTTCCGTTATCTGCTCATGAATCCGGGCCGCGGCGGATGCGCCCTGAACTCAGGTGGAATGCCGGTTCAGGTGTGGGCCATGTGGTTCCCGCGCGATGGCAAGCCGCAAAGCTTTATTCAGGGTTTCCCGCTGGCAGGCCTCGACCTCAGCGAGCGAGGCCGGACACCGTTCTTCTTTGAGATCAACCACAACAGAATTGACGAAGACTCCTGCCGCGGACGACTGCGAGTGGACGGTCACGACGTTGCCTGGGACTTGCGCTATCGCTCCACATTTTGTGCGACGCTCAGTTCCAAGGGCTGGATTGGGTTTTCGCGTACGCCGCACTCGGACGCCGTGTTCTCCGGCAAGATCAGTCTGAACGGAAGGATCTTCGACGGCGACCCACTGGGCCATGGGTTGCAGGGCCATAACTGCGGGTACCGGCACCGCGGCTTTTGGACCTGGACTCACGCCTGCTTTCCCAACCCCCACGGCCCGGCCAGCTCATTTGAAGCGCTGGTTTACGACATGCCGTTTGGCATGCGCTTTCGCAAGGCCGTGCTTTGGCACGATAGCAGGCAATACATCTTTCACGCTTTGCGGGAGCAGTTTCGCGATCGCGAGCGCATGCAGTGGACGTTCCACTGTTCCGGTGAGGCTGCCGACGATCTCGAAGTGGTCATAAGTGGCGGCGCCCAATCCACTCATCACCTGTCTTATCTCAAGACAAACTGTTCCGGCAGCTTCGAGGTAGCCAACAACAGCCTGGCGAGGGCCCGGCTTGTATTCAGGCGAAAAGGCAGCCCGCCCGAAGAGCTGAGTACCGACCTCGGCGGAGTGCTGGAGATGGCAGGCCCATAGGGATCAGGACCGGCGGCTACGAATCAGCCAGGTCAGGATGACGGGTAGCAACGTGGTAGCGGCCGGAATGGAAGACGAGCGGTTCGCCTTCCTGATACTTGTATTGCTCCACCTCACCAATAAAGATGACGTGATCACCGCCATCGTGCTGCCGGACTTTGCGGCAGACAAACTGGGCGATGACGCCGCGTAGCAGCGGCACTCCGGCGGCACCTTCTTCAAAGTCAACTCCGGCAAACTTATCGGGCAGCGGCGTCGAGAATTGGCGGGATAGATGGTGCTGATGGGCCTCCAGTACATTCACCGCGAAGTGCGTAGCATGGGAGAAATCGGCGAAGCTGGGCGTTTGCCGTGACAGGCTCCAGAGTATGAGCGGTGGATTCAAGGAAACGGAACACACCGGTTGCAAATTGTCCGAGAGCTTTCCGGTAATCTCGCCGGTCGAAACGTTCGGCGACAGCCTTTGCCTCCTCTTGCACGAACTTCTCGGCTTCCGCCGCGTCCATGAACCACGGGAACAGGGTCCGCGGATCGTCGAAGCCATTGACGAACGCGCTGGCCACGGCCGAAATCTTTCCCGCGCAGTCCAGCAACTTGACGACGTGACCGGGTGGCCGAAGCAGCAAGTTGGTCCAGTCCACCACCCACTGCGCATAGCCGGTCCAATACCGGTCAAAGGTGTGTTGCATCCACTCCGGATCCGCTTTGCCTTCGGCTCGTTCCACGATGCTTGCCAGGTAAATCTCAGCGCAGCGGGCGGCGTTGTTCGAGCCCTGCCCGGTGATGGGATCGTTGAGAACGACCGCGTCAGCCATCCCGAGCATCATCGCCCCAGAGGGCAGAGTGCCGATCGGCCGCCGGACGGTAGGCAACACACGGCCCACCAGCGTCCCATGGTCGTCGGTCAGTTCGAGGTTTCGGCAGCGCTCGGCCTCCCAGGGCATAAACTTTTCGAGAATCCCTTTGCTGATTGCGAGGTGCTGTTCAGGAGTCGTCGCGTCATTCCAGCAATCCATCGGCCCGCCCGGTACTCCTTCAAAGACCATGATCTCGCAGGCTCCGCTGGTAGTCAGGGCCGGGAAGACGAAATACTCGCCGACATTGGGCACAAGGTTGAAGCAAACTGCGGGATAGGGCTCGCGGGCACGCATTCCCCGGACGTAGGTGAGGGCAAGCACACGCTGGGGTTCTGAAAAGGGCGAGTGACTGGCATCGCGCTGGAAGAACTGGCCAATGGCGCCTTTGCCGCTGGCGACGATCACCAGATCGTGGCTGCGGGCACAGGCTTCCAGGTCCTCAACACCAGCCGCCTTAATCCGCAACTCCCCGCCGCGTTTTTCAAATTCCGTCAACCAGCGAGGAATTTTCACCCGCTGATCCACGGACTGGGCGAAATCGTCGAGACGCGCAGCCCAATCGACGATCTTGCCTCCCACCGAATCCGGAACGGCAAAGCCCACGCCCTCAACCTTGGGGCACTGTTCCTCCCAATAATTCAACTTGAGGTCCCGTTCGATCTCCAGAGCCGAGTCGAACATGCACTGGCTGGACATGACCCGGCCTGCGTGAATCTCCTGGGCAGAGCGGTCGGAATACAAGGTGACTTCGAATCCGGCGGCGAGCAGGCCGAGGCCGAGTTGCAGTCCCGATTGCCCTGCACCAATAATGGCGATGCGCTTCATGCGGATTGGGCCCTTTTCGTTTATTCCATCAGTTTGGGAATTGCGGGTGCAGCCATCTCCGGTCCCATGGCGGAGTAACCACCATCCACCGCAAGATCTGTTCCCGTGATAAAGGAAGCGTGCGTGGAACAGAGAAACAAAACCGCTTCGGCCACTTCTTCCGGCTCGCCGATGCGTCCCAAAAGGTGGAAGGGACCGCCGACCCGGTTGGTTTTCGCCTTGTCGCCGTGGGTCAACTCATCCATCAGGCGGCACCAGGTCCAGCCCGGAGAGACCGAGTTGACACGGATCTTGTCCCCCGCCAGATCCATTGCTTCGTTGCGCGTGAGTTGCAGCGTGGCGGCCTTGGTCACGGGATACAGCCAACGGCCGGTCTGCGCTACCTTCGCGCTGATGCTGCCAAAGTTGACCACCGCCCCCCCGCCTCTGTTGACCATGTGCGGACGCACGGCTTTCAGCATCATCACGCCACCGACAACGTTGATGTTGTAACTGTCCAGCCAATCCTTGCGAGTTGAGTTCAGCGCATCGTCAATGTAGACGCAGGCCAGGTTGACGAGGAAGTCGATGCCCCCGAAGGTCGCTAGCGTGCGCTCGACGCAGGCGGCAATCTGTGCATCATCCGCCAGGTCGGTCTTTACGAACAGCACATCTTTGCCGAGCGGCTTGACGACCGCCTTCCCCGCTTCCTCGTTGATGTCCGCAATCACGACTTTCGTCCCTTCGCCGTGAAAGGCTCGCACTACGGCAGCGCCGATCATCGTTGCGCCACCCGTGACAATGGCAACCTTCCCCTTCAATCCCTCCATGGTGATCTCCTGAGTGCGGCTGGTCTTTGGCAGAGGAAAGCTACCACGGGGCCGACTGTCGAACAAGAGCGTGCAGGTCCAGCAGCGCAGGACTTGACGGATAAGTTATATTTGGGCACCCGGCGGGTGAAGGCGGCCACGGGACCAAGGGGAGAGCACTCCATGAGAAAAATTGCCATCATCGGTGGTGGGCAGTCCGGGCTTCAACTGGCTTTGGGACTGTTGAAAAACAATTACGAAGTCACGGTGGTATCCAACCGAACGCCGGAGCAGATCTTCAACGGTCGGGTCAGCTCCAGCCAGTTCATGTTCCACGATTCGCTGCAGAATGAACGGGACTTGGGGATCAATTTCTGGGAAAAGGAGTGTCCCGTCACGGAAGGAATTGCCTTCACCATTCCCGGGCCAGACAAGACCAAGGCTCTGTTCTGGGAGTCCAAACTCGACCGCTATGGCCAGTCGTTGGACCAGCGGGTGAAATTCGCGGGTTGGACGAAGGAATTTGCCAAGCGCGGTGGCAACCTGGTGATCAAAGACGCTGGGCCACAAGACGTCGACGAATACAGCAAGAACTATGACCTGGTAATCGTGGCCGCTGGCAAGGGCGAGATCAACCGCATGTTCGAGCGGGACGCGGAAAAATCTCCCTTCGACAAGCCGATGCGGGCGCTGGCACTGACCTATGTGAAGGGCATGGTCCCGCGCCAGCCGTTCACGGCCGTTTCCTTCAATCTGGTCCCGGGAGTCGGGGAATACTTCGTCTTCCCGGCACTCACGACAACCGGCGCGTGCGAGATCATGGTGTTCGAGGGCGTTCCCGGCGGCCCGATGGATTGCTGGAACGACGTGAAGACTCCGGAACAGCATCTGGCCAAGAGCAAGTGGGTGCTTGATACCTTCATGCCGATCGAGGGAGAACGCTGCCGAAACATCGAACTGACCGACGACAACGGAATCCTGGCAGGGCGGTTCCCGCCGACCGTGCGCAAGCCGGTTTGCAAATTGTCAGGTGGCCGATGCGCGCTGGGAATGGCGGACGTGGTGGCCACCAACGATCCCGTCACCGGACAGGGATCGAACACGGCCAGCAAGGCGGCCAGCATCTACTTGAAGCGAATCCTGGAGCGCGGCAACAAGCCGTTCGATGCCCAGTGGATGCAGCAGACCTTCGACATTTTCTGGGATTACGCGCAGTGGGTCGTCCGGTGGACCAATTCCCTGCTGGTGCCGCCCGAACCACAGATTCTGCAACTGATGGGCACCGCCAGCCAGATTCCGCGGTTAGCCAGCAAGATCAGCAATGGGTTCAACAATCCGCCGGATTATTCTCCCTGGTGGTTTGATCCTGCCGAGGCTGACAAGATGATCAAGCAACTGGCGGGTGCCGCCGCGTAAAGCGGGCTTTCTGCCAGATGGGCCTTGACAATCCGCCGGTACCGTTGTTGAATTGGCGGCACTATTTCACATCTCTCGTTGCCAATGTGGGGGTAACGAGGTTTGGGTAGCGTCCGTTACGAAGCTGAGTTCACAACCGATCGTCGCCGAACCTCCGTAAGTGGGGCATTCGGCCAAAGGCAGACCGCTCGCACAGTTGCGGAAGGAATCTTTGTTCAATCGTTGGTTTGTTGAACGTTTCAACATGCGAAAAACCCGGACCAGGGAAGGCAAACGCCGGTCCGACAAAAAAGGGGATCCCATGAAGCGGACTTCGTCTTGGGCAGTGGGCGCTGCGGTTTTGTTTCTGTTGTGGTCGTGGAACGCAAAGGGCCAGGAACTGGCCACCTTAAAGGTGACGGTGAATGACCAAACCGGCGCCGTGATTCCAGGCGCATCCGTCACCCTGCGAAACACCCAAACCGGCGCCCAGCGCAGCGACGTCTCCGAATCCCACGGTTTGTCCGTGATCGCGGGCGTCCCCGCCGGCAACTACGAACTCACCGTCGAGGCCAAGGGGTTCACTACGCGCAAGCTGCCGGTATCTCTGTCGGTGGGCCAGACCGCCTCTCTGGTGGTTACCTTGGGTGTCACCGTGACACAGCAGGTGGAAGTGCAAGAGGTCGCCCAGGGCATCGACACAGAAAAATCCGACATCAGCCAGGTCATTGACACCACGAAAATCGACGACCTGCCCATTTCCGGGCGCGACTTCATTGACTTTGTTCTGCTGACCCCGTCCGTGAACGTGGGCAGAAGTACCGCCGTCGGGGCGCAGTCGCCGTTTACCGAGACGGTTCTCAAGCTCAGTTTTGGCGGCCTCCGCGAGAGCCATACGTCGTTCTTTGCCCTGGACGGCATCGATTACACCACCAGCATCTCGGGGGTGCAGCGCATCAGCCCATCGCAGGACTGGGTGCAGGAATTTCGTGTGGTGGACAGCCCCTACACGGGTGATAACGGCCGCAACCTGGGCTCGGTGGTAAACACCGTCACCAAATCGGGAACCAATGAGGTGCACGGCTCAGCCTACGAATTCTTCCGCAACAACAACCTGGATGCCAACAACCTGCTCGCGGCTCCTGGCTTCAATACCCTGCGCTTCAACCAGTTTGGCGCGACTGTGGGCGGTCCCATCCGCAAGGACAAGACCTTCTATTTCCTGGGCTACGAGGGACAGAGGCGGGCCGAATCGCCGGTCTATTCAGCCTTCATCATAAACGCCATCAATACGCCGGGCCTCTTCGGCCCGGGGAGTCCCAGCATTAACCAGGTCAAGCAAGACCTCGGTTTGCAGCCCGAGAGTCTGAATTCCATCCTGACCATTGACGATTACGATAAGGTCATCGCCAAAACCAACAACATCTTCAGCGACAAGACTTTTCTCAACATCACGTATCTGTTCAACGATTCGCGCAAGAAAAACGCCCGCGGCGCGGCGCCGGGCGAAGGACTGCCTTCCTCCTATCGCGACAACCCGGTGCGCGACCAGACTGTATACGGCAACCTAATTCACGTGTTCAACCATGATCTGACTTCGGAAACCCTGGTGCAGTATGGCAGGCGCACCTTCAATCTGGAGCCCAAGGGGCTGGGATTCGAGCCGGCCTTAGGTATTCCTGACCTGTTGTCGTCGGGTGGGTTTGTGGGCAGCGTTCGTTTTTACCGCGAGCAGCACTTCCAGGTGGCGGAGAATATTACCTACACGCGCGGCAACCACACGTTCAGGTTCGGCGGCGAGGTGCAGCCTATCTGGACGGGGACACAAGTCCCGCTGTTCAGCCCCGGGTTCGCGATCTTCGCCCCACAGACCTTCTTCTTGCCGCCCCCCAACGACGGCACTCCCGTGGCTTTTCTGTTCCTGGAGCCGCGTTCGTTATTCGGTACCCAGATTCCCAACCGCGACCCCAACTTTGAGGCTGGCCTGTACGCCGGGCCGAGCGAGCAAACTTTCAACGACGCCACCACGGTGAATTACCGCCACATTCTGTGGTCGCTGTATGCGCAAGACCAGTGGAAAGCCAGGCCCAATCTAACTTTCACTTTGGGTCTCCGATATGATGTGGATAACCTACCCTCGGGATCCGACCTGAAGCAGATCGGCGGGTTCCATCCCACGCAATACGGCAATGTCCAACCGCGCGCCGCTTTCGCTTATGCCTTCAACGGAGGCAAAGGTGTGCTGCGCGGCGGATTTGGCCTGTTCACTGGGCCTTTTGTCTACAGCGACATTTTGGTAAGTTGGGTCGGTGCCTCAGAATTCACCCCTTTTACCCAACCGTTTCTGCCTGATTTCTCCAATCCCAGCCAGAACTTGATCGGGTTCGGCCCGTCCGGCGCCGTCGGCGATGCTCCGATCTTTCCGTTAAGGTCGGATTTCGTCAACTTCGTCACCAAGGGCATGTATCCGGCGCCAACCCAACTCGGGCAAGTTCCTCTCGGTTACGCGAAGAAGGACTTCCCCCTGCCTTTCTCCGAGCAGGCCAGTGTTGAACTGGAACATCAGCTGGGCAAGGACTTCTACATGACGTTGGGATACCAATGGCAGCACGCGTCACGCTTGCCGGTCTATTCCAGCATCAATGGCGCCCCACAGCCGGGATGCGACCTGCTCGTCAGCAGTGGCTGCAAACAGTTCTTTGCGCCTTTGCCTGAGCCGTTCGGCTTCGTTTTGTACGTTAAGCCGATTGGTTTTTCGATCTACAACGCCGGCACGCTCAGTGTGCGCAAAGCCTTCTCGCACCACTTCAACTTCCTGGCCAACTACACCTACGCGAAGTCTATCGACATCGCCACCACGGTCAACCTGCCCAACACGCCGGAGAACTACCTCCATCCGGAATTTGACCGGGCCGTCGGCGACAATGATATTCGCCACCGCTTCACGCTGGCGTTCTTGACCGAATCCCCCAAGGAATGGCCGATCTACTTTCGCGACTTCAAGTTCTCCACGGTCACGAGCCTGCAAAGCGCTCGTTTCTTCAGCATCAATGCGGGATTTGATACCAATGGTGATTCGTTCCCCTTCCCTGATCGCGTGGGAGTCAGTCCGCGCAACTCCTACAAGGGCGATCCATACTATGATGTGGATCTGCGCCTGCAGCGGGAGATTCCTTTCACCGAGCGCATTAAGGGAGAGGCTAGTATTGAGGCCTTCAACGTGTTAAACCGGCCCAACGTGGAGGACGTGGATCACGTGTACGGCGCTCCGGACTTTATCGGCGCTGTGCCGAGGGAGTTCGGCGACCATATTTCGAGCCCTGGCAACCCCACCTTTGGTTCGCCAAAATTCGCATCGCCGGCACGCCAGCTCCAACTTTCGTTCCGGGTCACGTTCTAGCTTCTGGAGGCCAGGGGGCGTTCAGCCCCCTTGGCCAATCAACGCCTGGGAGCCGTCTAGTTTTTCGTCGCTGCCCCATCCAATGAGGACGAGAGTCGTGGTCAAACCGTATACCGCCGTAGGCCTTATCCCTGCCGTCCGTGGAATTCGCCGCCGCAAAGACATCAAAATCAACCTCGAACACCTGAAGCACCTGGTGAAAGCCGCCAGCTGGTTGTCGGCGCTCGACATCCCGGTGCGCTTGATTGCTTTCCCCGAAGGGGCTTTGCAGGCTTTCAATGACGAAGTACTGGATCTGGACCACGTCAAGTTCGCGCGGGAGTGCGCCATTGATATCCCCGGCGAGGAAACCGAGGAACTGGGCAAGATTGCGGTTGAATACAACGCTTTCATCATGGCTCAGGCGAAAGCGCGTCATCCTGACCTGAAGGACCGTTTCTTTAACGTTGGGTTCATCCTCAATCCAAAAGGCAAAGTAATCCTTAAGCACTACAAGGTCTCGCCGCTGTTCCCGGTAGAGCACTCCGTCTGCCCGCACGACATTTACGACTGGTGGATTGAAAAGTACGGGCGCAATTTGGATGCCTTCTGGCCAGTCGCCGATACCGAGATTGGCCGTTTGGGCATCATGATGGCCAACGAAGGCTCCTACCCGGAGAACGCTAGGGCTCTGGCACTGAACGGGGCGGAAGTGGTTTACCGCGCATCCTACCCGCATCCCGCCACCGGCAACGAGATCTTTGAAATCCAAAGCCGGGCACGCGCTCTAGATAACAACCTGTACATCGTTGCCCCGAACTTAGGAACGTATTACCTGTTCCCGGAAGAGACGACACCCATCGATACCTTTGGCGGGCGTTCGTTCATCATCAACTACAAGGGACAGATCGTCGGTCGCCAGGAATACGGTGGGGGCTCAACCTACGTGGCCGGGGTGATTGACATTGAAGCCTTGCGCGACCATCGCGCCCGGGCACAGTGGGACAACTGGCTGAAGGACCTGCGCACGGAGCTCTACCAGATCCTCTACGAAAAGCCCATCTACCCCAAGAACCTCTACCTGAAGCGGGAGCCGATGAAGCACGCCGAATACCGCCAGAAGGTGATCAAGCGCCAGATCAGGCTGATGCACGATCGGGATATCTGGAAAAAGCCGGCACGGTAGTCTGGCCCAGAAATCGACAGGACAACCAGGAAATCCCAGGGGGCAAAATTTGACCTCTAATGGGGTGGCCCCTTTCGGCTTCCGCGGTATTCCCCAGAGCGGCACGCACTCGACGTCGGACCCTCCGAAACTTTCGTAATTTGCCCTTGGGTCCCGGGCTGGGTAACGTCAGGGCACACAAGCGGAACTGTCGCTTAACCAGCCATGCTCACCAACAGCGCCCCGGTGCATCCGCGATACCCCCTCTCTACCACCGTAGTAGTGCGGGAACCGAAAACGGGCGCAGGAACCTTAGCCCGACTGAAGAACATCAGTTTGAGCGGCTGCTACCTGGAAACATCTCAGCAGATTCATGAGAATGTCAGGGTTCGAGTGGTACTCCAGACCACCCTTATCCACGCCGATGTTTGGGGCATCGTGCGTCGCCGCGATACCAACGGCATAGGAATACAGTTCACCAACGGCGCCACGGTGGATGACTGGAAGCGCCTCGAAGCCTTCATCCAGCAGCTCGAGGTGGCGGGACCGGCCACTTCCGTTCCCCTTGCGGAAACCAGCCGCGAACCTAAGAGTTGACTTAGAAACTATCAACCTATCTCATAAGCGGTCGTTCGGGATGGTTGGTGTAAACGCCTGTGGGTGTTGAAAAACTCACTTTCTGGAAATCGGCGGGAATTAGATCGCGTCAGGATGCCCTACAAACGACTTTCTCTGCTCGGCTAGACATTTTCTATCCCCCAAATTCTCCCTGATTTCTGAAATCTCGAGTTTTTCAACAGCCACGCCTGTTTTACAACAACTGACAGGAGCGAGCGTAGCAGAGCACTTTTGACAATGCCGCTAGAATCGTATTCCTATGCGCGCATTCGAAGTTTATCTAAATGGAAAGAAGCTCTGTCTGGCTGGCATCGGTGATGACGGCGTTCTGACAGCCATCGTGAATTGGGTGACGCGGGGCGGCAAAGGGGACCTGTTTCTAGAGGTGGGTGGGCTCATTAGCCCCGTGAGGGAGCACGTCGCATGGATTAAGCAGAAACCTCTTCGCGTGGGAGATCAGCTTCAGATCACGCTGGTCGAGAAAAGCGCGGTTGATAAGCCTACCGAGAAGCACAGGGCTGATCCGACAGAACAGCTTCGGTCTCAGAAACGTTACGTTCGGATGATGGCAAAGAAATTTGGGTGGAAAATTCAGGCCCTACCCAAGCGATCAAACTCTTAGCAGCTCGGAGCCGCTATTGGCGTGTCACTCTTCGTTCGGCACTGTCGTAAAATCGCGATTGCACTCATTGACCGGGTTCTGAGTGCAAACGCCTGTGGGTGTTGAAAAACTCACTTTCTAGAAAACCGCAGAAATTAGATCGCGTCAGGATGCCCTACAAACGACTTTCTCTACTCGGCTAGACATTTTCTATCCCCCAAATTCTCCCTGATTTCTGAAATCTCGAGTTTTTCAACACCTACGCCTGATTACAACAACTACCTGCATCCGATGCTCGGAAAACCTGTCTTCGTCCAAGGCGAATTACTTCCGGATCGCCCGTATTTGGGGACAATCCCAGAAGCACCCGCAATCGGATGCGAGCTGGGTTACTTCGACGGGTAGCCGACCATGATGAAAGGCTCGCATTAGGCCGGTAACCTTTCAGTCGCTGGCACGTCTGAGAATAGAACCCGTGCGCCGCACTTCCATCACTTCCGTGCTGCTGATATTGGCACTCGCCACATCAGCGTCAGCTTGCGTAGCCGGATGGGGCAGCCAGCCCGCGATTTCCTGTCTCCGTCCGAGGGCCCGACAGGCTCGTGCCCGGGAAAGACAAGGCACCTCGACTGCGGTTGCCCCTGCGTGTGGCCATGTCCTGAGGTCACTACCTGGCAAGTGCGGCCTGCGCAGCTTCGTCCAATTTCAGTTCTTGGCGTTCCATAGGTTCGAGATTTCCGCCCCACTCCAGCACACGGCCAGTAACATTTCGGTGCCGTTTGACTCAGTGATCGTAGTTTCCTCGATCGGCTCTCCTGAGACCGACCGCGGCCCGCCCCGCTCCTGAAACCCAGCCCAGTTTTGCGCATGGAGCCACACGTGTATCTGCTCATGCGCTTGCTCTAGCCCAAAACTTGTTTTTCAAGGAGCTATTATGAAAAATGCTTTCCGCATTCTGTCCTGCCTGCTTATCACTGTCACTAGCCACATTGCCCTGGCGCAAACCAGGCTCACCGTCAGTCAGGCGCTCGACTTCTGGATCTCCAACAGTGAAAAAGATGTTGTTTCGGCTGCCGATGCCATGCCGGAGGCGAAATACTCCTTTGCGCCAACCGCGGGCGAGTTCACCGGTGCCCGGACATTCGCCGAGCAAATCAAGCACTTGGCCGCAAATAACTACCGGATGGCCGCGCGCATGCTCGGACAGAAGCCCACCCCTGATCAGGAGGCCGAGACCGGACCCGATGCTGTACGATCAAAGGCCGAAATCCTCGATTACCTCAAGGGCTCGTTCGCTGCGCTGCATCGGTCCGCAGCGACCGTCACCGCAAAAAACGCGGTCGCACCGGTGCTGCCAGAGCGGGTCGGCACGGCCAGGCAAAACACACGTGTTCAGTTTGCCGTTGACGCGGTGGCCCACTCCTACGATCACTACGGACAAATGGTGGAATACCTGCGCATGAACGGCATCGTTCCGCCAGCTAGCCGCAGGTAAACTGGTCGCCCTGACCCAAAGCTTGCCACCCAACATACCTCGGCGTGTTGGGTGGCATGTCCTGGCCCAAGGCATCCTTTCTCTGCACTTCTTTGAGAGGCGATAAACAAGCATGGGCCCTGGGCGGTCAGAAGGAGTGTTTTGTTCGGGTGATCTGGATTTCGGGGAATGGGCTTTTTCTCGCACTCCCGGTGCCTTTTGACGCTTTACGGCTACGCTCGTGGTTTCTGGTCGTTGTTTCCCTTAGTTGATTCAAGGGCTTAGCAGCACCATGCATGTGGAAGAGAGGATGCTCTGCACCGACAGTGCGGGCTTACCACGCGCCTCGACCGTGGACTTGGAGGACGCCATGAAGAAGGCTCCTGCGTACCTGCTTCTTATGGTTGCCGGCGCTTTGACCCTTCCCGGCAGATGCCAGGTATCCACTGCTGAGTTCATTTCGTTCGAATCCGCGAAACCCGTTCTCCGCGTGATGGGAGAATCCCTGCCGTCCGAGTTGAAGCAGGCCGGTTCTCAGCTGGATGCGAAGGCGTGGGCGGAGTGGGTGAAGAAGGAAGATGCGGTAATCCGGCAGCGTCTGGAGACCGGCGAAGAAGACACGCTCACGAATCTTCTGCGGTTCGGCGTTACCTTCACCAAGGAATACCAGATCGACCGCGAATACCTTGGCAAGTACGGCCACAGCACACTGGTGAATTCGTTCGGCGAACACCGGGCCGATGACCTGATCCGGGCGCTGCGATCTCCCTCGGCCGGTGAACGCATGCAGCAAATGCGGGTTCTGCTGGAGAACAAGGGCTTCTCTTTCGATACCGCTGCCGAGAGAGATCGGCTGAAAGAATACCTGCTCGCCAATCTTGCCCGTATGCGAGATGAGTTCAACGCTTACCGTGAGAAGCAGAAGTCAGCCGGAATCGAAGAACGCTCTCAACTCTACGCGGACCGCGGAATTTCGCTCGATACCAATCTTTGGCCCGATTTTGCACTGGACTTGCAGTTCCGGCAGATGCTGAAAACCGGGCTGTTGAAGCCGGGGAGCGTGCGGCGCATCGCCGTCGTCGGTCCTGGTCTGGATTTTGCGAACAAGGAGTACGGGAATGATTTCTACCCGCTGCAGACGACTCAGCCTTTTGCCGTCATGGACTCGCTGGCGCGGCTGGGACTGGCGGACCCGGCATCGCTCGAGCTAGTCACCCTCGACATCAGCCCGAACGTGAATGTTCACCTCCAGCGTGTGCGGAAGGCGGCCGCAAAGGGGAAGGCCTACACGGTCCAACTCGCCTGGAACAGCGCGGTGCCGCGTGGACAGGATTATCTCGCCGACTTCGTCAAATACTGGCAGACACTTGGGGATCAGATCGGCGCTGTCACCAAACCTGTCCCTGTGCCGCCCGCGGTCGCCGGCGAAACCCACATCCGAGCGGTCGCGATCCGGCCTCAAGTGGTTACGCACATCACACCCATCAATATGAACGTTGTCTACCAGCGGTTGCGAGTCCCCGAACCCGAGCTACAGTTCGATCTGATCATCGGAACGAACGTATTCATCTACTACGGCGCCTTCGAGCAGTCGCTCGCGCGCGCGAATCTTGCCTCGATGATTAAGCCCGGCGGATTCCTGCTCACCAATGAGCTTCTGGCGGACAAGGTCCCATCACAACTGGTGGACGCGCAGAGGTTGAGCCGGACAGTCTCAACCGTACCTCTGATCACCGATTACATGTTCTGCTACAAGCGGGACCCATCGAAGTAGGATCGCCGCCGCACAAAACCGAAGGATATCGTGCAGCAGCTTGGCGGCCCTGGGCATCTTGCCGAAATGAGTGCCCTGCCCACCACCACCCACCCCGGTGCAGCGCACGAGTTGCCATCAATTTCATTCGTAGCGTAGAGCCTCAATGGGGTCGAGGCGCGAGGCGCGCACAGCGGGGATCATGCCACTGATCAGTCCTACCATGGTGAGGATCAGCGTGGCCACGAACAACGTGCCGAGGTGAATGGCCAGGCGGATGTCGCCGGCTTCGGCATTCTTGGCCATGGCGCTGTAAAGCGTAAGCCGTCCGACAGAGAGCGCGACGGCGTAGGCCAGCATCACTCCCAGCACTCCCCCCATGAAAGTGATGGCCAGGGCTTCCGCCAGGAATTGGACGAGGATGTGCCTCCGGCGCGCCCCCAACGCCTTCTCCACCCCGATTTCCCGGGTGCGCTGGGTCACCGAGACCAGCATGATGTTCATCAGTCCGACGCCGCCGATGCCCAGCGTAAGCGTACCGATGAAGCCGAGCAGAATCTTGAGACCGAGCGTGATGACTTCGAACTGGTGGACCTGTTCCATCAGGTTGAACACCAGCAGGGCGCGGCGGTCGCTCTGGTTGAACTTGTGCTGGATGGCCATCACCGCGCGCACCGACTGCTCCAGCCTCTTGTACTCCGTGGTCTCGTAGTTGAACCAGATGGAGTTGAGGTAGTGTGTGTCGGTCAGGTCGCGCACGGTGCTGAAAGGGACGTAGGCGACGCGGTTAATGTCGCTTTCCCCCTCCTGCATCTTCGAGCCTAAGACACCGATGACTTCGAAGCTGATGCCGTCGATGCGGATGCGTTCGCCCAGCGCGTTGCGTCCTGAGAACAGCTTTTCCTTGGCCTCGGAGCCGAGAATGGTGACGCGGGCGCGCTCCATCTCGTCTTCCTGGTTGTAGAAGCGGCCCTGCGCCAGCTTGAGTGCGCGGATGGAATACACGTTGGGATAGTTGCCGGACACTTCGAAATTGAAGCTGCGCGTGTCGTACTGCATGCTGGCTTGCTTCCCCACTTCCGGGGTGATGTGGCTGATCTGCGGGATATTGGTGGTGAGGATGTCCACATCCTCCATAGTGAGGCGGATGGGAATGCCCGCCTTCTGCCCTCCGGCTTGCATTGAGGTTTGGCCGGGAACCACTATCATCAGCTTGGTGCCGAACTGGGCGAAGATGTTGGCGCAAGCCTGGCCAAAGCCGTCGCCGTAGGCGAGCAGCATGACCACCGTGGCGATGCCCCAGGCCATGCCCAGCATGGTCAGCGCGGTGCGGCGCCGGTTGTGGCGCATGGCGCTGTAGGCTTCGCGCAGCACGTCCTTAAGCATGACTTACTCCTGCCGCAGCGCTTCCACCGGCTGCAGCATCGCGGCTTTGCGTGCGGGATAGAGTCCTGCGGCCACCCCCGCCAGGGTCAGGCTGCCGATCGCCACGATCGCCGACATGGGCACGATTCTGGGAGGATCAAAACCACCGGGGCCCTGCTGCGTGTCCATGACCGCCATTAATCCGGCGGCAAAGCCCATTCCAATCAGCCCGCTGAGCAGCGTGAGAAGAGTTCCTTCCAGAAAAAACTGCAGCAGAATGCTGCGGTTCGTGGCGCCCAGGGCCTTGCGCAATCCGATCTCGTGGGTACGCTCGGTGACCGCGACCAGCATGATGTTGATCACCCCGATCGCGCCCAGTGCCAGCGTTACCAGTCCCACGCTGCCCAGAAACACATTCATCGCGTCGAAGATCGAGCCCACCATCTTGGATTGCTGAATGGTGTCCCACCCCTCGAAGGCGTTTTCATCGTGGTAATCGAAGCCGTGGTTGCGGGCGATGATCTTGCGGGCATCTTCCTGGGCGAGCACGTGCTCATCGGTCACGCGGGGCTGGTAGTTGATGAAGGAGATGGCATTCTCCCGTCCCTCGCCCTTGAGCGGAAAGTAGGTGGCCATCACCTGATAAGGAATATAGCCGCGCATGTTGGTGGAGTTGTCATCCCCGCGGCCCACACGCTGCAGGCTGCCGATGACTTCGAACCTCAGACCGTTGAGCAGAATGGTTGCCCCCACGGCGGGACGCCCGGGAAACAGGTTTCGCGTCAATTCATCGCCCAGGACAACGACGTTGCGCTTCTGGGTTTCGTCCAGGCCGTTGAGCCAGCGTCCCTGCTTGAGCGGAAGATAGCGGATCTCCCCGTACTGCGGTTCCACGCCGATGACCTCGCCATTGGCCGTAGCAAACTCGCTGACCGCATGAAGGTCGGTGCGCGCCAGCACCGGCGTGGCATTGCGCACATGAGGAGCTTCTCTGCGGATGTCCGCATAGTCCTGGTAGGTAAGCAGGTAGGTGCGTGCAGAGCTCATGTTGCCCTGCACCACCGGGGCCCGACCGGGAAAGATAAACATGATGTTTTTGCCGTACTGCTCCATCTCGCGCTTGTTGCCCGAGCGAAAACCTTCACCCAGGCCAACCAGCAGCAACAACGACCCCACACCCCATGCGATGCCGAACATGGTCAGGAAGGAGCGCAGCTTGTGCGCCCACAAAGTGCGGAAGATTTGCGCGAAGATGTCCAGGAACATCTGCATAAGTTGCCCGCAGAGACCGCGAATCGGCGCTTATCCAAATGAAACTGAGCGCGCGGCACCAGGTAAATCCTAGCATTCCGCTTGCTTTTGAGTCGGTGATTTCGCGGGTTGAGGTGGAGTTTCCCGCTCAGTTCGTGGATCCCGCTGTACGCAACTCCTTGAGGGGTAGCACCTTCTTGCCCACGTTGTAACCTTCAAGCCGAATGGCAGGCGACCAGCTGGCTCGCGCGGGCACGGTGAATTTGGCGACGATTGTCCGCATCTCGTGAGGAAACACGGTGACATAGTTGTCGTCGTAGGTAACCGGCAGAACTTCCTCACCATCCACGCCATTCGTGACTTCCGCGCGCAGGAAGAAGGCCACGTGACTTGAGTTGTTGGTCAGCACGATGGTTGCGGTCTCCTCGCCGTTAGCTTGGGAGAAGTTGCCGGAAACTTTCACCTCGGCCGGGGGCATGGTGTTCAGGGCAGACAGGTCGGCCCACTTCACCAGATTCGTCTTGAACTGCTCGTCGTTTTTCGGCTCGCCCAGATCGTCACGCGTGATGGATTCCCAGTACACGTTGTCCGCCAGGAGCTTATTGTTTGCGTCGCGCAGTTCGCAGCGCACCAGATAGACGGGACCCACATTCGCAATTCGGCCCACCGTCATCGCCTCGGCCGAAGTGCTCGGTCCGATGCTGAAATCCTTCACCTCGTTGAAATACTTCCGGCCGCCGTCGAGGCTGTAGGACGCCAGCGACACCCTGAGGTGATTGAGTGGCTCGAGGGTCTGGTTTGCGACGTAGACCTTGGCCGTGTTCCGGTCGCCGGTGGCGTAGTAGTCCCACACCACGCCGACCCGACGCAGAGCTTTCTTCGCGCCGAAGTATCCTCCACCCTGCTTGAAGTAGTAATCGAAGAGATGTCCGAAGAGCGACGGCCACGGATTGTTCATCATCCAGTGCACTGTCATCTTGCGATTGTCCCAGTGGGTGGCATAGGTCTCGTACTGGGCACGGACATCCTCGTAGTGAGCGAGCTGCGCCTTCCTGGAAAATTCCTCCGCGCTGCTGGATGGCCCGTAGCGCTTGTCCAGCACCCTCTGGATATTTTCAAGAGTGCTGTTCCCCTCGTTGGCGCCCGCGTGAAAATACCAGGATTCGTTGATGGGCCATAGCTTGTCCGGCGGGATGAATTTCTTAAGGCTTTCGAGCGGCGGAATGGTCTCGTTGTCGCCTTCCTCGGCGGAAGAGCCTCGCGCCGGGCCGTACTTGTCGCTAAACCAGTAGTACGGCGGCCGCCAGACGTACGGACCCACCATGTGAATGCCGTTCCAGGAGCGGTTGTAGTTGGAGACGGTATCCACGGCGGCGTTCTGCCAGTGCAGTTCCCGGAGAATCTGGCGGTAGTCGCTGAGCACGGGATCGGGCGGCAGTCCGTCGCTGCCATTGGCCCAGATGACCACCGAGGGATGGGAGCGAAGCTCGCGAATGCGGGCACGCAAGCTGGCGCGGGCGACCCATTGGTCTTCAGCGCTCCACAGCTCCCAGTGCTCCCACTGCGCGCAGCACATCCAGCCCAGCATCACGGGTACGCCTTCGCGGTCCGCGCGCTCAATCATGCTGTCGTCGGCGATCTTCAGCTCCCAGCGGATCAGATTCAAACCGAGGTCCTTGACGTAGCGCATCGTGGCCGCGTCGCGTTCGGGATCGTTCTTGAACAGCAGATCCGGGCTGTACACGCCGCCACGGATCAGATAATCCCTTCCGTTGATCTGTAAGTAGAAGTTTCCGCCGCCACCGATCTCAGGAAAACTGCTGTCAGAATCGCGGCGCGGCGTAATTTGGCGGATGCCGAAGTCAATGGCTTGGGAATCGGAGATCTTGTGGTTCGCTTCAAAGCGGAGCTCGAGGTGATACAGGTTCGGCTCACCCCAGCGATAGGGCCACCACAAGTCAGGATTCGTGACCGACAGCTGAGGATAGTCTGCCGGTGTAAGCGTGACCTCCTGAGTCTGGTTGCGAACCAGTGACACACTCCGTTCGAACTTGACACTCGGCTTGCCGGGACGGGAAATTTCACCGTACAACGTCCCCGAGACTGGCTTTGACGTACTGTTGCTCAAGTCGCAATACACCGTGAGAGATGCCGGGCTGGTCGCGGGCAGCGGAAGCGCGGTCGCAACGTAAGCATTCCGAATCGTAACCGCCCCCGTGCTGCTCAGGTACACCCGTTTCCAGACTCCCGCATTGCGGTCGGGCACGAACGGAATATCCAGATGCTTTTCCGCATCGTGGTAGCCAATGTATTTCCAATTGATCCAGTCGAGCCAGCTATCGCCCAATTCGATGCGTTCCGTCAAACCCTGCTCCGGAGTGACTTTCACCGCCAGCACATTGGAACCTCCGGCAACCACAAACTCGGTGACATCGAATTCGAACTCGTTGTACATGCCGACTGCTTGCCAGCGGCTTGCCACTCGATGCCCGTTGAGCCAAATGTCGGCCCGGTAATTGATCCCCTTGAAGATGAGCGAATACACCTCCTGCCCTGCGGGAGCGGTGAACGTGGTGCGGTACCACCAGTCCTGCTTCCAGAGTTCTTCTGGAGTGGCGAGGTTCATGCTGTAATAAAGGTTCTTGTAAACGCCGTTGTCCTCCAGGATCTGCAGCACGGTGGCCGGCATGCGCTGCACGGAGTACCATCCCGACGCGTCATAGGTCGGCTGGGACACCAGGGCATCATCGCCAGAAACATTCCTTGCCGAGGTCATCCGCCATCCGCTCTGCAGTTCGGTGAGGTTGGGAGATTCCGGAGAGGCGAAGCCTTGAGACAGCAGAGTCCCCAGAAGAAGAAACACCAGTGCACATCCGAAGGCCAGGTTCCCCTTCATGGTCGCAGACCGCCGCTTTTTGCCTGAGTCTCTAGAACGAAAGCTTCAGCGCGAACTGGATCTGACGCGGGTCGCGGGCCGCAGTCAGGAATCCGAATTGCGAGCTATTGAACGTGGTGGTACTGATCGAGTTCTGCGGTCCGGACTTGGCGAACTGCAGGTTGGGGTGATTCCACACATTGAAGAACTCTGCCCGGAACTCCAGTTTGGTGCGCTCGGTGATGCTGAAGTTCTTGAACAGCGACATATCCCAAATCTGGTACCCGGGACCCGGAACCGTGTTACGGCCGACGTTGCCGAACGAGCCGAAACCCGGATCGGTGAAGGCGCAGGGGTTGACCCATGACGTTATAGTGCGAGTGCGATCCGCCGCTAACCCGCCCTGGGAAATTGTCAACTGGCAGTTGGGGTCGGGATTTGCAGGAACCGGGCCGGCCCTGAAAGGATCGGCGACCAGGTCGGGACGGGACTGGCCGTCAGAGTTCGAGAAGCTGTTGGCGTCGAGAATGGTGAACCAGTTTCCGGTGGAGAAGCTGGTAATACCACCGACTTGCCAGCCGCCGATAATCTGGTTGAGTGCCCCGCTGGCGTTGCCGAGAAACGCCTTGCCTCGTCCAATCGGCAGCTCATACAAGTAGCTCAAGACCAGCCGATGCCGGATATCGAAATCGGCGTTGCCGTACTCCCGATTAGGTGTCTGATAAAAGCGGAAGTCACCGCCGTTCTGGGCGCCGAGGTCGGCATTGGACGCGATATCGAGGGCGTGGGCCCAGGTGTAAGCCACCAGGAAAGAAAGCCCATGGGAGAAGCGTTTCTCGGCTCGCAGTTGCAGGGAGTTGTAGTTGGACTGGCCGGCTGATCGGAACCAGCCAATGAAGCCGTCAATCGGCGGAAAGGGCCGCCGCGTGTCCAGCGGGGGAGGGTCGGGCCTGGGATCGGGCAGTGCCTGGTTGCCGTTGAGATAGATGTACTGCTTCAGGCCTCGCGATCCGGCATAGGTGGCCTCGAAAACGGTGTTCCCCGGCAATTCGTATTGCGTCGAGAGGTGCCACTGCTGGGTGTAGGGTGTGACCAGGTGCGGATCAATCGAGAAAAGCAGCGGAGTATTTGGATCCACTAAGGCATTCGCGGGAAAACCGGCGGAGAGCGTGGGGATGCCGGCGCTGGCCAGACTGCAATCCTGAACCGCGCTCGCCGCAGACTGTCCGCAAGGATTGTTGAAATTCTGGATGGCAAAGAACGGCGGGTTGAATCCCATGCTGGGATTGGAATAGGGGCCGGCCTCGCTTCCGCCGTAGAAGATGCCGTAACCGGCGCGGACCACTAGCTTGTCGGTGGCCTGATAGGCCAGTCCAATGCGGGGCGCAAAATTGTTCCGGTCCGGTGAGATCAGGCCCCGGCTGCCGATGGCCTTCAGCGGGATGATGTCGGCCAGCGCCGGATTCAACGTCACATTCAACCCCTTGGGAACAATCAAGCTGTCCGTTGCCAGATCGAAGGTCGCCTGCTGATTGTTCTTCTCCTTTACCGTAGTGAATAGCTCGTAGCGCAGCCCAAGATTCAGAGTGAGTCTGGGAGTGACCTTCCAGTCATCTTGCGCGTAGAACGCGTACACCGGCCGGCGGTAATCGATATCGTGATAGTTATTGATGCTGCCGCCATCGCTGAGGCCGATCAGGAAAGACGCCAACCCCGAGCCGCCGTTGCCCGGATTGCCCGGATTGTCGGTAAACTGCGGTCCGAAATCCAAAGTGCCGCGTGAGGCGGCCGGCTGGAAAATGGTGAATTGCTCGAAGCGCACCTCGGTACCGAACTTGAACGAGTGATTGCCGCGCACCCACGTCAGGTTGTCGAGGAAGCTGTAAGTATTCTGAATCTCATGGGACGGAAGAAAGGTGGGACTGCCGATCTGCGAGACGTCACTGAACGTGAGCTGGGGCAAGCCGCCGTTATTGGGTAGGTTGGGAATGCCGGGGAAGCCGCCGGGAAAATTAAGCAGTTGCTCGCTGCTCTTGTCGAAGTTGATCTGCTGGCGCTGCGAGTTGATGCGGTTGTATCCCAGGCGGAATTCGTTGATCAGCTGCGGCCGGAACAGGTGAGTCCAGCTTGTGGCAAAGCTCCGATAGGCGTTGTCTTCAACGCCACCGAAAAATCCGCCGCCGTCCCCTCCGGTGGTGTCGAATGGGCCTGGAATCGCGCTGGGTTGGTCCTCATAACTAAAACGAAAGAACGCAAAGTCCTTCTCGGTGAACTTCTGGTCTACCCGGACGTCGAAGTTGTTGCGGTTCTCGGTCCGCACCGGGTTGGACAGATAGTTGAAACCGCTGCCGTTGACGTTGGCTCGGGGATACAGCTTCAGGATGGCCGCTGCCAGTGGGTCGAACTCTCCAATCTGGTTCCCCGCGAACGGTACTCCGCACAATCCGGTCGGATTTCCTCTCTGATCAAATGCGCTGTTCAGGTTGGCAGTTTGCCGGGTATCGAAGATCTCGCCCGCGAAGGTCGGATTCCCCCCGCAGTCCAGGGTTGGAAATGTGACGTCCGGCTGGGTGGGGTCAGGCGCAAAGAAGACTTGCGAGGTTGTGTCCAGTTGCGCCAGGAAGCTCCCATTTAGCTGGTCATCTGTGGGTACGGTTGACGCCAGCGTCTGCGCCTGCCGGATGCGCAGTCCCTCGTAATCCACAAAGAAGAACATCTTGTTCTTTAACAGCGGTCCCCCAAAGGTAGCGCCAAACTGGTTCTGCTTGTAAGGAGCGATGGGACGATCGGCGAGGTCGAAGAAGTTCTTGGCGTCGAATTTTTCGTTGCGCAGGAACTCGTACACGCTTCCGTGGAACTGGTTTGTTCCCGACTTGATGGTAGCGTTGATGATCGCCCCGTTGCCCCGCCCGAACTCAGCACTGTAGGCGTTGGTCTGGACCTTGAATTCCTCCAGGGCTTCGACCGACGGCTGGATCACATAGTTCGTCTCATTCAGTAGGTCGGGAAGGTTGGAATTATTGTCCACGCCATCGAGCAGGAAGTTGTTCTGCAGCGAGCGGGCTCCGCTGGCGGAAAACCCAAAGCCTCCTTCATCGCGCGCGCCCGGTTCACTCGGAGCTGTGCCGGCGGTCAGCAACGCCAACTGGGCGAAGTTGCGTCCGTTCAGCGGCAGGTTGGCCATCCGCTTGCGATCCACCACCTGGCCGAGTTCGGAAGTTTCCGTTTCCAATAACGGAGTGGCCCCCGTCACTTCGACGGCCTCGGTGATCGCTCCCACTTCCAGAGTGACATTCACTGGGATGCGCTGTTGCACGTCGAGGCTCACCGGCACGGATACCGCTTTCTTGAAACCCGGATGCTCGACGGTGACGGTGTAGCGCCCGACGCGCAGATTACTGGCGACGTACTCGCCGGACTGGTTGGTCGTGGCGTCGAACGTGATGCCTCGTTCGATGTCGGTGACCGTGACCTTAGCGCCTGCCACCACTGCGCCGGTCTGATCTTTCACCGTACCCACGATGCTCCCGGTGTCTTTCTGGGCCCAGGCGGTAGCGGCAAGCGCGATGCAAACAACGGCAAGGATGAAAACGGATAAGCGGGAACTGGCCAAGCTCGGCATGGCGGCCTCCTTGGACTGAACTCCAACCGGGCCCACGGGCCGGACGTCACTGCCGGCCGGAGCCGCGCGCGATTATGCTTTCTGCGCGAACAAATGGGATTTTGTTGTATAGTTACGAACAGTTACTTTTACTTTCGTTCTACAGAGCTTGTCAAGGCAAAAATGACTCCCGTCCCCGGCCCGAGACGGGCCTGAACAGCGGGAGGATTTGCCCCAAGGTGCTGAATGAAATCACATATGCATGTGATGTCGAGTGATCGCAGGCAGTCGCCGGAGCGGTTAACCGGCGCGGACCGGATGAGGCGAAAGAAACACCCGTGCGGCAAGCCGTAACTAATAGAAACAATTCGAAACTATTAACCGCGCCCTTCATAAGAAAAGTCACGAGGTCCATCATGTCCAAGTACGCGCTGGCCTTCGCCCTCCTGGTCGCGGCAGTGATAGCAGCGGGTCAGAACAGCAGCCCGACTCCCACCCAGCCTGCGGGCCAGATCGCGTACAAGTCCGCCCCGGACGCCGATCAGAAAAAAGCACTTCTGCTGAAGGACTTTCACCCCACCACCATGCTGCACGTGCCCGCGCGCACCGTCGACCGCGCCAGGTTCTACGTGATCGATGTGCACAACCACGTCAACGACGCCCAAGGCATCGATGAGCCCATTCCACCCCGGCGCGTCCTCGAGATCATGGACCAGACCAACGTCAAGACCGTGGTGATCCTCACTGGCATGTGGGGAGAAAAGCTCCAGAAGGTGATCGACACCATGGTCAAGCCGTACCCCGGCCGCTTCATGGTCTTTGCCCAGATTGATTTTTCGAAGATTGATGACCCAAACTTCGGCCAGGAAATGGTCGCCCAACTCGACGATGCCGTGGCGCGCGGCGCCCGTGGCCTGAAACAGTTGAAAGACCTTGGCCTGGGCGTGCGCGATCGAACGGGCAAGCTGATCGCCGTGGACGACCCCCGGCTCGATCCGATCTGGGAGGAGTGTGGCCGCCTGGGCATCCCGGTTTCCATCCACACCGGCGATCCCGAAGCCTTCTTTCATCCCACCGATGGCGCTAACGAGCGCTATGAGGAGTTGATGGAGAATCCCAGTTGGAGCTTCTACGGGCCGCAGTTCCCTGCCCTGGAACAACTCCTGGAGGCCCGGAATCGCGTCTTCGCCCGGCATCCCAACACCACCTTCGTCTCCCTGCACATGGGCTGGCCGGAAAACCTGGATTGGGTGGCGCACATGCTCGACCAGTATCCCAACGTGATCGTGGAGTTCGGGGCGCGCGAGGCCGAGTTGGGTCGGCAGCCGCGGCAGGCGCGGGAATTCTTCCTCAAATACCAGGACCGAATTATGTTCGGTACCGATAACGGAATGGATGAGGAGATGTATCGCAATCATTTTCGTTGGCTGGAGACCGCAGACGAGTATTTTGATTACTGGGGCTATCCCGCCCAGGGCCGCTGGAAGATTTACGGGCTCGATTTGCCCGACCCGGCACTGGAAAAGATCTATCACCTGAACGCGGAGCGAGTGTTCCGCCAGTTCAAGGGCGCGGCGCAATTGCATAAGGGGGCACAATGAGAACACGTTCTCTTCTTTCTTTCCTGATCGGATTTCTTCTTCTATTGGTGAGCGGTACCCTGCTGCTGAACACCGGTTGTACCAAGACCGCCAAGAAAGAAGCGGAGCAGCCAACCAAGCCTTCGGTGACCAAGGCGGTGGTGAATGATGGTGGGCCCTTGGTGCTCACCACCAGCACCGCGGAGTTCCAGGTTCTGCCCTCCGGATACGTGCAGGGATTCCTGTTGAAGGATGGCAAAAAGCTCACGCTCGATGATCCGGGCACAGGCCAGCCGGTCGGCAGCGATTACGTGATCGCGAACGGCAAGGAAATTCATTTCGTCCTCGACTTCGGGCAAGCCAAGGTTCTGGAGGCGATTGGCAAAATGGGCGCGGGCCAGCGAGTTGAAATTCCCGCGCGCCCCCTGGGACCTTCGGGAACCACGCTCCAGCGGACGCTCACCGTCGAAGCTTACGACGACTTTCCCAACATTCTTCTGACTTCCCTCGACTACAAGAATGACGGTCCCGCCGAAGTCACACTCGATCAGGCCGTGACCCAACGCCATCGCTTCAATGCCACACTGGCCCAGCCCAAAGTCGCGCCTTACGACATGTGGTCGTTTCATGGCTCGAGCTATGACTGGGGCAAGGATGACGTTGAGAAGGTGACACGAAACTTCTCCCAACCGAACGCGATGGGAGAGATGGTTAAGGGGGGCTACGGCGGCGGGATTCCCGTCGTGGCTTTCTGGACCGGCTCGGTGGGCGAGGCCATTGGCCATGTCGAGACCCTGCCCTTGACCCTCTCGCTTCCGGTAAATGTCGACAAGGACGCGCGGGTCAATGCTTCGATTGTGATTCCGGCCAACACTACGTTGAAAGCGGGTGAAACCTACTCCACTCCGCGCAGCTTCCTGGCCGTGTATGCCGGCGATTTTTATGAGCCGCTGCGCCTGTGGTCGAGTGTGCTGGCGAAGGAAGGATGGGATCTCCCCAAGCCCTCCAGCGAGGCATACAACGTGAGCTGGTGCGGCTGGGGATACGAATTCAATGTCACGCCGGCACAGATGCTGGGCACCATCCCCAAGCTGAAGGAGTTCGGGATCAAGTGGGCTACGTTGGACGATCGCTGGTTCGACACCTACGGTGACTGGAACCCGCGTGCCGACACCTTCCCCAGCGACTCTATCAAGAAGATGGTGGACGACTTCCACAAGCAAGGCGAACTGGTGCAACTGTGGTGGCTTCCCATAGGCGTAGAGGATGGCCAGGGCAAGTACGAATCACACAAGTACGTGGTGTCGAAAGTCGCACAGGAGCATCCCGACTGGCTCATCCTCGACAAGAATGGCAAGCACGCGCGCATGGTGCGGGACCTCGCAGCCCTGTGCCCGGCCGTGCCAGAAGTCCAGGCCTACTACAAGCAGTTGACGGAGAAGTTCATCCGCGACTGGGGCTTCGACGGCTCCAAGCTCGATAACATCTACTCCGTGCCTATGTGCTACAACCCGGCACACCATCACAAGTCGCCGCAGGATTCGGTCAACGCCATGGCCGACGTCTACAAAACCATCTTTCAGACCACGCGCGCGCTCAAGCCGGAGAGCGTCACCCAGGCCTGCCCGTGCGGAACGCCTCCATCGCTCGCCTGGCTCCCCTACATCGATCAGGCTGTCACCGCTGATCCGGTGGGCGCGGTGCAGGTGCGTCGCCGCATCAAGATGTACAAAGCGTTGCTGGGGCCGGAAGCCGCCGTATACGGCGACCACGTGGAACTGTCGGCCATGACCCGCGTCGGCAACGACTGGAGTGAGCACGGCTCGGATTTCGCATCCACGATTGGCACTGGCGGCGTGGTGGGGACCAAGTTCGTCTGGCCCGATCCCGGGGCGAAGTACAAGCCCGTGCTGCTGACCGAAGCCAAAGAACAGCACTGGAAGAAGTGGATCGGTATCTACAACCAGAAGATGCTCTCCAAGGGCACCTTCCGCAACCTGTATGTGACCGGTTACGACGTTCCCGAGGGCTACGCCATCGAGAAGGATGGGAAGATGTACTACGCTTTCTTCGCCCCGACCGCAGCGGCGTGGAAGGGAGAAGTGGAATTGCGCGGGCTGCTACCGGGGACGTATCACGTCATGGACTACGCCTACGGGCAGGACCTGGGCACGGTGGAAGCCACCCCCGGCAAGTCCCCCAGGTTAGCGACGGAGTTCAAGGAGCATCTGCTGCTGGAGGTCTCGAAGTAGGCTCATCTCACGAATCGTCGGATTGTCATTCCGAGTGGCGCGAGGAATCTACTCCCCCAGCACCTGCACAACGTACGTCCGCTCCAGCGGGCCATCGTATTCCATGAAGTAGATGGTCTGGCGCGAGCCTCGCACGATTTTCCCGTCTTCAACCGGAAAGCAGCAACTGATTCCCCCGAGCACGCTCTTCAAATGAGCATCTGCGTTAAAACCCAACCGGCCGTCATAATCGAGATACCGGCGGTGGTGATAGTCCTGATCTTCCGGCACCAGCCGCGTGAAATGAGTGAGGATGTCTTCTTCCAGGCAAGGAATGCCTTCCGTGACCAGCAGGCCGGCGGAAGTGTGCATGTTCATCACGTTGACCAGGCCATGGCGGACGCCCGACTTATGAACCACTTCATCCACCACCGGGGTGATATTGATGGCCTCCTCGGACTTGCGGCTCTGGACTTTGATGCGCTCGAGCTTGATGATCATCTCACTTCCTCCGCATCCTCTGAGGCTCTGGTCTTGCCAGCAGCCGCTCGGCATTTTCCACGAAAATCTTGTGCAGGCAGCCCTCGGTCAGGGCCAGGCTCCTGAGCGCGTGCACCATGTTCTTGATCTCTACCCGCGGGTAATTCGAGCCAAAGACAACCTTGTTGCGCAAGCTGCGTTCGATCAGCGTCGTCGGCACCTGCTTGCTGAAGACAAACTGGAAAAACTCTTTCGGACTGTCGTAATACAAGGACGAAGTATCCAGATACACATTGGGATATTTCAGCGCCATGGCAATCGCGTCCCACACCCACGGCCAGCCGAAATGCGCCAGCACAAAATTGAGTTTGGGGAAGCGCCGAACCGGCGGTTCGAACAGCAGCGGATGGCAGCGCTCCAGCGGCGTTTCCGGCGCCCAACTCATGCCCGCGTGCACCAGCGCAGGAATGCCGAGCGCTTCCGCCACTTCGTACACCGCAAAAGCCCTGGGATCGCTGGGCGCGAAATCCTGCAACGCGGGATCGAGCTTCACTCCCCGCAGTCCGAGCTTTTCGACTGCATCCTGCAGTTCTTTCGCAGCGCCTTTCCGCCGCGGATCTACGCTGGCGAATCCGATGAACCGCGAGCTGCCCTGGCAGAGTTCTGCCACCTGTTCGTTCGAACTCACCGCCAACTTGCGCGCGCGGCGGCAATCAATGGGCAAGAGCACAGCGCGCTCGATTCCCGCCACGTCCATCTGCAAAAAGAAAGTTTCCAGCGGCTGAAAGTTGTTGCCGATGTGAAACACTTCGCGCGAGGCGCGCTCGTAGTCGGGATACTTCTTCGCCAATTCCTGGATGAGAACGGGGTGAGTATGAAAGTCGATCATGATTTTTGTTCCCACGGGGCCCGGAGTCTTACTTCCCTTGCCCTGCCGCATTGTCGTGAAAAAACTCTTCCCGGTACTCGCGATCGCGGAAAGCCTCCGTGCCTCCAGGCCGTGTAGTGGAGAGCGCGCCGGCCAGGTTGCCCATCGCCAGGCAGGTGGGCAAGTCAGCGCCACACACGTATTGGGAGAGAAAGCCGGCGTCGAAACTGTCGCCCGCGCCCACCGCGTCCACCGCGTTGACCTTCACTGCCGGGCTGGTGAAACGCTCACTCCCCCGCTGCGCCATGGCTCCTTCCGCCCCAAGCTTGACCACGACCAGTGGCACCAGCTTCGCCAGTCGCGCGAGCGCCGTCTGCAAATCTTCGGTGCCGGCAATCTTGCGCGCTTCTCTCTCATTGGGCAGAAACACGTCCACATGCCGGAGCACGTCCATCAATCCGCCTTGCCAGCGATCGTCGGGATCGTCATTGGTGTCCAGAGAAATGCTCAGCCCTGCGGCCTTGAGCTTCTGAAACAACTCCGCCACCCGGCTCTGTAACCCGCGCTGCAGATAAAACGAAGAAAGATGGAAATGGCGCGAGTCTGCGAGATATTCGAGATCCAGATCTTCAAAACTCAGCTCGAAAATCGTCCCCGCATAGGTGACCATGTTGCGCCAGCGCTCTCGCTGCAGAATCACCGTCAGCCCGGTCTTGGTAGCACCTGTCGTCCGTCGCACCTTGGAGACATCCACACCCCCCGCTCCCAGCCGGTCAAGAGCAATCTGTCCCAGTTGGTCATCGCCAATGCGGGAGATGAAACCCACCCGTCTGCCCAGAGCCGCGAGATTGTGGGCAACGATGGCCGAAGAACTGCCCAGGGTGAGCATCATGCGCTCGGCAATCAACTCCCGTTCCGGAGGAAGCTCGTCCGGCAGACCGTAGAGGATCAGGTCCAGGTTCAGCTCACCGGCAACGGTAACATCAAATCGTGGCATCTCTTTTCGGCCGTAGCGCCGGCAGCCTGCCCTGAGCGCAGTCGAAGGGTCCCGCCGGCCAATCCTGCCCTGAACGAAGCCGAAGGGTGGAGGCGCAGGGCCAAAACCCGCTCTAGGCTTCGTCCAAGACAACCACGCGGCTCAGATGGCGCGGGTTATCTGGATCAAGGCCCTTCTTCAGTCCGGTGCAGAGGCCAGCCAACTGGCCGGCAAAAACGTAAGCCGCCAATCGCGCCAGTTCCGGCAACTCAAAGCCAAACTCAATCAGCAGGTCCGCCGACGCCCGGGCGCGCTCATCCGCCCGGTTGGCAACCACCAGGGTCGTTCCCCCCAGGCTCTTGATCTCCTGCAGAACCTCGCACTCCGCCTCGTAGCCGGCCTCGGACAAGAGAAACAGGACCAGCGTTTCGGGGCTGACGATGGACTTGGGGCCGTGCCGAAACTCCAGGGTGTGGAAGCTTTGCGCGTAGGAGACGGACATCTCCGTGATTTTCAGCGCGGACTCGCAGGCCAAACCGTAGAACGGTCCTTGCCCCAGGCACACATAGTCCGCGAACTGCCGCGCCCCAACAAATTCCCGGACGTCCCTATGCAAGACCTGCAACACCTTCTCCGCAGAGCTCGGCAGTTTGCGCAGTCCCTTGGCCAACCCGTGATCGTCCGCCACACACGCTGCCAGGCACTGCAACCCCAAAAGCATGGAAGTAAACGAGCGCGTCATGACTGTGCTTTCCTCGTCGGCGGGCAGCAGCGCGAGCGTGCTGGTCGAGATCTGCTCCAGGGGCTGGTCCCCGGTGCACGTCACCGCGAGCGTGCGTATGTCTCTCTCGCCTTCCAACATTTCCGCCGCTCGCAATGCCTCTGAGGTACGCCCGGAGCGAGAAATCACCACTGCCGCCAACTCACCCTCCCCTCCCAACACGGAGTTCGGGAAAAGCAACAACTCGGAAGCCGGAACCGCACGCGCGCGCAGGCCCGTGATCATGCTCCAGGATGCCGCTGCCGCTAACGCGATGTAATAGCTCGAGCCGCAGCCAACGAACAGCCATTCCGTAGCCTCGCGGAACGGCTCGAGGATTTTCTCCAGGAATCCTTTTTGTTCCAGCTCCTTCAGACAATTGCTCCAGCAGTGCGGCTGAGACAGGATCTCGGCCAGCGAGTGGGTCCCTGGCCCCGCGACCGAGTGAGCGGATCCCGGAGCGCCGTGATGGTCAGACAAGGCTCACCTCGATCCCGGCCTTCTTGAGCGCGCGCCAATCAGACTTGGGGATGCCGCGATCGGTAATCACTTCCTGCAAGGCTGTGGGTGGGATGATCAGCGACAAACTCCTGCGGCCGAACTTGCTGGAATCGCAGACCGCTACCGTTCGCTTCGCAACCTCAGCCATCACGCGATTCACTTTGGCTTCCAGAAGATTCGGCGTGCTCAGGCCATAGTGCACGTCGAAACCGTCCACGCCCAGGAAAAGAATGTCGGCATTCAGCCGGCGCAGGGTTTCTTCCGCAATGGGCCCCACCAGGGAAAATGAATTCTTGCGTAGCGTGCCGCCGGTGAGAATCACTTCCACTCTCGCCCCGGCCAGTTCCGCGGCGATGTTCACCGCGTTGGTGACAATCGTAAGATTCTGAAAGTTTCGCAAAGCCCGCGCGATCGCGGTGGTGGTGGTCCCGGAATCGAGGATCACCACCTGGCCTTCCTTCACCAACCGCGCCGCGGCAGCTGCAATGTGAAGTTTTTCCTTGCGGTGAAGCTTCTCTTTTTCCCGCAGCGTAGGGTCTTCGAGCGCTCCTTCCCGTGCCGGCAGCGCGCCCCCATGCGTGCGATGCACCAGTCCGTGCGCGTGCAGGATTTCCAGATCTTTTCGGACCGTCACCTGGGAGGTATGGAACTGTTCGGCCATCTCCGTGACCAGCACCCGCCCGTCACGGTTGAGAATGTCGAGAATGGCACGCCGGCGTTCTTCGTTTAGCACGGGATGGATCAAAACACGCGCACTGCGCCCTGCTTTTGATTCCGCTTTCTTTTTATATCGTTTTCTTTCGTTTGTCTAGGCCGGAGTTCAAACTGGCCGGTAGACCTGCCCCCAGAGCACTTCACAGCCCTCAGTGACCCGGCTCGCAGACCGCCACTCCTCTTCGCACTACAATGGTAGTGGATTCTTCCGCCGGAGGACCTGCCATGAAAGCCACCGCCATGAAGCGTGTAAAACGCCCACGTCCCAAGCCGGTTCGCGCCGCGCGCAAGCCGCCTACCCCCAACGCCGCCAAGATGATCCGGCAAGTCGGCAATGAGTGGGCCCAACACTGGAACGCTGGCGACCTGGACGAAGTAGTCGCCGCTTACGCTACCGATGCCGTCTACCTGCCGCCGCATCACGAAGCCGTCCACGGGCGCGCCGACATCCACGAGTATTTGCGAGGACCGCTCAGCCACGGCGTGAGCGACCTGGTGTTCGACGTCACTTACATCAAGCAGGCCGGCAACGTTGCCTGGGATGTAGGCACCTATCGCATGAACGTGCCCCAGAGTGACGGCACCAAGAAGGAGGATCACGGCAAGTATCTAACAGTCTGGAGGCGCGTGGCCGGCAAGTGGCTGATCACGGCCGACGCCTGGTCCAGCGACTTGCCGCCATCCCACGGATAATTTCGGGCTGTCAGAGCATTGCACCCGCAACCTGACACGACTCGCCCGATGCGGTAGTCGTGCACAAACCAAAAGCCGGTCAGATTTTTTCTGACCGGCCTTTTTCCTGCGAAAAAAGCGCTGCCCCTACTTCCCCACTTTCTCCGCTTCGGCTTCCGCCAAGCAGGACCGGATCTTCTCCAGCAAGTTCGGGAACAGGTACTCCTTGGGCAGCCACAGCTTGACGTGTTCGCACTCGACAGGCCCGTAGGCGGTGATCACGATGACCGGAAACCCAGGCTGCTTTTGCTGCACTGCCCGGGCCAGCTCCACACCGCTCATGCCCGGCATGCCAAGATCGGTGACCAGCAGGTCGAATTCTTCCCTCTCGAAGGCTTCCAGCGCCTCCTGGACATTGGTCGCAGGAACCGCCCGGTAGCCCTCGGTGTGCAGGATGTCGCAGGCCAGCCGGGCAAGCATCTCGTTGTCGTCCACCACCAATATTTTTTTCATGGCCCGCTCCTACTCCGCGGCCGACTCTCTGCTCGTAACCGCCGGGACCTTGGTGAAAGCCAAGCCGCCGTCGGGTTTCAGGCTGATCTCGATGCAGTCGCCGCTGGCTACCTGCTTGGTAGCCACCAGGTTGGCCAGCGCATACACGACGTTCCGCTCGATGACGCGCTTCAGATGCCGCGCCCCATACTTGGGATCGGTTCCCTCTTTCAGCAGCCACTTCTTGACTTCCGGCGTGCAGCGGAAGGTGAACTGACTCTGCCCCACCGCCCGCGTGATCCGCTGCTGCACCTTGGCCAGCTCCAGCTCCAGTACTTGCGCCAGTTGTTCCGCCCGCAGCGTCTTGAAGACCACGACCTTATCCAGACGGTTCATGAACTCCGGCGAGAACTTGCGGCGCGCCGCTTCTGTCGCCGTGCGGCTGATCTTGTCGTCCAGACTGTTGTCCACCGCCGGCGCCTGGGCCGCGAACCCCAGGCCGCCTTCCGCCAGGCTGCTCATCTCCGTGGCGCCCAGGTTCGACGTCATGAAGATCACGCATTGGGAGAGGTCCACATGACTGTTGTCGCCCAACGTGAGGCTGGCTTTATCGAGAATGCCCAGCAGAAGCTGCCACAGCGCCTCGGAGGCTTTCTCGATCTCGTCGAACAACACCAGTGAGAGTTTGAGTTTCTCGGTGTGGTACTTGCTCAGTGATTCCTGGGTCAGCAGCGGCGGAGTGTGCAGATGCCCGATGTATCCCGGTGGCGAACCGATCAGCTTGGAGATTTCATGGTGTTCCTGGAATTCGGCGCAATCAACTTTGATAAAAGCGTGGGAATTGGCGAACAGCGCCTCCGCCACCACCTCGACGACGTAGGTTTTTCCCGAGCCGGTCGGCCCCAGAAATAGAAGATTTCCCACCGGACGGTCGGGCGCCGCCATCCCCACCAGGAACATCTGGTAGAGCTCGGTGACCGCTTCAATGGCCGCGTCCTGGCCTACGATCTTGCTGCGCAGGAACGCCTCGAATTCGCGCGTATCCTCGCCGCGGCGGGTGGCGTCGAGCGCCCCCGCGTCCACCGGTTCCTGGACCGCGCTTCCGGCACGCGATGTGGATTCGTCGGCCATGTCACAATCTCTTCTTACGTCTGTCCCTTTTTACCGCTGCCCCACCGTATGCATCCCTGCCGCGTGCCCGAGTTCGACCTGGCGCGCGTTTTCGTAGCCGACGGCGGCAAAGTACAGCACTCGGTCAAAGAAGCGTTCCAGCGAGTGCAGCAGCTCGATCTCGCCAAAGAGCTCGACCGGTTCCTCCAGCAGGCCTTCTCGTTGCATGAACTCCCAGAGATACTCCTTGGTGGTGGTGATGGCCCACAGGAAGGCACTGAAGGGGACGTTTTGGCGCGCGCGCCGCATGCCCAGCCCGACGTAGCGCTCCTCGATCTCGGACTCGGTCTTGGTGAGCAGCCAATCACTCAGATTGCGATAGATCTCGTGGGTGCGCCGCTGCAACTCGTCGGGAGGCACCCGGTGCAACAGTTCGCTATATTGTTCCGAGGTTTTGAGCTTGTGCAGCAACCCTTCCGACAGTCTGTCGGCGTGGGTTTCGATGAGATTGACCAGCCTAACGGCGAACATAAGTCCCTCCTGGCTGCCAAGGTGCAGCCGCCCGTCTCCGGTACGCCTATTCACCCTCTGCTTCCATTATGCGCTCCCCGTCCCGCGGAACAGTGACGCACCGCACAGGCAGCCGTGACCAGGCATCCGCGCAGCTCGCCCCCTTGAAACTGGCGTCGTGCTGAGCGCAGCGAAAGCCTGCCCTGAGCGCCGTCGAAGGGTCCCGTCGGCCACGAGGCTCCATCCTGTTTACTACCCAGGGTAATAATTGACTTGACTCGACCAAGAGCCTAAGATCAGTTATGCCGATAATCGAAAGGAAAGATTGTCGTGCAGAAACCCTATGGATTGTTGGAATTTATGAAAACCTTTCGTCTTGCGCAGTTGGCTACTCTTCTGATGGACATAGAAATGCATCAGCAGGAATGCGCCAAGGCAAGAGATGAAGCCAAGAGAGCCGGAATTGGCATGGCAACGACTCCCTCTCAGATTAATTGGCAACATATGATGGACTGTCTTGAAAAAGGGCGAAATATTGCTACGGAACTCGGGCTGGATTCCGCTGCATCGCAGTTTGCTCTCGTGCGCATGCATCACGAGCCACAACCGGACCAAGTTGATCCGGGAGACTTTTCGGAATGGTCTGCCGATATGCGCAATGTCAGCGATGCGTTGCTAACGAATTTATGGCAGCGGCAGGTTATTCAAATCGAGCCAGAGTTGGCGGGGTGCATCAACAACGATGCCCCATTCGGGGATGATGTTAAGGACAAATTTGCGGATGCAATCCCGGACTTAAGGGAATCCGGCAATTGCATCGCAATAGATTCTGGGACTGCCGCAGTCTTCCATTTAATGAGAGCGGTGGAATGGGGTTTGCGTGCTTTATGTGCAGATCTCGGTATTCTGCGGGTGAGAAGATCATATAAAAAGAGCAACCCCAAATTCGCAGCACTCGAATGGACTCAGTGGGAAAGGATGTTGGAAGAGGCGCAAAAGAAGATAGACAAGAAGATCGAAAAGCTCGGCCCTAGTAAACGAAAACAGTCTTTGCAACAGTTCTATTATCCGATCATGCAGGATTTGAAAGGCTTCAAAGACGCATTTCGTAATCACGTGATGCACAGTCGAGTGTCTTACGCGCAGCGTCAAGCATTAGACATTCGCGACCACGTTCAACGGTTCATGCAGGCGCTAGCCAGTGGGTTAACCAAATGACTGACGAATTTGCAAAATTCGATTCGGTAGTGAGAAAGATTCTATCTGTCTCGCACGATGAACTGAAGCGGCGAGAGAAGGAATGGAAGCGCAAACGGGCGGGACGAAAGCGGTCTAAGGCTTTGCACGACGCCCGCGCTTCAAGCGATAAGGATTAGAAACACGTCGCATCTGCCGTCTTGCCAGTGAGTGCGGCGAAGGTAAGGCGCTTGCCAGCGAGTTTACGGACAACCATGTCGAAGCGGTCAGTGTCGGTCAGTTTGTTGTCCTTGGTCGCACGATTATTGAAGCGAAACACTTGCTCATCAAGATAGCGGAACAAATGAAACGGCTCCACGGCAATATAGGTACCAGACAATCCGCGTTTCAGGAGCGACCAGAAGTTCTCAAGGCAGTTGGTGTGTACGCGGCCATCCACGTACTTAACCGCATGGTCAATAATTCCGTGCTCGTATTCCTCGCTCAAGCCTCTGTAACCGCCCATCTCATCAGTGAAGAGGGCCGCGCCAGTTGCAACGTGCTGTTTAACGATAGGTTGCAGGGTTTCCTTCTGCCGATCTGGGATTACCTGAGTGCGAACGTGACCGCCGCGCTCCAAGATCCCCATCACGATAGTCTTGTCTCGGAAGCTCTGACCGGAACCAGTGATTCGGCGCTGATGAACGCTCTTGTGCATATTCCGCGCCTTGCCGCCGATGAAGGTCTCATCCGCTTCGACTTCACCGCCGAGCTTGCTGCCGAAGTGCTCGTCCTGCATTGCCAGTCGAATCCGATGAAGCATGAACCACGCGGACTTCTGGGTAACCTTCACGTCGCGTGCGATCTCGTAACTGCTGATCCCGTTTTTGCAGTTAGTAACCAGCCACATTGCCATAAGCCATTTGTCAAGAGGAATGGCGGAATCTTCCATAACGGTCCCGACCTTGATGGAGAATTCGCGCTTAGCATGGTGCTTTGCACAAGTCCAAGTGCGTCGCTTCTCGCTGAATTTGACAGTCTCGCAACCGCAAGTAGGACAAACGACCTTGCCTTCTGGCCAGCGTCGAATAGCCAAGTAGTCGATGCAGTTATCAGGGTTCGAGAAGAAGACGATTGCTTCTTGCAGGCTCTTTGGCTCGGTCATGGCCTTGTTCTCCATGACTCAAATCATAGCCTTAAACCGTGGTCGAGTCAACTATATTATTACCCTACCCAGTACCGGGTACCCCCCTCCCCCCCGATTCTTTGGAATCATTGATTTACGGTGAAAATGCCTTCAAACCAAACCGTTTAAAGGGGTTACCAGCAAAATCTAGAAAGCAAGCGGTTTAGTTGTCAAAGAGCGCTCTCGGCTCCCGTTTGGGGGTCAGAGGTGACCTGCCCCCCAAGAATTAGTCCATCGGAAATGTGACTTCTCCATTTAGGATGACCCGCCCAGGGTCGGAGGAGGAGTCGTGCGCAAGAGTCGATTCAGCGAAGAACAGATCATTGCCATCCTGAAGGAGTCGGAAGCCGGGGTGGAAACGGGAGAACTGTGCCGGCGGCACGGGATCACACGGGGGTGCTATTACCGGTGGAAGAGTAAGTTCGGAGGGATGGAA
>JAIQET010000045.1 GCA_020073645.1 Terriglobia bacterium | reverse complement strand
TTCGTTTGCGAACGTGAAGGCTGTTCAGGCGATGTCCGAGCAGTACCTGAAAAACGTGGCCGGTAAGTTGCAGCCCGATCTGGTGGTGGTCGATCCACCGCGGAACGGGCTGGGTGAAAGCGTACTCCACGCCCTGGTCTCCCTGGGAGCGCCGCGCATGACGTATGTCTCGTGCGATCCGGCTACCCTCTCCCGCGACTTGGGCCGCTTGCTGAACTCCGGATATCGAGCGGAGCAGGCGCACATGGTCGATCTGTTCCCCCAGACCTACCACCTGGAAAGCGTCTTTCATCTCGTCCGCTAAGCCTTCATTCATGTGAAGTAAGTGACTCCACAATCCAGCGCGCCAGGTGTGCCTGCCCGGCACCGCTCCGGCGGTCGCCAACCTCTGCTCTGGGCTGCATTTGCGTTTAGCGGCGGGATCGTCGCGGGCTTGTACGCTTGGCGACCACCGCTGTGGTGGCTAGTAGCGGTTGCCGCCTTCAGCGCCTTCACCAGCTTCTTCCTGCGCCGGAGGCCTTGGCTGGCCGCGCTGCTCGGCCTGGGCGCCATGTTCGTTGCGGGTGCGCTCGCCATCGAACTGCGGCCTCCAAACGATGCTTTTGGTTCCGGCACTCTCCAGTTCGCCGACGGACAAGCAGTCACCATCACGGCGCACGTCACCAACGACGGAACTCTGCGCCAGGCGGGCTCCCGCGAAACTCGGCAAGTGCTCGACGTAAACACCGAGGAAATCAGCGCCGGAGGCCAGACCCTTGCCATCCAATCCGGCCTGCGCGTCAGTTTCTACACCAAGCAAGTCGCCAACGACGACCAGGACGCGGCCAGCGCTGCTCCCCTGCGCCTGTTCCGCTACGGCGAGCGTCTGCGCTTTCCGGCCAAGCTTTCTCCGCCGCGGAACTTCCGCAATCCTGGGGCGTTCGATTACCGGGCCTACCTGGCCGACCATGGGATCGCCGCGCTGGGCTCGGCCAAAGCCATAGACGTCGAATTACTCCCGGGTTTCTCCGGCTCGCGCTGGGAGCTTTGGCGCACCCGCATCCATCGCAGCATCATCGAGAGGATCCATTCTCTGTGGCCGTTGCGACAGGCCGCGCTGGTCGATGCCATGGTCATCGGCGAGGATGCTTTCATCGGCCGCGACACCCGCACTGACTTCCAGCGCTCGGGCACCTACCACATCCTGGTGGTTTCGGGGATGAACGTCAGCATCCTCGCCTTTGTGATCTTTTGGGTGTTGCGGCGGTTCCACATCAGCAATGTAGTGGTCAGCGTTGTCACCGTGCTCATGGCCGTCGCCTACGCTTTCGTCACTGATGTCGGCCCGCCCATCTGGCGCGCGACCCTGATGCTTACGCTTTATCTGGGGGCGCGGCTGCTTTACCGGGAGAGGTCCATGCTCAACGCCATCGGAGCGGCGGCGTTGGGCCTGCTGATCGCTGACCCGCGGGTGCTGTTCGGCGCCAGCTTCCAACTCACGTTCTTGTCGGTGCTGTTGATTGCCGCGGTGGCGGTGCCCATTCTGGAGCGGACTACGCAGCCCTTCTCTCGCGGTTTGCGGTATCTGGACTCGGCCAGCTATGAGGTTTCGCTGGCCCCTCGCGTGACGCAATTCCGACTCGACCTGCGGATGATCGCGGGCCGCCTGCAGCGCTTTCTGGGAAAGGCCATTCCGCTCCGGCTCCTCGCCGGCCTTGCGCGTACACTCCTGGCCGGCACGGAAATACTGGTTGTTTCCGCTCTCATGCAAGTGGGACTGGCGTTGCCCATGGCGTATTACTTTCATCGCGCGACGGTCGTCGGACTGCCCGCAAACATAGTTGTGGTCCCGCTGACGGGCATTCTCATGCCAACGGCGGTACTGGCGGTCGCGCTCGGCTACGTGTCGCCCGCTCTCGCCAAGGTTCCCGCGCTGATTGCGGGCTTGGCTCTGGATGGCATCAGCGGCACGGTGCGCGGCCTGGGTGGCTTGCGGGTGGCCGACGCTCGCGTTCCAACCCCCGATTTTGCCGTCATTCTTTTTGGTATGGTCGCCCTTGCGATCGCCATGTTGCTGGCGCGCCGCCATCGCCTGCTCGTCGCTTCCGGATTGGCTCTGCTGGTTTGCGGTGCTTTCTGGATCGCCGTCGGCCCATCGCATCCCCATCTTCGGCCCGGAGTGCTGGAGCTGACCGCGATCGATGTCGGACAAGGGGATGCCATTCTGCTGGTTTTGCCGCAAGGTCAAACCCTGCTGGTCGATGCCGGAGGCCTGCCTCACTGGATGCATTCGGATTTCGATGTGGGCGAAAACGTGGTGTCACCGTACTTGTGGTGGCGCGGAATCGGCCGCCTGGATGCAGTGGTGGTCACTCACGCCCACGCCGACCACATCGGCGGGATGGCTGCCGTCTTGACCAACTTTCGTCCCAAAGAGCTATGGTTGGGGGTGGACACGCCCAGCACGGATCTGGACCGCCTGCTCCGCGAGGCAAATGCCCGGGGTGTGAGCGTGGTCTCCCGGAAGGCAGGTGACACCTTCCAACTTGGAGGAACTCAGTTCCGCATTCTGGCCCCCGCGCCCGATCCCGACAGCCGCGCGTGGCGTCCGAATGACGATTCGATGGTCATGAAGATTACGTACGGCGGCACGTCTGCGCTGCTCGAAGGGGACGCAGAAGGGGAAGCCGAAAGAAGAATTGCCGCGGAACAACCGCAGGCAGACCTGCTAAAGGTTGCTCACCATGGCAGTGCAGGTTCGACCATCCCGGAACTGTTGTCGGCGGTGCGGCCAAGGTTCGCAGTGATCTCGGTGGGCGCGCGCAACACCTTCGGTCATCCGCGCAAACAGGTGCTGGCCCGGCTGGCAGAATCCGGTGTGGCTACCTACCGCACAGACCTGGACGGTGCGGTCACGTTCTTCCTGGACGGCACGAGCGTTACCCCTTTATGGGCGGCTCTTCGCTGACGTCGATCTCAGCGGTTTCGTCCCCTGGGGCTCGCCGGTATTCCTCAATCACCCGGCGGGCTTCGTCGGCATCTTCCTCGCGCACCAGGATGATCGTGCCGCCGACTCCTGGCAGGATGTCCTGTTGGGCGTCCAGGGAAGTCATGTCAGCATCAATGCCGGCGGACTCCAGCAGGCCGCGCACCACCAAGGCTTCCGACTCCTGCTCAGTGTCGAACACGCGCACCAGCTTCTCATTGGGATTCGGACGCTCTTCGATGTCATTGGTGGAACCGGGACGGTTTTCCATCGTTCCTCCGATCCGGGCTGCGTCTGCGGAAGACTGGCAGCGACTCCGGTTGGCACCTTGTGATTTTAACTCCGGGCGAGGCGCAGTGGGGATTTCATCCAGCGAAAGGCGTGGCAAGCCGCGTCTTTGCAGGGAGTTACCGGGCCCGCAAACACTTCGGTAATTCTCTTACACAATTGGACGATTGCATTTCGCCGGCATTCCCCGCAAAATCGGGCCAACAGGAGTGGGCGCAACGTCCCGCAGCAGCAGCACATCTAATTGGCGTACTGGATGTGGTGCGAGTGCTGCCGGGAGCCACGCCGCCGCATCCGAATTGGGGGCCCCATGGATGGTCTGGAACGTAACGAGCGATCGGGAAACTCAGGTAAGAACTCCGGAAGCGTAACCGAGAAACAGGAGGAAGCCCGAAAGATCCGCCGTCTGCAATTGATGATTAGCATGGTCATGTCGGTCATCAGCCAGGACCCCAGCCTTACCGTGGAAGAAGCTGCCGAACTGGTGGCTGGCGCCAAACGCGCCGCCCTGGCCATGTTCCCCGACAAAGAACTCGCCTACGACATCCTCTACAAACCCCGCCTGCAGCGCCTGATGAAGGAGCGTTTCCGCCTGCAGTAAGCCAGCCCGAACTATCAGTTTGACGGGGATGGTTATATAGACGGAAGGATGCCACACCGCGCGTTATGAAAATGAACAGTAGAATGTCCACCTTGATGCAACGGTTGGGTGTCCAGTGGCCGCTGGGCGCAGACGCCAATGCAGCGGAGATCCCAAGATTGGAGCTCGTTCAGGATTGTGTCCTGCTTAAGGACGAGTTCGAGCGAAACCGACATGTGAAGGTCTCAGGCCTACCAGACAAGACGGGATTTGAATGCTTCCTCAATCACGTCCATTTCTGCTTTACAGGGACAAGGGAGTCCTTTGTTTCATGCCTAGGGTATGCAGCAGCCCTGCAGGAAGCGTTGATGCCCCTAGCGCAGAGTCGTCGCTTTCGAGTAATAGTCGGCATATCGGAGGATGACTGCAGCCCGAGTTTCAACTGCACCGTGAGGTTCCATCAGATCCGACCTGGTGAGGTCTGGCTTTCGGAAGACCTTGAAGGATACGAATCCGAAGCGATTTTGTTCTTTGATGTCCCAAGTGGGGCCGAGTAGGGCTAGCTGATCGCATCGCCTCTGGCGCGCGAGAGAAGAAGATGCAAGATCGCACGCCTACATATGAAAGAGCGTAGGTGTGGCAGTTTTCCCGCTTGCGTAGCTATCCCTACGATGCGTTTGACCCTCCTATCCGCTCCAGTCTAGACTCGTCTCCCAGTGGGGGAAATCATGAAACGTACCGTCTTGCTCCTCGCAATCGTAACGTTGTTTGGCGCATCCGGCCTCGCCGACGAAGGGCACCATCACGAGGACCTCACTCCCGACCAGTTGGGAACGGTCCACTTCCCGGTTTCCTGCTCTGCCTCCGTACAGAAGCCATTCGAGCGTGGCGTCGCGCTGCTGCACTCCTTCTGGTACGAGGAGGCGCAAAAGGAATTCGAGCAGATCGCCAAAGATGATCCGCATTGCGCCATGGCGCATTGGGGCGTGGCTATGAGCCTCTGGCACCAGCTTTGGAACCGGCCGGACGCAAAGACCATCTCCGAGGGTTTGGCTGAGGTCGAGAAAGCCAAGTCGCTCCATCCCAAGACCGATCGCGAGCGGGACTACATCGCGGCCATCAGCGCTTTCTACAGCGACTCCAAGAAGCTCGATCATCAGGCCAGAGCGAGTGCCTACTCCAAGGCGATGGAGCAGATGTACCAGCGTTATCCGGACGACCGCGAGGCGGCGACGTTTTACGCTCTGTCCCTGCTGGCTTCCGAGCCCAACCACGACACCACGTTCGCCAACCGCAAGAAGGGAGCGGCGGTGCTGGAAAAGCTCTTCGCCGAGGAGCCCAACCATCCCGGCGTGGCCCATTACCTGATCCACAGCTACGACAAGCCGCAATTGGCGGAACTGGGGTTGCCGGCGGCGCGGCGCTATGCGCAGATTGCCCCGGCCTCCCCGCACGCGCTGCACATGCCATCGCACATTTTCGCCCGCCTCGGGCTGTGGCAGGACGATATCGACTCCAACCTCGCTTCCATCGCTGCCACCCGCAAGACTGCCGCCATGCACATGGGCGGCGCGGGGCATCAATTCCACGCCATGGACTTCCTCGTTTATGCCTACCTGCAGAGTGGGCGTGAGGCCGAGGCCATGAAGGTGATTGAGGAAGTGAAGGCCATGCCGGCGATGGAAGACCACGAGAATGTTGGCTACGATGTGCGTGCTTATGCGCTCGCCCAGTTTCCGGCAGTGTATGCCCTGGAACTGCATCGCTGGAAAGAAGCTGCCGCTCTGACGCCGGTTCCTGGCGGTGAACCCGCCGATCATGCCATCACCTATTGGGCCCGCGCCATTGGCGCCATTCACAGCGGCAACCTGGACCAGGCCCGCAAGGACATACAAGAGCTCCAATCCACTCAAAAGACCTTGGCCGACCAGAAGAAAACTTACCTCGCCGATCTGGTGCAGGATGCCACCCGGGAAGCACAGGCATGGATGGATTTTGCCGAGGGCAGGAGCGATGCCGCCCTCGCCGCCCTGCGCAGCTTCGCGGAGAAAGAAGAAGCGGAAGGCCACGAGCCGGGAACTCTTCCGGCGCGGGAGATGCTGGCCGACATGTTGCTCGAGATGAAGCGTCCGGAGCAGGCGCTGGCGGAATATGAAGCCGACCTAAAGTTCAATCCCAATCGCTTTAATGGATTGTACGGAGCCGCGCACGCCGCGGAAATGGCCGGGAAGACCACCGAGGCCAACACTTACTATGCCAGGCTGGTGAAAACTTGTGACGGCTCCAACTCGGATCGGCCGGAACTGGCACACGCCCGGTCACTGCTGGCGCAGAAGTGAAATTGCCGATTGCCAATTTCCAATTGGAAACCGCTTTCAACTTGGCAATCGGCAATTGAAAATCTGTTCACTGTTTTTCCAGCCTCTGCATGCGGAACAACAGCGTTCCCCATCCCAGCTTGGAGCGCATCTGCACCGGCGTGCGGTTAGGATCGTCGGTGAACCAGACCCACACCGTGCCTTTGCCCTTCAGGGGTCCTGAACTCGCTTCGGCCTTGACCCGAATAGTCTGGAAGGTACCCAGGGGCACCTTTACCTGCTCACGGCTCTCCGCCCGCGCCGTTACCTCCGTCGTTTTGCCGCCATCGTTCAAGGAAAAGGTGTAACTATTGCCCGGCTCCAGGGGCAGCGAAGCCACGTAGTAGAAACCGCTGACCACATCGGTGATGCAGCCGGGAATGTCGTTTTCGACGTGCTTTAGTTCGCCGGTCTTGAGATTTTTCTCGTCGAGGACGCTCTTGCCCCGCGGGTAGTCAAAAACAATCGCCGTGTCGCGCTTATGGGATCCCTCTTCGCTGTGTTTGGTGACCCGGTGAGAGCAGAAAGTGCGGGCGCCGAATAGCGCCTCAAAGCGGTCGTGAACTTTGTAGAGGGCGTTGACCACGCCGGTGGAATCTCCCGTCGCGGTCACGCGCTCGTCCGTTCCGGCCGACTCCAATTTCACCGCAGCCGTGCCGGCGGTGAACAGGTGCCACTCCACGCCATACACGTAAGTCTGGCCATTTGGAAAATGATAGTTCGGTGGCGGCGGAATGATCTGTGACGCAGGCGCCGCACTCACCGTGGCCGTCGGTGCGGCCTGCGACGGCGGCGGGGCGCCGGCCTGTCCCGCGGACCCGGAAGCGCCCAGCAGCACACTCAGGAGCCCTGTCAGGGCGGGCATCACCACGCTGCGCATGCGTTGCTTAGACGGATGAGTCAAGAATTTGGTGAGACACCGAATACCGAATCGCAACATGGACAGATTCTCGTTTGCACGACCCGGTCAATTCGAAAACCAAAGCAGCTTGGCCGCCAAGGCTGCGACCATCACGACCGAACCAATTATGGCATTGTACTCGCGGTGCTTGCGATACAACTCCCAGGAAAATTCTCCACCGCCGTTACGAAAGGCCACGAGGTGGGGCAGCAGCCGCGGTACCCGCGCGGCGTAGTCCGCAAACTCGGGAAAGCGCTCCCGCAGGAAGTTCTCTTCAGAGCGGATCACCGGCAGGTAAATCGCGAGGAAAATCACCACCATGCCGGCGGCGATCCACCAGCTTCGGGCAGCGACTGCGAATCCAGCGGCCAGGACCAGCGAACCAAGATAGAGCGGATTGCGCGTATAGGCATAGGGTCCGCCGGTGGTGAGTATCTCGTTTTTTTGCACGTGCCCCGAAGCCAGGGTGCGCATCACGATCCCAGGGATTACCACGGCCACACCAATCAGAAGCGACGTCAGGGTCGGCTTCGCCAACCAGAAGTACAGCACCGCAAAAGCAAAACCCAGCGGCACCCGGATGCGGCGTGCAATGCGGGACCAGCTAGCCACGGCAACTCCCAAGCAACTTCCGGGCGGCCGCGACCACTTCTTTGGAGCTGATTTCCAGCAGGCCCTCGTCCGGCTGCGCGTGGCGGGTGTGCGTGGTGGGGCTGTCCGGGCTACGCAGCACGATGCTGCGGGTGCCAAAGGGCCCGTTGCGCGCGGGATCGGTGGGCCCGAAAATACCGGCCACAGGAACGCGCAGAGCGGCGGCCAGATGCATGGGGCCGGTATCTCCGCCGATGAACAGACGCGCCCGCCGGGTGAGCGCTATCAACTGGGTCAGCGACAGGACAATCCCTTTGGCCGCGCCCCCGCTGGCTGCTTCTACCTCCTGCACCAGCCCTTCTTCGCCGGGACCAAAATTGATCAGCGATTTCAGCCCATCTTCTGCCAAATGCCTGGCCACTTGCCCATAGCGTTCGGCAGGCCACTGCTTGGCGCCCCAACCCGCGCCCGGGTTGAGCAACACGAAATCATGGATATCGAGAGCACGCAGCCGACGGTCGCATTCCTGCTCCGCGGACTCGTCGTGGGGAAACTCGACCCGCGGCATTTCCAGCGAGCGCCCGGCAATGGCTTCCGCAAGGGAGAAATTCTGTTCCACAATGTGTGTACCACGGGCAATCACCTGGCGCGTGTAGAACATGCTGGCGACGTTTTCCCGGGGCTGTGCCACGCCAAAGATCACCGGCGCGCCGGACCACCGGGCCAGGAGGGCCGAGCGCGCCGCGCCCTGGAAATCCGCTGCCACCTGGTATCGCCCCGCGTGCAGTTCGCTCAGTCCGGCCGCAATCTGCTCCCAGGTCTGGTTTGAAAACAGGGCCGCCCGCCACTTCGCCGTATTGACGGTGTGAATCCGGTCCGCCAGCGGCCGTCGTGGCGAGCGTGGGCCGCTGCGCGGCGTGGGTAGCGTGCACAGCAGTTCCGCCCAGCGTTCTTCTACGATCCATCCCATGGTGGCTTGGGGAAATGCCTGGCGCAGCGCGGTCGCTGCCGGCAAGGTGTGAATGATGTCACCCATGGAACTGAGCCGCACAATCAGCAATCGCTGGATGTCGCCGGACGCGGTAACCTTTGCGGGCGCGGCTGCGGTCTGCGAGGCCATGCTCACGAACGCCGTTCCAGGCGCGAGCGGATGATCGCGCTGGCCGAATGGTCCTTGGGATCGCCCACGATCTCCACCCGGCCTCCGCATTCGAGCACCACGTCGCGCTCGGGCACCGTGTCGGCCGTATAGTCGGTGCCCTTGGCGTGAACGTCAGGGCGGATTTCGCGGATCAGCGCCCGCACATCCGGCTCGGAGAAAATCACCACTGCGTCTACATCGGCCAGCGCCGCCAGAATCTCGGCGCGCTCCTCGGCCGGCATCAGTGGACGGCCGGCGCCCTTCAGCGTGCGTACGGATTCATCGGAGTTGATAGCCACGATCAGACGGCCACCCAGGGCTTTGGCCGCATGCAGATAACGCACGTGACCCACATGCAGCAGATCGAAGCACCCATTGGCCAGGGTGATGCGCTCGCCCGCGCGCCGCCAATCGGCCACGCGCTGCCGCAGTTTGTCGCGACTCAGAATTTCTTGTTTGCTCAATGGGGTCTTGTGGCCGGCGGCACTTTCTCCAGCGCATCCAGCAGTTCCTGCCGGCTTACGGTCGCGGTGCCACGCTTCATCACCACGATGCCGCCGGCGTAGTTGGCCAGTTGAGCTGCCTCCTCGGTGCTGGCCCCGGCCGCCAGAGCAGCCGTGAACGTCGCAATGACCGTGTCGCCCGCTCCGGTTACGTCCGCCACTTCGTCGGAGCCAAAAATAGGGATATCCACCGGCTTGTGTTTTGCGGCAAAGGCCACCATGCCGTCGCGTCCGCGGGTAATCACCAGCGATTGCAGCTTCATTCGCGACATGATTTGCTCGCCCGCGGCACACACCCGCGACCAATCCTGCCCAATGCGGACACCCATAGCTTCTTCCACCTCGGGCTCATTGGGTGTGGCCGCCGTCACTCCGGAATATTGCAACAAACGGTACCGTGAATCCACGATCACGGGCAGGCGTTCCAGCCGTCCTCGTTCGCGAATCGCGTTCAGGATCGCCGGGCTCGCGGCGCCGTAGCCGTAATCGGAGACCAGCAGGGCGTCGGAGGCGCGCGCATACTCCCGCGCCGCCAGCACCAGTTCGCGCTTGAGGTGGCCATTGGGTTCGGTTTCCGGCTCGCGATCCACGCGCACCACCTGCTGCCGCGCCGTGTGCGTCATTCCGGCCAGGATGCGCGTCTTGGTCACCGTGGTGTAGTTCTTGTCTTTTAGAACGCCGCTGATGGGAATGTGTTTGTGGCGAAAAGTCCTGAGCAGCAGGCGTCCGGGCTCGTCGTCGCCCACCACGCCCACGGGGAGCACGTTCACGCCCAGGTCGGCGAGATTGTTGATCGCATTGGCGCCGCCGCCCGGCACCACGGTGCGCTCCCGGTGCTTGAGGATCAACACCGGCGCTTCCCGCGACACGCGCGAAATCTCGCCGAAAATGAATTCGTCCGCCACGAGATCCCCGATCACGGTGATCGTGACATTCGGAAACGCTTCGACGATCTTTCTCAGCCGCTCGCCCTCTTTGGGATGCTTGGTCATTAGTCGTAGCGCCGGCGTCTCGCCGGCCATTGGGAACTCAAGATTCTCTCACGTCCGGAGGTGGCGCTCCGCGACCACCCGCAACATTGTATCCACAGCGTTCGCGGAGTCCACTAGGTCCATTTTGACCGGAACCACGGCCAGCGGTTCCAGTGCGGAGAGGTATCCCCCCAGGTTGATGGCGTCCTTTTCCGTGGTGACGAACCCACCGGCCTCGCTCTGCTGGCGCAGCTTTAACAAGTCGCGAATATCTTGCTCAGTGTAGGCGTGATGGTCCCCGAACAGCGCTTCCGCGACGGGTTCAATCCCCGCTGTGCGCAGTTGCAGCAGGAAATTCTGCGGCCGGGCGATCCCGCAGAACACCACCGGGTTCGCCGGAACATTGTTCGGCAGAATGCCACGGCGCACTCGCCATACCAGCTTGCCCTCCAAGGGAAAGGAATCAGGGGAAGCGCCGCTGGTGAGCACCACTGCGTCAGCCCGACGCAACGAAGTCAGCGGTTCGCGCAGGCGCCCGGCGGGAAGCAGTCGGTCGCGGGCATCTTCGGGAGTGGCCAGCACGATATCGAAATCGCGTGCCAGCGCGCGATGCTGAAAGCCGTCGTCCAGCAGGTGCAACTGTGCGCCGAAGGTTACCTCAGCAAACCGGCCGGCCTCATAACGATCTTCCCCGACCACTACCGGGACACCCAGCCGTCGCGCCATGAGCACGGGCTCATCCCCGAAATCGCGGGCCGAGCCGCCTGGATTAACGAGCATCACCCCTCGCGTCTGGCGCCCGTACCCGCGAGAAAAAATGTCAAATTTCAAGCCGCGAGACTTCAGGAGCTCACCGAGCAGAAGGACGAACGGCGTCTTGCCAGAACCGCCTACAGAGAGGTTCCCCACGCTGATGACGGGACCTTCCAGTTCCTTCGTGGGCAGAATGCCACGGTCATAGAGCGCGTTCCGCGCCCGCATGCCAAGTCCGAACATAGAGGCTAGCGGATTCATCTTTGCACTGGTTCTGTGTGGGACGGTTTTGTGTGGGGACGGGTCTCTGACCCGTCCCGCCCGGGTCAAAGACCCGGGCCCACACGGCCCATGCCTCCCACCGCCGTGGCATGGGTAGGATCGAGCAATCTCCCCAGCGCGGCAACCGTCCGGTCGGTCGCTCCCATTTGCTCCCGCAACGTCTCGGCCGCCCTCTGCCCAAGTGTCTGCCGCTCCGCGGGGTTGGAAATGAGCTCCATGAAAACCAGGGGAAGCTCAGCCGGAGTCACGACGCGCACCGCATTGCGGCTCTCGAACAATCCCACAATGTCGCGGAAGTTTTCGGTGTGGCTGCCGATGATGATGGGCACGCCGTGCTGGGCGGGCTCGATGATGTTGTGCCCGCCGCGCGGGACCAGGCTCCCGCCCACAAAAGCGATGTCCGCCAGAGCATACAGAGAAGCCAGCTCGCCAATGCTGTCGAGCAGCAAAACTCCGCCACTGATCGGGTCGCCGCCCCACAGCGAACGTCGCCAGAACCGCACACCAAGTTGTTCCAGCAACTGGCCGACCTGCGCGAAACGCTCGGGGTGGCGCGGGGCCAGGATCATCACCGCTCGCGGATGGCTGGCCAGGACATTCTCGAAAGCGCGCAGCAGCAGTGGCTCTTCGTCATCCACGGTACTGCCGCACACGATCACAGGGCCGGCTTCAGCCTTCTCGAACCCCTTTCGTAGGCTGGAGACAATGGGCGGTGGCGCCGGTGGCGCCACATCAAACTTGAGGTTGCCGCTTACCTCTACCCGTTCTCCGGGCGCTCCGATGTCGCCCAAACGTTGGCGGTCTGACCCGGTCTGCGCCAGGAAAAGGTCTACGTGCTGCAAGACTCGGGTCAACAGCCAGCGTACCCTCCGGTACCCGGGCAGCGAGCGGTCCGAGATGCGGGCGTTGACCACGGCAATGCGCGCCCCGCGGCGGTGCGCCTGGCGCAGGAAGTTCGGCCAGAATTCGGTTTCCGCAATCACGATCAGTTGTGGCCGCAAGCTCTCCAGATATGGCCGTATGGCAAAGGCAAAATCCAGCGGGAAGTAGAAGACGTTTTCTTCTCCGAAGCGCTTGCGGGCGAGTTGCTGCCCGGTGTCCGTAGTAGTGGAAACCACCACGCGATGCTGCGGAAAGCGCCGCCGCATCTCCCCAATCAGCCCGCTCACCGCGAGCACCTCGCCCACCGACACGGCGTGCACCCAGATTGTGGCTTGCGCCTCCGGTTGCGCCAACCGGGCCGGCACTCTCCCCAATCGCTCGCGCAGCCCGGCGCGGTACTTGCCATGGCGCATCATCTGCATCAACCAGTAGGGAAGGCTCACCAGCAGCCACACCGCCAGCAGCGCGCTATAAACCCAGTACATGGAGGAAGGGACATTCTACCCGTTGATCGCGGGCGGCCGCACCCGGGCACCGCCACACCAGCAGCTGGCATCTTATAATCGAGATCATGCTCACCCCACGACTTACGCTGTTCTCGACACAAGTCTGTGCAACTGTGGCTGCGGTTGTTCTGGCCTCTGTGCTTTGCCTGGCATCCAAAGAGTTCGTGATGCCGACGGCGCAGCCAGCCAAGACCTATCCCGCGAACGACGAGCATCCCCTGGAAAAAGTGACCGTCGCCGTGGATCCCTATGACATGGCCGACAAGGCCCACATTTTTTCTGTCCATTACAGCGAACTGGGCTTTGTGCCGTTCTTTGTGGTCGTCACCAACGATAGCGACCAGGCAATTTCGCTGACCGACATGAAGGCGGAGCTGATTACGGCGAACCGCAGCAAGATCCCCCCCGCCACCCCGGATGACATCTACCGCCGGCTGGCGCATCCCTCGGCGAACGCCGGCAGGACGATCCCCATCCCCCTTCCCACCAAGAAGGTCAAAGGTACTGTGAGCAAGCAAGCCCAGGAGGAAATTGAGAACTCCCAATTCGGCGCGCGCGCGGTGGAGCCCCACAGCACCCAGGCCGGCTTCATGTTCTTTGACGTGTCAGGGATTTCCACGCCGCTGGCGGGTGCCAACTTCTACCTGACGGGTGTGCGTGACGCCAAAGGGAACGAGTTGATGTACTTTGAAGTTCCGCTGGAGAAGTACCTGAGCGCCCCGGCCAAGCCCTAGTCCAAGGCAGAAAAAAGCCGTCCCGCAATCCTACCGGAACGGCGTGACAATTCTCCAAGGTCTGGTTGCGCCTGCCCTACTGGCAGGTGTTGAACTTGAACGACGCCAGACGCGTGCTGAAGTTAAAGCTGCCGGTTGTCTTGTAGTACTCCTGGGCGTACCAGAACGTGCAGTCATCCACCGGATCGATCGCCATACTGCTGTAGTCGCCCCATCGGTGCTGGCTGCTTCTCTGCACGCCGGTACCGGTGATGATGGTACTAGGGGATTCCATCGTGCCGAGTGCGTCCGTTGGAACGCGGCCTGCGTATTCAATGCTGGGGTCCAGCGACTTGCTCGATTTGCTGTAACCCAGAGCGATATCCCCCACCTTGTCCATGGCGATGCTGCCCATCCATAGCGCGACGCCGCTGGCTCCGCTCACCGTACCCGACTGGAACACGACGGGCGAGGAGCCGGGGCTGCGGAATTCGTACCATCGCGCCGCCGAGGTCGTGGTACCCGACCCCTTGATGGAGTGGCTAGCCACCAGGGCTTCGTGATCGCCGAAGTTGCGATAGGCCAGGCGGAACATCAGCCGGTCTCCCAGAGCATCCAGCAGCTCACCGGGCCGGGGTTGCGGAATACAATCGCCCGTACTTGCGCAAGCATCGGTGTAAGAAGCGACCGTGAGCTGCACCGGACCCGTGAAGGTCGAACTGCTAGGCACGCTGAAGTTCACGTGGAACTGGTAGAGGTTGACCTTCGTGGAAGTGGCGAGGTCCATCTGGTAGTTGGGCGCGCCACTCGGGGGAGCGGTGCTGCCATCGAGATCAGCCGGCAGCAAGGCAAAATCACTCGTGCCCCGCTGGAAGCAGATGGCGGTGGCGGCATTGCCCAGGAGCATGTTGGTGCGGTCGAGGGCACAAGTCTCTGCGCCGGTGAAAGCACCGCCGTTCGGGAAGCTGTCCGTGGTCACGTAATACGCGTCCGGCCAGACTCCCACCTTCGGATAGTCCGGCAGGACATTACCGAAAGAGAAGGAATAGACGTGATAGGTTCCGGTCGCATCGGAGCTGGTGGAAACCGCGACGCAAGCGTTGTTCTGCGAGAAAGTGTTGTTGAACGCGATCATGGTGATGACCCAGCGCCCCGCCGCTTTGTCGTAGTTCACCACCGGGTCGCTCAGGTTCCCGGTAGCGCATTGCCCGCCCAGGGGCGTGTAGAGCGTCTGGATGCTCTTGGGGGCCATGATCTGGCCGCCCGTGGCCTTGTCATAGACCGCATAGGCAACGTTGACTGTCTCGACTACCTGGGTGGCTCCGACGGAGGCATTGGTGTCAGGAGGCACAAAACCGCCGCCTTGGGCATCGGTGATTCCGTCGAAGTTCAGCAGGTTGGTGGTACTGACTTGGGGAAGAATCTCTGTCTGCAACACCGTGTCCGGCCCGGTGCCGATGTGCGACTTCGGAGCCCGGTCATGTTCGGGCATGACTTTACTCAGGTTGTGCCAGGGAACCGGAGCCATATCCCGGAGCGGCACCGCGGTTGTGATGTGAGCAGCATGGACAACGATCGGGTTTCTTTGCACCTCCTGCGCCTGGATTGCGAGGCTGGCGGCTGCCACCATCGCGACTGTGAGCAAGAGAATTGAGTACTTCTTCATAGGCATTGGCCTCCTAGTGGGTTTGTCTTGAGAAAAATTCCGGCCTTGGCCCCCACGGCCAAGAGCAGGCGAACGATATAAGCGCGATGCGTGATTCTACCCTTGTGAAAACAGGTTTCAACCAAGACCTTGAAAAATTTCTGAATTCAGAACAAGCCGGGCTGAAGGTATTTCGGGCAGCCATCTTGTCCCAGGCTCGGGGAATTCTGTACTGGCTGCCGAAAACGAGCCGGATCAACCGTTCTATAATCACTGTTTATGGCCACGACGCCCGACACGTCGGTCGCGAACCGCGCCAAGTATGAGCCGGTCATCGGTTTGGAGGTGCACGTCCAGCTCCTGACCGCGTCCAAGATTTTCTGTTCCTGCTCCACTCGCTTCGGGGATCCCCCCAATACCAACGTCTGCCCCGTTTGCCTGGGATTGCCCGGGGCCCTGCCGGTGCTGAACCGCAAGGCAGTGGAGTTCGCGGTGCGGGCGGCCATGGCGCTGAATTGCCGCATTAACCAGACTTCGATCTTCGCCCGCAAAAACTATTTCTATCCTGACCTGCCCAAGGGCTACCAGATTTCGCAGTACGACAAGCCGCTCGCCGAGTTCGGCTGGATCGACATTGCCACCGGCAACGGCGCCAAGAAGATCGGCATCACCCGCCTGCACCTGGAGGAAGATGCCGGCAAGAGCCTGCATGAAGGCTTTCCGGATTCCGACGAGACGACGGCGATTGATCTGAACCGCAGCGGCGTACCGCTGATCGAGATCGTGAGCGAGCCCGACATCGCCTCGCCCGACGAAGCCTACGAATACCTGACCCGCTTGAAGGAAATCATCCTCTACACCGGGGTGAGCGATTGCAACATGGAAGAAGGCTCGCTGCGCTGCGACGCCAACGTCAGCGTGCGGCCACGCGGGCAGAAGGAATTCGGCACCAAGACCGAAGTCAAGAACGTGAATTCCTTCCGCTATATCCGGGAGGCGCTGGAATACGAGATCGAGCGCCACATCGGGGTGATCGAGTCCGGAGGCAAGATCACGCAGGAAACGCGCCTCTATAACGCGAGCGAGGGCAAGACCTACGGTATGCGCTCGAAAGAACAGGCGCACGATTACCGCTATTTCCCCGAGCCCGATCTCCTTCCGCTGGTGGTGGACGAGAAGTGGCAGGCGGAGATCCGCAAGACTCTTCCGGAGATGCCCGAGGCGAGGCGCAAGCGCATGGTCGCGGATTACGGCATCACCGAATACGACGTCCAGGTGCTGACCTCGACCCAGGCGCTAGCCGACCAGTTCGAAGCCGCGGCCAAAGCAGCGAAGAACCCCAAGCGTGTGGCCAATCTGGTGCAGAGCGAGCTCATGGGACGCCTGAAGGCCAAGGGCCTGGAGATCGAGCAGTCGCCGATTTCGATGAAGGGTGTTGCTATGTCAGCCGATCTGGTCGAAAGCGGAGCAATCTCGGGCAAGATGCTGAAGGACCTCTACGACCTCTGCTTCGAGCGCAACCAGGACTTCCCGGCCGTTTACGAGAAGGAAAAGCCGCAGCAGATCACCGACACCTCGGCGATCGAGAAGATCATTGAGGAAGTCATCGCCGCCAATCCCAAACAGCTCGAGCAATACCGCGGCGGCAAGAAGACCGTGATGGGATTCTTCGTCGGCCAGGTGATGAAGGCGTCCAAGGGCCAGGCCAATCCGCAGTTGGTGAATGAACTGCTGGCGAAGAAGCTGGAAGGGTAGCTGGATGGGAAACTGTTCCATAAATGCGCCCGAGTCCACCCCTGTGTTAATCTCTTAATTCAATTGCAAATGGCTTTCCCGTCGTCACAACGCGTAATCTATCAGAAGAATCCCCTGAACCAGGTTGTCTGTCAGCTGCGGTTTCCGCCAATTCTGAAGATTGAAGCCGAACTGCCATCTGTCTTTCAAGAGGCGGTGCGTAGCGACTACCCACTGTTCAGTGAAGCACAACCGCTGAACCTGCCCTTCCCGCAAGATGCGGCGAAAATGGTGCGAATCGGTCTCCAGATTAAGGTGGCCAGGCAGTACGAGTTCGTGTCTGCGGATCAGGTTTGGAAGCTTAGTTTGTCCAAGGATGCCATTGCTTTGGGCTGCTCCGACTACAAGCGCTGGGAGCAATTCCGCACTCGCTTTGTTGGACCATTTGAGGCTCTCGTGGCCGTTTACGGCCCGTCTTTTTTCCAGCGAGCGGGTCTCAGGTATATCAACCTTATTCAAAGATCGCGCCTGGGCCTTACGGGTGTCGGCTGGAACGAACTGATCCAGTCATACATTGCTCCTGAGATGGAAACCCAGATCGCGAATGCCCTGGACGATACGGAACACACTTTGATAGTTCGGCTGAATGAGAATTCGCGTGTCCGTATCTATCATGGGATAGCGAGGATCGCGGATGGAGCCGAGGAGGGCTATTTAATTGACAATGACTTCTTTACCGAGCAGCGAGTTGAAGTTAAGGACGTCGTCCAAAGACTGGACACCTTTAACAGAAGCTCCGGGGATCTCTTCAGGTGGTGCATCGCTGAACGACTACATCGGGCTATGGAACCTACACCTGTCGAGTCCCAAGCACCTGTTAGCTGATGGTACGGTCATTGGTTTTGGTTGGCAGCAACCGGTCAAGGGAGCCAGATTCACCCACGGGGTAACTTTCGGGGCTGATCCACAGACAACTTTGGAGCAACAGGCGATCGTGTGGCGCGCTCTTTGCCATTACTTGGTCGACGTGACTCCAGAGAAAGGGCTGGAGGAATTGGCAGAGTCGGCTGTCGATCTTTTCAACTTTTATTGTGCTCCCTCCACTACGGCAAACCTTCTCCCGACCACCAGCGTAGTGCAGACAAGGGTTCGGGATACCTACGAGAGACCCGGCTTAGACTTACCTGAGGAGTAAATTGGCTGAAGGAGACGTTTATGCCCCGTCAACCGCCGCTGGTCCGCTGCGGCAGTGCGAGGTCATCAGTGATCTCCGTCAGCTTGTGCCGATTCCAGGCGCCGCATGGTCTAACGAGTCTCCACAGGCTGAGATTATTAGACATCCGTTCGCGGTCGTGTTTTCTCAGGACTGCGATCTCACCCAGGACTTCACCACGCGGTTCAGCGCAGACCCCGACCACAAGCTGATGCTGGATTCGGTGCTGCTGTGTGAAGCCTTTTCTGCCACTGCCTACCGACAAGAGCCCAAGATGGGCAACATCTGGAAGCAACTAACCCAAAACAACTTGGAGCGTTACCACTATCTGAGCAAAATCAAACCCGCGGAGGACGCTATCGGAGAGGGCGCCGACAGCCTCGTTTTGGACTTCAAAAGACATTTTACAGTTCCGACCGCCGACATATATGAACAGCTCAAGCTAGGCACCCGGCGTCGTTCGATCATTCAGTGCCACTATCTGGAACATCTAAGTACGCGGTTCTTCCAGTACCAGTCTCGAGTGGCAATTCCCGAACCCCATCGCGTTAAGGACGGCTTGGGACCACTCTGACTCGCATATGCAGATCCAGAACCTCAACCTCTTCCTCGACTACCTCGACAAGGTCCACCAGAGAACCATGCGGGTGGTACGCTGCATTCCTCCTGACAAGCTCGACTGGTCTTACCGCGAAGGCAAGTTCACCCTGGGAGACCTGGTTCGTCACATGGCGGCGATCGAGCGCTATATGTTTGGCGAAACCATCCAGAACAAGCCGAGCCGTTATGCTGGCTGCGGCAAGGAACTTGCCGATGGCTACCAGGAAGTTGTGATGTTCATGGAGCGCTTGCATCGCGAATCGGTCGAGATCATCTCCCGGCTAAGCAGCGAAGACCTGAACCGCAAGTGCACCACACCGGACGGCGCTTCGATCACCGTTTGGAAATGGCTCCGGGCCATGGTGGAACATGAGATCCACCATCGCGGCCAGATCTACATTTATCTCGCCATGCTGGGCGTTCCCACTCCGCCCTTATACGGGTTGACTTCCGAGCAGGTGCGGGAACGCAGCATAGACGCGGATAACCCGGCGTAATCTCCCACCGGCCAGCAACTTCCGTCATGTGAGGCGGGATTCCAAGGCCAGTACCATAGACGATGCGCGTCCCCGGCGCTGCCGCGAGGTCAGGCCATGAAAATTGACCGTATCATCAGCATCGCCACTCTTGGCGCTTCCGTCATTGCCCTCGTGCTTGTCCTGAAGAGGCCGCAGCCGGTGGCGACACCGCAGCCGCCGGCGGTCACCGCGGCGAACGCCCAGTCGTTTCAGGAAAAGCTGCAGCAGTTGGATCAGCCGAGAGACGCAGGGCAGCCTCCCGCCGAGGTCCACCTTACTTCGGACGAAGTGAGCGCGGCACTGGCGCAGGCGGCGGGGGCTCTTCCCGCAGCCATCGCGGCGCAGCCCGCCTCGGACGCGTCTCTGTCATCGCCCGATGCGACGGTCGCACCGGGGCAGCCCGACATCAAGGACTATCAGGTGAACTTCGATGGCGACATTGCCCGCGGCCAGTTCGTAGCCGAGATCGGCGGAAAGACGGTCTACATCACGCTCGCGGGTCACCTGGGATCAAAGGACGGCTACGCCACCTTCGACCCGACCGAATTCAAGGTTGGCGATCTGAGCATTCCCGTGTCTCTGGTGAACGACGCCCTGCAAAGGAAGCTCGCCGGGCAGCGCGACCGCCTGAAGCTGCCCGACAACGTGGGCGGCATCAAGGTCGAGAACGGCGAACTGGTGATGACACAGAAGTGACCGCGTTTTCCGGGGCGTCTGAGCCCCGGAGCGGTCATCCTGAGCGGAGCGAAGGATCCCCAGCAGCCTAGGCGCGGGCGAGGGCACACCGCGGTCAATTGTGTTTGATGAACTCTCCGCTTTTCTTCCCCGTCAGATCGTTGTAAAGCGTCACCAGCCACTGCTCGCTCGTAATAAAGTCTCCCGACCACTTCTGCCACGGCGCCAGCACGTTTTCCTGCTTCAACTGGTCCAGCGACTTGCCTTGCTTGATGCCGTTTTCGACCACCGCTTTGGTGTCCTTCAGCATGGTCACGAAGCGGCGAACGTCGTCGAGGTTTGAGAGGGGCCCGTGGCCTGGAATGACTTTCACGTCCGCCGGCAACTTGGGAATGATCTGTTCCAGCGCGGAGATCATCCCTTCCACGCTGCCGCCGCCACTCAGGTCAATGAACGGAAACCCGTAGGTTACAAAGTCGTCGCCCATGTGCACTACGTTCGACTTGGGGAAGAAGATCACGCTGTCGCCATCGGTGTGCCCGCTGGGAAAGTGCAGGGCACGGATGTCCTCGCCGTTCAGATGTACAGTGACATCGTGCTCAAAGGTGATGATAGGCAGCGCGTCTTTGGGTTGCGGCTTGGCCGGAAAATTGACGCCGCCGTAATTGCCTGCCGTGCCGCCTTCCTCCAGGCGCTTGCGCACGTTGTCCTGAGCGATGATGGGCGCGTTTTGCTGGAAGATCGCATTTCCGCCGGTATGGTCCTCGTGATAATGGGTGTTGATCACGAAGCGCACCGGCTTGTCGGTGATGCCCTTGAGCGCGGCTTTGATTTTGTCTGCCAAAGGGGCGTACTGATCGTCGACGATGACGATGCCGTCGTCGCCAATCGAAGCGCCGATATTTCCGCCCGCTCCCTGCAACATGTACACGTTGCCGGAAACCTTGGTGACCTTCATCTCCACTTTGCTGAAGTCCCGGTCCTGGGCGGTCGTCAAAAGGGAGGCGAACAGCATCGCGATAACAAGAATCCAGACTTTGCGCATCTTGTTTTCACCCCGGCGAAGTTGGCTGCAGATTGTAAACGGCTTGGGGAGTTTTCACCACCGGTGGGAATTGTTGCTTTCTTGATTGTTGAATCAAAATCCAGTGGAGATGCAGCCCATCTGGTGCTTTCAATCAACAATCAACAATCACAAAATCAACAATGGGTCACTCCGGCGTGCCCTGAAACAGGGTGTACAGCTGGTCGCCAATCACGCGGTCAATGACAAAGGCGCTGCCCGCATCGGAGACCTGGCGGAAGAGCAGTTCTCCGCGACCGTCCCCGTCGGCGTCGACTGCGTCAATCAATTCCAGGCGCGGCACTACATCCAGGTGCTGGGTGTCGGTCACGTTGGCCAGGATTTTGTGCAGTTCTCCGTAGATGTCGTTCCGAGCGACCAGTGTGACGAGATACTGCAATTCCGCACCGGTTGTGTTCGGGCGTTGCGGCATCCGCGCCTTCGCCGTCAGCACCAGAACCGGCTCATTATTGCTCGTAAGGTCGAATACACGCAGTTGGACATCATCAAAGCTGGGCTGCGGAGGCTTGGCAGCGGCCTTGCCTCGCGGAGGAGTTCGCGAGAGCGGCGCTGGCTCGATCGATTCCGAGGCCAGCAGCTTGGTGCGAGCCCGCACCTCGTCGGCAGCCAACCCCAGCATCTTCTGGCGGAACTGCTGCTCTTCTTCCGGCTTCAGATCGTACGTGTACGGCAATGGCTCGGGACCACGGGCATCGGAGATTGCGGGGAAGACCTGTATCGCGCCTGATGCCGCAGTGGAAGGCTTCTTGGGCCCGGATGGCGATGCCTTGGCCTGCGTTACCGGAGCCTCGGTGGGCGACCGCCCTGGCGGGTGCGTCTGCTGGCCGCGGCGCAGAACCGGGCGGTCGCGGTCTTCTTCGACCGCCGCAGGCGCCGCGGCCGCGGGAGCAGGCACCGGCGCTAGCGGTGTTGCTTGCGGAGCAGCAGGTTGCGGAGCTGACGGCTCCGGTGTCTTGGGCTTTTCCGGGCTCCGTCTCAACTTTGGGGGTGCGTCCAGGTCCTCTTCCACGGGCTTCGAGGGAGCGAAAGCTTTCTTTGCCGGCGCCGAACCCGCAGGCCGCCACGTCCCATCCCCGATCCATGAATTCTTCACCTGGAGTGCGCCCCCCACGGTGAACAGGCCTTGCGAAACTCCGGTGCGTTCCCCTTCATAGACCGTGCCCGACTCCAGCGCCATCGGCACCGGAGAGGCCTTGTACGCGCTGGCATCGTAGAACTGGCCGTCGTACAGTATCGTGACCGGGATCAAGTGGGCCTTGCCATTCGGGGCCAGTTCAATCAGCGCCAGGGCCCGAGGTCCCTTGCTCGCGGTTTCTTTGCGGGCAAACTGCGCAGCCCCAATTTGCGCCAGGATCAAAGCCAGAACGGCGAGGATGACGCCCCGGCCTGCACTGCGGTATAACGGTTGGCGTAACGGAGAAAATGCCATGGATGTTAATGATAAGGCCCCCGAGTTCACTTTGCCTGACGAGAATGGGAAAAACGTATCCCTCAAGGATTTTCGAGGTAAGACGGTGGTGCTGTTCTTTTTCCCGAAGGCCGACACTCCCGGCTGAACCATAGAGGCGTCCGGGTTCCGTGACGCATACAAGAAGTTGCAGAACGCAGGTGCCGTGATCCTGGGCATGTCTGCTGACCCGCCGCAAGCGCAGAAGAAATTTCAGGAAAAATACGGTTTACCTTTCACCTTGCTAGCCGACACCGATAAGAAGGTCTGCGAGGCCTTCGGCGTGATCAAAGAAAAGAACATGTACGGCAAGAAAGTGAAGGGGATCGCGCGCATCACGTTTGTGATCGGGCCGGACGGCAAAATTGCGCACGTCTTCAACAACGTGAAGGCGGACGGGCACGCCGAAGGGGTGCTGGCGTACCTGAAGAGCGCGGCCTGAGAACCGTGTGGGGCGGGTCTCTGACCCGCCCTGTCCACACGATTCCTATTTGGGAGTTGCCGTGCTCGTGGTGGTGAAGCTAATCGCCGTCTCGGAATGAACTACGGCTTCTTCCTTCCCCGTGGCTGCGGCTACGCCTGTACCCGCCGCGCCGCCCACAACTGCCCCGATCGCGGCGCCTTTACCGCCCCCGGCCAGCGCTCCAATCAGCGCACCGGCGCCCACGCCACCCCCGATTTTGGTGGCATTGCTCTTGGTATGGCTCTTGCCCTTGGCGTGATAGGCAGAACTTGAAATGGGCAACATTTTGCCGTTAACTTCCACCGACGTCAGCCGCAGTGTGAGCTCGCCCGGCGCGTGCAGCCGTCCACTGGACTTGGCGTAGGTAACTTTGCCCCGTACTGGCGCACCCGCTTTGGCGATGGTCTTCCCGTTCACCACCAGATCGTGCGCCAGCGTAGCGTCGAATTTCTCGCCCGCGGTGGCGCTTCCTGAACTGATCTCTTGTCCCATTCTCACCGTCAGCTTGGTACCGGAAGGGATGGTTTGTGCCGCTGCCATAGTCAGCAGCAGAAGCACCGGAGCGATCTTTAGCAGTCTCCCGAGCATAAATCCTCCTTAGAATGTGGTGCAGTACATTGGAGTGGCGCCCCGATAGCCACAACATAGCAGAACTTTATGGGAATGACACTGTGCCAAGCTTGATTCCGAAGCCGGCAATGAAAATCGCCAACCAATTCGGGAAACCATTGCCGCCCGCTTTCTTCAATCGGGACCCGCGCCGCGTCGCCCGCGACCTGCTGGGCAAAGTCCTGGTGCGGCGACAGGGCCGGAAACTGCTGGCCGCCCGCATCGTGGAGGTTGAAGCGTATCTCGGCGAGGGTGACCCCGCCGCCCACGCCGCCGCCGGGCGCACCCCGCGCAACGCCGTACTGTTCGGACCTCCCGGCCGGGCCTACGTGTATTTCATCTACGGCAACCATTACTGCCTGAACGTCTCCACCCTGCCCGACGGGGTCGCCGGAGGAGTCCTGTTTCGGGCGCTGGAGCCGCTGGCCGGAATCCAGGAGATGGCGCGGCGGCGAGGGGTTTCCATCAACCGTCCGCGCGATCTGCGCCTCCTGACCAGCGGGCCGGGACGGCTGGCCGCAGCGTTCGCCATCACGCGCCAGCGCGACAACGGAAAAGACTTGACCACAACACGCTCCGGCTTGTGGATCGCCGACGACGGCTTCCGTCCACCACGCGTGCTGCGCACCCGGCGCATCGGCATCACCAAGGCGGCAGTGCTTCCCCTGCGCTACATCCTTGCGGACAATCTCTTCGTTTCCGGGCCCAGAGTGCACTTCTAGCCAGTTTGGTAGCGTCAACTCTAGGCCTTTTACAATTGTCATCCTGAGCGAAGTGGCAGCTTCGCATTGCGAAGCTGCTGCGCAGTCGAAGGACCCCTACTCCGCCCGATCTACCAACTCCGCGCCAAGGCATTCTCCCTGGATTGCCCGCGCCGTACTGTCAGCACCCAGGGAGAATTCCCCGAGACATCGAAGAAGTGGATGCGCCCCAGGGGTCCTTCGACTCCGCTTGTCCACGCGGGTGCGTGCCCAAGCTTCGCTCAGGATGAGGCTAGTTGAGTTTGACCAAACTGAGAACCGGCTTTCCTTCGTGTACCTTCGTGGCCTTCGTGGTTTATCTTGTCTGCTTGCCGTCCACCTCATTCCCGGGAGCCCGCAAATGCGCCACTGCAAGATGCTCGTGCTTGCCGTAACCGTCTTTCTCGGTATGTCCGCCTGGTCACAGGGGCAGCCGAACCTCGACGCCTTGAAGAATGAAGCTATCCAGGAAATCGACCGCCGCCAAACCTTCACGCAGCAGATGGTGGACCAGATCTTCAGCTATGCCGAGTTGGGATTCCAGGAGTTCGAGACTTCGCGCTACCTGACCGGCGTCCTGGGAAAGAATGGATTCAAGGTGGAGCGCGCTGTTGCGGGCATTCCCACCGCCTGGGTTGCAACCTACGGATCGGGCAAACCGGTGATTGACTTCATCGCCGACATCGACTGCATCCCGCGAGCTTCGCAGAAGCCCGGCGTGGCCTACCACGATCCCATCGTCGAGGGCGCCCCCGGCCACGGTGAAGGCCACAACGCAGGTGAGGCGGTGAATGTGACGGCCGCCCTGGTTTTGCGCGAGCTAATGGACAAATACAAGATCGCCGGTACGCTGAAGGTTTTTCCCGGAGTCGCGGAGGAACTGGTCGGCACCAAGGCGTTTTATGTGCGCGCCGGCTTGTTCAAAGACGCGGACATCGTGCTGGGCGCACACGTGGATGACTCCTTTGGCACCGAGTACGGGCAGAGTTTCGCGCCGCAAGGCCTGGTCTCGGTGCAGTACTTCTTTCATGGCAAAGCCGCCCACGCCGCGGGCGCCCCCTGGGACGGCCGCAGCGCGCTGGATGCAGTCGAGCTGATGGACACCGGCTGGAATTTCCGCCGCGAACACCTGCGGCTCGAGCAACGCTCTCATTACGTCATCATCAACGGCGGCGACCAGCCGAACGTGGTGCCCTCGGAAGCCGCCGTCTGGTACTTCTTCCGGGAGCTCGATTACCCCCACATCAAGGACATGTACGACCTGGGCAACACCATGGCGCAAGCCGCAACCATGATGACCGGCACCACCGTGACCCGGCGTCTGGTGGGCTCGGCCTGGCCTCCGCACTTCAGCAAGGTCGTCGCGGAAGCCCAGCAGAAAAACATCGAGCGCATCGGTATGCCGCAATGGAGCGAGGCCGACCAGACTCTCGCCAAGGCCCTGCAAAAGGAAATTGGCGCCAAGGTGGAAGGCCTGAAGACCAAGGTTGACCCGCTCAAGCCGCCCTCGCCGGCAACCGAGCAGGGCGGATCCGACGACATCGCTGACATTTCCTGGGTAGCGCCGACGGTCTATCTGCGTTATCCCGCCAACATCCCCAAGCTGCCCGGCCATAGCTGGGCAAATGGCGTATCCATGGCGACCCCCATCGCCCACAAAGGCTCGACCGCCGGCGCCAAGGCGCAGGCCACTACCGCGCTGGATTTCCTGCTCTCTCCGGACCTGGTCAAACAAGCGTGGGATTACTTCAACAACGTCCAGACCAAGGACCAGAAGTACACCCCGCTCATCGCCCCGGAAGACCAGCCCGCGGTTGAACTGAACAAGGAAAAGATGGAGAAGTTTCTGCCGGAGATGCGGAAGTACTATTACGATCCGGCGAAGTACAAAACCTACATGGAGCAGTTGGGAATTCAGTATCCGACCGTTAGGAAGTAGAACTCATCAACTCATCTCATAAGCAAGGAACCAGGCGTGCTGGTGCAACAGCGATTGTGGCCAACTGTCTTCGGAATGTGCACGTCCGTTCCCTAGAGTATTATGACTAGCTAAGATGAGAACCACTAAGACAAGTCGAACAATCTTGGTTCTTTCGGCCATATCTCTTTTTGCTGTGGCTTCTGTTGTAGTCGGTTACCGCGCTCTTCGCAATCAGTTAGTAGACCGTCTTTCGTTTATTTATTTCGCCCGCGGCACGCAACTCTCAAAACAAGACGCTGACAGGCTGGAACGGGATCTGAAATCTGATCCAGGCAGCTTTGCCGACCGGATTGAGCTGTTGGCATTCTACAGTTTCAAGATTTATAAGGATGGCCTGACGCCTGAGGAGCTAGCGAACCGTCGAGAACACGTTTTGTGGGTCATTGAACACCAACCTGCATCGAATTTTGCAAGTTCCCATGAAGCAGCGTTCGACCCAGATGGTCGTGATCCCGAGGGGCTGCAGCAGGGAGGGAAGTTGTGGCTGCAACACGCGCACGCCAGACCCACAGATAGCCGCATACTGTATAATGCAGGCCAGTTCTTCTTTTGGGCCAATGACTGGAAACAATCCGAAGACTTACTTGAGCGAGCTTACGCGATCGATCCTGCGAATCACGATATCGCTTTCTCCCTAGCCGGGCACTATTGGAGAGATGCAAGGCATTCTTCCACCGCCGAGCAAGTCACGAGGATGGCCGCAAAGTCTCTCAAAGTATTTGAACAGGCCTTGAGGGATACGCATGATCCGCGTGACCAGTTGAATGATCTACCTGAAGCAGCTCAAGCCGCATTCGAAGCAGGGGAGTACGAACGGGCGGCTGCCTATTCTAAAGAAGTGCTGAGTCTTGCTGACAGACCCGACTATGCTGACAGCAACGCAGACGCAATTCATTACGGTAACATCGTGCTCGGCAGGATTGCCCTGCGACAGGGGAATGTCGCGGCCGCCTCAGCATTCCTTCTGAAAGCCGCCACGGTAAAAGGCAATCCCCATCTCGACACTTTTGGTCCGAACATGATGCTTGCGAAGGAGCTGCTTGAAAAAGGCGAGCGCAAATCAGTTTTGGAGTATTTTGATTTATGCGGTAAGTTTTGGACGGACGATGATGGAAAATTAGGTCAGTGGCGCTCTGCGGTGCTCTCAGGTGCAAATCCTGACTTTGGAGCTAATCTCCGTTACTGACAGTTCTTGACGCGGAACGGCGGGTCCACCTAACTGGATGCTCTTGGACATGCCCCTCTGCAGCTGTTGTAATCAGCAGTGTCGCCAACTCTCCCGAACGGCCATTTGTGAGTTGGCTTGTGGGCAAGATATACCGAGGGAGGACGGGCATTCCGCCCGTGCCACGTGGGTGTGTCCGAATGGTTAACCCGGCAAGACGATGTTATCGATCAGCCTGGTATTGCCCACAAACCCAGCCACCGCCACCAGCGCAGGCCCGCGCACTTCGCTGATTTCCTCCAGCGTATCCGGGTCCACAATCTCGAAGTAATCCAGCCGCACCGAAGGCTCCTGCGCGAAAATCTGCTTGCCCGCTTCGATCAGCCGGCTTGCCTTCCGCTCACCGCGATCAAAGAGGTTCTGTACCTCTTTCAGGGAACGCGATAGCACCAGCGCCGATTTCCGCTGCTGGCCGTCCAGGTAGGCGTTACGCGAGCTCATGGCCAGGCCGTCGGGCTCGCGCACGATGGGGCAGACTACGACTTCGAGCGGCAGATTCAGGTCGCGCACCATGCGGCGGATGATGGTGGCCTGGGCCGCATCTTTCTGTCCGAAGAAGGCCGCGTCCGGCTCGATGATGTGAAAGAGTTTCGCGACCACCGTCGTGACTCCACGGAAGTGGCCGGGGCGCGATCTCCCGCAGAGTTTCTCGCTCAGCCCCTCGACCGTCACGTAGGTGACTGCACCCGCCGGATACATCTCCTCCACCGGCGGCGCGAACAGCAGTTCCACGCCTTCCTGCTCCAGCAACTCGTGGTCGCGCTCGAAGGGCCGCGGATACCGCGAGAGATCTTCCTTCGGGCCAAACTGGGCAGGGTTCACGAAAATCGAAACCGCCACCACATCGCACCGCGCCTTCGCCGCTCGCACCAGCGAAAGATGTCCCTCATGCAGCGCACCCATGGTGGGGACGAAACCCAGGCGCTTGCCCGCGCCGCGCACTGTCCGGCAAGCAGACCGCATGGCCGCCACCGTGCTGCAGAGTTTCATTGTCTGTAGGCGGGTTGCCATGGGTCTCAGGCGGACGGAATCCAATTGATCACGACGTGTACGCTCTCCAAGGTTCCCGCCACGATGGCCCGGTTCTTCCGAATTCGGGCCTTATCCTCGTCAGAGCTTGCAATCCCACTCTCGGCAACCGCAACCACTCGCCCGTAGGGCCACGCGGACTGTGGCAATTGGGCCAGAACCTGGGTCAGCTCGTTGGGATTGATGTAGCGCTCTTCGTGGTTGGCGACGTCCAGCAGGGCGACACCGTCCGGCTTCACAATCAAGTAGGGATTCCGCCAGGCCTTGGACTCCCGCACGTCGTGATACTTCTGAGGATCAGCGGCAGGGATCGCCTGGATTCGCGCCGAAGCATCCGCTTCCAACGCTGCCGGGCCCCCTTTCTTCGATGTGCAGGAGATGAAAGCCAGCGTAATCAGCAGGGGAACAATCAGCCGCGAGCGCATCTTCAAGGACGGGTCTTACCTCCGCATGGCATGTTTGCGCTCCAGCACCGTATCCAGCGCCGCCTGGGTATCTTTCGGCAGATGGTACGACTCCTGGTCCGACGGATACTGCCGCGAAACCACGTCGGCCCGGAACGCCTGCACGGCCTCGCTAATGAGCGCTGCTGCATCCGCATACCGCCGCACGAACTTGGCGGCAGGTCCGAACGTGAGGTTGAGGATATCGTGGAACACCAACACCTGGCCATCGCAGTCTGGCCCGGCGCCGATGCCGATGGTCGGGGTCTGCACCTCCGCCGTGATCATGGCCGCAACTTCCCGTGGAATGCCTTCCAGGTAGATGCAAGCCACCCCCGCGCGATCGAGAGCGACGGCGTCGCGCATGAGCTGCTCGACCGCCGGCAGCGTCTTGCCCTGGACTTTGAAGCCGCCCATGACGTTGACCGACTGCGGCGTCAGTCCAATGTGCCCGGTGACCGGAATCTCGGCGTCAATGATGGAGCAGATCAGGTCCGCCCGCTTTTCGCCGCCTTCGATCTTTACCGCCTCGGCTCCCGCCTCTTTCACGAACCGGGACGCGTTCCGGACCGCCTCGTCCACGCCAAGGTGATACGAGCCAAAAGGCATGTCCGCGACCAGGAACGCGTTTTTGACGCCCCGTCGCACAGCGCGCGTATGGTGCAGCATTTCGTCAACCGTGACCGTGAGCGTGTTCTCATAGCCGAGCATGGTCATGGCCAGCGAGTCGCCGACCAGCACAATGTCGATCCCCGCCTCATCCACTAGGCGCGCACTGGCATAGTCGTAGGCGGTCAGGCAGGTAATGGGTTCGTGCTGAAGTTTCTTTTCGCGAAGGGAAGCGACCGTAATCTTGTGGCGAGGTTCGCCGATTGGTGTGAGACTCACGATGTCCTCCAGTGCCCCTCCGCCGCAGCGGATAGAGCCTGTATGCATCTTGGGTGTTGCTGGGGGTATTGTAGCCGCAAAACGGTCGTTGGTCGATGGTCGTTTTGACGCTGGCTCCCGCTTCGTAAGACGATTTGATTTGTGTCTTACTTAATGGTAAGATACAGGCATGACATCTTACCGCACGACCATCAGCTCCAAGGGGCAGGTCGTTATCCCCGCAGAGTTGCGCGAACAGTTCGGGCTGAAAAAAGGCACTCCCGCCACGTGGCGCGAAGAACAAGGCAGGCTGATACTGACTCCAATTACCGAGAAGCGGCTGAACGAGATCATGGGATTTCTGAGGCCAGCGCCGGGCGAACCTTCCGTCTTCGAGGCGTCCTTTGAAGAACGAGAGCGTGAGCGCCGGAGAGAGAAGTAGTGTCTCCTTATCTTCGCTCCAGAAGCCGCCGCTACGTGCTCGATGCCAACGCCCTGATCGGCTACTTTGAAGGACGTCTTAGTGTCTCTGAGAAGGTGCAGCGGTTGCTGAGCGAGGCCATACGCTCGGACCTGCCACTGCTGATGTCAGCGGTTAACTGGGGCGAGGTTTTTTATCTGGAGTGGCGGTATCACGGCGAAGTGAAGGCCCGCGAAGCCGACGCCAGGCTGCAAGAGTTGCCCATTGCGGTCATCGCAGTAGATCGGGAGCGAGCAACCCGGGCGGGCGCGCTCAAGCAAAAGCACAGCCTGGGTTACGCTGACGCCTTCGCCGCCGAGTTGGCCATCGAACGCGGCGCCTGGTTGGTCACCGCCGATCCCGAGTTTGCAAACGTGGGAAGGCAGCTGGCAGTGTATTCGTTACCGCGGTATGAAAAGTGAAAGAACCAACGACCAACGACAACCGACCAACGACTGGTCCTACGCGCTGGCCGCTTCCGTGCTCCCCAGCGGCAAGAAGTACTGCGTCCCCTTGATCGGCGCGGAAACCTTTCGCAGCAGCTCTTGCAGATCCTCGTTGCGTTCCACGAAGTCAATGTCCGAAGTGTTCACGATCAGCAGGTCCGAAGACGTGTAGTGAAAGAAGAAGTGCTCGTAGGCCTTGATCACTTCTTGCAGGTAGTCTTCGTTGATCGCTTTATCTCCGGCCGCGTTCTTTTTCTTCAGGCGCTTCTTCAGCACCTCGGGCGTGGCCTGCAGATAGATCACCAGGTCGGGCGTCGGCAATTGCTCGCGGAAGTAGTTGTAATACCGGTTGTAAGTATCGAGTTCCTGGTCGGTGAGATTCAGGCAGGCGAACAGCTTGTCCTTCTCGATGATGAAATCCGCGACCACGGTTTTCTGCGAGTGCGGGCCCAGGTCAAGGGCGCGGAGCTGCTCAAAGCGGCGAATCAGAAAGGCGAACTGTGCCTGGAATGCCGCGCCCCGCTCACCCTCGTAGAAAGCGCCGAGAAAGGGGTTGTCCTCGGGCTCCATAACCCGCTGCGCATTCAGTCGCTCGGCCAGGATTCGTGCCAGGGTGGTCTTGCCGACTCGTATGGGACCTTCCACTGAAATGTAACGGGGCAGCTCAAAAAGATTGGCCATGGGTTCGAGGGGACAGTGGCAGCATAGCTCGGAACCGGCTGCGAGGCAATTGCGGGAAGAGTTAACCCCAATTTTCAATTTCCGATTGCCAGTTGCCAATTGGCTTGGGCTCTCGACCAAATTGGCAATTGGAAATTGACAATCGGCAATTAGAATTCTTGCATGCTCGGCCTAGCCCTCACCGCCGTCGCTGCTGCTGCCGCTTCTGCCGCCGGCTATCAGTCCATGGCCCCGACTGGGCAGTGGTATGGCAAGACATTCACCGGCCTCGGGCGCGGATCGAAGCGGTTGGCGCTCACTTACGATGACGGTCCCAACGATCCGCACACGCTGCGCTTGCTGGAGGTCCTGGCGAAGCACGACGTCCGAGCCACCTTCTTCCTGATCGGCCGCTACGTGCAGCAGCGGCCGGATATCGTTCGCGAACTGGTGAAGGCAGGGCACGTCGTAGGCAATCACACCTTCACCCACCCCCTGCTGATTTTTCAACCCGCCGCCGCCATCAGGACCCAGCTTGTGGACTGTCAGCGTGCCTTGACCGACGCGGTGGGCGAACACTCCAACCTGTTCCGGCCCCCCTTCGGCGGACGCCGGCCGGCTGTAATGCGTATCGCGCGGTCTCTCGGACTCGATCCTGTGATGTGGAGCGTGACCGGCTACGACTGGAACGCCCCCTCGGCCGAGCACATTGAACACAAGGTCACAAGGCAGGTCCGCGGTGGTGACGTGATCCTGCTGCATGACGGCGGTCACTTGGCGGCCGGGGCCGATCGCGCATACACGGTCACGGCGACGGATCGGCTGATCGTTCGCTACAAGGCGGACGGTTATGAGTTCGTAACGATTCCGGGCATGATGGCAAGGTCAGTTGTCAGCCAGGGTAGAGAACGTGTGGCGCCGGGTCTTTGACCCGGCGAGGCGGCGCCCTCGGTGCTTGCCTATCTAAGGGAAACCCTGCGGTGCTGGCGCACCGCCTGACCGGGTCACAGACCCGGTCCCACACTAGCACCGGCTCCTCAAGCCATGTTTACGCGTGGGCCAGTGCAAATGCCTGCTTCGCCGTCGCAATCGTCTGCTGAATGTCCTCTTCCGTATGCGCAGCGCTCAGAAACGCCGCCTCGAACTGCGACGGCGGCAGGTACACGCCATTCTCCAGCATCGCCCGGAAGAATCGCCCGAAGGCTTCCGTATCCGACTTCGCCGCCGAGTTCCAATCGGTCACCGGACAGGGCGCGAAGAACCAGGTAAACATCGAGCCCACGCGGTTGTAGCAGATGGGCACCCCGGCTTCCTTCGCGGCCAGGGCCACGCCCGCTGCCAGCTCTCCACTCAACTTGTCGAGCCGCGGGTAGATCTCTTTCTTGTGCTCCTTCAGGTGACGCAGCGTCGCCAGCCCCGCCGCCATGGCCAGCGGATTTCCCGAAAGCGTGCCGGCCTGATACACCGGGCCCAGCGGTGCCACCAGGTCCATGATCTCGGAAGGACCTCCATACGCGCCCACCGGCAGGCCACCGCCGATAATCTTGCCCATGGTCGTCAGGTCAGGATGGATTGCGTACAGCTCCTGCGCCCCACCAAACGCCAGGCGGAAGCCGGTCATCACCTCGTCGAAGATCAACAGGGTCTTGTCCCGCTCGGTGATGGCGCGCAGCCCCTCGAGATACCCGCGCGCCGGGGGCACGCAGCCCATGTTTCCGACCACCGGCTCTACGATGACGCACGCAATCTGGTGACGGAATTTCTTGAACGCCTGCTCCAGCGCGTCGGTGTCGTTGAAGGGCAGAGCCAGCGTGAACTGGGTGAACTCTTCCGGCACGCCCGCCGACCCAGGAATCCCCAGCGTGGCCACACCCGAACCCGCCTTCACCAGCAGCGCATCCGCGTGCCCGTGATAGCAGCCCTCAAACTTCACAATGTACTTGCGCTTGGTGTAAGCCCGGGCCAGGCGGATCGCAGACATGGTCGCCTCCGTCCCCGAACTGACAAACCGCACCTTCTGCATATGAGGGAAGGCCGACAGCACAATCTCTGCCAGGTCAGCTTCGGCCGGAGTGGAGGCGCCGAAGCTGGTTCCATTTCTTGCCGCATTCGTGATCGCGTCCACCACCAATGGCGCGGCGTGACCGAGGATCTGTGGCCCCCAGGACCCGATGTAATCGATGTACTCGTTGCCGTCCGCATCCCAAAGATGGGAACCCGCGCCGCGCACAATGAATGGCGGCTCGCCGCCCACCGCCCGAAACGCACGCACCGGCGAGTTCACACCGCCGGGAATCATCTGTTCGGCGCGGCGTTGCAGTTTGCGCGATTGCTCGATTTTGCGGGTCATGGGTCCTCCTGGCGGGAGTGCTGCCCCCAAAATCAACTATAGCAGCGGCCGGGCACGCCGCCGCGAGCCGAGTCACAGGAAGAGGTGATACGGAGCATTGGGCCCTGGGAAATTCACCGGAAATTCATCATGCCGACATACTCCTGCAACACCTCCCCGCTACTCTTGTTCCAGTACACGCCCTTCTAACCGGGAGGGTTTGGGACAGCCTCGGGGGGCTCCGGGCTGTCCTTTTTCATTTCCAATGCCCGTGTGGGGACGGGTCTTTGACCCGTCCAACCGAGCGAAGCGAGGCACAGGCACTATTTCTCCACCTTCACACCCTTCCAGAAAGCCACATACCCCGCAATCTGCTTCGCCGCCGGCTTGGGCTCGGGATAATACCAGGCCGCGCCTGCATTCCTCTTCCCGTTCACTTCGACGTCGTAGTAACTGGCCGTACCCTTCCACGGACACACGCTATGCTGCTGGCTCGGCTTGAAGTATTCCTTCTGGATTGTGTCCGGCGGAAAGTACTGGTTGCCTTCGACCTCAATCGTCTGGTTGCTTTCGGCGAGGACAGCGCCCTCCCACATTGCTTTTGCCATACGCCCATAATAGATTGCTGAGCGGGAAGGCGGATGCCATCCGGTCTAGTGATCCGGAGCATCCTGTTGTGCCTCGCGCTGGCCGCCCTGGCTCCGGCTCAACAGCAAGCCACGTTTGTCTTCAGTTATGTCTTGCCCACCAACCTCAACGTGATCCCGCTGAAGGATGGAGGCACCATCACGTTCCCGGGAACTCCCCAAAATGGAGTAGCTCAGGCGGCGCTGAATATCACCAACACCAGCGCGGTTGCCGGACAGGTCGGGTCGGTCACCATCAGCGGAGCGGCTTTCGGGTTCTCGGGATTACCGTTGTTCCCCGCCTTAGTGGGCGCCGACCAGACCCTTCAGCTACAGATTCGCTACCAGCCCAGTGGCGCAGCCAGTGACACGGGTCAGGTTCAGGTCACTTTCCCGGGCGGCGGGGGCGTCACCTTCAATCTGGTGGGAACTCTGAGTGCCGCCAAGTTTGTCTATACGGTAGTTCAAGGGACTCAGACTACACCGGTTACGCCTGGCGCGACCGTTCCCCTGCCGGACACCAACGTGGGGGAGACCAGCAGCGCCGTCTTTCAGGTCAAGAACGCCGGAAACGTCGCAGGCACGGTGCCGGCGATTATTCTGAACGGTGCTGACTTTGCCATCACCGCCCTTCCCGCGCTCCCGGCGATCGTGCAGCCCAACGCTGGCTTTTCATTCACCCTGACGTTTGCGCCCACTCAAGCCGTAGCACGGCAGGCGTCTCTGTCAGTCGGCACCGATACCTTCAATCTGACCGGCAAGGGCCTGGGGCCGAATCTCGTGTTTTCTTATGCGTCGGGGGGAGCTACGGTCAAGCTCGGGGTGAATGGCGCGGTTGTCTTCAGCCCGATCATGATTAGTCAATCCGGACAGGTGAATTTCACGCTTCAGAATACCGGCACAGTTGCGGCCACGATCTTCAATATCGGAATTGGCGAGTCGCCCAGTCCTTTTTCCGTTTCCGGGCTCCCTGCCCTTCCGCTGGCGCTGGCCTCCGGCGCGCAATCCGGCTTCAACATAGCTTTCGCTCCGGTCGCCAACGGTTTCGCCAACGGAACTCTCCGACTGGATTCCACCATCGTGCCGTTGATCGGCTCGGGGACGGCACCCCCTCCCCTTCCCGCGTACAGCTTCCAGGGACCCAGCGGAAACGTGGACGCTGCCTCGCAGCCCAATGTGAGTCTCAAGCTTTCTCAGCACTA
>JAIQET010000002.1 GCA_020073645.1 Terriglobia bacterium | reverse complement strand
ATGTAGCGGCGGTTCCAGATGGGTTCGAAGATGCCGTTGGCGAAGCGAAAGGCCAAAATGTTCTGGACGGTTTCTTTGCCCAGGTAGTGGTCGATGCGGTAGATCTGCTGTTCTTTGGCGACGCGCAGCAGTTGTTGGTTGAGGGCCTTGGCGGACTCCAGGTCGCGGCCGAAGGGCTTCTCGATGATGGCGCGGCGCCACTGCTCCTTGTTTTCTTCCATCAAGCCGGCAGCCGCCAGTTGCTCCACAATCGAACCGAAGAAATCCGGAGCGGTCGCGAGGTAGTAGAAATAATTGCCGTGCGTGGAGTGGTCTTTGTCCACCTGCTGCAGGAGATCTTTCAACTGGGAGTACACCTGCGGGTCTCCGAAATCACCGGTGAGGTAATGGGTATGGCGGACAAACCAGTCGGACAGGCTGGGATCAACATCACCCGTGGCGAACTCCTTCATGTCCTGAGCGACCTTCTGGCGAAATTCGTCGGTGGACATTGGATTGCGGGCCAGTCCGACGACAGCGAACTCGCGCGGGAGCAACTGGTGCCGGGCCAGGTTGTAGAGCGCAGGGAAGAGCTTGCGCCGCGTCAAATCGCCCGCGGCCCCGAAGATCACCATCACGCAGGGATCGCCGGGGCGGCCGATGAGCGGTTCTTGCGCGACCGGCATCACCTCTGTTTGGGCCATTACCTTTAACCTCGTGTCGAAAGTCTGCCGGGGAATTCTACGCTGTTTTGGGCGCGGGCGCACCGTGGGGAGGGGTTCTTCACCACAGAGGACACGGAGGACACAAAGGAAGACGAGTTAGTGCGGCTGCATGCTTTTCTTGACCGCCTCGAGGAGTTTGTCGAAAGCGTCGGCGAAGAGCTTAACGCCGTCGTCGGTCAGTTTATCGGTGACTTCATCCATGGAAATGCCGAGCCGGGCGACGGTGTTCATGATCTGGTCGGCGGATTCCAGATCTTCGGTCAAGGTGGCGTGCGCGCGTCCGTGATCGCGGAAGGCATCTACGGTCGCGGGCGGGAGGGTGTTGACCGTGTCCTGTCCGATCAGGTGTTCCACGTAGAGGATGTCGCTGTAGTTGGGATTCTTGGTGCTGGTGCTGGCCCAGAGCACGCGCTGCGTCTGGGCTCCTTTAGCCGCCAGCTTTTTCCAGCGGTCGGTTCCGAAGATTGCGCGATAGCGCCGGTAGGTCTGCTTGCCGTTCGCGACTGCGACCTTGCCCAGGATGCTCTTCAGTTGTTCCTGCTCGCGCGGGTCCTTGGCGGTTTTCAGACGCGCGGCCACAATCGAATCAATGGAGTTGTCGATGCGACTGATGAAGAAGCTGGCTACGCTGGCGATTTTGCTGACATCGCCTCCACGGGCCACGAGTTGCTCGACGCCAGCGATGTAGGCTTCGGCGACCTTTTCATAGACCTTCTGCGAGAACAGCAGAGTGACATTGATGTTGATGCCTTCGCTGATCAACTGCTGGAACGCCGGGATGCCCTCGGCGGTGCCGGGAACTTTGATCATCACATTTTTGCGGGCGACGGCTTTCCACAACCTTCTCGCCTCCAGGAGGGTGGCCTGGGTATCGCGGGCCAGGTAAGGCGAGACTTCCAGGCTGATGTAGCCATCACGCTGCTTGCTGCTGTCATAGACCGGGCGCAGAATGTCGGCGGCATCCTGGATGTCGCGGATGGCGAGGATTTCATAGCGGGCGGTGGCGTCGAGTTCGGGCTTGGATTGCAGAGACTGCAACAGGTCTGCGTAGTCGGTGCTGCCGGAAATCGCTTTCTCGAAGATGGAAGGGTTCGAGGTGACGCCGCGCACGCCGTCTTCGTCAATCAGGCGCTTCAGTTCACCGCTGGTGATGAGATTACGGCGAATGTAGTCGAGCCAAACGGATTGGCCGAACCTTAGAAGATCCTTGAGCGGATTGACGGCTTTGGCGGTTTCGAGAATGCCGGTTGGCTGCATGAAGACCCTCCCTGGAACTGCAATATTTACTGCCCTGACTGTGGGGGCGAGACGCCCCCACGACAGCCGGCGGGACGCCGGCGCTACACTCGCGAGCGGGCGATGGCTTCCCGGGCAGCTTCGACCACGTGCTCGCGGCTGAAGCCAAATTTCTTCAGCAGATCCTTCAGCGGGGCAGAAGCCCCGAAGGTCTGCATACCAATCACCTTGCCGGTAGGGCCCACATAGCGGGACCAGCCAAAGGTGGAAGCCTGCTCGACTGCCACTCGCGCTTTCACCTCGGGGGGCAGGACCTCTTCTTTGTAGTCGTCGCTCTGGTGCTCAAAAAGATCCCACGACGGCATGCTGACCACACGCGCCTTGATGCCTTCCGACTGCAATTGCTCGTAGGCGGCCACGCACCACTGAACCTCGCTGCCGCTGCCCATCAGAATGACGTCCGGATGGCCGCCGGGAGCGTCGGCAAGGATATAGGCTCCCTTGGCTACTCCAGATGCGGGCGCGTACTTGGAGCGATCGAAGGTTGGAATGGCTTGTCGGGTCAGCACCAACGCTACGGGTTCGTGGCGGAGTTGCATGATGACCTTCCAGGCTTCGACCACTTCGTTGGCGTCTGCCGGGCGCATCACCATCAATCCCGGCATGGCGCGTAACGACGCCAACTGCTCGACGGGTTGATGGGTGGGGCCGTCTTCTCCCAAGCCGATCGAGTCGTGGGTGAAGACGTAGATGACGGGGATCTCCATGAGCGCGGCCAGGCGGATGGTGGGACGCATGTAGTCGCTGAAGTTGAAAAATGTCCCGCCAAAGGGCCGGATCTTGCTCAGAGACATGCCGCTGAGAATCGCTCCCATGGCGTGCTCGCGGACGCCAAAATGCAAGTTGCGTCCAGCGTAACTGCCGGCCTGAAAATCTCCGGCGCCTTCGAACTTGAGAGTCGTCTTGTTGGAGCCTCCCAGATCGGCGGAGCCTCCCACCAGCCAGGGCACGTTCTGCGCCAACACATTGAGCACTTTGCCAGAACTGTCGCGTGTGGCCACACCTTTGGCGTCGGCAGGGTAGGTGGGCAGGTTCTTGTTCCAGCCGTCGGGGAGTTCGCGGTGCTGCATGCGATAAAGATGGTCGGCCAGGTCGGGATACTTCTTTTCGTATTCGCCAAACAGAGCCATCCACTTTTCACGCAGATCGTGACCGCGCTTGCCGAGGCCGTCGCGGAAGTGTTCGCGGACTCCATCCGGCACCAGGAACTTGGCGTCTTCGGGCCAACCGTAAGATTTCTTGGCGAGTCGCACTTCCTCTTCGCCCAGGGGCTCACCGTGGGCGGCGCTGCTGTCCTGCTTGTGAGGCGAGCCGTAGCCGATGTGGCTGTCTACCACCAGCAGTGTGGGACGATCTTTGGTTTGCAGGAATTCATCGTAGGCCGAACACAACGCGGGGAGATCATTGGCGTCGGCCACGTGCGTGACATTCCAGCCGTAGGCCTTGAAGCGTGCGGCGACATCCTCCGTGAAGGATTCATCGGCAGGTCCATCGAGCGTGATTCGATTGTTGTCGTAGACCCAGCACAGGTTGGGGAGCTTCAAATGACCGGCCAGGGAAGCGGCCTCGCATGCGACGCCCTCCATGACATCGCCGTCTCCGCAGAACGCGTAAACGTTGTAGTCGAACATGGTGAAGCCGGGGCGGTTGAAGTGCGCCGCCATCCATACGCCGGCAATGGCCATGCCCACGCTGTTGCCGACACCCTGGCCGAGCGGACCGGTCGTGGTTTCCACGCCTGAGGTCACGCGATATTCGGGGTGTCCCGGAGTCTTGCTGTCGATCTGGCGGAAGTGCTTGATGTCCTCAAGGGTGACTGCATATTCGCCCAGGCGCTCGTACTTGGGATTAACGGCCCGGACGCCGGTCAGATGCAACAGAGCATACAAGAGCATGGAGGCGTGGCCGTTGGAGAGGATGAAGCGATCGCGATTCGGCCAGATGGGATCTTCGGGATCGAAGCGGAGGAACTGTTGCCAGAGACAGTAAGCCACCGGGGCCAACGCCATGGGGGCGCCGGGATGTCCGGAGTTGGCCTGCTGTACGGCATCTATGGCCAAGGTGCGAATGGTATTGATGCTCAGGGTTTCCAGTTGCTTGCCGGTGAGCAAGGTTTCACTCGCGACCATGAATGCGCCTCCATTCGACGGCTTACTGGATTTGAAAATCTCCCCGTCCCCAGGTGGTGAATCGCCGGAAGAATCACGTCTTCGGAACGGACAGTTTATCAAGTTCTGGGGCGGCGTGGGTTGTGGGAAAGAGATTGTTTCGTGCGGCATTCGGCAGAGGCCGCAGCGGCAAGAGAACCCGACGGGTGACGCTATCTGCCGCGCACGAGTGCTCTGCCACCGCGCGCCAGATCCCTCACGCGGCTGAAATGCGCCGCGTTCGGGGTGACGCCATCAGCGACGGATACGCAAGCCGGTCTGCTGTGGAGGTGAACTATCTTGGAGAAAAAGAAGCGACTAGTGCTTCATTTGCGCGAGGTATCCGTGCTGGGTCTGGTAGCCCTTGGTGGTGCCTTCGACAAACCTGAGGAACTCCCGCAGGCTTTCGCGTTCCGAAGGCTCCAGTTGGCCAAACTTGATACGCACTCCGAAGCAGGGATTACTCTTGGTGACGATGCCGTTCAGGATGATGCCTTTGACCCAGATTTTTCCGTTCGCGACCCAGAGGCCGAGTTCCACATTGACGCCGGTGGGAACGGGAGAAGCGGTTTCCACGAAGCACCCGCCCAGACTGGTGTTGGACAGATTGCCCCAGATCGGGCTTGACGAACCAGCGAGGCGCACCTCGACCGCGACGAAGCATTTCATGCGCGGGTAGCGGCGGCGATCCTGCCCCCAGGAGGGAGTGAAAATATCAGGTTCGAAGGGCGGCGAAGATTCTGGCGTAGTGGAAACGGGCTGCACAGCCGGAGCAGGCTCTGGTGTGGCAGCGGCGGCTTCCACCGTTCTTGCTGCGCCACTCTTGATCTCCCGCAAAGCATCGCGGAGGGCCTGGTCGCGCTTGTCCGCTGGGGCATCGCGGTAGATTTGCAGCAGCTTTCCGAGATGGCGCACCAGGTCGGGATCGGTCAGCAGCTGGGTCCAATCCGCACCGATGGCTGGAGAGGTTTTGGGGCTACTCATAGATTCGAACCGACCCTGTAACCTTAGTCAAAAGGGACACAGATCAGGGTGAACGAAGGCGGCGCTGGGAACAAGATGACTATGGTTACTGTCGTTGGTAACCTACGCGCTGGTTACCTATGCGTTGGCTAGCGAGCTTCGAATTTCAGTTCGACCAGTTCCTGGCTTTCCCCCGAGGCTGGCGTGTACTTCCACTTGCGGACCGCATTTTCAGCCGCCACGACGAAGACAGGGTTGCCCCCGATGACCTTGGTTGACTTGACCCTGCCATCGGGCGCGATGACGACTCCGACTTTGACGGTGCCAGAAATATTCAGCCGGCGCGCGAGTTCGGGATATTCCGGCCTTACCTTGACGATGGCCTTGCGCCCGGTGGTCGGGTCGTTTTGCTGGCCGGAAACAGGCGAGGGAAAGACGCCAAGCATTGCGAGGGCGAGAAGCGCAACTGCGATCCGTCGGGGCATGGATACTCCTGCGCTCACCCTGTAGCTTACCCATTGGTAGTCAGGAGTTGAAGATCACAAAGGTAATCCGGAGAAGCTAGCTTTCGTGCCGGCGCTACGGGATGGGGCGCTGGCTTCCGTTCCGCGCGAGAGCGACGGCGAGTAGAGTCAGCAGACTTACGAGGATTGGAAACCATACCTGGGACAACCAGGGCACGGGGATGAGGAACAGCACGTCCAGGTCCTTCAGCGAGGCCGGCCACCTTACAGTCGCCCAAAGACCCGCATAGTAGGCCATGTCCCAGACAGCGAATGCCCACAGGAAGATTGCCCAGCGCTCGCGGATTCTCGGCGCGGCCAGCAATGCAACAGTGATCAACATCACGATGGTGGCGGCTTCCCGAAACAACTCGACGGTGAGCAGGCTCTGCGGGAGTTCGACGGACTCAGCTTGCTGGTAGACGCTGGCCGACATGCGGGCCACATCGGCGAGTGTGCCTTTGTAGCCGGGCAGCAAACCAAGTGCGGCGCGGAGATAGACCACCACCGCAGCCTCGACGAAACCGAAAGCGGCGCCGAAAAGTGTAGCGAGAGCGAGCTGTGCGGCGGTGAGCGCGAGGCCTCTGCGCCGCCAGAGCAGATAGATGAGAAACGGAACCGCCAGCAGCAAGTTGACCCACCAGGGCTGTGCCCACACCTGGAACTTGTCCATGACCGCAAGATTCTAAACTGTTCGACGCCGAGCCGCCTTTGCCCTCACAACAATTGTTGTTGTTATTGTTGCCGCATACGAGACGAAATTCTGCGGCCGTCCGACTCTACTTTCACCGAGCGCCGTGTGATAATTTCTCCTCGGTTATTTTCTCCCAGAGGGGGTTGTTCAAATGGTAAGAAAACATCGTTTACTGTGCGGCGGGCTGGTCGCGCTCGCGGTGCTCGCATTTATTTCCATGTCCGCCTCCGCGGCGGATGTGCCGACCGTCAATTGGATGAAGCTGACTCCTGGCACATCGCCTCCCGGCAGATCGTACCCGGCGATGGCCTACGACCCGGTCAGCCAGAAAGTCGTGCTCTTCGGTGGTTTCAATGGCGGGTATCTGAACGACACCTGGACGTTCGATGGCACGACATGGAGCAAGGTCAACACGCCGACCGCGCCGCCGGCCCGGTCCGTCTCCGGCATGGCCTTTGACCGAGTGACGCGGCAGGTGGTGCTGTTCGGGGGGTTCAACGGTTCCCAACATCTGGGCGACACTTGGACGTTTGATGGATCCACTTTGACGTGGACGCAGGCGCATCCCACGACTTCACCCAAGGCGTCCTCGAGCCCCATGCTTTTCACGGATCCAGCAAACGGTCACGCGGACGAATACGGCGGATTCGACGGGAACTTGTTTCAGTTGAACACGTTTAGTTGGACCGGGACGACCTGGAAGCGGGTGAAGACGACAACTTCAGCGACCGCGCGCTCGAGCGCCGTGGCAGCCACCGACGATGCCACGAAGACTACCGTGCTGTTCGACGGGGTGGGCGACGTGAACCCGTACAACACTTGGACCTTTGACGGAGGCAATTGGACTCAACAGAACCCCTCGGTGCAGCCGCCTAGCCGCTACGGTTCCCCTGGCGCCTACGATGCGCGATTGAAGGTAGTGATTGTCTTCGGGGGCGGAGAAGGTGGACCCGAGCTTAATGACACCTGGGCGTGGACCGGGAAGGCATGGAAGCAACTGTCTCCGGCGCAATCACCCTCGGGCCGCGAGGGGTACGGGATGACCTACGATCCGGCGATCGGCCATATCGTGATCTTCGGTGGCCAGGCTGGCTCGGCGATTCTCGCGGACACGTGGGAGTTGACCCCGTAATCTGCAGTTGACGATCAGGACATGGGGGCGGTTCGCGGGAAGCGTCCCCAGGTTTTCTTTCCGGCGCTTGCGGGAATCAGCGCACGTAAACAGGGATCCCCGCATCGGGGGGCAGACCAGAAGAAGGAACTGGCGCGCCCGGAGAGATTCGAACTCCCGACCTATTGCTCCGGAGGCAATCGCTCTATCCAGCTGAGCTACGGGCGCGCGCCGATCTCAAGTGTACATCCAGAGCTTTCGACCATCAATTGGGCGCACCTCGCAAGAGCCGAGACATCCACCAAGACACTGAGACCGGAGAAAAAAGAGGATACGCATGAAGCAAGGGCTGGCTGATCTACGGCCAGACTTGGCCCTTCCGGCGTGGTTCGCCGGTTGGGCCTGCCGTCCAAGGATCGCTGCCGATCGCAGAGGCTGGAATAGACCGTCCACCGATCACGGGCAGTATCTTACGGGTGCGAGGAGCCGAAAGCAGAGCACTGAGGTGAGGTCGGACGCTGCTTACCAGCGGTTGCGGCCACCACCGCCTCCGCCACGGCCGCCGCGGTCCCTGCCGCCTCCGCCACCACGCTCCACCTTGGGCCGTGCCTCGTTCACGTTCAGCGTGCGTCCTCCGACTTGAGTGCCGTTGAGGGCGGCGATGGCCTTCTCTCCGTCTTCGGCATTGGCCATCTCCACAAAACCGAAACCGCGCGAGCGCCCGGTCTCCCGGTCGGTCATGATGCTGACGCGGTCCACCTGCCCGTACGCCGCGAACATCTGACGCAGTTCGTCTTCGGAGGTGTTGAAGTCGAGGTTTCCAACAAAAATGTTCTTCAAGCGAATTGCCTCTGAGTGAGCTATCTGAGTGTGGCTGACTTCGGCGGGGAGGGGCTGGTTGGCCATCCTTGAAAGCCGGAGCTGGCGAACAGTCAAATGCGGGGAAAGTATAGCAGGTCAGTGGGTTTTGGGAAGGGAATCCAGCGAGAGGCAGGCTAGCACTCGTCCACCTTCCAGTAGCCTTCCGGGTGATAGCCGATCTGCAAGAGGCGGTTCTTGGGATCGTGGCGCTTGCCGCAGTTGGGACACTTCAGGTACCGGTTCCACGCGGTACCCTGGTGATCGTAGTCCTCGGCGACAGCGAAGGTGGTGCCGCAGCTGCAGGGGACGAGGTACATTCGAAGGTGGTCTGGGGCGGGATTGGGCATGAGGGATCTGCTATCGAGAAGTATACAGCTACGATATCAGCTACGTTGCGAGCATTCGCCTGTCCAGCCCCAGCCTCCCTTAAGGTACAATGGCGGCCATTTTGGGGAGGAAAGACATGAGAAAACGTTTGCCGTGGTTGGTGTTCGCCGCGGTCATAGTCGCGGGCGCAGCGGTAGTCGCGATCGCCGGCGGCAAGCAGGATGACGCCGCCGAGATCAAGGCCCTGGAGATGCAAACCTGGGAAGCGTGGAAGAAGCAGGACCTGGCCACCATCAAGAGACTCTCGACTCCGGATTATCTGTCGTCGGATGGGGATTCGGTCACCAACCTGGCAGAGGAAGAGCGCTATGTGCCGCTCACCATCCTCAAGCACTACGAGCCGCTCGCAGAGTTGCGGACGCTGCAGGTTACCCCGGACGTGTTCGTGGTGTTCTATCCGATCCGGGTCGAAGGCACCGAGGATGGCAAGGACATCTCTGGCAAGACAGCCGTCGCCAGCATCTGGGTAAAACGCGAGGGGAAGTGGCAGAACGTGTTCGTGCACGAGGTGCCGATGCAGAGTGCTCAGCCTTGAAGGGCGGGACTGTCCAAAACCGCGCAACCTAGCGGCTCTCCTCGACTGCGACCATGGCGCTCTTCTTCCGCTTGTTGGACTGCAGGACCTTTTTGCGCAGGCGCAGCGACTTGGGCGTAACCTCGACGAACTCATCGTCGGCGATGAACTCGATAGCCTGCTCGAGATTCAGTTGGCGGAACGGAATCAGACGAATGGCTTCGTCGGCGGTGGAGGCGCGCATGTTGGTCAGCTTCTTCTCGCGCACCACGTTCACATCGAGATCGGCGTCCTTGGCGTTCTCACCGATGATCATGCCTTCGTAGACATCGACGCCCGGGCCGACAAACAACTCGCCGCGCTCCTGCAGGCCCCACAAAGCGTAGGAAGTCGAGATGCCGTCACGGTCGGCAACCAGCACGCCGGTAGGACGATGCGGGATTTCCCCCTGCCACTCGACGTAGCCATCAAACAGCGAATTCATCACGATGGTTCCGCGAGTGTCGGTGAGTAACTGGCTGCGCAAGCCAATCAATCCGCGGCTGGGCACGCGGAACTCGATGCGCACGCGGCCGTAGCCGTGATTGTGCATGTTGACGACCTCGGCTTTGCGCGAGCCCAGTTGCTCCATCACCACACCCACGAAGCCGTCCGGAACGTCCACCATGAGCCGCTCCACCGGCTCCGACAGCTTGCCGTCCACCCGCTTGGTGACGATCTCCGGTTTGCCCACCATGAGCTCATAACCTTCGCGGCGCATCATCTCGATCAAGATGGAAAGCTGGAGCTCGCCGCGCCCCATCACTTTGAACGAGTCGGTGGTGGCGGTTTCCTCGGCGCGGAGGGACACGTTGGTCAGCAATTCTTTGTCCAGCCGCTCCCGCAGGTTGCGGGAGGTGACGTAGGTGCCTTCCCGTCCTGCGAAGGGCGAGGTATTTACGGTGAAGAGAATCGCGATGGTCGGTTCGTCAATCGCGATGTGCGGCAGGGGCGCGGGATTTTCGGCATCGGTAATGGTCTCGCCGATGGTGATGCCCTCCACACCCGCGACAGCGATGATGTCCCCCAGTTCGGTTTCCGTGATGTCGGTGCGCTTCAGTCCGCTGAAGGAAAAAAGCTTGGTGATTTTCGTTTTGTGCAGCGAGCCGTCGAGCTTAGCGATGGCCACGTCTTCCCCGGTGAACATCTTCCCGTTAAACACCCGGGCAATGGCCAGGCGCCCGAGGTAGTCGCTGTAGTCCAGGTTGGCGACCAGGATCTGCAGCGGGCCGGCGGGATCCCCCTTGGGTACGGGGATGGTTTTCACGATCGCGTCAAAAAGGGGTTGCAGATTCTCGCCACCGCCCTTGATGTCGGTCGAGGCAGTCCCCGTCTTGGCGTTGGTGTACAGCACGGGGAAATTGAGCTGATCCTCGTGGGCATCCAAATCGATGAACAGATCGTAGATTTCGTTCAGCACTTCCTGGGGACGCGCGTCGGAGCGGTCGATCTTGTTGATGACCACGATGGGAGGGAGGTTGGCCTCAAGCGCCTTGCCCAGCACGTAGCGGGTCTGGGGCAGCGGGCCTTCGCTGGCGTCCACCAGCAGCATGACGCCGTCCACCATCTTGAGGGCACGTTCCACCTCGCCGCCGAAGTCGCTGTGGCCGGGCGTGTCCACGATGTTGATCTTGATGTCGTGATAGAAGATGGCCGTGTTCTTGGCCAGGATGGTGATGCCGCGCTCGCGCTCCAGTTCGTTGGAGTCCATGACGCGCTCAATCACGGTTTCATTGGCGCGGAAGGTGCCGCTCTGGCGCAGCATGGCGTCCACCAGGGTGGTCTTGCCGTGGTCGACGTGGGCGATGATGGCGATATTGCGAATGCCGGAACTCAAAATCCTTGATTCCTTTCAGGGTTGTCTCTCTATCACTTTACTATGCGGTGGGGTCGGGCGGCACTGAATCGGAGGCGAGCGCGGGGCAGGGAGCTTTCGGTTACTAAGGCTCGACTTGGCGCGGGTCGGAAGAAGGCTTTTGTGGAGGTTGGGTGCGAACGGTTCTTTCGCCCCTTCGGGGCTTGGTCAATGCCGCCGGTTTACCCACGGCTTGCGCCGTGGGCTTTATTCTTACGCCGCTTCGCGGCTGATTCTCCCAGGCGGTCTCCGATGCGACAGGATAAGGTTGGACTTGCTACCCAGGTCAGACTCTATCCAGCCACCACCGCAGTTTCCTTGGGCGCGGGTTTGCCCGCCAAACGATGCTCCACCTCTCTTGCCGCGCGCTGGGCTGCGCTGATGGCGCCGCTGGTGGTGGACTCCGGGCCCTCGCAGTCGGTATTGGCAAAGAAGATGCGATCCAGCGGCTCGCGCACCAGGGGTTGCACCTCCGTGAATAGCTTGGGCGTGGACATGTAAAGAGGGTGTCCGCGGCGGTAGATGTGTACTTCCACGGGATCGACATTTGACCCAGGGAACAGCTTCTGAAAGTCGTGCAACACATTCTGCGCGACCTTGCGCGTGCTCAGTTCGGTGAGCAGGTAGCCTCGGTCATCCTCGCGCATGGGCGTGTAGTAGCTGAGGATGTTGTATTTCTGCTGGTAGCCGGGCTGATTGCGCACCACCCAGTCGGCCACCACAAAGTCGGTGAAGCGGTTGCCCGGACACCAGGTGTCGTATCCCTTGTTATAGACAGACTTGTCGAAGATGAGGTTCACGACCGGATACGGGATGTAGCGGATCTGGTGCATGGCTTCGCTCTGCTTGTCGGGCAAGCCCTCGACGATGCGGCGGGTAATGAACTTGGGAGTCGCCATGATGACCGCCTTGGCTACGACTGTCTTCAGTTCAGCACCCTGCATGTAAGTGACCTGCACGTCGGTTTTGCCCGAGACCACGGCCACAGTCGTGGCCCCGGTCTGCAGGCGGTCAGCGGATTTGGCCTGTAGAATCTCGCCCAGGCGCTTGGTGATAGCGCCATTTCCCCCCGGCCAGGTGTAGCGAACGTCCTCACGTTTGTCGCCGGCGAAGCCCTGCAACTCTCCGATTCCCACTGCGGCCGCAGTCTCCTCACTGGTGGCGCCCCAGTTGGAAGGGCCGTACGTGTCCCACCAAAGTTCGACCTCGTCGGCGTACCCCTTCATGAAGTCGGAGAAGGGGACGGCAAAAAGTTCCCGAGCGCGTCTCTCCAGTTTGATGGCCAGCATTTCCTTCTTGAATTTCTTGAAGCTCTCGCGCACTGGGGCAGGATAGGGAAGCTTGTCGAGTCCGTCTCCCCAGGTGTCAGGGATGAACTCGCCGTTGATGATGGTTCCATCCCAGTCGTTGATGGGAAGCGGTTCCAGACCAATCTCCTTGGCAAAGGGATAGGCAGAGTCGCCGCTCCAAATGAAAGCCGCTCCCGTGGCATACGGTGTGCCGTTGTAGTCCATGAGGTAGGCGTTGCCGCCCAAGTGCGGTTCTTTCTCCAGAAGCAGAAAGTCGTGGTGACGGAGGAGATAAGCGGCCGTGAGTCCGCTGACACCGCCGCCGACGATGACTACGTCGTGGTGCGCGGAAACCGGGGGGCGGGTGAAGACCTTGCCATCTCGCACCTGGTGGCAGATGCGGTTGTCTTCGCCGTCAACCACAGGCTTGTTGTCGGCTGGCGCGGCGAGGGAAAGTTCCACCGGACAGCCGGCGGCGATTGATCCCATTACGACATACCTGATGAAGTCCCTACGATTCGTACCCATAATCGTCCTTCGTAGCACCGGCGCTACAGAGCATCATGTTTCCAACAACTCGGCGGCGATTTCCGGTTGGCCTTCGGCGCCGACGCGAAGGCGGTACCAGGTCACGATGGCAACTAGCGAAAACACAAAGATGATGCTCGATATGGCGTTGATCTCCGGGGTGATGCCACGCCGCAGCCGTCCCCAGATTTCCAGCGGCAGCGTATTGTCGCGGCCAATCAGAAAGAAGCTGACCGCGATCTCGTCCATGGAGAGCGTGAAGATCAGCAGAGCTGCGCCGATGATGGACAAGCGCAGGTTGGGAATGGTCACCCGCCAGAAGGTTTGCCAGTAATTGGCACCCAAATCGAGGGAGGCTTCCTCCTGGGCGCGGTCGAGCTTCTGCAAGCCGGCGAAAACCTCGGTGGTGGCAACCGAGATCAGGGCGGTGCCGTGGCCGAGCACGATGGTGACCAGGCTCAGCTTGACGTCGGTTTGGCGGAACAACATCAGCAACGAAAGCCCAGTGATGATGCCCGGCAGGATCAGCGGGAGCAGTACGAGCCGGCGAAACGCGGCCTTGCCGGGAAAATTGGCGCGGTCCAGGGCGAGCGCAGCGGGAATGCCAAACACCAGCGCGATCGCCACGGCGACCAGCGCGACCAGCAGGCTGTTCAGCACCGAAGCCCAGATGGCATCGTCGGCGAAAAGCATGCGATACCAGTCCAGGGTCAGGTTGCGCGGAGGAAAGCCGCCTACCCCCTGGCCGTTGAACGAGTACACGATCAGCGTGACGATGGGCAGGTAGAGGAACGCGAACACCGCGATGGCGTGCCAGGGCAGCCAGCGGGACTCACGGGCGGCGCGGCTACCGGCGCTCATCGGAAGCTCCATTTCTTCTCCAGGTTCTCCGACAAGAACAACAGGCCGATGACCAGGACCAGCATGCAAAGCGAGATGGCTGCTCCCAGGGGCCAGTTGTAAGCCGCGCCGAACAAGCTGACCACGATGTTGGAGATCATGATTCCGCTCGGGCCTCCGAGCAGGAGCGGCGCCAGAAAGTCGCCGAGGCTGAGCACGAAGGCGAAGGTTGCTCCGGCGAGCACGCCCGGTATCGACAAAGGGAAAATCACTCTCCAGAAAGTTTGAAACGGCGATGCGCCCAGGTCGTGCGAAGCCTCGACCAGGTTGCGCGGGATGTGTTCCAGTGAGGCGTAGATGGGCAGAAACGTGAACGGCGTGTAGATGTGGGTGAGCGTCAGCACCACCGCGAACGGGCTGTAGAGGAGGAATTCCAGCGGGTGTTTGGTCAGGTGCACGTACTGGAGCAAGGTATTGAGCACTCCGTCGCTGCCGAGGATCGTTTTCCACGCATAGGCGCGGACCAGGTAGCTGACCCACAGTGGAATGATCACCAACTGGTACAACAGATCTTTTCTCTTGCCGGCGTGGAAGGAGAGGAAATACGCCAAGGGATACCCAAGCAGCAGCGCGAAGATGGTCACACGGGCCGCAATCCACATGGAGCGAAACAGGGTTTGCAGGTACACGTTGACGCGAAACAGTTCGCGGTAGTTGTCGAGATTCCAGGAGTGAACAATCGCCTGCTCCGGGGAAACCGACCAGAAGCTGTAGCAGAAAAGCAGCGCATAAGGGATCAGCAGAAAGGCGGCCACCCACAACAGGGGCGGCAACGTGATGGCAGCGCGATAGGCGCGGGAAAACATCAGTTCCTTTCCGGTGACTCGCGGACGGGCACTGCATCGCTAGCCGAAAATTCCAGGTCCAGGTCGCCCTGCCGATTTTCCCGGCTGGCAGTTCGGATCGAGAGCAGTAGTCCGTCGGCACACTCGATCTGCAGCAGTTCGGTGGCGCCGTGGAAAGCCTGGTGACGAACCTTGGCGCGGAAGCGAATCACGTCGTGGGCGGCGGTGGCGCCGGCCAGTCGTATGTTTTCGGGCCGCAGGGAAAACAGCGCCGGACCATCACGGAAGCCGGTGCGCCAGGAAAGCGAGTGGCAACGAGCGATGCCGTCTTTGACCTCGGCGTGCAGCAGGTTGGTGTGACCGATGAACTGCGCGGTGTAGGCGGTCGCGGGACGGCTGTAGATCTCGCGCGGCGAGGCAACCTGCTCCAGTTCGCCCATGCGCAGAAGCGCGATGCGGTCTGACATCACCATGGCCTCTTCCTGGTCGTGGGTGACAAACACGAACGAGATGCCGACTTCACGCTGCAGCGATTTCAGCTCAACCTGCATCTGGCGGCGGAGGTTGGCGTCGAGCGCGGAAAGCGGTTCATCGAGGAGCAGCAGACGGGGCCGGTTCACAAGGGCGCGGGCCAGGGCAATGCGCTGCTGCTGGCCGCCGCTGATCTTGGCTGGCTTGGAACGGGCGTAGTCGGTCATTTTGACCATGGCGAGCGCTTGTTCGACGCGGGAGGCGATTTCTTGTTTTGGCCGCTTGGCGACTCTGAGCCCGTAGCCGACGTTGTCTTCAACGGTCAAGTGCGGGAAGAGAGCGTAGTGCTGAAAGACTGTGTTGACCCGGCGCCGGTAGGGAGGTAGGGGATCCAGGCGCTCGCCTCCCATCCAAATCTCACCAGAGTCTGCGTTCTCGAAACCAGCGATGATGCGCAGCAGCGTGGTCTTACCCGAGCCGCTCTCACCGAGGATGGTGAGGAACTCGCCCTCGGCTACCTGCAGGGAAATATCCCGGAGCACCGCATTGCGGCCGAAGGACTTGGCGATATTGCGGATCGTGAGCAGCGGTTCCGCGCCGGGCCGGGCGGCGTTCGTGATCGCGGACTCGGTGGAGGTGGCCATGGAAGCTTAGCTGCGGTTTAAGAGTGTGCGTCCGGTTCCGGCGTCTTGTGCCCGATTTCTTGGACAGAAACCAGTTCTCGGTTCACGGTTCTCAGTTCTCAGCGCAGACCCGCTTACTGGGCGGCTTTCACTTCGTTCCAAATCTCGTTGTACTTGGCCCGGCGGGGCACATTCTGCCAGAAGTAGAGGCGCTTCTGGTAGTTGTCCACGTCGTCCAGGTGGAGAAGCTTGACTTCATCCGGGGTCATGTATTGTGCGGCTTGCGGGTTTGCCGGGACGTAGTGCGTCTTGTCGGTCACCAGCTTCTGGGTTTTGGCCTCGACCAGATACTCTAAGAATTTGTAGGCGAGGTCTTTGTTTTCGCTGCCGGCCGTGATCATCAGGTGGTCAATCCAGCCGGTCGTGTTTTCTTTGGGAATCGTCTCCCCGACGGGGAAATTGAGTTTCCGCAAATCGGCGGTGTTCAGCGGCCAGCCCATGGCAGCAACGACTTCGTGGTTCTGAAAGAGGTTGGTCAGCTCTCCGCCGGTGGACCACATCTTGCGGATGTTGGGTTTCAGTTCCAGCAGCTTTTTCTTCACCGCCTCTAATTGTTCGTCGGTGAGGTTGTAAAGCCGGGTGGGGTCGGGCTTGTCGAAGCCCAGGACTTGCGCTGCCATATAGACAGTGGAGAGGTCGTCCCAAACAGAAATCTTGCCCCGGTACTTGGGATCCCAGAACAGGCTCCAGCTGTCGGGCGGCTGCGCGAACGCGGTGGTGTCGTAAATTATGGGGTCGGGTCCCCACATGAAGGGCACGCCGTAAACTTGGCCGCGGACGCGGACCAGCGGCAGAGAAACGAGCTGCGGAGAAAGCTGGCCGTACGACGGAATCTTGGTCAGGTCGAGGGGTTGGGCGAGGCCAGCGGATGCGATCGAGGTGGCGACGTCGCTCGAGGGTGAGATGACATCGTAGGTGCCGGCGCTGCCGCCGCGCAGCTTGGTGACCAGTTCGTCGCTCGACCCCATGTAGGAAGCGGAAACCTTGCAGTGGTATTGCTCCTCGAAGCCGCGGACGAAGGACGGGTCGGCATAACCCTCCCAGACCAGAAGGTTCAGCGTAGGAGTTTTCTTGCCGCAGGAGCCCAGCAGGAGCAGGGCCGCGGCGAGCGAGAACAAGAACAGGAAGCGGCGGGTGATCACCTGGCCTCCATTGCCGCCGAGGTTGCGGGGCGGGTCGGGGCTTGATACACGACTTTCCCGCCGACCATGGTCAGCAGCACTTCGGTCTTGGCAATATCGCTGGGCTCAATCTTGAACAAGTCCTGTGAGAGGACGATCAGGTCGGCGAGCTTGCCGGGTTCGAGCGAGCCTTCGGATTTCTCCCGTCTTCCCGCAAACGCGGCGCCCAGAGTGTAAGCCTTAATCGTGTCCTGCAAGCTGATGCGCTCTTTCGGAACGAAGCCGCCGGGAGGATCGCCCTCAGTCGTCTCCCGGGTGAGCGCATTCTGCACGCCCGGCCAGGGATTGAGGGTGACCACCGGCCAATCGCTGCCGAACGCGAGACGTCCGCCAGTCTTCTGGATGCTGTTCCACACCCAGGCGCGCTGCGCGCGTTCCGGCCCTACGTTGCGCGCCCAAACCTTCAGGGTGTCGTCATCGGGATAGGCGTGCAGCGGCTGAAAGCTGGCAATCACGCCCAGCTTGCCGAAACGCGGGATGTCCTGCGCCGAGATGGTTTCGATGTGCTCGATGCGTGGCCGTGCGTCGTGGGTGTGATTGGTTTCCGCGGCTTGCAGGTAGGCGTCGAGCGCGAGCCGGACCGCGCGATCGCCAATGGCATGGGTAAAGATCTGCAACCCGCGGCGGTCGATTTCGGTAATGGCCTGCTTGTATTTCGCCTCATCCCAAAATAGTTTTCCGCTTTGCGAAGGATCATCGGTGTAGGGCGCGAGCATGGCCGCGGTGTGCGCTTCCACCACGCCGTCGAGCATGGTTTTAACCACGCCGCCGGAGATCCAGTCATCGTGATAGGTGCGGCGGGCCTGCTCGATCTGCTCAATCGCTTTCGGCGTGAGTTCGGGCGGATCGAGGAAGTAGGCCACGTAGAACCGAAGCGTCATTTCGCCGTTGCGGCGCAGTTCGTTGTAGAGATCGAGATATTCAAAATCCTGGCCGGCGCTGTGCACGCGCACCAGGCCAACCTTGTTCGCACTTTGCATGCCCAGGCGCAGGGCCGCCAGGCGTTGCTCGCGGGTGGGCTTGGGCATCATATTGGCTACCAGGTCGCCCGCCGATTCCTTTAGCGCGCCCGTAGCTTCACCCTTGGCGTCGCGGACAATCTTGCCGTTCGGGGGATCGGGGGTTTGGCGAGTGATGCCAGCCATAGCCAGAGCTTTGCTGTTGGCCCAGGAACTGTGGCCGTCGAAGGCGACCAGATACACCGGGCGATCGGGAACCACTTCGTCGAGGATCTTCTTGTCCGGCAGCGCGGAGGGGCCGAAGGTCGGATAGGTCCAGCCCATGCCGGTGATCCAGGGCTCGTTGGGATGGCCCGCGGAATACTCCTTTACTCGCTTCTGGATCTCGGGAATGGTTTTGGCGTCGTTGAGGTCCACCTGGGTCAGGCCAAGCGAGCCGTCCATGAAGTGAATGTGGCAGTCGGTGAAGCCGGGCAGGACGAGCCGGCCTTGCGCGTCAATGACCTTGGTGGATGGTGCGCGATAGGCGGCGATGTCTTTGGCGCTGCCCACGGCGAGGATTTTGTCTCCGCCGATGGCAAGGGCTTCCGCCCAGGGCTGCTGGGAATTCACGGTGTAAATGCGGGCATTGATCACCACGGTATCCGCCACCGGTTGTGCCTGCGCCCAGGCACCGCTGGCTAGCCAAGAAAATATGGCGAACAAGAAAATCCACTCGCACACCCGGAGGCATGAGTTCGCGGACTTTGGCAAGGATCACTCTCCTTAATACTGTCTCCGCTCCTCGCCGGCTTCCTTCACTAGAAGGTCGGCGGAGTATTAACCCAAAGCACCCAGGTCTCGGTGCGCCCCGGGTTTTTCCAACGATGCGGCGTAGCGCTCTCGAAATAAAAGCTGTCCCCGGGTTTAAGCCGGTAATCCTCGCCTTGCAGCGAGATATGCAACTCACCCCGCAGCAGATACAGGAATTCTTCGCCTTCGTGAGCGTAGGATTCGCCGCTGCCTGCCTGGGGAGCAATGCGGAACAGGTGGGGTTCCATCACAGTGTTTCCCCAGGCCAGCAGTTCCATACGGACTCCGGGACCTGCCTGTAACACTTTGCGATGGTCCGGCTGCACCAGGCGGCTATTGGATTCCGACGGATCGAAAAAATCAAGGATGTTGGTCTTATAGAAGCGCGCCAGCTTGCGCAGCGTGCTCACCGAGGCGCTCATGTGGGAACGTTCCAGAGCGCTGAGAAATCCAAGAGAAATCCCCACCGCCTTGGCGACTTGGGCGAGAGACAGTCCCCGCTTGACGCGCAGTTGGCGGAGGCGTTTCCCGATGGCGGCGGAGGCGCCGTCGGGCGTGGGGCGCACCAGGCCCTCGCGCTTCAGCATCTGCACGATGGCGGGGGCATTCAGACCGCGGACCCGGCGCAGGAAGCGGGCCCGCTTGAGCAGCTTCACATCGCCCGGGGTGTAAAGGCGGTACTTGCTGGGAGTGCGGCGCGGGCGGGTCAGGCCCAGGCTCTCCCAGGAGCGGATGACGGAGGGGGAAACGCCCACCAGGCGGGCCACATCTCCGATTTTCAAGTAGGGTTTTGACTGGGGCGGCTTCATCTGCGAAATGCCACTCCCTCAACAGGTTCCGGCCCTAGGACGCGAGCTATTTTTCTCTTGACACTGTGCCGCGGGTTCTCTAACCTTGCGCGATTATAGCAAGGTTTGCGTCGGGCGCAAGCCGCTCGTTTTCAAATTCAGACAACTTCCATCCGTTCCCTGGAGGTCTCCATGCCGTCGTCGACAGCACGCTGGGCGACCCGCTGGCTGGTTGCCTTGTTTTGTCTTGTGAGTTCCACACTGATGTTCGCGCAAAGCACCGGCGGCAGAATCCTGGGCCGCGTCGCCGATCCCACGGGTGCGGTCCTGGCCGGGGTGAAAGTCACGCTGGTGAACGAGGCGACCGGTGTGAGCATCGAAAACCAAACCAACGCCAGTGGGGATTACGGTTTTCCGCAAGTTCCCGTGGGAACGTACCGGCTGGAGTTTGACCTGACGGGTTTCAAGAAAAATGTGCAGCGTGGCCTCAACCTGGATCTCAACCAGGTGTTGACCATCAACTCGGTCATGCAGATCGGCGAAACCAGGGAAACCGTCGAGGTCACCTCCGAAGCTCCCTTGGTGGATACCACCAGCACCCAACTGGGGGCGGTGATGGACTCCAAGCAGGTCTCGCAGTTGCCGCTTAACTCCCGCGATACCTACCAGCTGCTGCAACTGCAGCCGGGCGTGCAAGGGGTGGGTGGATCCGACCTCTTTTATGGCAGCAACACTGCGGGCGCGGTGTCGGTGAACGGCGGCCGCGGAAGGTCCAACAACTTCAACGTGAACGGCGGCGACGGCAACGACCTGTTTGTCAACTCTCCGGCCATTCAGCCCACGCCCGACAGCATCGCGGAATTCCGCGTGCTTTCCAATACCTTCGACGCGGAATACGGGCGGAACTCCGGCGCCGTGATCAACGTGGTCACCAAGTCGGGTACCAATGCCTGGCATGGCAGCGTCTACGAATTCCTGCGCAACCAGTCGCTCAATGCAAAAGGATATCTGGACCCGCGCCGACCGGATGACAAGCAGAACCAGTTCGGCGGAACATTCGGCGGCCCGATCAAGAAAGACCGGACGTTCTTTTTTGCATCCTATGAAGGGCGCCGCGTGGTACACGGCATAACCTCAGACCCTGTGGTAGTTCCGACCGCAGCCGAACGTGGGGGAGACTTCTCGGCTACGCCCCTCACGGGAGGAGTTAGCGACGATCTGGTCGCGCAAATCCTGAATAACCGTCCAGGATGTGGTGTGAACATCAATCCTCTGCCTTCCGCTGCCGGTGGTTTTGTTCCCTACTCACAGATCTTCCCTGGAGACCAAATTCCAACCGCTTGCTTCGACCAGGCAGCTTACGGGATTATGCAGCTTTACGTGCCACCCGCGAATTCAGGCACGAACGTCTTTCGTGCCATTCCGAATGACGATTCTCATGCCAACCAGTTCACGGTCAAAATAGACCATAGGATCAACGACAAGCAGAACCTGAACTTCTACTACTACTTCAATGACGCCTTTGACGCGCAACCCTTTACCCGTTTCCAGGCGGCTACGCCAAATCTCTTGCCGGGATTCGGCAACAACAACGCCACTCGCGCGCAGCAGGCGAATCTCTCGCACACCTGGACGATCAATCCCAGCACAGTGAACGAATTCCGGATTACTTATTTCCGCGAGGCGCAGGGAACGTTCCTGCATCCGCAGCGCACCAATAACGTGACCGATTCCTGCAATGGAACGGTTGGTGCCCCGTTCTGCTTTACCGGCGTGAGCGAGGTGTCGGCCGCCGGAGTGATTCCCGCGGCACCGGGTGTCGGGGGGATCGGAATTACTCCGGGCCTTGGACCGAACCGAGAAGGGGTGCCGTTCATCAGCGTTTCGGGCGGTTTCACTATCGGCAACGACTTTGAAGGCGAGTTGCCGCAGGTCGGGAACACGTATCAATTCAGCGACAACCTGACGAAAGTCATCGGGAACCACACGGCGAAGTTTGGCGTCGACTTCAGGAATCAACGCTTTCTGCAAACCTTGTTCTTCGATCCGAACGGTGATTTCAGTTACTTTGGCGGCGGACTCAATGACCCCCTCGCCCTGGATGCCAACGGAAACCAGAACCTGTTTCCCAACTACCTGCTGGGACTTCCTGATTCCTATCTGCAAGGTTCGGCGCAGACCGAGGATGTGCGCGGGAACTCCATCTACCTGTTTGCGCAGGACAGTTGGAAGATCCGGCCCAATATCACCCTCAATTATGGGCTGCGGTGGGAGTTCAACCAGCCCATCTATGATGCCGGCCTGCGCTACCAGACGTTCCGTCCGGGCCAGACGACGACCGTATTTCCTTGCCAACTTTCGGCTGCTAGCGTGCTGAAGTTCGAAGACCTTGGGGTGGTCAACCCGGACTGCAACAACACAGGGACCACGCCCGTGGGCTTGGTGATTCCCGGCGACAAAGGGGTTCCCCAGGGACTGACCAAGAGTTACTACAATGCCTTTGCTCCTCGAATCGGAATCGCATGGGACCCGAAAGGTGACGGCAAAATGACGGTCCGCGCCGGCTTCGGAATTTTCTACAATCCCATCGAACAACTGGTGCTGGAGCAGTTCCAGGCTGAGCCTCCGTTCGGAGGCAGTTCGCTGCTTTCGGAAGGTCTGTTTAACACGCCTTTTGTGAGCCAGAGCGGCGATTCCGCCAATCTTACGATTTCTCCCAATCCCTTCAACGGAGTTCTCAATCCGGCGCGGGGGTCGGCGGTGGATTGGTCGGCATTCCGTCCGATTCTGCTGTTCGGAGAGCTTCAACCCAACCTGCGGGCGCAGTACACCACCCAATACAACTTCGGCATTACCCGCGAGATCGCCAAGGACACGGTGCTCTCGCTCAGCTATGTCGGATCCCAGGGCCACCGACTGCTGGCCACCAAAGACCTGAATTTCGGCAACGCACAAACCTGCATCGATTTGCAGAACATCTCCGATTACTACACGAATGTGGTGCCGAACGTGGACTTAGCATCCGCGTACCAATGTGGTCCGTTCTTTGCGGATAGTCCGTACTTCCTTCCCGCAGGCTCGATTCCCGCGGGATTCACGGTTCACTTGCCCTACGGCTCGGTGCCGACGGTCGGAACCGGCAATCCCGACGTGACGCTAGTTGGCCTGCGCCGCTACAGTTCGCCGATCTGTGAGCCGACAACGGGGGTGGGCTGTCCCCCCGACGGGGTTCCCGTCTTCTCCAGCATCTTCGCGCAGGACACCATTGCCGCCTCCAATTACAACTCGCTGCAAGCGTCATTGGAAAAGCGACTCAGCCACGGCCTGCAGTTCGAGGTGGCGTACACGTGGAGCAAGTCGATTGACAACGCTTCCAGCTTCGAGAACATTCTGAAGCCGATCTGCGACCGCTGCAATCGTTCGCTTTCGCTGTTCGACGCGCGGCACCGTGTCGTCATCAGCTACCTTTGGGAACTTCCCGTCCCGCAGTATCAGGGAGCCAAGGGCAAACTGCTGAATGGATGGGCAGTTTCCGGCATCACCACGTTCCAAACAGGGTTCCCTATCCGCATCCAGTCGAGTAACGATTCGGAACTGCAGAACAGCTTTGACTTCGAGTTGCCCGGCAAGCCGGACCTGATCGCGCCGTTCCAAACCCAGGACCCGAGAACGCACGGCGGCTATTACTTCAACCCCAACTCCTTCGCGCTCCCCCCGCAGACCGCGACCTCGACGCCGCTGCAGTTGTTGGGAGATTCGCCCCGTACCATCTGCTGCGGGCCGGGGATCACGAATTTCGATTTCTCGGTCCAGAAGATTCTGCCCGTCGGGGAGGGAAAACACTTCGAGTTCCGTGCCGATTTCTTTAACATCTTTAATCACACCCAGTTCCTGAACCCCGACGGCAATATCAGTGACGGAGCGGATTTTGGCAGAGTCAAGCGCACCCGCGACCCGCGCCAGATTCAGTTCGCTTTGAAGTTTGCATTCTGAGCACGCCCGGGCGGCCCAGGCCGCCCGGGACTAATCTAATGGCCTAGACACGGCCTGAGCATTCATGGAGATCTCCGATGTACCCCGACCTGCAGAAGGAACTCGAAACCTTCGAGCGGCGCACGCCGAAGTCCGCCGAAGCACACAAGAAAAACCTGAAACGTATTCCGCTGGGCGTGGCCAGCAACTACCGCGCCTATGACCCTTATCCGATATTCGTGAAAGAAGGGCAGGGATCGCATTTCCGCGATCTCGACGGCAACGACTACATCGATCACAACCTGTGCTTCGGCGCGCTCATGGCCGGGCACTGTCATCCCGCGGTGATGAAGGCCGTGCAGCAGCGGCTTTCCACCGGCACCATGTTCGGCATGCCGCACGACATGGAGTGGCAACTGGCGGAGGAAATCTGCCAGCGCTTTCCGGTCGAGATGGTGCGGTTCGGAAACAGCGGCACAGAAGCCACGATGCATGCTTGCCGGCTGGCCCGGGCGGCTACGGGCCGCGACAAAGTCCTGAAGTTCGAGGGCGGCTACCACGGCCTGCACGACACCGCACTGATCAGCGTGAAGCCGCATGCCCCGGACTATGGGGACGTTGATGCACCGATTTCGGTTCCGGGCGGGCTAGGTGTGCCCAAGGCCAGTATTGCCAACGTACCGGTTGCGACCTTTAACGATCTCAGTACCGTCGAGCGGCGGTTCAAGGAGAATCCCGGGCAGATCGCCGCGATCATCCTCGAACCGATCATGATGAACGTCGGGCTCTGCCTGCCGCAGCCTGGTTTCCTCAAGGGGCTGCGCGAGATCTGTACACGAGAGGGCGCGCTGCTGATCTTCGACGAAGTGAAGACCGGCGCAAAACTGGGCTGGGGCGGAGCCTCGGAATACTTCGGTGTGAACCCCGACATGATCTGCCTGGCGAAGTCGATTGGCGGCGGCTTGCCGCTGGCGGCGTTTGGCACGCACAAGTCGGTCATGGACCTGATTTCTCAGCACAAGGTTTTTCATGGTGGCACGTACAACACCAACCCGGTGTCCATGGCGGCGGGCCTGGCCACGTTCCACGAAGTTCTGACGCGCGAGAACTACGCGCACGTGGACAAGCTCAGCAAGAAACTGGTTGAGGGCTACCGCAAGACGATCGGGAAGGTCGGCTTGCAAGCCTACATCGCCAGCGCCGGCGCCAATGGCGCGCTGATGCTTTATCCGAAGGAAATTCGCTGCTACCGCGATTGGGAGGCCATTGACATCGACCTGTGGCGGCATTACTGGTTTGGCATGGTCAATCGCGGCGTCATGGCCCAGCCTTACTGGTGGGACGAACAGTGGACCATTTCCGTGCAGCACACCGAAGCCGATATCGACAAGCACCTGGCGGCCTTCGCGGACGTCGCGCCCGCTCTCGCCAAAGCGCAGCAGGAGCGCGAAGCACCGGCGGTCGCAGTTCATTAATGACGAGGGAGCCGCTGCTCTCCTCCCGTCTCCCTTTGGGTTGTCATCCTGAGCGAAGCGAAGGATCCCTATCCCAACATTTCGGTGAAAGTAGGGTTTCCTCGCTTCGCTCGGAATGACAAAAACAACCGGAGTTCACTTGGCCAGCGACCACAACCAGCCGCACCTTAAGCGCGTCCTCGGACGCTGGGACCTGGTGCTGCTGTTTGTGGTGGCGGTGTTCAACCTGAACGTGGTGCCGTCGATCGCGGCGAACGGCGGGGTCACGGTCTGGTTGTGGATCATCTCGCTGACGCTGTTTTTCTGGCCGCAGGGAATCGCAGTGATCGAACTGGCGCAGCGCTATCCCGGCGAAGGCGGCGTGTACCTGTGGGCGAAGGAAGTGTTCGGCGATTTCCACGGATTTCTCTCCGGCTGGTGTTACTGGACGAACAACATGCTGTACGTGCCGACGGTGATGCTGTATTTCGTCGGCGTGTCGGTGTTTGCCATGGGCCAGGGTCATGAGGGCCTGGCGGATAACAAGAACTTTGCCATGGCGGCGTCGCTGGTGCTGCTGGCTTTGCTCACGGTCTTGAACATCGTGGGGCTGGGCGTGGGGAAGTGGCTGAACAATGTCGGCGCGATCGGAACCTTCGTCGCGGCAGCCACGCTGATCGGACTGGGAATCACAGTGTGGCTTCGCTTCGGAACCACGGTTACGGGCGCTGACTTCCGCATTCCAGCCGACCCGCGTTTCGTGCTGAACTCCTTCGGCGTGATCTGTTTTGGACTGGTCGGACTGGAATTGGCCTCGGTCATGGGAGACGAGATCCGTGATCCGGCGCGCACGCTTCCTGGAGCTGTAGCCTGGGGAGGCGTGGTCTCGGGAGCGCTCTATATCGGCGCGACGCTGACGCTGCTGGTGGCGGTGGGCAAGAATGACATCAGCGTGCTGCAAGGCATCGTGCAGGCGGTCAGCCACATGGCGGGCGAAGTCGGCGTGCGCTGGATCATCGCACCGTTCGCGGTGATGCTGAGTATCTCGATCGCCGGCATCGGTTCGGCGTGGATGGGCGGCTCGGCCCGCATTCCTTTCGTTGCCGGGCTGGATTCCTACATGCCGTCGTGGATGGGCAAGATTCACCCTCGCTATGCAACACCTTACGCGGCGCTGATCGTGCAGGCGCTGGTTTCGCTGGTGCTGGTGGTCATCAACTTTTACGCTTCCGGAGGCGTGCAGGAAGCCTTTCAGAGGATGCTCTCGCTCGCGGTGGTGTTGCAGCTCGTGCCTTTCCTGTACGTGTTTGCCGCGCTGCTGAAGTTCGCCGTGAGGGGGCCGCTCGAAGGCGGCCGCTACGGCAAGGGCACGCTGTTGTTCGCGGGCGGGGCGGGTTTCATCACCACAGTGCTGGGGATTGTGCTCGCCTTCTTTCCGGCGAAACAGATCACTTCGGTGTGGAAATACGAAGTCACCATGTTCGGGATTACTCTGGCGTTTCTGGTGCTGGCCGCATTCTTCTTCTTTGTGTATGGCCGCCTGAAGGCGCAGGTGGTGAGCGCGGAGGAGGGCGAACTGGCCCGTCCGGCCGAGCGCAGTTCGGTGAGATGAGGTTCCTGGGAGGGCCTGCCCTCCACAATGCGGGGGCGGGACGCCCCCGCGACAGCCGGCGGGACGCCGGCGCTACGGAGGTCTTATGCCAGGTGGAGTTAAGACGGAAGTACGCACTTATCAGATGTACATCAATGGCGAGTGGGTGGACAGCCAGTCGAGCAAGACGTTTCCGGTCTATGATCCGGCGACCGAGGAGGTCATCGCCCAAGTTCCTGAGGCCAATGCTGAGGACGTGAACCGCGCGGTCGCGGCGGCCAAGGCCGCATTTGAGGATGGCCCCTGGGCCACGACCACTGCGCAGGAGCGGGGGCGAGTTTTGTTTCGGCTGGCGGACAAGATTCGGCAGAACGCCGCTAAGCTGGCCGAACTGGAAGCGCGCAACTGCGGCAAGCCGATCGTTGAGGCGGAGTACGACATTGCCGACGTAGCGACCTGCTTTGAGTATTACGGCGGGCTGGCGACGAAGATATTGGGATACGTGAACCCGGTGCCCGATAACGCCATGAATCTGACGCTCAAGGAACCGATCGGGGTGGCGGGGCAGATTATTCCGTGGAACTACCCGCTGCTGATGGGGGCGTGGAAGCTGGCGCCGGCGTTGGCAGCAGGATGCACCTGCATCCTGAAACCTGCCGAGCAGACGCCCATCACCGCGCTGGAGATGGCCAACTGGCTGGCGGACGTCGGTCTGCCGCCGGGTGTGGTGAACGTGATCACCGGGTTCGGTGAGACCTGCGGCGCACCCCTGGTGCAGCATCCCGACGTGAACAAGATTGCCTTCACGGGCAGCGCGGCCGTGGGCAAGATCATCGTGAAGATGGCGGCCGACACGGTGAAGCGGGTCACGCTCGAACTGGGCGGCAAGTCGCCGAATATTTTCTTTGCCGATGCTGATTTCGAAGCGGCCATCGATGGCGCGCTGTTCGGCGTGTTCATCAACCAGGGCGAAGTCTGTTCCGCAGGAAGCCGCATCCTGGTGCAGAAAACGATCTACAAGAAGTTTGTGGATGCTATGACCGAGAAGGCGAAGAAAATCAAGCTGGGTGCCCCGCTGGATCGCGACACCAAGATGGGGCCGCTGGTTAGCAAGGAACAGTTCGAGCGCGTGCGCTCCTACCAGGAGATTGGCAAGAAGGAAGCCAAGGTCGCCATCGGCGGGGGTCGCGCGGAGAAGTTCGCCAAGGGATATTACGTCGAGCCGACGATCTTTTATGACGTGTCAAACAGCGCCCGCATCGCTCGCGAAGAGATTTTCGGGCCGGTGGCCGCGGTGATTCCGTTCGAAGATGAAAAAGACGCGGTGAAGATTGCCAACGACTCCCCCTACGGGCTGGCGGCGGCGGTCTGGACACGTGACATCTTCAAGGCCTTTCGCGCGGTCAAGGCGCTGCGTGCCGGCATTGTGTGGGTGAACCACATGCAGCCGACGTACGTGGAGGCGCCGTGGGGCGGATACAAACAATCAGGCTTCGGGCGTGAGCTTGGTCCCTGGGGCATCGAAGAATATCTCGAGACCAAGCAAGTCCACATTAACCTGAACGAGGCACCCATCGGGTGGTACTGAGATGGCAACGATTCAACTTCGCACTTCCATTCCCGGACCGCGGTCGCAGGAGCTAATGCGGCGGCGCAATGCCGCCGTGGTGCAGGGCGCCTTCCACGCCACGCCGGTGTTCGTCGCCAAAGCCGAAGGCGCGGTGGTCGAAGACGTGGACGGCAACAGCCTGATCGACTTTGCCGGCGGCATCGGTTGCGTTAACACCGGGCATCGCGCGCCCGACGTGGTCGATGCAGTACGCCGCCAGCTCGACCGTTTTCTGCACACCAGCTTCAACGTGCTGCCGTACGAGAGCTACGTGCATCTGGCTGAGCGCCTGAATATGCTCACGCCCGGCCGGTTTGCCAAGAAGACGCTCCTGGTCAACTCGGGTGCGGAGGCGGTGGAGAACGCCATCAAGATTGCGCGCTGCTACACCAAGCGGCCGGCGGTCCTTTGCTTTGAAGATGCCTTTCACGGCCGCACGTACATGGCGATGGCGGTGACCAGCAAGACGCATCCGTATAAGGCGGGGTTCGAGCCGTTTCCGGGCGATGTTTATCGCGTGCCGTTCGCCTACTGCTTCCGTTGTTCGTACAAGCTGGAGTATCCGGGGTGCCAGATGCACTGCGCGCGGCACATCGAAGATGCCTTCAAGCGGGTGGTGGCGGCGGAGTCGGTGGCGGCGGTCATCGTCGAGCCGATCATGGGCGAGGGCGGCTTCATTACGCCGCCGGCGGAGTTCTACACGATCCTGGCGGAGATTTGCCACAAGCACCGCATCCTCTTGATCGCCGACGAGGTGCAGACTGGATTTGGACGTGCCGGCGCTATGTTTGCCTGCGATCGCTTCAGTTTCACGCCCGACATGATTGTCACCGCCAAGTCGCTGAGCGGCGGTTTGCCGCTGGCGGCGGTGACCGGACGTGCCGAGATCATGGATGCTCCGGGGGTAGGCGGATTGGGCGGGACCTTCAGTGGCAATCCGGTGGCGTGCGAGGCGGCGCTGGCGGTGATTGACATGATCCAGAGGGACAACCTGGCTGCGCGCGCCAACGCGTTGGGTGACCGCTTCCGCGAACGCGCCGAGCAGTGGCAGAGCCGCTGGGAACTGGTGGGTGAAGTGCGGGGCCTGGGCGCCATGCAAGCGCTGGAACTGGTGCGCTCGCGGGAGACGCGGCAACCGGCCGACGAGGAGACCAAGCAGGTCTCGCAATACTGCTATGAGCACGGGCTGGTGACGATTACGGCGGGGTCGTACGGGAACGTGATTCGGCTGCTGATGCCGCTGGTGATTACGGACGAGCAAATGGATGAAGGGCTGGATGTGCTGGAGGCGGCGCTGGCGCATGTGGGCGAAAGGAAGGGCGCATTGGCCGTGCAACCGGCATAGAGATTCGGCCGCCAGAGACGCAGCAAGCTGCGTCTCTACGGATGTGGAAGCAGAACCTGCCTCTGTAGAGGCGTTGCTTGCAACGTCTCACGCCCGGAGAGGCGTCTGAGAATTCCGAGGAGTCAAATGACTGTCGCTACTCCAGCCGCTACCAAGCTCACGAACTACATCAATGGACAATGGACCGAGTCCAGCGCTACTGCCTGGCAGGACGTCGTCAATCCCGCCACGGGTGAGGTCTTGGCCCGCGTGCCCCTGACCGATGCCGCCGAAGTCAGTCGTGCGATCGAGGCTGCCGCGGCCGCTTATCCCGAATGGCGGCGGACGCCGCCGGAAGACCGCATCCAGCCGCTGTTCAAGCTGAAGCAACTCCTGGAAGAGCACGTTGACGGACTGGGCCGCATCCTCACCCAGGAAAACGGCAAGACTTTTGCCGAGGGTAAAGCCGAGTTGCGCCGGGCGATTGAGAACGTCGAAGTGGCCTGTGGCATCCCGACGATGATGCAAGGCTACAACCTGGAAGACGTGGCGCGCGGCATTGACGAAACCATGATTCGCCAGCCGCTGGGCGTGGTGGCGGCGATCACGCCGTTCAACTTTCCGGGGATGATTCCTTTCTGGTTCCTGCCTTATGCGATTGCCTGCGGCAATACGTTCATCCTGAAGCCTTCGGAGCGCGTGCCGCTCACTATGCGGCGGGCATTTGAGTTGCTGGAACAGTGTGGATTGCCCAAGGGCGTGGTGAACCTGGTAAACGGCGGGAAAGCCGCGGTGGACGCGCTGCTCGACCATCCCAAGGTGCGGGCGATCAGCTTCGTGGGTTCAACACCAGTGGCCAAGTACGTATACGCGCGGGCCGGAGCCAATGGCAAGCGGGCGCAGTGCCAGGGTGGCGCCAAGAACCACGTCATCATTCTGCCCGACGCCGACATGCAGATGGCGACCCAGATCATCTCGGATAGCGCGTTTGGGTGTGCAGGGCAGCGCTGCCTGGCGGTCTCGGTCGCGGTGACGGTCGGAGAGGCGCAAAAGACATTTCGCGATTCCATCACGGATGCGGCGTCGAAGCTACGGGTAGGGAACGGGCTGGACGACGGCGTTCAGATGGGGCCGGTGATTACGCCGCAGAGCAAGTCGCGGATCGAGTCGCTGATTGGCGCGGGCGAGAAGCAGGGAGCCAAGGTGCTGCTCGACGGACGCGGCGCCAGGATTCCGAAGTGCGAGGCGGGCACCTTCGTGAAGCCGACCGTGCTGGATGGCGTGTCGCCTACGAGTGAACTGGCCGATACCGAAATCTTCGGCCCGGTGCTGAGCCTGGTTCACGCCGACGACATGGACGAGGCGCTGGCATTTCTCGAACGCAGCGCGTACGGCAACCAGGCGTCGCTGTTTACTTCGAGCGGATCGGCAGCGCGCCGCTTCCGCTATGAGGCGCCCGCCGGGAATATCGGGATCAACATCGGCGTAGCGGCGCCAATGGCATATTTCCCGTTCAGCGGCTGGAAGGACAGCTTCTTCGGCGTCATGCATGGGCAGGGGCGCGACGCGGTCGAGTTCTACACCGAGAAAAAAGTTGTGATCGAGCGCTGGGCGAAGGAGCACTCGCGGAAGTTTTGAGCATTTTGGGGAGAATGCCTTGACCCGCTTGTGGTGGATACGGGCAGCGTCGGGGTCCTTCGACTCCGCATGAAGTCCGCTTCACTGGACTTCATGCTCCGCTCAGGATGACATTGGGGGAAAGACTTATTCATGTCTGACACTATTCAGAAATACAAAGACTACGTGATGACCGGCTTCATGAAGTCGGTGGTGCCCATCGTCATCGATCACGCCAGCGGCGCGACCGTCACCGACATCAACGGGCGCGAATATCTGGATTGCTTCGCTGGAATTTCCGTGGTCAACGCGGGGCACTGCAATCCACAGATTATTGCCGCCGCCAAGGCGCAGATGGAGAAGCTGGTGCACTGCTCATCGTACATCTATCACGTGCAGCCGGTGGCGGACCTCGCAGAGAAGCTCGCCCACATCGCGCCGCGCGGCTTGACCAAGACTTTCTTCGGCAACGGCGGCGCAGAAGCCATTGAAGGCGCGATGAAGCTGGCTCGGCTCTACACCGGGAAGCACGAGTTCATCGCGCTGCACGCCAGTTTCCATGGGCGCAGTTGGGGTGCGCTCAGCGTCACCGGCAACATGGGACGCAAGAAGCGCGGCGGCCCTTATGCCCCGGGAGTGACCTTTGCTCCCGCCCCGTACGCTTACCGCTCGCAGTGGCGGAACGATCCGGAGGAATGCGGACGGCAGTGCGCTCGGGCGATTGAAGACGTGATCCGGTTCACTACCTCTGGGGACGTGGCTGCGTTCATTGCCGAGCCTGTGATGGGCGAGGGCGGCATCATCGTGCCGCCGCCGAACTACTTCAGAGAGGTCAAGAAGGTTCTCGACCAGCATGGGATTCTCTTCATCGCCGACGAAGTGCAGTCCGGGTTTGGCCGCTGCGGGAAGATGTTCGCCATCGAACACTATGGGGTGGAGCCTGACATCCTGGTTACCGCGAAAGGCATTGCCGACGGGTTCCCGCTGAGTGCATTTACCACGCGTCCCGAGATTGCGGCGGCGTTCAAGCCCGGCGACCATCTTTCCACGTTCGGCGGCAATCCCATCTCCTGCGCGGCGGCGCTGGCCAACATCGAGTTCCTGGAGAAGGAGAATCTTCCCGCACGCGCGGCGGAAACCGGCAACTACGCCATGGCCCAGCTGCGAGAGCTGCAGAAGCAGAACCCGCTCATCGGGGAGGTGCGTGGCGCGGGTCTGATGATCGGCGTGGAGCTGGTGAAGGATGAAAAGCTCACGCCAGCAACGTCGGAGGCGGATGCGATTCGCGGTGCCTTGCTTCGCCAAGGGGTGCTGGTGGGAGTGGGAGGGGTTTACGGAAACGTGATCCGCTTCCAACCGCCGCTGATCATCACTCGCCAGCAGGTCAATCAGGCGATCGGCGCCTTCGCTGCGGCACTGCAGGAAGTGACGCAACCGGCGCACGTCTAGCGAGGACCGAGTACCGCGTACCGAGTAGTGAGAAACCCTTCGGAACCTGTGGGTTGGGAGGGTTTTTGCAGTGCGAAATCCCTACTCTCCCAGCCCTGCCATGAATCCTGCGGCGTACCGACGTACTCTTGTGGCAATTACCTAAGTGAGTACGCCTTGTCCGCTAGTAACCAAGACCTGCCCACGGCTCACCTTACAATTACTTGATGTTGAAACCGTAAATCCTTCATTGTTCTGCGAGGCTTTATGTCCTTCGGGATGCGTCACCTGCAAGTGGCGGCTTTTGTGGCCTGTTGCACCGTGGCTGCCGCCGCCCAGCAGTCGAACCAGGTTCCACAGGAGCACGTTGGGCACGTCTTAGATTGGACCTCCCACCATATTGCTGTCAGCGGCGGGTTGGATGCTGCCAACTTGCGGGCGGCCCAGGCGGATCCGCGCATTCTCTTCCATCTAGTAGAGCGCAACCTGATCATGCGTCACGACGACCCGGGGGAGCTGCCGTCCCCAATCCTGGTACCGCCCACGCGTAAGTGGATCGACGGGGGTGGTGGTACGGATCGAAAGAACATGAAGATTGACTGGAGCGTAAGCCTGGGCAACGGCACTGTGGCGGCGAACATGTTTCCTGCCAAGTACGGGTTCGACACCAATGGAACGCCCGACTGCACCAAGGACTATGTGGTGTTCGGGTTGAATGTGGTGGCCGCCAATCTAGGCCAGGCGAACCTGGTAGGAATCAATAACCTCTACAGCGGCAATCCATCTGGCCTGTGTGGCGCCAATCCGACGGTGAACTGGGCGTATAACGGAACCACGGCGGCGGGCGGCGCTGTACGCACTGCAGTGACGATCTCATTGGACGGCACCAAGGTCGCATACGTCGAGAGCGGCACCAGTTCAGCCGTGTTTCACATCCTTACGTGGCACGCCGGACAGGGCACGGTCAACTCGGCAACGACTCCGACCAAGCCACCGAATTGCACCGCGGCCACTTCCTGCTTGAAGTCGCTCACCTTTTCCGCCACGATCACAGCCAGTCTGGCGTCTCCCTGGGTGGATTACGCCTCGGACAAGGCCTTCGTCGCCAGCGATGACGGGAAGATCTACCGAATGAGTTGCGTGTTCAAGTGTGCGCTAAACAGCAATCCCACGGTCGATTGGACTTTCACCCTGCCGGTGGCCGGTTCGGGGGGATCTCAGCCCAAGCCGAATGGCCCGGTCTATAACAGTCCCAACGGACTGCTGTTCATGGGTGACCAGTTGGGTGAGATCTGGGTGATCAACGCGTCCGGATCGACACCCAGCCTTTTTGCCGGCCCCATGATGATCGGCGGGGGCGGCTGCACGACGACCAATCCACCCGGACGCACCGGCACCCCCAGTCCGTGCACCGCCAGTGGAGGTGCGTTTGGGATACCCGATTCGGTGATCCTGGATGCCAGCGGGGCCAGCCAGAAAATCTTTGCATTTTCCGGCAATGACGGGACGCCCGGCGCCAGCGCGGTCGTGGCCCAGATGAACCAGGACCTCACCGGACTGGTGCGCGTTCACGTGGGACGAGGTAGCGTGGGCCTCGGCAGTGGCAGTGTGGATCTGCATAGCGGTACCTTCGACGACAGTTATTGGGGCAATGATCCCAGCACGGGTGAGCTGTTCCTGTGTGGCACCGGGCCCGGGAATACGAATCCGTACCATTACTGGATCGGGTTTGCGTCGTATCCGGTCATGGATTCGACTCCCACCGGCATGCTGCAGCGCTTGAATGCGGCCGGTGTCGCCTGCACTCCTTACAACGAGTTTTACAATCCGAACCTCAATCTGGGAGGGGTGGCAGGCCACCATGATCTGCTGGTTAGCGGGTTAGTGGATCCGGTCAACGGATACGTCATCACCAACGACATCAGCACGGGCTCGATTCCGGCGGCGCTCAATTTCGTGAACTATCCGGGCGGGATCAGCGGGGTGATCGTTGATAACGACAGCCTGGCCGCGCAGGCTTCGAGCGTGTATTTCAGTACGCTCACCACGGTGAACGTGGGCACGTGCGCCAACGCCCGGTGCGCGGTCAAACTGACCCAGGCGGCGTTGCAGTAGGGTTTAGCCTGGCACCTTCATTGCAGCATCTTCTGGTCGGCGGTCAGGGAGTCGGCTCCCTGACCGCCTAATATTTGACGGGCAACGACCAGGGACAGCGGCCACTGCGGTCCTTGGGGGCCGGCGGGCTGCCGGCGCTACGGCGCGCTGAGCCGGTTGTACTTCTTCAGTACTTCGCGCAGGCGATCGTGGGGCAGGGCAATGACCGTCCGGTTATTGGCTCCAGTCATGGTTTCGGCGGCGACCATGGCGTTGACCACGGCTTCCTCGGTCGCTTGCACGGTGGCCAGGAAAATCGGGTCGAGGTCATCGTTGGGCAACATGGTAATGGTGTGCGGACCTTTGGCGTTGATGGCGCCGGGATTCGCGGTGGAGAAGGCGATGAAGATGTCGCCGGAGCCGTCGCCGGAGTAGCTTCCATTCCGGCCCAATCCCAGCGAGACTCGCCTGGCCACGCGTTTGAGCTGGGTTGGGATCAGAGGAGCATCGGTGGCTACCACGACAATGATGGATCCCAGGTCTCTTCCGTAGGCCGGGTGCTCTGGAATCTCCTTGCCCACGGGCACGCCCGCGATCCGCAACTCGGCGCGCTCTCCGTAGTTGCACTGCACTAGCACCCCTACGGTGTAGCCACCCTGCCTGGCATCGAGCACCCTCGAGGCAGTCCCGATCCCACCCTTGAACTCGTTGCAGATCATGCCGGTGCCACCGCCGACGCTGCCTTCTTCAACCGGTCCGGCGTGGGCTGTATCCAACGCGTGGAACACGTGCTCGGGCGTGACGTGAAAGCCGTTGATGTCGTTCAGCCATCCGTCCCACGTTTCGGCCACTACCGGGAGCGACCACCAGTAGCCCTCCGGGTCTTGCTTGCCGTGCTTTACCTTCCAGGCGATCACCGCATCACGCACCACACCGACGCTGTGGGTATTGGTGATCATCACCGGGCCGTCGAGAAAACCCGAATCCTCCACCCATGTGGTCCCCGTCATCTCGCCGTTGCCGTTCAGGGTGAACCAGGCGGCGAACACGGCGTCGGTGGAATCTTTGCCCCGTGGAAAGACGGCAGTCACGCCCGTGCGCACCGGGCCAACCCCGACCTTGAGCGGGCCATCGCCGGAGATCAGGGTGGTATGGCCGACCTCCACGCCTTTGACATCGGTGATGGCGTTGAGTGGGCCTGGGGTGCCGTCGAAGGGAACTCCGAGGTCGCGGGCGCGAGGTTTGGTCTGGGCGGCGGACAGACTCAAGAAAAAGAGCACAACAGAAATCATCGCGGCACAGCGAGATTGCAGCATCCGAGCCTCCGAGGTGAATCCGCGGCGGTACCCGCCCGCGGGCTGAGCTCTTTTATAATTCCTCTGAGCGGAGGCTGGGAATGGCAAACTGGAAGCGGGCGCTGCTGGCAGGCTCTGTGGGCGCAAGCGTCGTAATGTTTCTGAAGGGAAAGTGGCCGGCAGGCATCATCCTCGCCGGTGTGGGACTGGCAACGCTAGCATCGGAGTATCCAGAGGAATTCGCCAGGTTCCGGGAAAACTTGCCGGATTATGTGGAGCGCGGAACGAGATTTGTGGAGGTCGCGTCACGCGCCGGTGAGCGTCTGGCGAGGTACGCGGAGCAGCGGGGACGGGCTGCGTTGGGTGAGATGGGTTCCTGGTAATGAAAACCACAGGGGACGCTGAGGACGCAGAGTTCGCGGGCAAGAGTGCCCGCGCCACACGGAGGCTTATTCGATGCCCAGTTGCTTCCTGGCGTCGGCGCTCAGGCGCTCGGGAGTCCAGGGCGGATTCCAGACCACGTTAACCGTCGCGTTGCGAACACCGGGCAATTGTTCCACCCGCGCCTTGACTTGCTCTCCAATCATGACGTGGGCCGGGCAGCCCTGGGCGGTTAGGGTCATGTCAATGGTGACATCCTGCTTATCCTCGGCTGCGGGTGCAAAGCGGACGCCGTAAATCAGCCCCAGGTCCACGATATTCACCGGAATCTCCGGGTCGTAGCACTGCTTCAGGGCGCCCAGGACTTCGTCCTCAGTAACGGCCGGCATGGTGTCTCCTCAAGATAATTGCGCACAGCAGCGGGCACGCCTTACCTTACCCCACGCTTAAGTTTACCTCACAGACTATAGGAAAATCGCATGCTACTCAGGTTTGAACCCGGTGTTCCAAGACCTGGCCTTCTGCTAAGGTTAGGCGGATGCAGATAAGCCCTGGAGCGAAGCAGACGATCCAGATCGTACTGGCGCTGGCTATCGGGATCGCCGGCGTACGTGCCGCGTACATTCTATACGAGCGTCGGGTCAGCAAGATCGAACAGGCCAAGAGCCAACCGCCAGCGCTCAACCCGGACTACTACGTTATTCCCAAGAAGCTTTATCCCTACGACCTGAAATCGGCGCGGCAACTTACCAAGCAGCCGGTGTGGGTGAAGGAAGGCTACCGCTACACCTACTATCGCTACGACCAGGCGCGCCATCGCGTTGACTTTGCGCACGAGGACGGACTGCTCCTGCCCATCGAGCAACTGGAAATCAAGGACGTGATTACGGCCGTGGCGCCATCTGCCCCAGATCTGCGCCAGGTCATGGCGGTTTTTGTGAAGGACGGGAACAGCTACGCCTTCCCCATCGGTTCGGCGCAGGGAAGCGATTACCGTATCTACTCTGACGAAATCCTCTATATCCAGGACCCGCACGAACTCTACAAGCACTGGCCGCTGGAGGTGTGGGAGGCGATCGAGAAGCACGAAGTCAAGCCGGGGATGAATGAACTGCAAGCGGATTTCGCGATTGGTATGGGAGTGCCGGAACGGCAGAGCGATCCGGCGGTGAAGACGGTGAATTATCCCAATGGGGGGAAGCCGCTCAGCATTACTTATCGTGACGGGCGAGCGGCGGATATCAAACCCGGGCCGGGGCAGTAGGCATTGGCAGGACGGGCGAGGACGCCCGTCCTCCAAAAGATAGATCGGCTCACTTCACCGGGGGTGAACTCTCGGTTGCAGCCTTCTCCTCGTCGGCGTGAATCACGCCATCTTCGTCAGCGTAGAAAGAGCGATGCTCAGCATCGAGCTGCCTGGGCGTCAAGGTGAGGTCAAAACCGTCCTTGTGGGAGCGGAAGCCCACGGTGTAGTCGCCGCGGTCGGTATTCACCATCCGGCGAGTAAAGGAACCGGTGTGGACCAGGTCGGCGAGGGTGGGGGCGTAGTGGTCGTGCTTCTTCTTGTATTCGCGCTGGGCCCGCAACACGGTGCGCATGTAGCCCAGGGCGGCGGCTTCGGAATCGGAATGTGCCGGGTCCCCGGGGAACTTCGGCTGGTAAGCGGTTTGGGCGGGGGCAAGGCATGCGCCCGCGAGCAGGACCGCCACGACACGGATTACCGCCCTGACATGCATTTTCATGAGCTTCCTGTCCCTCCCCAGCTGCATTTTCCCATGTTACCGCGGTAATTCCCATTCGTTACCAACTCTTTGCAACCCGGGGGATTGCGGCTATGCTAGCGGCAGGTTCACCCATAGGAAAGCTATGAAAACAGGAACTGCACCGGCAAGAAAGCCAGTCATCCGCATAGCAGTGGTGGAAAGCGACCCCCTGCGATTCGTGGGATTTCGAGCGCTGTTCGACTCGGAGTCCGATTTCGAACTCATCTCCGCCTCTCTTCCCGACATCGGCACCCAGCAGAACGTCGATCTGATCCTGCTGGGCAACCGCAACGGCCAGAACTTGTTCGATGTGATGGCCAGCCTGAAGGCGACCCGGCCCGATCTGCGCATCATCGTGACCGGTTCGGGCATGGACGAAGAAACCATTCTGAAGGCCATTGCCTCAGGCGCTAAAGGCTATGTGGACGAAGCCGCATCGCCGGCCGAGTTTGTGCAGGCTATCCGGGTAGTGAACCAGGGTTCCGTCTGGGCGCCGCGGCGCGTGCTTTCCATGTTCATTGAGCGGGTGAGCTCCGCGCCGGGCCGCATCTTCCCCGCAGGGCGAGTGACCTTCACCGATCGCGAGAAGGAAGTGCTGGAGATGCTGGTGGCGGGCCGCTCTAACAAGGAAATTGGCGCTGCCCTGGGCATCGAAGAGCGCACGGTGAAGGCCCACGTGGCCAAGTTGATGCGCAAGGTAGGAGTGCAGAACCGCATTGCCCTCTCGGTCCACGCCATTACGCACTCGCTGGTTTCCGCGAAGTAGGCCGTATCCCCCCACTGGTTACCTTAGGACAGTGACCTGGGTAATCTTGTCCCTTTTCCGACCCTAACGCATACTGCGCTCACCTACCACAGAACCTGGGAGACGGGGTTGGGAGTGGAGACTTTAGGGTCGCCGCCGCCAACCCCGATTTTTTTGTCCTCTACGACCTGGGTTATCAATCGTCGAAAACGCCCGCTGGCGAACAACTCTTTTTTCCTCAGGGGAATCCTTTAGAATCAGGAGCATTGAATTCCCAGGGCATCTTTTTCCGGAAAGCTGAGGAGCAATGAGAAAACTTCTTGTTCTGTGGGTAGTGGTCTGTCTGGCTGGGGCGGCGCTCGCCGCCGATGAAAAGGAAAGCAAGGCGGAAGACCGGGTCAAGGCGGCAGCGACCGTACTGGATGAAATCCAGAGTGCGCCGGACCAGGGCATCCCGGAGGATGTCCTGGCGTCGGCTGAATGTGTGGCGGTGGTGCCCACCATGCTGAATGGTGGTTTCATCGTAGGCGCCCGCTATGGACGTGGAGTGGCCAGTTGCCGCACGCCGAAGGGCTGGAGCGCGCCGGCATTTTTTGTGGTCACGGGGGGCAGCTTCGGGCTGCAGATCGGCGGCCAGGCGGTCGACCTGGTGATGCTGATCATGAACAATGAGGGCATGAAGAACCTGCTTTCCAGCAAGTTCAAGATGGGCGCTGATGCCAGCGTGGCGGCGGGCCCGGTGGGACGTCACGCATCCGCCAACACCGACTGGAAGCTGCGCGCCCAGGTGCTGAGCTACTCCCGCTCCCGCGGCGCCTTCGCCGGCCTGGAACTGAACGGGGCGGTGATCAAGCAGGACAAAGACAGCACCCGGGAGTTCTACGGACGCATGGTGCCGTTCAAGACGTCGCTGAAGGGCACGATCGAGGCGCCCGCCAGCGCCTATCCTTTCCTCAACACGTTAGCCAAGTGGGCCAAATCCGCGGCTGACAAGTAGTCGTCCGGCCAGAGCCGGGGCCCGGGATTCGAGGCCGGGCCCTGTTCTTTGGCGGGCGTGACTTTTCATCGTGCGAGTCCGGATGCTACCCTCGCAACTTCGTCTATGCAGCGACTTGAGTACGCGCTGGTCTGGCTGATCGTCAAAACGGTGGGCGCGCTGCCGCGCCCGCTGGCTCGGACCGCGGGGATTTCCCTGGCGTGGTTGGTTTACCTGCTGCATGCGCGCCTGCGCCGGGTGGGCATGCGCAACCTGGGTATGGCTTTTCCGCAGAAGAGCCGGCGTGAACGCGCCCGAATCCTGCGCGGCGTGTTTACCTCGCTAGGACGGCAGTTGGGCGAGGTATGCCTGTTTCCCAAGTACACCCGCGAAAATGTGAGCAAAGTGGTGGTGTACGACGGCTTCGAAAACTTTGAACGGGCCCTGTCGCGCGGCAAGGGAGTGCTGTTCCTGACGGCCCACCTGGGAGGCTGGGAAATCTCCTCTTTCGCCCACTCCCTCTACGGACATCCGTTGCATATCGTGATGCGGTCCCTGGACAACAGCTATCTCGATGGCCTGATGCGGCGCTATCGCACCATGCATGGCAATACCACCGTGGACAAGGACGACTTCGTACGCGGCCTGCTTTCGGCGATGAAGGCGGGGGAAACGGTGGGCATCCTCATGGACACCAACATGACGCCCCCGCAGGGAGTATTCGTGGATTTCTTCGGCATTCCGGCTTGCACGGCGAGCGGGATGGCGCGGATTGCGCTGCGGACGGACGCAGCGGTGGTTCCCGGATTCACGGTGTGGGATCCCGCGCTGAGAAAATACCGGCTGCGCTTTGATCCAGCGGTGAAACTGGTGAGAACGGGCAACGACGAGGACGATGTGGTGGCAAACACCGCACTGTTTACGAAAATTATTGAGGAGTACGTGCGGCGCTATCCCGCCCAGTGGTTGTGGGTGCATCGGCGGTGGAAGACGCGGCCGGAGGGCGAAGCGGGGTTGTACTGAGGCTACGAAGGCTTTTGTTCAGAACCAGTCACTGCGGTAGGCAATCCACCAGCTTACAAACACGATCGGGAGGGTGGCGGCCAGGGCCCACCAGAGCGGCAGTAAGAAATCTGCTACCAGACCTAGGGCGATAAAGACGATCCAGAAGATCTTTCGTTCCATAGCAGCATTCTAGCCCGTGTGCTTTTCTTTCCTTCCGTGAACGTATACAAAGGTGCCATGAAGCGCTCACTCAAAGAGATAGCCAAGTTGGTGCAGGGCCGCGTGGTGGGGGACGGCAATGTGGAGATCGCGGGAATCGCCAGCATCCGATCGGCCACCGCCGGAGACCTGGTGTTTGTTGAAGACGAGAAGAACCTCGGTGCGGCGCTCGAATCCAAGGCGGGCGCGGTGATCACAGGGGAGTTCGCAGCGGGGAAGCCGAGCGCAAAGCCATTGCTGGTGTGCGCGCAGCCTCGGCTGGCGTTTGCACGGGCGGCCCAAGTACTTTCTGCGGCGGTGGCACACGTGGAAGGCATTCATCCCAGCGCGATCGTGCATCCCTCGGTGCGGCTGGGGAAGAACGTTTCGGTGGGAGAGCGGGTGGTCATCGGTGAAGGCGTGGAGGTTGGCGAGCGGACGCGGATCGGCTCAGGCTGCGTGATTGGGACGCGGGTAAAGATAGGAAGCGACTGCCAGCTGTACCCGAACGTCACGGTTTATGCCGGGGTGCAGCTCGGTGATCGCGTGATCGTTCATGCCGGCGCGGTGCTGGGCAGCGACGGCTTCGGGTATGTGCGCGATCAGGCGACGGGCCGTTATGAGAAATTTTCCCAGGTAGGGCGGCTGGAAATCGGGGATGACGTGGAAATCGGGGCGAACTCGACCGTGGACCGGGGCGCGCTGGATGTGACCCGGATCGGCCGCGGGACGAAGATTGACAACCTGGTGCACGTGGGACATAACGTGCAGATCGGCGAGGACGTGGTGATCGCGGCGCAAACCGGGCTCTCAGGCAGCGCGGTGGTGGAGAAGAATGTGGTGATCGGCGGGCAGGTGGGCATCGCCGACCACGTGCGCATCGAAGAAGGCGCCATCCTGGGTGCGCAGAGCGGCATTCCCAGCAAGAAGGTGATCCGCGGCAAAGGCGTGGTGTTCTGGGGGACACCGGCACGGCCGATCCGCGAATATCTGAAAGAGCTGGCAGTGTTGGCGCGCCTGGCAAGAAGGGAATAGATGGCCATCGTTGTCGTCGGCGGACACTCGCGGAGCGTGGGCAAGACCAGTGTGGTCGCAGGGCTGATCGCGGCTCTGCGGGAATACAACTGGACTGCGTTGAAGATCACGCAGTACGGCCACGGAGTCTGCTCGGCCGATGGCAAGCCGTGTGATTGCGTGACCGATGACCACACCTGGGCAATGTCGGAAGAAAAGAATCGGACAGGGGAGTCCGACACCTCGCGCTTTCTGGTGGCAGGTGCGGCGCATGCGTGGTGGGTGCGCACCGAGCAAGGCCGTTTGGCCGAGGCGATGCCTACGATTCGAGAGAGGCTGGCCGAGGCCGAGAATGTGATTTTGGAATCGAACAGCATTTTGAAATTCCTGCGTCCGGACATTTATCTGACAGTGCTCGATCCGACTACGGCGGATTTCAAGAAGTCAGCCCAGCAGTTCCTTGATCTAGCGGACGGAGTGATTTTGCACGAGTCCAAGGAAGGCCCGAGCCAAGCTGCCTGGCAGGGGGTTTCGCTCAAGCCGGTGGCGGGGCGGCCGATCTTTCGTATCCATCCGCCAGAGTATGTCACCGCGGAGGTGGTGGAGTTTGTGCGGGGCAGACTGCAGGCTATTTCCCAAAATGCCCGTTCGGGGTAGTTGGTGAAAACGCCTGATTACGTTCAATCTCCCTCCGTGCTAAGATGCTGACCGCTCGATGCGGGGAGGCGGCTATGCGGAAGACTCGTGCGCTGTTGGTGGCAGTTCTCCTGTCGCTGGGTCCATTCGTGCCACTGGCGATGGCACAGGGGACTTACACGCAGGTCGATTTTCCCGGGGCGCTGGCAACCTACGCATTTGATATCGACTCGGCGGGCGACGTGGTTGGCTACTATCAGGATGCCAGTCAGAACTCCCACGGCTTCCTTTTGAGTGGAGGTACGTTCTCCACAATCGAAGAACCCAATTCGGATACATCGTACGCCTTCGGAATCAATGACAATGGCCAGATCGTGGGAGCGCATAGAATCGTCGGCGGCAGCATCTTTTACGGCTTCGTCTACGATGTCGCAACCGGAGCCTTCACAGACTTTTCCTACCCCGAGTCTCACTTTACCCTGGCGACTGCTATCAACAATGCAGGGGTTGTGGTTGGCTATGCCTCAGTTCCGAACGGTAGCCGATTCATTGGCTTCGAACTGAACGGTGGCACGTTCTTGACAATTCAACCACACGCAATTGGGTCGGTTTCTGTGAATGGAATTAACGACTCCGGGGATGTAGTCGGTTATGTTTTTCCTCATCCCCCGGCCAGCAGCTTCGTGTTTAACATTACCTACCACAGAATATTGGGCAGTGTCGAAGGTGCCCAAGCATACGGCATCAACAATGCGAATGCTATCTCGGGCACCTATTTTCCAGGTCGTATTGCTGAAGCTGGATTTGTGTATGACCACGGCAGCCTGCAAGAGCTCCAATTCCCCGCAGCGACGACAACTCTAGGGTTTGGAATAAACGATCTCGGGCAGGTAACGGGAGCCTTCTTCGACCAGAGCAACGCTGTCCACGGCTTCCTCTGGACGCCTCCCGCTGATGCGGCAGAGAAATGACCCTAGTAGGTTGGTAGTTGGCGTAACATCGCCATTACACTCATTGACCGGGGTTGTGAGCATGGCTTCCTTCCTGACTCGCTTATCCCCCCGCATACATCCCAATGATCCGCTCAATTGCCCTCTTGCAGACAGCACAGAAGGCGTTGTGCCGGGTGAACATGATGCAGTTCACCTCGGGGCGGTAGTAGCCGTGGGCTTCGTAGTCAGCGCCTTCGAAGGCTCCCACTTTCCCGGCATATTTTTCCGAGGCCAGAAGCGCATCTTCCTGCTGCCGTTCCTTCTTGAATAGCTCGTTCATCTCTGACTCGGGGCGGTTCTGGGCGCGGAGTTCGCGGCGCTGCGTCTGGATTTGCTGCTCGTAGGTTTCAAATTGCTCTTTGCTCCACGGAGTGGGCAGAGGCGTGCCAGCGGGGACCAGGTCCTTCCACTTCAGGTTCGCCGGATCGAGCAGCGCGGTTACGTTCGGCTCCCAAGGCTCAATCTTTCGCGTCTGCGGAGCGTAGGCCACCTGCGAGGTGTAGTACTCGTCGGCCAGCGCGGCGAATTGATGGCCGAATTCGTGGACGAATACATACGGGGCCCACTCGCTGTCGGCGGCGACCGTGGCGTACTGATTGAAGATCCCGCCGCCGCCGTAGGTCTTTCCATTCACCAGGATTTCAATGAACTCGTAGGGCGCATAGGAGGCTACGTCGCGTAGCGCGCGGTTTTCGGTGGTCAGGATGTAGCGTTCGGTGTCGAAGGTGTCGTAGGTCGCGCCTACGGGAGAGCGGCGATGCTGTCCGGCCGAGGGACGGGAAACGCCGGACTCGTCCGCCGCGGGACAGATCCCCCAGACGTTGAAGTCCTGGCGGTGCTCACGGAAAGGCGATGCGCCAAACAGGATTTCGGTAAAGCGACGAGCGTCCTGTTCAAATTTCGCGCGCTCGGAGGCGGTGTAGCCATCGCCGAGGATCAGCAAGTCCACTTTCGTGGCCGGCTCACCGGATTTTTGTATGGTCAGGAGCGGACCGGGAGAAGGCGGGCGCGAGGTGTCGATGAACTTGTCTTTGGGATCGATGGTGGTCGTCCAGACTTCGTGGAAGGTTCCTTCGTCGCGCTTCTTTAAGACAATCTTCACCGGCGCGGTCGGGGCAGGGAAGCGCAAGGATTCAGAAAAGGTGCGGTTGGCAGAGTTGGCTTCCGCGGTGGTGACCCACTCGCCATAGACGGAATTGAATCCCCGCGAGTAGAGCAGCTTTCCGCTGGCCTGATCGTGGACCTCGAAGAGATACAGGCCGAGATTGCTGTCGTCGATGGCCTTGGCAGGGTCTCCGGGCCAGGGCAGCGGCTCAATCACGGTTCGATCCAAGCTGAACATCTCCTGGGTTGCGCTGCCGGTGTGGTAGTAGTCCAGGCGCATGGTGGCCGGCGCGGCGAGCGCCAGGGGAGTGAGAGCGAACAGGACACAGATCAGAAGGAGCTTGGATTTCATGGGAGAATTTTACAGGGTGAAAAGCCTTCTTGGGGCTGTTGGGGCGAGATGGCCTCATCCTTCGACTCGACGAAGGGCCATCCTTGGCCGGCGGGACGCCGGCGCTACGGCCGTTAGGGCCCTACGACCGGCGGACTCGGTGGTCCCTTGTCACCATCTTTGGAAGCAGGCTTCTCCTTCGTGGGGGATCCACCGGGCGCACCACCGTCGCCATCCGTGCCCAGCGGGCGGGTGGTGACGGTCTTGCCCGAAGTCTTGCGCAACTCCTTGAGGATCTCGTCACGTTCCCGGCCCGCGTAGTCCCGGGCAAAGCGGGTGAGGGCCTCGGTGAGGATGTCGTGGTGGTGCAGTTTGTTCAGCCCGGGCTCGCGGGTGATGTTCAGCCATAGCCGGTGCACCAAGTGAACATCCTCGGTCTTCAGCGAAGGGGTATGGGGTCCGATGTGGAAGGTATCAACCGCCTGCAGGTCGGGGTGAATAATCTGGAGCACAAACTGGCGCTTGGGCTCCTCGGCGCCCTCCCAGGCGCGTCCCAGTTGAAAGGCCTGTTCCTGGGTGGTCATCTTGCTGGAAACACCGGTAACTACGGCGGAGGCTTCCAGGTTCAGAGCGGTTTGCACAATGGCGGACCAGACGTCGCGGGCGGGGACCACCAGCAAGGAAACGTGTTTGCCGAAACTCTCGGCCACAGCGACGGCGCGGGTAAACAGACGCTGCTCGTAGTCGCTGAAGATCTGCTCGGTGGAGAGGTCGTAGGCGGCGGCCCCAAACTGGCTCACGCGGGCGGACATGACGACGATGTCCTGCTCCTTGGTGTCGGTGCGCTCGAGCGCCCACTTGAGGTGGCCCATGGTGTTGTAGTCACGCACGGTGACCATCACGTTTCCGGGGCGAATGCCCAGTCCGCTGCGCTCGACGGTATCACTCTGCAGCAACTGGAAGTGCTCCTTCATTTGCTGCTTGGCCAGGACGTTCTTGCGGTGGTTGGCGCGCTCGGAAACCGAGAAAATCAGGAAGAACGTGCCGGTGAAGGCGACACCCGCTATCGTGGCGATGGACTTGGTGAACAGATTCACGATGGCGGTGGACAGCAGAACCAGGAAAACGGAGGCGAGTCCGAGGGGAATCTCGTGGCTGCCAATGCGGAAATTGGGCGGAACCTTCCAGCCCCGCTCGCCCTTGTATTTGAAACGCAGGACCAGCATGGCCAGGCTGTTGAAGGTGAAGCTCCAGATCACGCCGAAGGCGTAAGCTTCGCCCAGCATGTACACATTCCCGCGGCTGGCCAGGATGGTGAACAACTGCAGAAACACGACCAGATTGACGATGCGGTAGCTGGTTCCAAAGCGGGGGTGAGGTTGGCGGAACCAGTCGGTGAGTACGCCATCTTCAGAGACACGGTTCAAGACTCCGTTGGAGCCAATGATGGCGGTGTTGACCGCTCCCGAGAGGATGAGGAACCCGACCATGACCACGAAGGCGCGAAACACCAGCCGGAGCAATTGCGGCCCCCACATGTACATGGCGAGCCCGGCGATCAGATTGTCTTTGTAGACGGGGACGCGTACGGCATCGGGGATCAGCATGACCGAGAGCAGCGCGGAGAATCCGGTGAACACGAGGCTGTAGATGGCGATAACGATGGCAGCGCGCTTCAGGTTTTTCAGCTTTGGGTGGGCCAGTTCGCGGTTAACCTGGGCGAGGGATTCCTCGCCGCTCATGGCCAGCACGGAGTGTCCAAAAGCAATCAGGATGCCGAACAGGCCGAACATCCGGGCCAGATCCTGATCGCGATAAGTGTGCTTCAGGAACCCCAGTGCGTCCGGGCCAAACTTCAGATTGCCCGGGGTTGGCCAGGGTACCGGCTGGTAGCCTGATTTCAGCAGTGTCAGTGCAGACCAGGCGAGCAGGATGACCACCATGACGGTGGTGATTTGCATGACCCGCAGCGCCTTTTCGCTGGATTCCTGAATGCCCTTGGTGTTCTGCCACCAGTAGTACAGGGTCACGGCCACGCCAAACACCACCGAGGTCCAGTTCACATTGAGATGAGGGGTGCCGCCGGCCATGTCGTGGATGGCTTGAGGGATCCACCCATGCAGGTGAGCGGTGGCAATGACTTCGTTGATCAGTCCGGCGATGTACTGCCCCGCGGACACGCCGGAGATCGGTCCGGTCAGGATGTAATCGAACATCAGGGCAGAGACGCTGATCTTGGCGAGGGTCCCGCCCAAAGCCTCTTTGACGACCCGATAGACGCCACCCCGCACGAACATGGAACAGCTCTCGACGTAGACGGCGCGCACGGTGAAAGAAAACAGCATGACACCGACGATGAACCAGGGAGCGGCTTTCCCGACGGCCTGCTCGGCAATGCCACAGGCATAAAAGGCCGAGGAGGCGAGGTCGTTGAGCACAATGGCGGCAGCACGCCAGTAAGAAATAAAGGTGAGCATGACCGAGGTCGCGACGACGATGCGGACCCGGTTGGAAGTGGAACCGGCGGGTTGAAAGGGAGAGGCCATCCCAGCAAGAGGTTAGGATCAGTGGTGTTCGGACGCGTCGGCGCCCAACAGAGTCTCCAGGTCTTCAATACCGGTAAGGATCAGCACCACGAACGAGCCGATGCCGCCGACGAAGAACATGATCTCCAGCAGGCGGATGGCGACCTTGGTGAACACGCCCATACCATCCCAATGTTAGCCCATCGCAGGACTCCCGCATAGGGCAGGTGGTCGAGAGCCACGGCTGCTAGGTCAAAGCCAGGCCAGGCCGAAGGCAGTTTGATATCCTACCGCGTGCGGCAGATTCACAAGAGTGCCTGGCTGCTGGTCCTGCTTTCGGCTGGGCTACAGATTCTGACATTTCCGTTGCCCAACCTATACATGCTCTGCTGGGTGGCGATCGCGCCGCTGCTGATCGGTTTGCTGCGGGCGCGGCAGCCGGACACCTTGCAGCTCCGGGCAGGAATGAAACTGCTCCCGGCAGGACCCGGGCAAGCGTTTCTGCTGGGATACGTGTGCGGAATTCTGTGGTACGCCGGCACCTGCTATTGGATTTACAACGTTATGCGCCAGTACGGCGGGGTGAATACGCCCGCCGCGGTGGGCATCCTGATTCTCTTCTGCTTTTATCTGGCGCTCTACCACGGAGCTTTTGGGTTGGTGATCAGCCTGCTTGCCGGACAAAGTCCATTCAGCCGGCGGGCGTTGCTGCTTTCCCCCATCGTGTGGGTTGGGGTGGAACTGGCCCGCACCCGCATCACCGGGTTCCCTTGGGATTTGCTGGGGATCGCACAGGTGGACAACATTCCCATGGCCCGGATCGCGACGGTCACCGGCGTCTACGGTTTGTCCTTCGAGATCATGGTGGTGAATGCAGCGGTGGCAGCGGCGTTCCTGGTGGGCCGGGAGAAACGCAAGGCGCTGCTGGCTGCGGCGTTGGGGGCGGCGGTGGTGCTGCAATCCGGGCGCTTGGTCAGCCCGCCGCCGGTGCCGACGGATCACAGTGCTCGCCTGGTGCAGCAGAATGTTCCGATTCTCGAAGGCGCGGAATGGACGAAAGAATATTTTGATCAGACGCTACGCGAGTTGACTGCGATCAGCCTGAATTCGCCCGCGGGTGAGCGACAACATGTGGACCTAATCGTCTGGCCGGAATCACCCGCGCCCTTTTACACCAGCGATCCCATCTTCCGCAGCGCCGTCAGCAACATGGCGCGCCAGGAACAGACGTGGGTGCTGACCGGCGCCTTGGGCATTCGCAATGCCAGCCAGACACCGGAGCGGTCGACCGAGCTGTACAACTCCGGCGTCTTGGTGAGCCCCAGAGGGGAATGGGTGGCGCGGTATGACAAAGTCCATCTCGTGCCCTTTGGTGAATATGTCCCATTCAAGCGCCTCTTTTCTTTTGCCGGGGGACTGACTCAACAGGTGGGAGACTTTTCGGCGGGCGTGTCGCACGCGCCGCTCGAGGCAGACGGGAGCAAGCTCGGGGTCTTCATCTGCTATGAGTCCATCTTTCCGGATGAAGTGCGGCAGTCTGCTGCGGCAGGGGCACAGGTGTTCGTGAACATCTCCAATGACGGCTGGTATGGCGATAGTGGCGCCTACGCCCAGCATCTGAAGCAGGCGCGTATGCGTGCAGTGGAGAACGGGCGCTGGCTGTTGCGTGACACCAACACCGGAGTTACGGCCTCGATTGACCCCTACGGGCGCGTGATGGCCAGCGTGCCGCGAAAGACGCGCACGGTCCTGGTGGCTCCCTACGCCCTGTCGAGCGTAACCACGTTCTATACCCGTCATGGCGACTGGTTCGCGTATGTGTGTGCGATAATTTCCGTGGGAGCGCTTTTGATGCGTCTTCTACTCCGCAGAAAGATAGAGCGATAGTTATGGTTGAAGAGCTGGAACAGGAATATGCGCTGTTGAAGGACAAGGTCCGCGACCTCCGGGAGTACCTTTGACGCGGACAAACTGCGTCAACAACTAAGCGAAATCGAAAAGCAAGCTGCCGATCCGAATCTCTGGTCCAATCCTCAAAAATCCCAGACGGTGATGCGCGAGAAGAAGCGCCTGGAACACGTGTTGGCCACGGAGACCGATCTGGTTCGTCGTGTCAACGATATTTCCACCTACTTCGAGTTGGCGAAGGAAGGGGAAAAAGTCGACGCCGAGTTGCGGCGGGAGATTGATGCCCTGCGGCAACTCGTGGAGCGGCTGGAAACTGAGACCCTGCTCTCTGGCGAGAACGACGCGCGCAACGCCATCGTGACCATCCATCCCGGCGCGGGTGGCACCGAGTCGCAGGACTGGGCCGACATGCTGCTGCGCATGTACCTACGCTGGGCCGAGCGCCAGGGTTTTCAGACAGTTCTCAACGACTATCAGCCCGGCGAAGAAGCGGGCTTGAAGTCGGCCACGTTCTCGGTAAATGGCGAGTACGCCTTTGGCCTGCTGACCAGTGAAATCGGAGTGCACCGCCTGGTGCGGATTTCGCCGTTCGATCAGGCCAAGCGCCGGCATACTTCCTTCGCCAGCGTGTTTGTGTCGCCGGAGATCGATGAAAGCATCGAGGTGGACATCAAGCCGGAAGATCTGCGCGTGGATACGTACCGCTCCAGCGGCAAGGGCGGGCAGCACGTAAATACCACCGACTCGGCGGTGCGCATCACGCACAACCCGACGGGAATCGTGGTGAGCTGCCAGAATGAGCGCTCGCAGCACAAGAACCGCGAGCGGGCGATGAGCATGCTGCGGTCGAAGCTGTATGAATTCGAATTGGAGAAGAAGCGGGCAGCCACGAAGAAGATTGAAGACTCGAAGCTGGACATTGATTTCGGGTCGCAAATCAGGTCCTACGTGTTGCAGCCCTATCGGATGGTGAAGGACCACCGGACCAAGGTCGAAGTCGGCGATGTGGACCGGGTGCTGGATGGCGACCTGCAGCCATTTGTCGGCGCCTATCTGCGCATGCGGCGAGGAGAGAAAGCTTCGTGAGGTCGCGCGGGGCAGCCCCCAAGCTCGGCCGCCGGTTCGAGCAGGCGCTGCGGTTGGCTTGCCACAAACACGCCGGCCAGACGCGCAAGGGTACTCCGATTCCTTACGTTGCGCACCTGCTGGGCGTGGCAGGCCTGGTGCTGGAGGCTGGCGGGGATGAAGACCTGGCCATCGCAGCGCTGCTGCACGATGTAGTGGAGGATTGCGGTGGCGTGCCCATGCTGAACGAAGTTCGCCGGCACTTCGGCAAACGCGTGGCCCATGTGGTCGAAGGCTGCACCGATTCGGACACCTACCCCAAGCCACCGTGGCGCGGTCGCAAGGAAAAGTATCTCAGGCACCTTCGGACTGCGGATGCCGATATACGCCTGGTTTCCGCGGCGGACAAAGTGCACAATGCCCGGGCTATCCTGACCGATTATCGCGAGATTGGGGAACCAATCTGGGAACGGTTCCAGGGAAAACGCGAGGGCACGCTTTGGTACTATCGAGAGTTGGCGAAGGAATTCCGCCGCCGGAAAGCCACCCGCCTGACGAGAGAACTGGAGCGAGTGGTGGGCGAACTGGAAACCGCGCTGGCCGAGGGCAAACGCAGCGCCGGTCCGCGGGCCAGCCGCCGGAGGAAGTAGAGGAACCGCAGTATGCCGCGCATGATCGACCTCATCCGCGCGTCGGCCGTGCCGTCGAACCTGATGCAAGCCGCTGCTCGAGGCGCGCTTTCCATCCCGCCCGCGGAGATGATCGAGATCCTGGTTCACCTGGCCAATCACAACAAGGTTTTCGGGGAGCAGGCCGGGCTTACGCTGGCAGGCTGGGATGAGGCTTCGTCGCGGGCTGCGGCCGCCGATCCCAATACGCCGCAAGAAGTGCTGGAGTACCTGCTTGCTCCCAGGAACCTGCGTCCCATTTTGCTGCCTGCGCTGCTGGAGAATTCCGCGGTTGCGGAGGAGTCGCTGGTGGAGTTGGCGGCAACCGGGTCACGCGAAGTGGTCGAGATGATGTTGAAGAGCGAGCGGGTGAACCACTCGCGGGAGATCCTGAACTCGCTCTGTTTGAATCCGAACCTGACCGAAGCGGAAGCGACCACCATAGGAAATCACATGGCATCGGCGGGGTCCGAGCTCCCCAGTCCAGAGCCGGAACCACCCGAGCCTTCAGCAACGTCTGGGGAGGTGCTGGCGGAAACCGAGCGGGAGGAGGCTGCGGAGCCGGAAGACGTGCTGGATGAAAGCCTGACGGCATATCTGGCCGAGCACGCCGGGGAAATCTCTGCCGAGCAGGACAAACCTTTCCAACCGATTGGCGGAATTTATGAGGAGCTTGATCTGGATGCGGAGCAACCGCTGGCCGAAGCCGCAACCACGACGCCATCCTCCACACCCGCGGCAAAATCGCCGGAGCAGGCCGCGAGCCCGCACCGGCCCCCCGCTCCCAAGAAACACCACACCGGCCTGGAAACGGAGCGGGGCACCGCGCTGCAGAAGATTGCCAAGCTGGATGTCAAGGCCCGGATTCAACTGGCCATGAAGGGTAATAAGGAAGAGCGTTCACTGCTGATTCGCGATGGGACCAAGGTGGTGGCGCTGGCGGTGCTGGTATCGCCGAAAATCAGCGATGGCGAAGTGGAGAAATTCGCCAGCCAGAGGAACGTGCTGGAAGCGGTGCTGCGCGGCATTCCCCTGAAGCGCCGTTTTGCCAAGCACTATGGCATCGTACGCAACCTGGTGTTCAATCCGCGCACTCCGCTGGACGTGTCCCTGGGGCTGATGAAGAACATCCTGGTGCACGACCTGAAGAACCTGGTGGGCAATAAAGAGGTTTCCGACACGGTGCGCAAGCTGGCGATGAGGATGTTCAGGCAGAAGACGGAAGTCGGCAAGAAGAGCATGGACTAGGGACGGCCGGGCGGCAGCGCGGCAGAGTGTAAAACTGGCTTCTGGAGCCTGGGCTGGCTACAATGTTGGCCGGTATGGCCTCAGTGCCCAGGTTGGATCCGATCACCGAGCTGCTGAAACGCTCCAAGACCATTGCGGTCGTGGGACTCTCGAACAGCCCTTTGCGCCCCAGTCACGGGGTTTCCGCCTACATGCAAACCCAGGGATACCGCATCATCCCGGTCAACCCGCAGATTGACGAAGCGCTGGGCGAGAAGTCGTACGCGTCGCTGCTTGAGGTGCCGGAGAAGATCGACATCGTGAACATCTTCCGTCGCCCAGACGCGGTGGAAGAGATTGTTGACCAGGCCATCCAACTCAAGGTCCCAGTCGTCTGGATGCAGGAGTCGGTGATCCACGAAAAAGCCGCGGAGAAGGCGCGCAAGGCGGGCATCTTCGTAGTGATGGACCGATGCATCTTGCAGGAGCACAAGGCAAGGTTTGGGTGATGGAAGTACCTTCCGGGGGTGCCCCACATCTCGCGCCTTTCGAGATGTGGGTCTTTCCCTACTTTGAAGAAAGACATAGATTGTCCACCAGCGACTCGGCGAGGCCGCGCAGTTGCACCGGGAGAGGCGAAATTAACGTGTCCACAAGAGCTAAGAAGCGCGCTGGTTCCAGGATCAGGGTAGAGAAGAGCAGCGGGAATGTTTTTGCCGACCTGGGCCTGCCCCATCCGGAGCAGGAACTCTTGAAGGCCAAGCTCACGCTGCGGATTTACCGGCTCATCAAACGCAGGGGCGTGACCCAAGCCGAAGCCGGCAAGATCCGCTCCGGAGCCTCTTCTGTGGAACGCCTGATGGATTTCATCATCGCTCTGGGACAAGACGTCCAGATCACGGTCCGGCCGACGCGCAAACCCCACGGTGAAGTGTCCGTGGTCGCGTGAGGCGTCTGGACCGCAGGCGTTGAGAAAGACCCACATCTCGAAAGGCGCGAGATGTGGGGCACCCGGCGCTTGACACCGATAGCCGCTTGAGTTCTAGCCCTAGCACGCGCACAATTGGACGGCTTATCTGGAGGTCGATTATGCTCAATCCTCGCAAAGCCCTTTGGTTCGTGGCCGTGCTCCTGATGTCGTCCGCCCGGCTGGCTTTGGCGCAAGGGACGTATACGCAGATTGATTTTCCGGGAGCGATAACCACTTCTTGTTGGGGCATCAATAATGCGGGAGACATCGCGGGTTTTTATCAGGATGTCGGTGGCGTCTATCACGGCTTCATTCTTTCAAACGGCACATACACAACCCTCGACTATCCCGGCGCCCAAGCCACGGTGCTCAATCGGATCAATGATGTGGGCCAGATTGTTGGTACAGCTGACAACTTCGGATTTGTTTATAACACTGAAAACCAGACCTTCAGCGAAATCAGGTACCCTGGTGCTGATGCCACGTTTCCTTTCGCGATTAATAACGCAGGCACCGTTGTCGGCTTCTTCACAATCCAAAACCTGTACTCTCAGGGCTTTCAATTGATTGGATCAGCGTATCGTGCCTTTGCGCCTGCTAACGCCAACACATACGTATACGGGATTACCAATTTAGGCGTGATTGCGGGGTACGTGAATTCTCACGCCATCCACGATTTCTTGTTTTATCACGGGAAATACCGGACGCTCAGGATACCCAACCACACAAACGCGTTCGTTTACGGAGTTAACAATGCAGGGAATATTTTCGTCGGGACTTTCGATAATATTGGATTCGCCTATCAAAATAATGTCGTGCAGACGTTGAGGTTTCCCGGCGGGGGCCTGACATACGCGACTGGTGTGAACGACGCCGGAGAGGTGGTGGGCCTCTTCCTGGACTCAAACCTCAGCCAACGCGGCTTCACGTGGACGCCCCCCACTGACGCGGCAAAGAAATAGTTTCAATCGGCTCGATGCGTCACATTGACGATCAACGGGGGCGGGCCCACCTTTCCCCGTGGATTTCATACCTCGGTTGCCCCATCCTTCGCGGTTTTCGAAGGATGGGTACGGCTTACTCCACCACACAGCGGGACCCGGCTCATTGGTGTTGAGTGAACGTTACCTATCCCCGCGCCCCAGCATGAATCTCCCCGCGTCCCACCCACCACCGCAACAACAAATGCGTCGGAAAGTACACCACCAGCGGGACCACGACCAAGTATCCCAGCAGGTAGAGCAGGCCGGGCATGGCGTGCTGCTCGCGGAAGAAGGGGCCGCGGGCCCAGTTGACGTCGAGCTGCGGACGCCAGAAATAGTTGATGGGGACGACGATCCAGGCGGTCAGCGTCTGGTAGAGCCAGCCGCGCTTGTCGTATCCCAGGCGCCAGACGGCCCACAGCAGCAGCGGCGGCGTCACCACGTGAAACAGGCTGAGCAGGCGGATAAATAAAGACAGGTTAGGGTCGAACATGTATTCCGTGCCGCCGATGAGGTGCCTGCCGCTGAGCACGGCCCCGGCCAGATCAATGGTGTAGAGGGTCTGAAACAGCAGCAGTCCGGTCGCCTGCCAGGAGAAGATCAGGCTGCTCTCCAGCCACAGGGCGAGCATGATGAAGAGGTTTCCCAGATCGCAGAAGAACAGGAAGTTCTGCAGGCCGTATTGCTTCCAGTAAAACGGCGCCCAGGCGATTATCCAGACGGTCCAGCCGAGCTTGAGCCAGAGGGGCACGCGCATGGCCGCCATTGTAGCCGCAGGAGTTAGGTTGACTGTACGAAATTGCCGCGCCTTTGCCTAGGCGGCGGCCACTGATCCCGGTTGCTTACCAGCGTAACTTGCGCCCCTGTGATTTTGCCTCATAGCATCGATCATGCCCACACGCGCTCTCTTGCTGTCGAGCGACGAGAATGCGCTCGCCGCGGTCACTCAAATCCTCAACGAACTGGGGGTTCTTTTCGAGCACTTCCCGGAGCCGTCCTCGGCGGGGAAGCGGCTGACCGGCCAGCGCTTTGACGTGATTCTGATCGACTGCGACAACCAGCAGGACGCCACGCTGGCGTTCGACAGCGTGCGGAAATCAAGCATTAATCAGAATTCCATGACGATGGCGATCGTGGACGGCAAGGCGGGCGTGCCCAACGCCTTCCGTCTCGGCGCCAGGCTGGTTTTGACCAAGCCCGTATCTCTGGAGCAGGCCAGAGGCACGCTTCGCAATGCACTGGCCATCCAGCGGAGAGAGGTGCCAGAGAGCAAGGCGATGGCCGCGGCCGCGCAGGCGAACACGACCCCCGGCGCGCCGGCCACCCCTGCCAAGACCGCTGAAAGTATTCCCGCACTCACCGCACCGGTGTTGCCGTCTCCGTTGCCAACGCAAACTCTGACCACCCCAGCGCCAAATGACCCGCAACGTCCGCAGACAGACGCCGTGACTTCGCCACTGGCCCGTGCTGCCGCCGCCGGGACAGGCGCTCAAGATCGGACGACGACCGAAATGGGTTCGTCAGCCGCAGTTCCATTGGCCTCGCCAAGCCCGTTCCACTTCAAGAAAGAAGCTTCTAGCGTGGCACCGCCCAAGTTGGGGAGGGGCGCGGACCGCTCGTCCGAGGACGAAGATCTTCTCATTTGCGAGCTGGAAGAGGAACTGGATGCCAGAAGGAAACCGACGGCGCCTTCGATCAAGGCGCGAGGGTCGCAGCGGAGAACCAGCCCGTCGTTGCTGGCACTGTTCGCGTTACTTCTGGTCGGGGCCGGCTTCTATGCGGCGTGGACGATGAGACCCGGATTCCGAGATGCAGCCCGTAGGGATTACGCAAGGTTGCACCTGCTCATCACCGGAAGAAGGACAAACCCGCAAGCGATAGTTGCGGCACCCAAGGCCGCGCCCAAACCGGTGCCATCGCCGACTGCCGCGGCTGCGAAACTCTCTACCCCGAGCCCTCGAGCCAGCGCGCCGGCGGCTGCCCCGACAGGCGGACAAGTTGCTGATGGGTTTCAATCAGCGCAAGACAAATCTGCACAAGGCCCACAGGGAGGCGATACGGCGAACAGGGCCGCATCTTCTTCCGTTCTGCTTCCAACCTCAGCTACCCGGAGAGCAAGCAGCGACAGCGAGCCCGTGGAGGTAGCGGCAGAGTATTCCGATGAAAACGTCAGCCACAGAGTGACGCCCATCTATCCGGAGAAGGCGCGCCGCAAGCGGTTGGAGGGGGATGTCCTGCTGCAGGCTTCGGTCAACCAGGATGGAAGCGTGGATTCGGTGCAAGTCCTGGACGGCGACCCGCAACTGGTGGCAGCCGCGGTGGAAGCCGTCAGACAGTGGCGCTACGAGACCTATTATCACAACGGCCAACCAGCTGCTTTCCGAACGCAAGTTACAGTGCGTTTCGAGTTACCTAAGAAGCCAGCCCACTAACCGTGCTCTGAGTCATTCGGAAATGTTCTCCAGGGTTGACCTGCCGCGAACCCGGCGAAACGGCAGAGCTATCGCTGTCGACAATTACCTACGTAACTTGCTGGGCCTGACTGGTGTACCTACGATTCCATTATGAGTTACCAAGCGCTACTCTTCTGCCCAGAGGAGAAGACAGCTCGTGTGGTCACGCAGGTTTTGACCGAGCTGGACTTCACGGTTGAGCCCTGCAACGAACCTTTTGCCGCAGTCAAGAAGCTGATGGGGCAGCACTTTGACGCTGTCGTCGTGGACTGCGAAAACGAGCAGAACGCGACTTTGCTGTTCAAGAGCGCGCGTAACTCGGGGTCCAATCAAAGTTCTCTGGCAGTGGCGGTGGTCGAGGGCCAGGCGGGAGTGGCCAAGGCGTTCCGCATTGGGGCGAACCTGGTTTTGACCAAGCCGATCAATGTGGAGCAATCCAAAGGAACTCTGCGCGTAGCGCGCGGTTTGCTGCGAAAGGCGGAAGCCGGGAAGCCTGCGGCGCCAGCGGCGACGACATCTACCGAACCAGCGCGGCCTGCAGCCACGAGTGTGGAGCCGATGCGTCCGCCGGCTCCGGCGCTGACAGCCGAGAGGCGGCCGTTTGCGCCATTTGCGCAGAAGACGCCACCCCCGCCGACAGCTCCGGTCGCGAGCACTTCCGACTTCGAACTGGAAAAGGAACCGGAGCCACAGCCGGAACCGGCCGACGAAGCTTTGCTGGAATCAATGCCGGACCCGGTGCCCACAGCCCACAAGGCAGCAGAAACTGCGACTCCTGCAAGCAGGACGAAAGAATATCCCTGGCAGCCCGCATCCAAGCATTCGGAGCCGATGGCATCGGCTCTGCGACGTGCAGCCGAAGCTGCGAAGCCGAAGGAAGCCGATGCGCCGGCTGCGAGCACGGCGCCAACCCGTCCGACGGCCAGCAGCATGCCCAGCGCTCAGGGAGCGGCGAGTGCGCCGGCTCCGGCGAAAGAAATCATACGGCCTGGCGTCAAGCCCTGGGAGCCGAGGTCAACTCCACCCGCGCCCGGCCCAGACGACGAAGACAGACCGCACGCCGTAGCCAAGAGAGCGTCGCTGGGAGAATCCGCCGTCGAGCCGCCGGCTTTCTCAGCGCTTGGATTGCAGGATGAAGAGCAGTCAGACGGTGGCGGAAGCAAGAAAAAGCTAATGATCGCCGCAGCGGTGGTCGTGGTGGCGATGGCGGGGTACTTCGGCTGGAGCAAGATGCATTCGGGATCCGCGCCCGCCACGCAGACCCAGGTGCCTGCGGTTCAGCCGCAGGCTCCCGCGACGGAACCGCAAGCTACAACTCCAGAGCCGCAGACCGTACTAACCGGCAAACCATCTCCTTCGGAGCCTAGGGCGGCTTCTGCGCCAACCAAAGAGGCAGCCACTCCGGTGGTGAGCGCCAAGACTTCCGTGGCGACTAAACCTTCGATCACGATTGGAACCGCAGCCGCGCCGAGCAACGACGTCACAGTGACCAAGATTCAGGAACCGATCGTAGTCAAGAATGAGGCGCCCAAGCCGGCGGCAACGCAACCGACCGCGCCAGAAAGCGCGGAGCCGCCCGTTCCTGGGATGATCGGGGTAGCTTCGAATTCTGACGACAAAGCGCTCTCCGGCATTGTTAGCGGTCCCGCGAATGTGCCGGCCAAACCGGTCCAGGCGCTGCGGGTGTCTCAAGGGGTTTCGCAGGGTCTGTTGCTGAAACGGGTCCAGCCCGTCTATCCTCAGCAAGCCTTGCAGATGCGAATCCAGGGAGCGGTGCAGCTCGAGGCCAGTATCAGCAAAGATGGAAGCATTACAAAGATCAAGGTGGCCAATGGGCATCCTGCTCTGGCACAGGCAGCAGTGGATGCGGTGCGGCAGTGGAAGTATCAGCCTTACGTTCTGAATGGCGAACCCGTGGCCATCCAGACCCAGATCACGGTGAACTTCAAGCTTCCGTAAGCAGTGGCGAGACGAGGTGACAGGCGGCGCGGAGAGTGATCTCCGCGCCGTTTTGCTTTTTGGGCGGCTCTGCGCCGTGCCCGAAGAGAGTTCCTGCGGGCGGTATAATCGAGAGATGCCTGCACGCGGAAATTCGCTTCTGTAAAGGGCCGGACCATTCATGGACTTCAAGCTCGTCAGTGATTACAAGCCTCGCGGCGACCAGGCCAAGGCTATCGAGTCGTTAGCCCGGGGTGTATTCGACCGGGAACAGCACCAGGTCTTGCTGGGAGTGACCGGATCGGGCAAGACGTACACGATGGCCAAGGTCATTGAGCAAGCGAACCGTCCCACCATCGTGATGGCGCACAACAAGACGCTGGCGGCGCAGCTCTACCACGAGTTCAAGAGCTTTTTCCCGCACAACGCGGTGGAATATTTTGTCTCGTACTACGACTATTACCAGCCGGAAGCGTATGTTCCGGCGGCTGACCTGTACATCGAGAAGGAAGCCACCATCAATGATGAACTCGACAAGCTGCGGCTGTCGGCGACCCGCTCGCTGTTTGAGCGGCGGGACTGCCTGATTGTGGCCTCGGTGAGCTGCATCTACGGCCTGGGTTCGCCCGAGGCGTACTACGGCATGTTGCTGTTCCTGGAGAAGGGCCAGAAGATCAAGCGCGAGGACATCACGCGCAAGCTGGTGGAAATTCTTTACGAGCGCACCGATGGCGACTTCCGGCGCGGGACGTTCCGCGTACGCGGCGATGTGATTGAGATTTTCCCTACCTACGACGACATGGCGTACCGGGTCGAACTCTGGGGAGATGAGGTGGAGTCGCTCTTGCAGATCGATCCCCTGTTCGGTACGGTGAAACAGAAGTATGTGCGCCTGCCGATCTATCCCAAGACCCACTACGTGATGAAGCCGGAGACCCGGGACAAGGCCGTGCAGACCATCAAAGAAGAGCTGACGTGGTGGGAGGCGGAACTGGAAAAGCAGGGACGCCTGGTTGAGGCGCAACGGGTGCACCAGCGGACGATGTTCGACCTGGAAATGATCAGGGCGATGGGCTATTGCCACGGCATTGAAAATTACTCGCGGCACTTCACGGGACGCCTGCCCGGGGAGCCGCCGCCGACGCTGCTCGACTATTTTCCGCGTGACTTCCTGATGTTCATTGACGAGTCGCATCAGACGGTGCCGCAGTTGCACGGCATGTATCACGGTGACCGCTCGCGCAAAGAAACGCTGGTGGAGTACGGTTTCCGCATGCCGTCGGCGCTCGACAACCGGCCGCTGACCTTTGAAGAATTCGAACACCGCATGAACCAGATGATCTACGTCTCGGCCACTCCCGGCCCGTACGAGTTGACCAAGTCGGCGGGAGTCGTGGTGGAGCAGATCATCCGGCCCACGGGCCTGGTAGATCCTCCGGTTGACGTGCGGCCGGTGAAAGGTCAGATTGACGACCTGCTGCACGAGATCCGCGAACGCGTGGCGCGAGGAGAGCGGGTGCTGGTAACTACACTCACCAAGCGCATGGCCGAAGACCTGGCCGAGTACTACAGCGAAGTGGGCGTGAAGTGCCGCTATATGCACTCCGAGATCGAGACCCTGGAGCGGGTGAAGATTCTCCGCGACCTGCGCAAGGGCGAGTTCGACGTGCTGATCGGGATCAACCTGCTGCGCGAGGGGCTGGACCTGCCTGAGGTGTCGCTGGTGGCAATTCTGGATGCGGACAAGGAGGGCTTCTTGCGGTCCAGTGGATCGTTGATCCAGACGGTGGGCCGTTGTGCCCGCAACCTGAACGGGCGGGCGATTTTCTATGCCGATCGCATGACCGACTCCATGAAGAAGGCCATGGATGAAACCGACCGGCGGCGTGCGATCCAGGAGGCGTACAACGAGGCCAACGGGATCACTCCGGAGTCGATCGTGCGGCCGCTGGAGATGTCGCTGGCCAGCATCATCGAGGCGGATTACACCGATCTGGCAGGTGCTGAAGTGGAAGGCATGCCGGAGTTCAAGTCGCAGGAAGAGCTCGATGCTTACATTGCGAAGCTGGAAAGCGACATGCGGGAGGCAGCCAAGCGGTTTGAGTTCGAGCAGGCGGCGAAGCTCAGGGATACGATTAAGGAGTTGAGAACAAAGGAGTTTTTGTTCGCCTAGCTACACGAAATTCGTGTTACACTGTTTTCGTGTCATCCACCCATCGCCTACGTAACGTAACCGTGACCCTGGAGGAAGACGTCGCCCAGTGGGCCCGGATCGAGGCCGCGCGCCGGGATACCAGCGTCTCGCGGCTGCTGGGAGAGTTGCTAAAGGAACGCATGTCGGATCAGGACGGTTCTGCCGCCGAGGCGGTGGGGCGGCTGGCCAGTTTCGGGAAGCGTCATCGGTTGTCTCTGGGCGGACTCAAAATCAAAGACCTGATCAATGAAGGACGCCGGTGAGCCGGTTTGTCCTCGATGCGTCGGTCGTTCTGACCTGGTGTTTCCCTGATGAGAATGCCGCCCTGGCTCAGCATGTCGCCGATAGGTTCATGCAAGGCGACACTGCACTAGCACCCTCATTCTGGCCGCACGAAGTACTGAACGCCTTGCTTGCCGGAGAAAAACGCAAGCGCATTTCTGGCGCGCTGGCACAAAGCTTCCTCGATGATCTTGCGGCGCTCCCGGTCGTTCTGGAGCAGTTTCCCGCCGGGGTTGTCTTTGATAGGATCCAGTCGCTCAGCCGCAAGCATGATTTGACCGCATACGATGCGGCTTACCTCGATCTGGCTCTAGATAGCGGCTTGCCGCTTGCCACCTTGGACGACGACCTGATCCGGGCCTGCAAGAAGGTGGGTGTGGCGTTGGTGCAGCGATGACACTCTAGCAAAGAGGTTGCGCGGTCGGACGGATGGTGCGCCCGCGGGGGGAGGAGTTGTTTTTCCCCTGGACCAGACGGAGTCCTCAATCGCCGAGATCAACGGAGAGCCGTCAGGACCTGACAGGAAGTGGGTCCGGTAGCGGTATCACTCCCGCCTCGGAGAGGCGCACCGTGACCTCGACCCTCATTACCTCAGCGGCGCGCCTCAGGAAGCCGTACTCAAATCGGCGGAATTGATAAGGACTACCATCGGGCTGGCTGAACTCGAATGCATACCTCCAGGACTGGAATAGGTCTTTCGATCTTGCCAGCAGATCAGGAAGAGCCGGCGACGCATTGGAATCTTCGAATCGCGGTCGTTCCAACGGGCCACAGGCAAGCACAACGGTTGTGCGGCCGCCTAGCACTCGCACGTCGTCCGGCAGAGCCTCGAGGTAAGTTCTCTCGATAAGCACCCTGACCGGTTGAGGCAACCCGTCAAAAAGCGCGCGGAGGTCATGATTCTGTGGAACGGGCAGATCAAGTTGCGCGAGGAGGGCCTTTAAGTAAAGTTCGAGCGCAAACGCTAGGTTTGTGGCGCAAGCGACCAGATCGCCCAACTCATCCGACATGACCGTAGACGAGTTCTCATTTATGGCTCTTATCCTGGGAATGAATCTCTCTGCTGACCTCTGGAAAGCCTCGCCACACACGAGGGCCGCCTGAGCTAGGCGCGTCTTCTTGGCTGCGGACCCCTGCGGCATCGTGTGAACTCTGACTTTGATTGTAGTGACTGCATCCTCGTCCAACAAATTCTCCGGCCCGGAACCGAGGACGGCAGCCAAAGGCGACTGATCAGCGCACTGCTAGTGGCGACAATGCGCTCGCGGGTGCGCATCAGTCTCGCAATAAGCTCTTCAGCGCCGCTTTAGTGAGGCCACGTGTCTTGGCCTGAACCGCCACGCGATCGCAAAACCGCTGGAATTCCGCAGCGTTGAGGTCGGGAATCCTCTCGTACTCCTTAGCAGACATGATCACAGCCACATCACGGTTTTGGCGACGGATGACGATGGGTTCGCGCTGGGCTGCATCCAGCAGGGCAGCCAGGCGCTGCTTGGCCTCTGTGACCGAAACCGACATCATGTGGACATAATTGACGAAATGGACAGATTGGGCAAGAGATGGAGGCTTGGGGACCTATCGGCCTTGGCCAGCCGCCGCAGCCATAGGCTTCTGGTAAACGATGTAATCCCCGTTCTTCTGCCAGTTGAAGGTCACTCCTACCGCGGGAAGTTTCTCGCCCTGTCCCAAGAACAGATATCCACCAGGTTGCAGGTAGCAGTGTAGGCGCTGCACCAGCGCCATGCGCTGGGACATGGAGAAGTGGGGCAACACGTCCATGCAGAAGATGCAGTCGAAGCGCCCGATGTACACGGGCCGGGCCAGATTCATGGGGGCAAAGCGCACCAGGTTGCGCACCCGCGGTTTCACCATGAAATGTTGGCCTACCTTCACGAAGTACTGCTGGACCAGGTGCGACGGAACCTGGGCGAGGGCGCTCTCCTCGTAGAGGCCTCGTTCGGCGAGCTCCAGGGGCTTGCGGCGAATGTCGCTGGCTACGATGTGGACATTCCATCCGCCGCCACTGCAGTTGACAGTTTCACAGACCGAGATAGCGATGGAATAGGGCTCTTCCCCGGTGGAGCAGCCGGCGCTCCAAAAACGGAGGGTGCGTGGGCTCTCGGACGACTTGCGTGCCAGGATTTCCGGCAAAGCTACTTTGGTCAGAGAATCGAACGCGGCGGGATAGCGGAAGAAGCGGGTCTCAGCATCGAGCAGGGGCTCGACCAGGTTTTCGTAGGCCGACTCCGAGGAGCGCAGCAACTCGAGCAGATCACTCGTCGAGGCCAGGTGTTGTGCCTCCAGGTATTGGGTGACGACTTGGGCAAGGTCTTCGGACGGAGCATCGAGCAGCACGCCAGTCTGGCGTTCCACAACGAGGCGGAGTTCGGAGAGTTCGTGCTCCAGGACAGCCGCGTTCGTGAGGAACTTGTGCATATGCTGTGCGTCTGCGCCCCGGCAGGTGCGGGGGCAGGAGGCCGGCCGGGACGCCGGCGCTGCACTCACCGGGTGCGTTTGGGGGAGGCTTGAATGTGTGCCGCCGCTACAAACCGGCGGCAGCCTGAGACTTCATTCTGACTTCGTTCTGGGTTTGCTTCTCCAGAACTCTGAGTTCCTTGTCGAGCGAGGAAAAACGCTGCAGGATCTCATGCATACGTACTGCCATGTTGCGAATGGTGTCGATCTGGGAACGCGCTCCCGCAGAGAGGGAACCTGGCTCCAGCAGCAGCAGTTCGGAGTTTCCCAGGACCGAGGTCAGTGCGTTGTTCAGGTTGTGGCGCATTTCCAGCATGTAGCGCCCGAGCGTAGCTTGCCCCTGCAAGGCTGCGTTGTCCTGCTCGGCCCGCCGGGCACGAGCCATGGCCTCACAGCGGCGCAACGCTTCTGACGCGAGCAGCACCAGCGCATCGAGCCAGCCTTCATGCCGGCGCAGGACCGTGACCCGCGGCTGGGTCTCGCGTACTTCCTGGGCGGACTGGCTATCCTGGCACAGCAGCAGGATCGGCTTGCCTGACGGCTCGAGGGTGGCCAGAGCTGCGGGAAGGATCCCCGGCCGCAGGGTGCCGACAATGGCCACGTCAAAAGTCTCCGGGTCCGTTCCCAGGCAAACATCCCCGCTCATCAGGGTGAACGCGGGCACGCAGCGTTCCGCCTGCCAGCGGGCGGTTACCGCGCGGGCGAACTCGGCGTCATCGGAAATGATCAATACAGCGGTCTGATCCACGGTGCTTGCCTCCGATGTTGCTTCACACGGTGCCGTCGTCGGGGTCCGGTTTATGCCCCTCAGAGCTGCCCTGCCCCCAGTCTGGCGATGCGCTGGAGACTTCGAACTCGATGATCTCCGGGGCCGCCGCCGGATTGGCGTTGGCGGCCGCGGCCTGGGCTCGAGGCGCGGACGAAGCCGTCAAGGGCTGTTTGTTGGCAGCGTTCTTCGCGGTGCGCGCCAGCGCCGAATCGACGACGGAGCGCAGGTCCACCAGCATTTTCAGAGGCTGGCCGGAGGAGTACTCGGCATGAAACATCACCTTCCAGGACTGGCAGATCATACGCAGACGGGAGGTAGGTTCGTCCGCCGAAAACTGTGCCCGGCGGCAATCCAGGCTACGAACGCCGCGCGTTTCTAACTGGCGCAGGCCGTCCACGATGGCGTTCAAATCCTGGTGCAGCAGGCGGAAGAAGACGCGGCGCATCAGGAAGCTGAAGCGAGTGAATGCCACCATGGCCGTGGGCTGGAAGAAATTGTCACCGCACCCCACCTTGAGCTTTCTTCCCTTCTCCAGGATTCCGCTGGTGAGCAGATCATTGAGTTTGGCGCAATGGTTCGCGGCCTCCAGGATCTCATCAATCGGCTGGAGCCATTCGGGAACGGAGAGATCGAAGGTCCCCAGGACGGGTTCCAGAACCTGGGCCACGTAGTCCAGGTCAACGTCGGAGTCTTCCAGGCGTGAGGGCGCGCAGTGGGAAAAGAACTGCACCAGCAGGAAATCCACCTTGTCGCGGTCGGAGTCCGAGCGCTGCTGTTTCCCCAAGTGGTGTCCCAGCAACTCGCGCAGGCCTTCGTCGCTAGTCAGGCTTGTGGTCTGCAGAAACTGGCGCAATTGATGGACCTGGATGCGGCTGTCCATATCCAGGAACCACTGGCGCGCCAATTCGACGGACTCCTGCGGGGGAGCGTCAATTTCGGCTTCCAGATCGCCGCACGGTGGGAGTTCGATGACGAACTCCCGGGCCAAAGCGGCATAGAGGGGATAGAGCAGGCGCGCCTTGCGCCATTCGGCGGCCAGTTCACTGAGTTCAGGTGTGGCAGTCATGGTTTCACGATCCAGTTGGAAACTTGTTGGCTGAAGCGGGCGGCCACCGCGGTTCGCCCGCCGTTGTATTGCAAGGCCACCACGCAAGCTTCCGCGTCCAGGGTGCCATCGGAGTTGCGGACACGCAGCTTGTCGGCGAATTCCAGCGGCAGCGTCGAGGCAAACAGCACCTCGCGTGGCGTACCGAATTCAATGATGGTGCTTTCCGAAGAAGCACCGCCCTCGCCCGTGAGCCGAGTGAGTTGCACCGGAATGCGCACCGGGGTCGCGTCAGGAAAAAACTGGGCCAGCTTGGCCGTGGAACTCTCGCGCGCTGGCGCGCTGGCGGTGGCCTCTCGGGGCACGGGATACCTCTCTTCCAAGGGTTCTTCCGATGCGGCCTGGGGTCCCAGGTCTGCCGGTTAGCAGGGTGTGGGGCATAACCCAGACCGCATCCGCAAAGAAGAATGCACGAGCGCGGCCAAAGTCGGGGAGGCGGAGCCCAGGCCTAAGCTATTGATTATTATGGATGGAGGTCAGACGTGCTGGGGAAGGAAGAGCGTCGGCTTAGGCCAGGCGTCTCAGAATGAAACAGTGTCTCACAGGATTTTCCCAGTGCCGATTTGCGATTGCCAATCGAAAACCAGGAGTCACCGGTTGTCTTTCAATCGAAAATTGCAAATTGGAAATCGGCAATCTTCTATTGCAACGCTGGGCTGCCCGGGGAGGAGCCTAAGTGCGGCCGGGTGCCGATGTTGTAGCGCTTGAGCTTGCGGTACAGCGTAGCGCGGCTGATGCCGAGCATTTTCCCAGCACGGGCTTTGTCGCCTTTCACCTGTTCGAAGACGCGCTGAATAGTGGCGCGTTCGATGTCCTCGAGATCGGTGGTGGACAGGCCGGAGCTGAACGCATCTGCACTCGTATCCGGCGCGGGTGAGCCGGAACCGATGGACGGCGGCAGATCATTCAGGTCGATGATCCGGCGGTCGCCCAGCGCGACGGCCCGCTCAATGCAGTTCTCCAACTCGCGAACATTTCCCGGCCAGTCATACTGCAGGAGGCATTTCATGGCTGCACTGGTGACCTGGATAGAGTCTCCGGCGGCATAGCGATCGAGGAACCAGTGCACCAGCATGGGGATGTCGGAGCGGCGCTCGCGCAGGGAGGGCAAAGGCACAGTGACGACATTCAGGCGGAAATAAAGGTCCTTGCGGAAAGTGCCCTTGCGGTATTCCGCGTCGAGATCGCGATTGGTGGCGGCGATGACGCGCACGTCCACCTTGGTTCTCTGATTGCTGCCGACGGGGCGGACTTCTTTCTCTTGCAAGAAACGGAGGAGCTTGGCCTGCATTTCCGGCGGCAGTTCGCCGATCTCGTCGAGGAAAATGGTGCCACCGTTGGCAGACTGGAACAGTCCGGTCTTGGATTTCAGCGCGCCGGTGAAAGCCCCTTTTTCGTATCCGAAGAGTTCGCTCTCAATGAGCGTAGGCACCAGCGAGCCGCAGTCCACGGCAACAAACGGGCGATTGGCGAAAGAACCGCGGAAGTGGATGGCGCGCGCCACCAACTCCTTGCCAGTGCCGCTCTCGCCGCTGATCAGCACCGGAGTGCGGGTATCTTTCAGGCGTGAGATCAGGCGCAGCACGTCCTGGATTTTGGCGGAGGCGCCGACAATCCCGTGGAGCTCGGTTTCGGTGTCCACGCGCTGGCGCAAGAACTGGTTTTCTTCGACCAGCCGGATTTTTTCCGCCATGCGGCGCAAGAACAGCCGCAACTCTTCGAGCGGGGAGAAAGGCTTGCTGATGTAGTCATAAGCGCCGAGTTTCATGGCCTGCACTGCGGTTTCCACCGAACCGTGCCCGGTCATCACCGCCACCTCGGTGCGCGGGAGCAACTTCTTCACCCGCTCCAGAAATTCGAGTCCCGACATGTTGGGCATGACCATATCGGTGAGAATCATGTGGGTGGGCTGTTCCTCGAGCAAGGTGAGCGCAGATTCGCCGCTATCCGCTTCAAAACAGGCAAAGCCCAGGGCTTCACCCACGGTCATGCAGAGCTTGCGGATGCTCTGCTCGTCATCAACGATCAAGAGACGGATGCGCAAGTCTTCGCTCACAGTGCCTTCCCCATGGTTTTTTCAACCACTTCAATGAACTGGTGGACGCGAAACGGCTTCTCCACGCAGGGAGCGCCAGTTTTGCGCAAGGTCTCGACGGTTTCTTCGTTGGCGATGTCGCCAGTGATAAACACAATGCGCGAGGCCAATTCCGGCCGGTGCTGTGCGATCCAGGCATGCACGCCGGCGCCGTTGACGCCGCCTGGAGTCACCATGTCAGACACGACGCCGAGAAATTCTCCCGATTCCAGGAGTTGTACGCCCTCCGCACCCGATTTTGCGCACACCACGGCGTAGCCGCTGCGCTCCAGGCTGGCGCGAACGTAGGCCATGACGCCGGCTTCGTCCTCAATGAGCAGCACCGGTAAGGCTTCGGGTTTGATAGCAGGCAGGTTCATCGCTGTGTAACTCCGGCAGCGGCCCCCAGGGTGGCCGTTTCTGGCATAGCGGGAAAACGGACGATGAAGGTGGCGCCGTCCGCGTCGGGGTTGTTGTGACAAAGAATCTCGCCCCCGTGCTCGTGCACAATGCCATAGCAGATGCTGAGCCCGAGGCCGGTCCCTTTACCCACCTCCTTCGTGGTGAAGAACGGATCAAAGATGCGATCGGGAAAGGAGATGCCGTGTCCATTGTCGCGGAAAGAAACCTCCACAAAATTTCCCAATCGGGCGGTCATGATCTCAATGCGGGCGGGACGGCCGGTTTCCCGCACGGCATCGTAAGCATTGTTGAGGATGTTCAGAAAAACCTGCTGCAACTGGTGGGAGTCGCCAATGATCGGAGGCAGATCCTGATCCAGTTGTTCGGTCACCTCGATCCCGTGGCTGTGGAAGTCGTAGGCGCGCAGTTGCACGGTGCGGCGCAGAATGGAGTTGAGTTGCACCGGCTTGCGCTGCGGCGGCATCTGGCGGGCGAAACTCAGCAGGTTCTGCACGATCTGCTTGGTGCGCTGGGCTTCCTGCAGAATGACGCGCAGGTCCTTGCGCGCGGTCTCGGGCAGATCGGTGTTCTCCATGAGCAGATCAGCGAAACCGAGGATGGCAGTGAGCGGGTTGTTGACTTCGTGCGCGACGCCGGAGACGAGTTGGCCCACGGCTGCCAGTTTCTCGGCATGGATCAGCTTGGCTTGCAGCGAGGCGGCATCGGTGACGTCGCTCATGACTACGACGATGCTGGTGACGTTGCCCTGCTCATCGCGCATGGGGCTGAGATTCACGGAGAACTGGCCGACCCGCCCGTCCCCGCGCAGGATTTGGAGGTCAAGATTGTCCACCGGGCGGCCGGCGAGCGTGGCAGCGAAGGCATCGCTGAGAACCTGCCGCCGGGACGCTGCGACCAGATCCTCCAAAGGCCGCCCCAGAATTTGCTTCTGCTCATATCCCATCTCATACCAGCGGCGGTTGGCATAACTGATCAGGCCGGCGGTATCGGCCACCAGGATCAGGCTCTGGGTGTTGTTGAGAATCTTGCCGGAGAAATCGCGCTCGCGCTGCAGTTCCGCCTGGAAGGTCTTCAGGCCGCTGACGTCGAGCATGAGCCCGCGATACTGCAGCATCCGGCCCTGGGCATCGCGAACGGCAAAGGCGTTAATCAGGACGTGAATGGGAGAGCCGTCTTTGCGGCGCAGGGTCTCCTCGTAGTTGCGCAGCGATCCGCGTTGTTCGATGGCTTGGGCGGAGCGCAGGCGCTGCTCCGGGGAAAAGTAAAGCTGGGCGGGGATGTCGACCTGCAGCAGTTCTTCCCGGCTTTCGTAGCCGAGCATGCGCACCATGGCGTCATTGACTTCGATGAAACGGCCATCCTGGGTGGAAAAGAAAAGGCCCTCCTGGACGTTGTCGAACAATTCGCGGTAGCGGCGCTCGGCCTCGCGGCGGTCGGTGGTGTCTTTGAGCACGTGAATGGTCTGCAGCCCTTCGCTGTTGGCCCCATGGACCCGCGAGGTGGAGACCAGATAGGTACGATCCAGCACGGGGTGAACGTACTCGTCAGCAACCTCGCCGGCAGCCCCGCAAAAAGGACAGGCGTGCATGGGCGCCTGCTCGCCCATGGCCAGCAAGGCACGCATGTTGACCCCGATCAGGTCCTGGGGCGGCACGCCGATGAACTCGGCCAGAGAACGGTTCACCCGCAATACGTTGTCGGACTCGTCATGGACCACGATGAAGTCGGTAATCGCATCGAAGATTTCCATCCAGTGCCGGTTGGCCTGGTCCATGCGGGTGAAAAGCCGGGCATTCTCCAGGGCAATGGAGGCGTGATTGGCAATGGCCTGCAGCAGTTGGTGGTCCTCACGGGACAGAGGTTTGGCGCGATCCGCGAGGCAGAGCACACCCACCAGCTCTCCCGCTGCGCCCAGCAGTCGCACCAGAGTGCAGTCGTTCCAGGCCAGGTCGGAAGCCAACGCGGAACCGAAGAGCTCCGCGGCCGAGGAGGAGATGATGGGCTGCGGATGCTCCGGCAAGGTTTCGGTCAAGGCGTGTTCGAAGCGGCGCAGCAGCGCGCGCTCGGGAGCGGCACCGGCGCCGGGAGGCTGCATCACCAGAACCTCCAGGGTCGAATCCTGTTTGACCGCCAAGGCGCCGGCACGAGCCTCCATCATGACGGTCGCGCGGGTGACAAAACTCTTGGCGAACTCGGGAAGCCGGAGCAGGGAGTTCAGTTCCAGAGCCAGTCCCATCAAGGATTCGGCACGCTGACGGTGTTGCTCGGAGAGATGCAGGTTGCGCGTGACCTCCAGGGCCACGGCGACCTGTCCAGCCAGGGCCCGGGCGCGGCGGATATCTTCCTGGGAAATTCCCGCCCGGTCCAGGCGGTCCAGCACACCAAACATCCCTAGCACCCGGCCGTCGCTGGCCAGCAAGGGTACGGCCAAAAGCTGGCGGACATGGAATTTCGAAATGACCTCGAGGTTGGCGCCGGGGACCTTGGCGGGGTCGTCGGCCCAGAAGACTTCCTTGTTGACCAGGGCTTCGCTGGCGACTCCGCGCGGGAAGACGAGGTCTACGAGCACGGTCTTGTCATTGTCCGTCCCCCAGCGCACGTGAAACGCGCCATCCTCCTCCAGGAGTCCGATGAAGCCGCGACCAAAGCCGAGGAAGTCGGCGGCTCGGAGGGAGAAATGCTGCAGGAACTGGTCCAGGTTGCCGAGGGAGCCAAGCTCGGATGAGATTTCCAGCAGTTGGTGCAGTTCGTGCGCCTGGGCCCGGGCCGTGTCATACAGTTCGGCATTGGCAATGGCGACTGCGCCAAAGCCAGCGACCGAAGAAACCAGAGACTTCTCTTCCGCGCTGAAAGAGCCTTCGGGACGCGGGTAAACGAGGACCGCGCCTTGAGTGCGGGAAGTCCGGAAAGGAGCAGCCACCAGGGGCCCTGCGGGCATCAGGTCTCCGAGCGCGTGGGTTGCGGGATCGATGGCGACGGTGATGGGTTCGCCGGCGGCCACAGCGCGGGCTGCCAGGTCCGCGGCAAAGTGGAGACCCTTGCGGTCGTGGCGGGCGCGGACGGAGGCCGCGAGTTGGGGCGATTCCGCGGCCACTGCGCGGAGGGTGAAGCCGGCTCCCTCGCGCAGCAGAATACAGACCAGGCGAGTGCGCAGCAGAACGCGCAGGCGATCGGCCACAGCTTCCACGACGGCGCAGGCATCGGGCACCGAATGTAATGTCTGGGCTACCTCAGCCAGGATTTCGGCGCGACGATGCTCCTCGCGCGAAACCTGGTTCAGGCGGCTGGCTTCCAGCAGGCTGCCCAACTGTCCGGCGAGAATCGTAGCCTTGGCGCAGAGGTCCTCACTGAAGAATGCCGGCTCCGAGGTGTGCAGGAACACGGCGGCTCCGATCACCTCGCCGGAAACCACCAGGGGCGCGGCCATCATGGACTTGGCGTGGTATTCGGCAGCCATGGGGTAGCGAGCCGGATCCACGTGGTTGACGTAGACCGTTCTGCGACTGCGGATCGCCTCGACCGCCACCGCGCTTTGACTGGCCTTGAGGTGTGTGCCCCGGAAGTGGTCGGCCATAAAGCCGTCCGCTTCGGCGCCGACCAGTTCGGCCGGGGAAGAGGATCGCCAGAAGTAGGCGCCGTCCACTTGAAAGAACTCGCGGGTAGCGCGGCAGAATAATTGAATCAGGTCGGCGGTGGGGGTGCCTTGCGCCGCCGCGGCAGAAAACTGCAGCAGGAGTTTTTGAAAAGCCTCATCGGAGCGGGGATTGGATCCCTCCAGCACGGTCGTATTTCCAGCTTGCATGGTCAGAAAGGCACCGCCTGCCCGCTCTCAAGAAACCACAAGTAATTGAATATAGAGGAAAAGTAGCCTGCAATCTCAATTTGAGTCAAGGGAATAAGGGGTGAGGTGTCGAATTGTGAAATCCCAAGGTGGGCGCGTATGCGTCTCAAAGTGAGAGGATGGCCGCCCGCTGAGACGATTCTCACCTCTTCCAGGGCCTCCCCCGAGCGCGTGGAGAATTGTCTAAGTCACTGCACAATAAGATAGTTACTAAATTTCCAGAGGCGTAGGTACGGCCCCTTCAAGCTGGCAACGGCATTGCACTCGTGGAAGGGCAGAACGTTTTGAGGGAGGAGCTGTGTCTTCACCGGCGATGCGGTGGGTAGCTGCCAGTTTGTTCGCAGTGCTTTCGTGGATGGTGGTGGGAAGCGCGGTGGTTCGTCCGCTGACGGCTGCGGCCGAAGACCATGAGGAGCCATTGACGCGCAAGGTGAAGAGCAAAGTGGCCCCGGCCTATCCGGATGTGGCACGGCGAATGAGTATTGCGGGCACGGTCAAAGTGATGGTGGTGGTGGCCCCGAATGGGAGCATCAAGAGCACGAAGGTGGTCGGCGGCCATCCGCTTCTGGTGAACGCGGTCCTGGAAGCGCTGAAGAAATGGAGATTTGAACCTGGACCGGACGAGAACACGGGAATCGTGGAGTTCAAGTTCCAGCCCCCGGAATGAAAGAAATGAGCGCGGCCAACAACGTGTTGTAGCGGAGGAACAGCAATGACGATCGGCAGGAAACTCTACGCGAACTTCGGAGCCATCCTTTTGATGGTCGTGGTGCTGTTTCTGGTGAACTACTTCGCCGTGCAACGCGAGCATTCCGCCAAGGCGGCAGCCTCGCAGGCGCTGCAACTGGCCGAGGCCACCGATACCGTGCGCTTCCAGATGATGCAGAACCGGCTCTACCTGAGTAATTACCTGCTCAGCGGGGATACGCGGGAAGTGGAGCGGATGAAGGAGGGCGTGAACCTGCTGAACGAGAAACTGCAGGGCACCGAGAAACTGGCCAACTCCGAACAGCAGCGGGCCGCGCTGCAAAAAGTTCAGCAAAGCGAACAGAACTGGGCCCGGGAATTCGCGGCCCCGTTGGTGGAGAAGAGAAAGGACGTGGACTCAGGTAACGCAACCGTGGCGGAACTACAGATTTTCTACCTGCAGAAGGATGCCTCCTCGTGGGTGAAGAACGCCACCGAGTACCTGGACCTGGCAGACCAGGAGAACCGGCGGGTCCTCGACGACCGCCGGCAGTCGGACGAGACCGCAGCCACCGCTACCATCGTGATCGCGCTGTTCAGCACCATGCTGGCACTGGGATTGGGAGTGGTGATCGCATACTCCACCGCGGGCTCCATTACCGAGGCATTGAACAGCCTGATCCAGGTGGCGCAGCAGATCGGCAAGAGCGGCGACCTGGAACACGAGATCGACATCCAGCGGAAGGACGAGATCGGCGAACTGGCCCGCACCTTCAGCGACATGGTCACCTACCTGAAAGAGATGGCTGCAGTTTCGGAATCCATCGCCGGTGGAGACCTGGCGGTCGAAGTGAAGCCGCGCTCGAAGAACGACACGCTGGGAAATGCCTTCGCGCGCATGGTGGAAGGCTTGAGAAGCCTGGTGACCAACGTGCGGGATGCGTCTTCGCAGGTGGCCAGCGCTTCCAACCAAGTGGCGGGGGCCTCCGACGAGTCGGCCAAGATCAGCCTGCAAACCTCTTCTGCCATCGATGAAGTGACCAGCACCATGCACGAGATGAGCGTGAACGTGCAGAACATGGTGAAGAGCACGCAGGTGCAGGCGTCGAGTGTGAGCGAAACCTCGGCTTCCATCGATCAGATGGTGGCCTCGATCCAGCGGGTGGCGGATACCGCCAAGGTCCTGCTCGACATCTCGAACCGCTCGCGGGAAGAGGTGCACAACGGCATTGGGACCATGGAAAAAGCGACCGACGGTTTGAACAAGATCAACACTACGATCCACTCGTCGGGCGAAATCATCGGAGTGCTGGGCCAGAGGGCCGATGATATCGGCAAGATCATTGAGGTGATCGACGACCTGGCCGAGCAGACCAACCTGCTGGCGCTGAATGCCGCCATCGAAGCGGCGCGCGCCGGAGAACACGGATTGGGCTTCGCCGTGGTGGCCGATGAGGTGCGCAAGCTGGCGGAGAAGTCGGCGCAGTCCACCAAAGAAATCTCGGAACTGATCCAGAGTATCCAGAAGGAAGCCCGCAAAGCGGTGGAGAACATGGACCGCAGCACCGGCATTGTGAACGAGGGGCTGGGACTGGGGCAGGAGCTGAACACCGCGCTGCGCAAGATCTCGAACGTGGTCACGGAAGTGTACAAGTTTGCCCAGGAGATTGGGGCGGCGACCAACGAGCAGTCGCACGGTTCGGCGCAGATCGCGCGCGCCACGACGCGGCTGAACGAGATCACGCACGAAATCAACTCGGCGGTGGAAGAGCAGGCATCGGGGGCGCAGGCCGTGGTCAAAGCCATGGAGCGGATGCGCGAACTGGTGCAGCAGACTACGTCGGGCTCGACCGAACTGGCGGCTTCGGCTGAGCAGATGTCGAAGATGTCGCGCGACCTGTTGGACTCGATGGACCGTTTCCTGCTGGAGCAGGGCAATGCCGAGCGGCCGGGACGGCGGGAAGAAAAAGTGACGGCGAAGAGCAATGCCCGGCATGCGAGTGCGGGCAGCCGCGGCTGAACCCAACTTCTGCCATGAACCGTGACATGCACATTGTCGGCTTCCAGGTGGGGCGCGAGACCTACGGCGTGCCCATTACCTCGCTGCACGAGATCGTGCGGGTGCCGGAGATTACGGCGGTGCCCGACGCGCCGGAGTACATGGAGGGCGTCATCAACCTGCGCGGCAAGATCGTGTCGGTGATCGACCTGCGCAAACGCTTTGGTGAGAAGAAGGTGACGCCGGGCAAGCGCAACCGCATCCTGGTGGTCGAGCACAAGGGGCGGCTCTCCGGATTGATTGTGGACTCGGCTACGGAGGTACTGAAGATTCCGGCCGCGGACATTGAAGCGTCGCCCACGGCATTTGCGGAAGGCGGCCTCAAGTGCGTGACCGGGGTGGGTAAGTACAAAGGGCGCCTCATCGTGTTGTTGGACACGGACCGGCTGCTCGAATTTAGCGAACTGAAGCCCAAGAAAGAAACGGGTGAGGGTGCAGGACAGCAGGGCCCGGCGGCAGAGGCGCGCGGCGCTTCCGCCGGCAAGTAAGGCCCGGATTCTGACAACGGACGAAACGAACCCATGAGCACATCAGGCGTACCGGCGCAGTTCAGCGAAGCCGAACTGAAGCTTCTGCAGACGCTCGTGTACCAGGAGTGCGGCATGCACTTTGATGAGCGCCGCGCGCACTTCCTGCAAGATCGTTTGCAGCGGCGCCTGAAGGAATGCCAGTTGGATTCGTTCTACAGCTACTACCGCTTGCTGATCAGCACGGAAGGCAAGCACGAACTGGCGCGGCTGCTGGAAAACCTGGCGGTCAACGAAACCAGCTTCTTTCGCAACCGGGCACAGATGGATTTGTTTCACAAATACGTTCTCGACGAACTCCTCTGCCACAAGCAGGCCCGGCGGGACTTCTCTTTGCGCATCTGGAGCGCAGGGTGTTCCACCGGACAGGAACCCTACACCATCGCCATGCTGGTTGCCGATGCGCTGGCTTACTACTATCTCCGCAACCCGTTCCCGTGCGAAATGCCGAGTCCCAAGCCGCTGGTTCCTCCGCCCTGGAGGGTTGAAATTCTGGCCAGCGATATCAGTTACCCGGTCTTGCGCGCGGGTCAGGAAGGAATTTACACCGAGGCGCAGATGGCGTCGGTGGACTACAGCTACCGGCTTCGCTACTTCGACAAGATCGGCGACCGGTACGCGGTGAAGAAGGCGGTAAAGGAGTTGTTGCACTTCGACTTCCACAATCTGAAGACGGAGTACCTGCCGCAACGCAACGACATTATTTTCTGCCGCAACGTGATGATGTATTTCGACGAGGCCGAGCAGAAGCGGCTGATCGAGAAATTTGCCCGCTGCCTCAATCCTGAAGGCTACCTCTTCGTGGGACATGCCGAAAGCCTGCTGGGATTGACCGACAAGTTCACCATGGTGCACCGCAACAGCGGAACCGCCTACCAGCGGGCGGAGGTGACGGCGTGAGTCAGTCCTCCGATGAACGGGGAGCGGAGCTGCGCCAGCTCTTCTTTGAGAGCGCGCAGGAACTGCTGCAGTCGCTGAACGAGGAAGCGCTGAAGCTGGAGAAGCACCCCGGCGATGTGGAAACCGTACGCAGCATCCGGAGGCTGGTGCACACCCTCAAGGGCGATGCGGCGGCGTGCGGCTTCCGCGAGTTGAGCGAATTGGCTCATGAACTGGAAGACGCGCTGACCGTGGAAGCAGCGGCATCGCACACCGCGCTGGCGGAGATGGCGTTCATCGCTGCCGATACCTTTGGCAGCGTGCTGTCGGCCTATCGGAACAAGAAAAGCCTGCCTCCGGCGGAGACCCTGCGCCGGATGGTGCGGGAACTGGCGGGCAGCGCAGGCAGCGTCAAACGCCGCAGGAAGGCGACCGGGGAAACCGCAGCCCCGGTGATCTGGACCGAGTACGAGAAGCTGGCGGTCGAGAATGCGTTCAGCCAGGGGAAGCGGGTGTATCGGATTACGGCCCGGATTGATCCGCAATGCCTGATGCCGATCGCCGCCCGGCAGTTGCTGCTGAACGCGTTGGCCACGTTGGGAGAGGTGCTGGGAGCCAGGCCGGAGACGGCGTCCCCCGCGGACAGGAAGCGCCTGGAGTTTCTGCTGGCCAGTGACGCGTCGGCCGAGCAGGTAACGGCAAAGTGCCACATCCCAACGGTCATCGCGCAGGTCAAGGTGGAGGCGGTGAAGGGCGGGGCGAAATCCGCGAAGCGAGCGGCATCCCCACCGGAGACCGAGAAGAAGATCGCAACGCAGGTGCAGCCGGCTGAAAAGGAAGCAGTAGCCGCTGCGTCCTCCACAGAAAACGATGGTGCTGAGAAGGGGCAGGCCGGCGTCGCTACAGCGGACAACATCCTGCGCGTGGATGCGGAACGCATCGACAACGTGCTCAACCTGGTGGGCGAATTGATCATTGGCAAATCCATGCTGCAACAGGCGCTCAATGAGTTCGCCCGGCATTATCCGAAAGAGGCCATACGCGGGCGGTTCGCCGATGCGATGGCTTTCCAGGCACGGGTGTTGAACGATCTGCAGCGTTCGGTCATGAAGATCCGCATGGTCCCGGTGGAGCAGTTGTTCCGCCGCTTCCCGCGCATGGTGCGCGATGTGGCCCGGCAGTGCGGGAAAGAGGTGGAACTGGTGATCAGCGGACAGGACACCGATCTCGACAAGAGCATCCTGGACGCGATTGCCGAACCAATCACCCACCTGGTACGCAACGCGGTTGGCCATGGGATTGAAGACGCGCGCGAGCGCACGGCGCGCGGCAAAGCTGCGCGCGGCAGCCTCCGCCTGAATGCCTATCACCAGGGAAACCAGGTGATCGTGGAAGTCAGCGATGACGGGCATGGCATCGATGCGCAAAAAGTGAAGGCCAAGGCGCTGGAGCAAGGCCTGGTGACCCCGGAAGAAGCGGCCCGTATGAGCGAGGCCGAAACGCTGGGGTTTGTCTTCCGGCCCGGATTCAGCACGGCGGAGGAGATCACCGAGATTTCGGGCCGTGGTGTCGGTCTGGACGTAGTGCAGAGTGTCCTGCAGCGGTTGAAAGGGCGGGTAGAGATTGATACCCGTCCCGGCCAGGGCACGACCTTCCGTCTGAAGCTCCCGCTCACGCTGGCCATCATCAAGGCGCTGCTCTTCCGGGTGGAACAGCGGCTGTACGCCATCCCCTTAAACACGGTTGCCGAAATTGCCCGCGCCCGGGAATCCGACTTGCACCGGGTGGACAACTACGAAGTATTGCAGATACGCAACCAGGTGTTGCCGCTGGTGCGCCTGGGGCGCGCGCCCGTGCCGCAGGATGAACATCCCGCGGAAAGAATTTTCGTGCTGGTCATCGCCCTGGGTGAACGCAAGCTGGGGTTGATTGTGGAGGCGCTGGAGGGCGAGGAAGAACTGGTCATCAAGGCCTTGGACGACCAAAGCGTGTCCACCGACCTGGTGAGCGGCGCGTCCATCCTGGGGGACGGGCGGGTGGTGCTGATTCTGAATATCGCGGCCATCAGCGACCGTTACGGCAAGTCCCGGCCCGGTGAAACTGGCGAGATTGCCTCCGGGCTCCTGCTCTCGCATGGGGAGCGGGCGCGCAGGGCACAAGCATCAACGGAGGTGCGGCCATGACGCCTCCGGTACGGGTTCTGGTAGTGGACGATTCCGCGCTCATGCGCAAGCTGATTCCGCAGATCCTGGAAACCGACAGCTCGATCCAGGTGGTGGGTACGGCCATGGACGGGAACTTCGGCCTGAAGAAGATCGAAGAACTGAAGCCGCAGGTGGTGACCCTGGATCTGGAGATGCCGGGCATGGGCGGCCTGGACATGCTCAAACAGATCATGCGCCATCACCGGGTGCCGGTCATCGTGGTCAGCTCCCACAGCACCGAAGGAGCCTCGATCACGCTCAAAGCTCTGGCGCTGGGGGCCTTCGACTTTGTCGCCAAGCCGAACGACGTCTCGGCGCGCATGCCGGAGATCGCGCGGGAACTGATTGCCAAGATCAAAGCGGCGGCACAAAGCCGGGGAGTGCGAGTGAGCCCGGTGGCGCAACCGGCGAGTTCCGGCAAGGCCTTGCTGAACGCGAAAAACCCGCCCACGCGGGTGGTGGCCATCGGGATCTCGACCGGCGGACCCAATGCTCTGCAGTACGTGCTTTCGCAATTACCGGGGGATTTTCCGGGCAGCATCCTGGTCGTGCAACACATGCCCGAGGGATTCACCGAGATGTTCGCGCGGCGGCTGGATGAAGTGTCGGCCATCGCGGTGAAAGAAGCGCAGTCCGGTGACGTGTTGCTGGCGGGGCGCGCCTTGATCTGCCCGGGTAGCCGGCATATGAAGGTGAAGCGCTTGCCGCTGGGAGATGTCGCGGTGCTCAGTGATGAGCCCCGGGTGAACGGGCATCGGCCGTCGGTAGATGTGCTGTTCCACAGCGTGGCGGAGGAGTTTGGGTCGAGCGGCGTCGCTGTACTCATGACGGGCATGGGAGAAGACGGCGCCCAGGGAATGGGCGAGGTCAAAGCGGCGGGGGGGATGACGATCGCGCAGAGCGAAGACTCCTGCGTGGTGTTCGGCATGCCCAAAGCCGCCATTGAGCGCGGATTTGCCGTGCGGGTCGTGGGCCTGGAAGCCATGGCGAACGTTCTGATGGCGCAGTGTGTGCCCGACCGCAAGGAGAGTGCTGGGTTCCACGCTAGCGGCAAAAGCAAAGCCGTTGGTAATTGACAGGATTAATTGTTCTTGATCCGGCAAGCAGGAATCGCCGACTTTGGAGCGAAGCAGAGGAGGATGGTATGGAGCAGTTTGCGCCAGTACGACGCAGCAAGGACGGTCAACCAGTCCGCTACCTGGTAGTGGACGATTCCGTCTTCGCGCGCAAGAACTTGGGCCAGATGATCGAAACCTTCGGTGGGCAAGTGGCGGGGGAGGCTGGCGACGGCATGACCGCCATCACCGAATACGAACGCACCAACCCGGACATCGTGCTGATGGACATCACTATGCCGCAGATGGAAGGCATCGAGGCGGCGGAGAAAATTGTCCGGCAGCATCCTGAGGCGCGCATCGTGATGGTGTCGTCGGTGGGCTACCAGGAGAACATCGTGGCGGCACTCCAGCGGGGTGCGCGCCATTTCGTACAGAAGCCGGTGAAGCCGGAGGTTCTGTACGAAGTGATCAAGTATGTGCTGGGTGAGGACGGCACCGTGGCGCAGGCCGCGGGCGCAGGAGTCTAAGATGAAAATGGAATTGATCCAGCCCTTTATCAACGCCGCCGACGCCGTGCTGGCCCAGGGGCTGAAATCGCCCATGTCCATTGGCAATGTCAGCATGGAAGAGGAAGCGTATCGCCGCAAAGGGGTGGCGGCGCTGGTATGGATTACCGGCGACATCGAAGGGCGCGTCATCTTCGATCTGGATCCAGAGACATCCGTGCGCGTGGCCAGCCAGTTTGCCGGCACGGAATTGCCGGAATCCGACGAGTTGGTGCGGGAAACCGTTTGCGAGCTGGCCAACCAGGTGATCGGCAACGCGATCACGACGCTCAACGATGAAGGCTTCCACTTCCGGGTTCATCCGCCTGTACTGCATACCTCCGAACACGGGGCCAAGAGCAGCGAGGACACGGAAGCCCTGGTCATCTGTTTTGAAACCAGCAGCGGCAACGTGTTCATGAACATCGCGCTGCGTTACAACCGGCGGCGGCAGGGGGAGCGGACTGCAGGGGCAGGAAACTCCTGAAGAGCATTGTTGATTGCTGATTTTTGATGGTTGATGAGGAACCAGGAATCAACATGACCGGCGCCATCCCAGCCGCTACGAATCGCCCCCCGATAGTTCCAGAAATCAACTATCAAGAAATCAACAGTTAATCTTGTTCTACTGCGCGCTGAACACGAACATTGGGTTCTGCCGTGGGGGTTGTGCGCCAATTTGGCTGGGCGGGAAGGCACTCGCTGGCGACTGAATCACCAGGGGATTGCCTTGCAGGTCCTTGACCAGGGTATCGTCGCTGGTACGAACGATGAAGGTGCTGCCGGCATCGCAGTGCGCCACATGGACCTTGGAGCTGTCTCCGGAAGCGGCGATAGAGAGACGGAACCGGGTGATGTGGGTGGAGGTGTCAGGGTTGCAGCCAGTGTCGTCGACAGTACCGGTCAAGGGGTTCGTCAGGTTGTCCACGCTCACCGTTCCCAGAGGAATCACCGAGGAGATGGAATTGCTCGAGGCATTGATCACGGTCACCTGGGAAGTGATCGAGCATGGCTGGTCGACGGGACAGGAGGGGGAAGAAACCTGATAGCTGGCGACGTAGGCGCGGGTGCCATCCGGGAGAGCGGCAATGCTGACGGGTGTCCCAGTAATGGGCAGTGTGACAGGCGTGAGGGTGTCGGTCGACACATCGAGCACAGTAGCCGTTTCGGCGACGGGATTGGTGATGTAGAGCCGGTTGCGCGTCTTGTCGTAGACCATGTAGTTGGCGCCGGCGCCGACCGCCGCGCTGGCGACGACGGTATCCGACGAGGTGTCGATGGCGGAAACGTTGCCGCTCCCTGCACTGAGGACGTAAACCCTAGCGTTGTCGGAACGCGCAGCGGCCCAAACCGGGGAAGCGATGGTGCCGCCGGGATCGGCAACCGGGTTAGGATTCAGAGTCTTGTCGATTGTATTGATGATGCGCACGTTGCTGTCGCCCTGGTTTACCACATAGAGCTTGGTGGCGTTCGGGAGTTCAGACAGGGCCACGGGATTGGTCCCCACGGTAAGGATGGTGCTGACGACGTTGGTCGTAGTGGAGATGGCGGCAACCGTGCCACCGCCGGAGTTCGCCACGTAGACGAAGCCGTTTTCGGTCGTGTTGACGAAGGCCGGAGCTGAGCCCGGGGGCAGAGTGATCGTGGTGACAGGGGTAATGGTGGACGGGTTGTAGGTAGAAACCGTGTCTTCCGAGCCGTTGGCCATGTAGAGCCGGGTACCGTTCGGCAATATGGTGACGTGTACCGGCTCCAGGCCCACGGTCGCGACACCGACGTCGGTGTCTCCCGATACGTCAATGCGTAAACTGGTACCCGGGTTGGAGGGGCCGTTGCGGCTGAGGACAATGTCGAAGTGGAGGCTGCTGGGATCGGGAGGTGGGGGCTGCACCGGAACGGCCACCGGGCGGAACACGTCGCCGCAACCCGTCCAAGCCAGGAGAATAACTACTAGGGCCGGTACACGGCCCACACGCCGGCAGATCAGAGGTACTTTCATGAATTCCCGGTGGTCCTGAGAGAATTGCCTATTTTATACGCTGGGCGGCGAGATGCGCCAGAGAGACAGCATTCAGCACTCAGCACTCAGCATTCAGCCATTGAATTCTGTGATGCGGAAATACACAGGCAGACACAAGAGGTGGATGCGGTGGAGAGCGCATTAAGTTGCAAGGATCGGGTCGGCTCTGGAGGAGTTGTTGGGTTTATGACTGAATGCTGAATGCTGTTCTTACGTTCCTCCGCGAGAGCGCTTGCCGGAAGCGGCCGCTTCGCGGGTGGTTGCCACGGGTTTCTTTTTGCCTTCCATCTCCGCCAGGCTTTGCTTGAGGGCAGCCATCAGGTCCACAACGGGAGCCAGCTTCTTGGGTTTCTCAACTTCGGCGATTTTGCCGCCTTCCAGCTTGGTCTGGATCAGGTCCTTGAGGTTGTCCTGGAAGCTGTCTTGGTATTTCTCCGGGTCCCAATCGGCGGCGAGGGCCTCGATCAACTGGTGGGCGACTTTGACTTCGGCGTCTTTGAGTTCGACGTCGGGGGCGCCGAAGCCTTCCACCTTGCGGACCTCTTCGGCGTAGTACATGGTGTGCAGCATCATGCCGCCTTCGTGCGGCCGGAGAAAAACCGTGTATTCGCGATTGTGCATGGTGAGCTTGGCGATGGCGACGTACTCGCTTTCCTCGAGGGCCTTGGTGAGCAGGGCGTAGGGACGTCGACCGGCTTCTTCGGGGAGCATGTAGTAAGAAGACTCGAAGTAGACCGGATCCACGTCACTGGACTTGACGAATTCCAGGATCTCCATGGTCTTGGCGGTCTTGGGTTCGATCTTCTTGATCTCGTCGGGCTCGATGACGACGTATTCGTCCTTGCGGTATTCGTAGCCCTTCACGATCTCGTCGCGGCTAACCACCCGGTTGTCGGCAGGACAGTAATACTGCTGCTTGACGCGCTGCAGGTCGTCGCGGTGCAGCATGTTGAAGGAGATGCCGGAGCTGCGCGCGCCGGAGAAAAGACGCACCGGCATGGAGATCAAACCGAAGGTAAGATAGCCAGACCAAACGGAGGCCGCCATAGTTCACCCCGAAGTTGAGAGCGGCGCCAGAGCCGCGCCAAGTCACTGAGTTTAGACTACAACGGACGGTTTTCGGCACCAAGGTGGCGGGGTAATCCAAAGTGAAAGCACGAGTAGTGGGGCAATAGCGGGGAGAGACACTACAGATAGTAGCGTAGCCGTCAGCCCACACAGCCGTCAGGAAGAGACTCGAACCGCAAGGATCGGAAAGGACACGAAGTGGTTCACGGTTGAAAATGCAAGACTTAGCATCAATTGCAGCGGGGTTGGAGTGGGTCGGAGGTTCGCCTTGGCATCGGGTTGTGGTCGCTGCCCTAGTGACCGCGGCGTTCACGGTGTTGGCCCGCTGGGTACGAGGCGTGAGCCGCACCGGCGCAGTGGCCGGAGCCGTGGTCTGTTTTCTCCTGTACCTGGGTGCCGGCCCGGGTGCATTTCTGGCTTTGGTTTCGGTGTTTGCGCTGACATGGATCACAACCCACCTGGGATATCAACAAAAGCAGAAGCTAGGAACCGCGGAGAAGCGAGAGGGCAGGACGGCATCGCAAGTCCTGGCCAACCTTGGAGTGGCAGCGGCCTGCGCCGGCGTGTATGCCGTAAGTGCACGGCCAGTCTTTCTGCTGGCGATTGCGGCTGCGCTTGCGGAAGCGGCGGCGGATACGGTCTCCAGTGAACTAGGGCAGGCAACCAGCGAGAAGGCGCGGTTGATCACGACGTGGGAAGAAGTGCCCGCGGGCACGGATGGAGGCATAAGCCTGACCGGAACCTTGTGCGGCATCGCAGCCGCCGCGATTGTCAGCGCAGTGTGTACACTCTCCGGGCTGGTTCCCTGGAGATGGTTTGCGGTTGCGCTGACGGCAGGGGTTGTGGGCATGCTCGCTGACAGTTTCCTGGGAGCGTGGTTGGAGCGACGGCATGTTCTCAACAACGATGCCGTGAATTTTCTGAGTACGCTGGCGGCGGCCGCTGTCGCTGTCGCGATGCAGTTCCGGGGTTGAACTGAATTGTCACTCGCACTTAAGGGCCGGTGTCCCAAACGGCCATGTCCCTAGGTTCCTTGAAGGTACGTCCCCCAGACCCGACAATAAAAAGACACCTCTGGACGAAAGACTGCATCTGACTGCTATAGGGGGGGTGTCCTCAAAGTGGCGGGAGGCTCGCAGCAGAACCAGGGAAAGAAGACGTAAGGCTTCATGAAGATTCGGACCTTTGTTGTCGGTTATGCGCTGGCTTTGGCGCTGTTTTTGTTTGCGCAACGTCATCCCGATGCGACCCAAATTGCGGGTTTCCATGCGGTTGTCGATCTCACCCACTCCATCAACGCGAGTGTGCCAACCTACGAACTGGCGGAACAGTCCGCCTACCAGGTAAAGACGGTCGCGACCATCGAGAAAGACAAGTATTTCGCCCGCAACATTTCTTTGCCGGAACACTTTGGCACCCACATTGACGCTCCCGCACATTTCGCGCGCGGCACGTGGACGGTGGACCAGATTCCTCCAGAGCGGCTGATGGGACCGCTGGTGGTGCTCGATGTGAGCGCCAAGGTCAAAGAGAATCCCGACTACCAGGTTTCGGTAGAAGACATCGCCGCATGGGAGCACGCGAACGGCGAGATGCCGCTGGGAGCCGTCGTGATGGCGCGCACGGGATGGGATTCGCGGTGGAATTCCGTCAAGGAATACCGTAATGCCGACGCCAAGGGTGTAATGCATTTTCCCGGATATTCCGAGGACGCGGCCAAGTTCCTGGTCGAAGGGCGGAATGTGCTGGGGCTGGGGATTGATACCCTAAGCATCGATTACGGTCCGTCGACAGACTTTGCGGTGCACCAGTACACGCTGACGCATAGCGTCTATCACCTGGAAAACGTCACCAACCTGGATCGGGTGCCGGCCAAGGGCGTAATCGTGGTCGTAGCACCGATGAAGCTGGAAGGCGGTTCCGGCGGGCCGGTGCGCATCCTGGCGCTGCTGTAGTAAATCAGTAGCCAGTACCTAGTACCGAGTACCCATCCGAAAATCACGTTTGAACAATTACAGTCATACACGGCATCTGTCTCGCGCTCTGGGCTGATTACTCATTCGCTATTCGGTACTCGGCGCCAATTATGCTGTAATCAAACCGGAGGCGAAGATGAGCGATCCCCGTTATCCCATCGGCAAGTTTACGTTTGATGGCCCGTTGAGCGATGCCCAGCGCAAGAAATTGATTGATGACATCGAGCAGGCCCCGGCAGCAATGCGGGCCGCGGTACAAGGTCTCTCGCCGCAGCAAATCGAAACGCCCTACCGCGACGGTGGCTGGACGGTGCGGCAGGTGGTTCACCACGTGCCCGACAGCCATATGAACGCCTATACGCGTTTCAAGCTGGCTTTAACGGAAGATGAGCCAACGATCAAGCCGTACATGGAAGATCGCTGGGCCAAGCTGGAGGACACGCGTTCCACGCCGCTGGAGGTTTCGCTCGGCCTTCTGAACCTGCTCCACAATCGTTGGGTGCGGCTGCTGCGGTCGCTGCGACCAGAAGACTGGAAGCGGACGTTCCGTCATCCGGAACTGGGCCTCATGCCGCTGGAGAAGAATCTGGCTTTGTACGCCTGGCACGGGCGGCATCATGTGGCGCATATCACGGAACTGAGGAAGAGGATGGGGTGGTGACGACACCCACTTCGCTCAGGATGACAGAAATGGGAATGGAGAGCGGAACCCCTACGCCGGAATATGCAAACGCCACGCCAGGTAGCCGACGGCTTCACGAGCTACGGCGAGGGCCCGCTGCCACACCGAGTGCGGCCGTGAGTCAGGGCGAGGCGCCACGTACACCTGCACGCCCTCGTGCTCGAGCAATTTCTGGATGCGGAAGACGTGGTATTCATCGCTGACCGCGATGCAACTGCGCATGTGGTTGGTGCGCAGAATCACTCCTACCCGTTCGGCGGATCGCGCGGTGTCGGAGCCCTGGGTTTCTGCGATCACGTTGGCCTCGGGAATGCCACGCTTCATCAGGTAGTCATGACCCACCCCGCCTTCGCTGAAGCTGGGGTCCGCGCCGGCACCTCCGGTGGTAATCACCACCGGCGCCACCCCGCGCTTGAAAAGATCGAAAGCATGGTCCAGGCGGGCGCGGTAGACGGGAGAGGGGCGGCCGGCGTACTCCGCGGCCCCGAACACCACGATGGCGTCGGCAGGATGAACTTCCTGCTGCGAAGCTTGGCGGACGATGGCCAGACAAATTGAGGCGAACCAGGCGAGGACAGCCAGTGCGGCCAGCGCCACCAGCCGCAGCAGCCAGTGACGAAGCGGACGCTGCTTGGCCGGCGTTTCCGTCATCCTTGTGCGAAGAACTCGGAAATCTCCTGGGCCGGAATCGCGCCTTCCCGCATGACCTGCCAGCGGGCCTCTTCATCGGTCAAATCCACGATGGTGGAGGGCACGTCACGGGGCGAAGTTCCGCCGTCGACGATGATGGGAATGCGGTCCTGCAGTTGATCGCGCACTGCCTCGGCAGTGGTACACTCCGCCGCGCCGCTGAGGTTGGCGGAGGTGGCCGTGATCGGGATTCCCGCCGCCTTCACCACCGCTAACGGGATCTTGGAACTGGGGATGCGCAGCGCCACGTTGCCGGTATTGGCCGTAACTTTAAGAGGGAGCCGCGAGGCGGCGCGGACAATAATGGTCAGCGGGCCGGGCCAGAACTTGCGCACCAGTTCGTAAAACTCCTTGGGCAGGGGACGCGCCAGTTCTTCGGCCTGGTCCACACTTTCGATCAGCAGTGACAGGGGCTTGTGCCGCGAGCGGGACTTGATCTCGTACACGCGGTCCACGGCGCGCAGGTTAAAGGGATCGGCGGCCAGGCCGTAGAAGGTGTCCGTGGGCATACCCAGCACATAGCCGGCAAGAATCTGGTCGGCCGCGTATTGGATAAGCGAGGCTTCCGGCTTCTCGCTGTTGATCTTGAGAATTTCCGCGCGCACTCCATTTCCTTCCAGGACGATGGGCTGAAATCGCGAAAGCTAACATAACATGGGGAAGCGCTGCAAGCCGAGGGAAACGGGTATGATTTCCCCGTGCGCAAGACCATGACTGCCCGCGACCAGGGTGCCCGCGACCGGCTACGACGTATTGAAGGCCGCCATAATGCTCTCGTCAAGGAACTACGGCGGGCATTCGCCCGGGGCGAACTTACTGGGGAGGGCTATTGCGCGATCGAGGGCCTGCGCATCCTGGAAGAAGCCATCCGCAGCGGGCTGCGGTTTCACGCGGTATTCGTCAGCACCTCGGCCGAAGCCAAAGCCCAGCGCCTGCTGCCCCAGATCGGCGCGCACGTAGAGACGGTGCTGCTTCCTGACAAACTCTTTGCCGGCGCTGTGCCCAGCGAGACCCCGCAGGGCGTGGCTGCACTGGTGAAGTGGAAGCAATTTTCGTTGGAAGAAGTCCTGGCGAAGGGGCAAGCTGGACCGTTACTGGTGATTGCGGGGGTGCAGGACCCGGGAAACTTGGGAACGATCTTGCGCTCGGCGGAGGCGTTTGGAGCCGGAGGCGTGCTGCTGGGAGAAGGGACGGTCAGCCCATTTAACCCGAAGGTGGTGCGCGGGTCGGCGGGATCGGTGTTCCGGGTGCCGCTGGCGCGGGCGAAGTTGAGTGAGGCCGTGGCCGCCCTGCGAAAGTCCGGCGTGCGGCTGGTGGCCACGTCGTCACACAAGGGAACGCCGCTGGACCAGGCAATGCTGGGCGGGACGTTAGCCATCTTTATTGGCAGTGAAGGCGCAGGGCTGCCGCGGGATTTGATTCCAGAGATGGATGAGATGGTCGCTATCCCGCACTCGCCGCAAGTGGAGTCACTGAATGCCGGCGTTGCGGCGAGTATTGTGCTGTATGAGGCGGCAAGGCAGAGGCAAAGTTCACCACGGAGACACGGAGACACGGAGAAGAAATAGGGTGTTGCTATGCTGGTGCAGGAGCAACTGACGGAAGCGATCATCGGTGCCGCCATCGAGGTGCACCGGGAGCTGGGGCCGGGGCTTCTCGAATCGGCTTACGAAGAGTGCTTTTGTCACGAACTGCACCTGCGTGGCCTGACGTTTCAGCGTCAAATTGAACTCCCGGTCTCTTACAAGGGACTTAAGTTCGATTGCGGTTACCGCCTGGACGTTATTGTGGACGATGCCGTGATTGTCGAATTGAAATCCATTGAACACATTCTGCCGATCCATCATGCCCAGTTGCTGACTTACTTGCGTCTAGCGGGGAAAAAAGTCGGTCTCCTAATCAATTTCAATGTTTCCGTGCTGAAGAATGGAATCGTGCGGAGGGTTTTGTGACCCTTGATTTCTCCGTGCCTCCGTGTCTCCGTGGTGAAACGGTTTTATGAACCTCTTCCAGACAATTCCGAGCGGTCAGGAGCCGGGCGATCGCACTCGCCCCCTGGCGGACCGCATGCGTCCGCGGACGCTGGATGAGTTTGTCGGGCAGGAGCACCTGGTGGCTCCGGGCAAGCCCTTGCGCACGCAGATTGAGCGCGACGATACCGGTTCACTGATCTTCTGGGGGCCGCCGGGCACGGGCAAGACGACCCTGGCGCAGATTATCGCGCGCATGACCAAGGCGGAGTTTGTCGAGTACTCTGCCGTGCTCACCGGGATCAAGGAAATCAAGCAGGTCATGGCCGATGCCGAGCGGGCGCGGCAATACGGCACTCGGACCATCGTTTTCATTGATGAGATTCATCGTTTCAACAAGGCGCAGCAAGATGCGTTTCTCCCGCACGTGGAAAAAGGGAATATCCGTCTGATTGGGGCGACTACGGAAAATCCCTCCTTTGAGATCATCTCGGCGCTGCTGTCGCGGTCGCGCGTGTATGTGCTCAAGCCGCTGACCGCGGAGCAGGTCGTTCTGCTGCTCAAGCGGGCACTCGCCGATGAGGAACGCGGCCTGGGGGCGATGAAGCTGCACGCGTCCGATGAAGTTCTGCAGAAGATTGCCGCCTACTCCAGTGGTGACGCACGTAGCGCCTATAACGTGCTGGAAGTGGCGGCCACGCTCGCGCGGGAACGCGCCGGCAAAGAAGTTGGCGCCGAAATCACGGAAGAAGTCGTACAGGATGCCCTGCAAAAGCGGGTGCTTCTTTACGACAAAAGCGGTGAAGAGCACTACAACCTGATCTCGGCGCTGCACAAGTCGGTGCGCAACAGCGATCCCGACGCCGCGCTTTACTGGCTGGGACGCATGCTGGAGGCCGGGGAAGACCCGCTGTACATTGCGCGGCGCGTGGTGCGCATGGCAGTGGAAGACATTGGGCTGGCCGATCCGAACGCGCTTTCGTTGTGCATGGCCGCGCGCGATGCCGTGGACTTCATCGGTATGCCGGAAGGCAACCTGGCGCTGGCGCAGGCGGTGGTCTATCTGTCGCTCGCGCCCAAGTCGAACGCGCTGTACACCGCTTACGCTGACGTGCAACAGGATGTGGAACGAACCGCGGCCGAGTCGGTCCCGTTGCACTTGCGCAATGCTCCCACCGGATTGATGAAGGGTTTGGGCTACGGTCAAGGGTATCAGTACGCTCACGAAGTGGAGGGCAAGGTGGCCGACATGCAGTGTCTGCCCGATAACCTCCGCAACCGGGTTTACTACCAACCGACCAATGAAGGCGTGGAAAAGCGGATTCGCGAGCGGTTGGAGGAGATCAAACGGACGAGGTCCAAGGCCGCACAGGGCCCTTTGTCACAGCCGAAAAAAGAGTCTGGGGCGTAGACTTGAGCATCTGATCAGGCAACGGCGAAGCTTCATTCTTTTGCCGTTGTTCTCTGGGAGTCCACCCCATGGCGACGAGCCCGAGAGTACCTACCCACGACTATTCGGCGGCCGGTCCACTGCACATGGAGCAGGTGGAAGACCTGCTCAAGCTTCAGAAGGCAGCGCAGCACATCAGTTCCATCCTGGACTTGGACCAACTCATCGATCGGATTGTGAATGAGGTCGCGCGTTCGTTCGGATGCGTAGATGCAGACGTCTACCTGCACGACGAAGCACGCGGGGAACTGGTGCTGGCCGGCGCGCACGGCTGCAAGGGTTGCTCCGCCCATGGCAAAGGCCACAGCCTGAAGATTGGCAAGGAAGGCATGGTGGGGTACGTGGCGGGCACCGGGCAGATGCGTTACGCCCCGGATGTGCGCAAAGACAAGTACTACATCGGCTGCGAAGAGTCCACGCTTTCCGAGGTAGCGATTCCGCTCCAGGTGGAAGGGCAATTGGTGGGAGTGTTCACCGCTTCCCATCACGAACTGGACGCGTTTCCACCCGAACAACTGAGGCTTCTACAAGCGCTTTGCAGTCATGTCGCCGGGGCCGTGCACAATGCCCGCTTGTTCCGCCAGGAGCGGGAGCAGCGGGAGAAGATGAGCCGGGAAGAGCAGGAAGCGCGGGCCATTCAGCAGGCGCTGCTTCCCAGGAATTCTCCATTCATCCCGGGTTTCACGGTTTCCGGTTCGTGTTTTCCCGCCGGCGCGGTGGGCGGAGACTGGTATGACTTCATTTCTCTCGACGATGGCCGATGGGGTTTGGTTCTGGCAGACGTGTCGGGAAAAGGCACTGCCGCAGCCTTGTTGATGTCCGCAACCCGCGGCATGCTGCGTTCGCTCGCGGCGGCTTGCTGCACTCCCAGCGAGGTGATGGGGAAGTTGAACCGGTTGATGGTCGAGGATTTTCCCAGCGGCAAGTTTGTTACCATGATTTATGCGGTGTTCGATGGGGCAAGCCGGACTCTGACCTTTGCCAGCGCAGGACACCTGCCTCCGCTGCTGATCGACCAGCAGGGGGCGCGCTTCCTGGACAGCGAGAAGGGCATGCCGCTAGGGCTGGGATTTGGATCATTCTCCGAAACGCGGGTAGAACTTTCGCCGGGCTCACACCTGGTTTTCTACAGCGATGGCATTACCGAGGCCACCAATCCCCAGGGCGAGGAGTACGGCCGGGAGCGCCTCCGCGACCACGTGCTGCGGGAGGACGCTTCGCTGGAGACGATCCTGGCAGACGTGCGCTCGTTCGCCAACGGCGTGGAGCTGCGGGATGACGCTACTGTGATCTGCGTGAAGGCGCAGAACTAACGAAGCATCAAACCATCCGGCTGAGCCTTGTCCACGGATGTGGGGGCGAGACGCCCCCACTACAGCCGGCGGGACGCCGGCGCTACTTTTCCCTCATCCTTCGCTCGGAATGACAGACCGCAGGATTTCATTTTCCGCTTGCCACTTGGCTCAGCGCTCGCTGGGTCGCTTCCAGTAGCGCTTCCGGCCCTACGGGACGTCCGGTGGCATTCTCCATCCACAGGTCGGGCGTGACATCTCCCATTTTCGCCATGCGCTCGAACTCGGAGCCGATATTGCCGGCCCTCTTCATCTGCTCTTCAATCTGATGGGCGATCATGTGTCCGATGGGATAGTCGGGCAGGTACATGAACGAATCGATCATGTGCGAATAGATACCTAGCAGCACGACATCCTTCTTGTGAAAGACCGGGGCGTAGTAGCGGTTCCACACGTCCTTTGAGATCTGCACCGTGGCTTCGTCTAGTTGCTTGGGTGTGGCCTGCGGGTGATCGTACATCCAGTGCCACACCCCCATGTCCACCAGCGCGACCCCGGCGATCTCGTAGGTTCCCCAGAAATCGTTCAGGGTTTTCATGGCCTCGCTGGTGGCGTCGGGGGCTTGCAGGCCGAGCAATTCGAGGTCATGTCCCTGGAAGACGAATGCCAGCGCCTCGGTGAACGCGGTGTTGGGAACGCCCTGCAATAGCGTGTGGTCCACGTCGTTGAGCGAGAACGTCTGCTCCACATTGTGCCCCATCTCATGCACCGCAATGTTGAAGCCCTTGTAATTCATTCCGGTTGCTTCGACGCGGGTGCGCAGGTGAGCATGTTCAGCGCGCATCTCGGCGCCCATGGCGTGGCCGGAGCCGCGGGCAGAATCGACGATGATGTTAGCGGCGACGTACTGGGCACGCGCGGGCGAGAAGCCGAGCTTCATCAGAAGATTGGGAATGTCCTTCTGGTAGGCCGCGGGCGTGGGATATCGCTTGGCGACGATCTGGTCCAGTTCGGCTTCGGTGTACTTGCTGCCCGGACGGAAGCCGTTGTACCAGACGTCGAAGGGTTCGAGTGGGCGTCCCAGGCGGGATTCGATTAGCTTGGCGACCTGCGGCACCATCGGTGAGGTCAGCACCTGTTCCAGCATGGCCTTGACCCGCGGCTCGGGGATCTCGCGGTCCTCATCGAAGCGGCGGGCGATTAGCGTGGGGGCGGTCGGTGAATAGGGATCAGCTTTCTTCGAAGCGACAAACGTTTTCAGCAGCGTCGCATATCGCGTGTCGGGCTCGGGAGCGTTGGTCACGCTGCTCGGGGACGCAGCAGCGGGCTTGACTTCGTCGGTGTACGGATTCCAATCCACATTGGGATTGTTGACCACAACTTTGGGGATGGTCTGGGTGACGATGCGCTCCATCACCTGCTGGATCATGCGCTGCTTGGCCGGACCATTTTGCGGGTCTGCGTAGTCAGCCTTGATCTCGTCGCGCAGGTTCCAGTGGCTGAGCAGGCGCATGTTGGCCGGGAACAATCGCTGGCCATCGTTGGTGAGCAGGTGACCCATGAAGATGTTGTATTGGGAGATGTAGGACTCGGCCTCGGCGCCGGCTTGGGCGATCGCGAGGTTCACCTCGGCTGGGACACGCTTGGAGAAGCGCTCGGCGAGGCGCGCTTCGGCCCACTGCCGCCGATTCCAGGTCTTCCCCTCCTGCAAGCGCTGATCGAGCGTGGTCAGGGGGAAATTCAGCAGCACTGCGAAGGCCAGTTTGTTCTGAAAGAAATCATCAATGACGTGCGCCGAAGGATCGTATCCCGCGAATACTTCGTCGAAGGGAAGCACCGGTCCGGCGTCGAGGTCCATCTGTTGGCGGAACTCGCGGTTGATCTCATGCATGTGTCCGGCGAGTTGCTCAATGAGCCGCTCAAAGCGGTTGAACATGGTATCGAGCGTGGCCTGGTCTCCGGCGAAGTTGGTACGGACGAAGTCTTCAAACGCTGCGGCGTCGCCATCGTCCGCGCGCCAGAACTCAGCTACCTGGTGCAGGCCGCGCAGAATGCGGGGTTTCTGCGGCTCGCCATACTTGGCCACCAGTTCGCTTTCCATCTTCGTCATTGAGTCTTTCATCCACGTGGGCGGTGCGGCGGCCGCGGGTGAGTTCTGCATGGATGTCTCCTGAGCTACGAGCGGTAATGCGATCAGAACGCACAGCAATGAGAACAGATTGATCCAGCGCACGGGAAAGACCTCGCAGTGGGATGAGTCAAGCAGGTCAGTATAGTGCAGAGGCGTCATGTTGGCTGTGATGTTCACAGGATTGCTGCGAAGGAAACCCGGATCCGCGCGCGGGGACACCGGATCCACAAAACAGCAGTTCGCAGTTGTCTGTTCTCAGTTCTCAGTTTTTCTTCGGACGATAGATATCGGTGGCTTGACCGTAGAAAACCTCGGCGGCTTCCATGATGGTCTCGGAAAGCGTGGGGTGGGGATGGATGGTGAGCTCGAGATCGCGGGCAAGCGCTCCCATTTCGATGGCCAGCACGCCTTCGGAGATGAGCTCTCCGGCGCCTGCTCCGACGATTCCCATACCCAGCACGCGCTCGGTCGCGGGATCGATTAGCAGCTTGGTCATGCCCTCGGTGCGGTCTAGAGTCATAGCGCGGCCGGAGGCGCCCCAGGGGAACTTGGCGACTCTGATCTCGCGGTTCTCTTTCTCGGCCTGGGTTTGGGTCAAGCCGCACCAGGCGATTTCGGGATCGGTGAAAACCACGGCGGGGATGGCGTTCGGCTCGAAGGCGACTTTGTGTCCGGCGATGGCTTCGACGGCGGTGCGACCTTCGTGCGAGGCTTTGTGGGCGAGCATGGGTTCACCCACGACGTCGCCGATGGCATAGATCACCGGGTCGTCGGTCTGGAGTTGCCGGTTGACCTCAATGAAGCCGCGGGGGTTGACGGTGACGCTGGTGTTCTCCAAGCCGGCAATCTCCGAATTCGGTTTTCTCCCAACCGAAACCAGAACTTTGTCAAAAACTCGTTCCCCCTGTAGAGACGCAGCTTGCTGTCTCTCAGCCGGCGCCGCCGAACCGCTGAAGCTCACCCGGATCCCGCTGTTGTCTTCCTGCAAGCCAGCGACGGTCGTGTTCAGCAAGATGGAGTCAAACATCTTTTCCAAGCGCTTGTGCAGCGGCAGAACCAGATCGCGATCGGCGCCAGGGAGGAGGCCCGGGAGCATCTCGACGACCGTCACTTTGGTTCCGAGGGCGGCGTAAACGGTGCCCAGTTCAAGGCCGATGTAACCTCCGCCTACGACCAGCAGCGTGGCCGGAACATCGGTCAAATCCAGAGCAGCGGTGGAATCCATCATGCGCGGGCTGTCGAGCTTGAGGCTGGGGATGATGGCCGGGCGCGAGCCGGTGGCGAGGATGACACGATCGCAGGTGAGGGTCTCCTCAGTTTTGTCCGGCTTCGTGACCCGCAAGGTCGTGGAGTTCTCGAATCCTGCCCAGCCCTGCACATACTGAACCGACCGCTGTTTCGATAAAGTGCCGAGGCCGCCAGTCAATTTCTTGACCACGCCTTCTTTCCACGAGCGCAAGCGAGACACATCGATCTTAGGATTACCGAATTCGATCCCCCAGTTTCTCGCCTGGCGCGATTCCTCAATCAGCTTGGCTACGTGCAGCAGCGCCTTGGACGGAATGCAGCCACGGTACAGGCACACGCCTCCGGGGTTGACTTCGGGATCGATGAGCGTGACTTTCATCCCCAGGTCAGCGGCGAGAAAAGCAGCGGCATAGCCCACCCGGCCCGCCGCCTACCACTGCGATGTGCAAGTTCGAGGTGTCGGCCATGCGGTGTCTTATCCCTGCACCGAGAGCAAGAATGGTTGTTCGAAAGCTTCCGCGATCCAGCGCAGGAAGCGCGCGGCGTCGGCGCCGTCAATCAGGCGATGATCGTAGGAGAGCGAAACCGGCAGCACGCGGCGGGCTTCGAATTTTCCGTTCATCCACACCGGCTCTATGCTGGAGCGGGACAGGCCAAGGATGGCGACTTCGGGATGGTTCACGATGGGCGAAAAGCCTGTGCCGCCGATGCCGCCGAGATTCGTGATGGTGAAGCTGCCGCCTTCCATCTCTGCGGGCGTGAGCTTTTTGTCGCGGGCTTTCTGGGAGAGCTGGGTCAGTTCGGCGGCGAGCTCGACGATGTTCTTCTTGTCCACATCGCGGATGACGGGCACCAGCAGGCCGCGGTCGGTGTCCACCGCGACTCCGATATTGATGTACTGCTTGTAGATAATTTCTTCTTTGCCCATGTCTATGCTGGCGTTGAACTGGGGGAAGACTTTCAGGGCCGAGGCGCAGACCTTGAGCGCGATGGCGGTGACGGTCATCTTGCCGCCGGCCTCTTCGGCCTTGGGCGCGAAGCGGGCACGCAACTGCTCAAGCTCGGTGATGTCGGCTTTGTCGTGCTGGGTGACGTGCGGGATCGTGCTCCAGGCTTCCCACAGATGCTCGGCGGTTTTGCGGCGCACGCCGCGCATGGCGACGCGCTCGATCTTGCCCCACTTGGCGAAGTCGGGCAGCACAGGTTCAGCGAAATGAGTTGCACGCGGCGCCTGGACCGCGGAAACGAGCAAAGCCTTCGAGTAGGCTTTCACATCGTCTTCGCTGATACGTCCGCCGGGACCGGTTCCCGGGACCTGGTGGATATCCACTCCGAGTTCACGCGCCAGCCGCCGGACATGGGGTGCCGCGGGAACAGGCTCTCCGTGGTCGGTGCCTGCCACTTTGCCCAGTTGCACCGGCATAGTGAAGGTTTGTGGAATGGGCTGCGGCTGGTCCGGCGGGAGTGCCTGCTCTTCGGTTTTGCCCTCGGCCTTGATGGCGGCCTGAAAGGCAAGGCGGGCCGCGACTTGGCCGGACACATGCTCCACTGGGGCAGCTTTCGGCCGCTGTGGCGGCGCAACGGCGCCGCCTTCCAAGGTGAAGATCACCTCGCCGACTTTGACCTTGTCGCCTTCTTTCACGCGAATTTCTTTCACCACTCCACTGACCGAAGAGGGGACCTCGACCACGGCTTTGTCGGTTTCCAATTCCATGACGGGCTGGCCTTCGGAGACTCTGGCGCCGGGGGAAATCATGAGGCGCACCAGGTCGCCCTGGTCGATGTTCTCGCCGAGTTCGGGGAGCCTGAATTCGGTGGGATCGGCAGCGGCAGGAGCGGAGGCACGCGCTGGAGGAGCGGGAGGTGGCGGCGGAGCGACTTGCGCTGCCGTCGCCGGTGGTGCCGAGGCAGATGCTTGCGAGGGCGCCCGCGCCACATTGCCTGTGCCGTTTTCCACGGTGAAGATTACCTGGCCAACTTTGATTTTTTCGCCTTCCTTAACGCGGATGTCTCTTACCGTGCCGCTCACCGACGACGGAACTTCGACCACCGCCTTGTCGGTCTCTAGCTCCATGACCGGCTGGCCTTCGGTGATGGTGGCGCCGGGGGCGATCATCAATCGGACGAGGTCGCCCTGATCGATGTTTTCGCCGAGTTCGGGGAGTTTGAATTCTGTCACTTACACTTTCTCCGGGGCTTAAGCCCCTCGAACCAGTTTACTGAGTCGCTGCTCGGAGACGCAGCAAGCTGCGTCTCTACGGAATGCTCAATCCAGCCGTCGGCGTGGTGGCCGGCGGGACGCCGGCGCTACGTCACTGCGGGATTCGCCTTCTCCGGGTTGATGCCCAGGTCTTTCACGGCTTGCTTTACAGCGGCAAGCTCAAGTTGTTTTTCGCGTGCCAAGGCATGGAGTGTGGCCAACACAATGTGTTTGGCATCCACCTCAAAGAAGTCGCGCAACGCAGCCCGGTTCTCACTACGGCCAAAGCCGTCAGTGCCCAGGGCGACCAGCGGGCGCGGCATCCATTGCGAAATGGATTCCGGCAGCACCTTCATGTAATCCGATGCCGCGACCAACACTCCGGGTGCATCTTGCAGGCTCTGCGTCACGAACGGAACTTTCGGGGCTGCGCCCGGATGCAGCATGTTCCAGCGTTCGCAGTCGTTGCCGTCGCGATAGAGTTCTTTGTAGCTGGTTACACTCCAGACGTCGGCAGCCACGCCGTACTTCTCTTCCAGAATCTGCTGTGCCTTGAGCACTTCGTACATGATCGTGCCACTGCCGAAGAGTTGCGCGCGCAGCTTCGCGTCCTTCTTCGGCGACGTCTTGAAGCGGTACATGCCTTTAAGAATGCCTTGGCGGACTTCAGGGCCCGCAGGCATCTCGGGCATCGGCAGCGGCTCGTTGGTGACGGTCAGGTAATAGAAGATCGACTCCTGGTCTACGTACATGCGCTTGATGCCATCCTGAATGATGATGGCAATCTCGTAGGCAAAAGCCGGGTCGTACGCCATCAGGTTGGGCACTGACAACGCCAGCACATGGCTGTGGCCGTCCTGGTGCTGCAAGCCCTCGCCGGCCAGCGTGGTACGGCCGGCGGTGCCGCCAAGGAGGAAGCCGCGGGTACGCTCATCGGCTGCCGCCCAGATCAGGTCTCCGATGCGCTGGAAGCCGAACATCGAGTAATAAATGAAGAACGGGATGGTGTTGATCCCGTGCTGTGAATACGCGGTTCCGGCGGCGATGAAGGAACAGAGCGAACCGGCTTCCGTGATGCCTTCTTCAAGAATTTGCCCGTTCAGGGCTTCCTTGTAGTAGAGCAGCGTGTCCATGTCGACCGGCTCGTAAAGCTGGCCGACGCTGGAGTAGATGCCGACCTGGCGGAAGAGCGCCTCCATGCCGAAGGTACGGGCTTCGTCGGGGATGATGGGGACGATGAGCTTGCCGATCTCCGGATCGCGCAGCAGCTTGCCCAGCAGGCGGACGAACACCATGGTGGTTGAGGCTTCGCGGCCTTCGGTGCCCTTGTAGAACTCCTCGAAGTGAGCTTCGGAAACCGGAGTAATGGGTTTGGCGCGGACCTTGCGCTCCGGGATAAAGCCGCTCAATTGCTTGCGACGCTCGAGCATGTAGCGGATCTCGGGGCTGTCGTCAGGCGGACGATAGAAGGGCGCGTCGTGCAGTTCTTCGTCGGGAATCGGAATGCCGAAGCGCGAGCGGAACAACATCAGCTCTTCGTCGTTCAGCTTTTTCTGCTGGTGGGTGATGTTCTTGCCCTCGCCGGCTTCGCCCAAGCCGTATCCCTTGATGGTCTTGGCCAAAATGATGGTCGGAGCACCGGTGTGCTCCACCGCGGCTTTGTAAGCAGCATGGACTTTGATGGGGTCGTGCCCGCCCAGGCGCATGCGGGCCAGTTGCTCGTCGGACAAGTGGTCCACCATTTTCAGCAGACGCGGATCGGTACCAAAGAAGTTGTGGCGGAAATAGGCTCCACTCTCGACGAAATATTTTTGGTACTGGCCGTCGGTGATCTCGCCCATGCGCCGGACCAGCAGGCCGTCGCGATCGTTCTGGATGAGGCTGTCCCAGTCGCCGCCCCAGATCACCTTGATCACGTTCCAGCCAGCGCCACGGAAAATCGCTTCCAGCTCCTGAATGATTTTTCCGTTGCCGCGCACCGGGCCGTCGAGCCGTTGCAGGTTGCAGTTCACCACGAAGATCAGGTTATCGAGCCGCTCGCGCGAAGCCAGCGTGATCGATCCCAGCGCCTCGGGTTCGTCCATCTCGCCGTCGCCGAGGAACGCCCAGACCTTGCCGCCAGTCGATTTCTTCAGGCCGCGGTTCTCCAGATACTTGATGAAGCGGGCGTGATAGATGGCTTGAATTGGCCCGAGTCCCATGGAGACGGTGGGGAACTCCCAGAAGTCGGGCATGAGCCAGGGGTGCGGATAAGACGAGAGCCCGCCGCCCGGCTTAAGCTCGCGGCGGAAGTTCTCCAGCTTCTGCACCGGAATGCGGCCTTCCAGATACGCCCGCGCATAGATTCCCGGGGCGGCGTGGCCCTGGAAGTAGACGATGTCGCGGTCGCCGGTTTCGGTCTGGGCACGCAGAAAATGGTTGAAGGCGACCTCGTACAGAGTGGCGGCGGAAGCGTAGGTCGAGATATGACCGCCAATGCCTTCCTGTAGCTTGTTGGCGCGCACTACCATGGCCAGCGCGTTCCAGCGTACCAGGCTCTTGATGCGGCGCTCCATCTCCTGGCTGCCGGGAAACGGCGGCTGCTGGCGCACGGGAATCGTGTTCTGGTACGGAGTAGTCGCGGAGAACGGCAGGTTCACGCCGGCGGCGCGTCGCGCATGCAAGGAGAGCTGCTGCAGCAGGCGTCCGGCCCGGTCCGGACCACCCTTGGCTAAGACATAGTCGAGAGAATCAAGCCACTCTCGCGTTTCGAGGACTTCCAGTCCATTGGTCTGGGTTTCTGCCACGTCTGATTTCTCCATCCTCTGAGGGCTGAATGTTTCAATGATAGCCAATCGCGCGGAATTCTGCTGCCGAGAACGAGTGGGAGTGCTCGAACAGCAATCAGGAGACGCAGGCGTGACCGGTGTGTATGCAAGAAAAAACCCAGCCTCGAGAGGCTGGGTCCGTGATACTGCCGGGTTTGCTTACTGCTGGGTCAGTTGACCATCCGAATCAGGAGTGACACCGAGAATCCAAGCCTGGCTGGGATCAACCAGATAGAAAACGTAGGCGTTTGCGCCCACCGAGTTTGGCATCATGATGGCGCCCCGCCCGATAGTGGGATCAGGATTGGGATTGATGGTGGTGTAGACGGGCGCCACCACAGTGCTGGAGACGGGACCGCTGGGGCAGCTGGAGAGACCACCCTGGCAAGACCAGTCGGCAATGCCGCTAATCCCGCCTGCACCGTCGAACACCAGTTGCATCTGGATCGCAGAGTAGGTTTCAGTGAGTTCAGAGGCGTTCAGCGCATAACTTCCGGCGAGGGTCGCCTGGCTGTAAGGCTGACCCGACAGTTCCTGGGCAACTCCGACAGCCGCGTTGGTGCCGCCTTTGAAGCTTTCCAGAACGTACACTTTGCTGGGCGAAACGAAGTACAAGACGAAGGTGCGGGACACCATGTCAGGTGTGATATCGCTCAAGAAGCCGCGACCGTTGACCAGACCGCTGACCGAGTACATACCGCTGATGCCGGTTATGGGATTCAAGGATGCATTGCCGTCTTCATCCTCCAGACCGTTGGTTAAGTTACCTTCACCATCGAACCTCCAGAATCCAACGGTGTTGAATTGGCTACGGTCCGGCTTGACACCACTGCCCACAACCGGGGGTTGCTCCAGCAAGAACGAGTAGCCGCCGTCCAGGCTGGCTGCGTTGTAGACCTGGTTGGTCTGCAGTTCGGCGACCCCGGCCACGGCAGTGGCCGACGCGGGATCGGTCTGGATGAGGTTGATCTTGCTGGAATCCACAACATAGAAGGCGTAATTGGCCGTGCCCGAGGAAGAAGCCAACGCCAGTGTGCCGCGGCCATCGCCGTCAATCGCGGAATACGTGGTTGCGGTCAGGGCGTCCGCCGGGGGCGCGATCGTTCCGTTGTCGTTGATGTCGATGTTGCCGCCGGTGATGTTACCGCCTCCGTCGGCAGCAAACACTCCTACTTCGCCGATGGAACTGCCGGTGACATCAGTGCCGCCGGCGCGGAAGACATAGTTGCCGTCGAACGCAGCTTGATTGAATGCCTCCGAATCCTGGGGTTCAAAACTGCCGCTAGCCGTGCCCAGTCCGTCAAACTCGGCGAGCCTGCCGACGCCGCCACTGGCAGCGAGAATGAATCGCAGCGTGATTCCGGCGGGGTGGATGGTGTTGGAGTTGAACGTGATGGTGCCACGGCCGTCGGCGTACTCGACGTAGGTACCAGTCAGCGGAGCGTTGCCGACACCGGTCGCGGTGTTGGCATCTTCCACGCCGCCGGTGACGTTACCGTCGCCGTCAACGGTGAAGCTTCCAAAGAAGAATTGCGGGCCACGAGTGTCCGCGGAAAACAACGTGAAAGCATAGCGCCCATTCAAAGGCGGATATACCGAGGATACGACGTTCAATGCGGTACTCACGTTCACGTTTGATCCGTCGGCCGAAGTGACCATGGAAGTAATCGTGACTGCACCCGGCGCCACTGCGGTGGCCAAGCCGGACGCGGGGTCGATACTCGCTTTGGTCGGATCCGACGATACCCAACTCGTCGTGGTTGCGATAGTCGGATCCGTGGATGTCACAGTCACATTGCCCATCGAGCCATCGTTAAAAGTACCAGTGGCAGTGAACTGCTGAGGGGTGCCACCGACCGCGATGCCCGGTCCGATCGGGCTGAGAACCACCGAGCTCACCAGGGCAACAACCGTCAGTGGAGCGGGAGCGCTGGCCACGCCGTGGCAGGTGGCGGTGATATTGGTCGTACCATGGAACACCCCAGTCGCGACTCCGCTGACGATAGTGGCCTTGGTGGGATCAGAGGACGCCCAGATTGCGGTCGAACTCAGATCTAGCATGCTCCCGTCACTGAAATGGCCGGTCACGGTGAACGCTGGTGCATTAGAGCCCACGAACACGCTGGAGCTGCCTCCGCCAAGTGTCACGGAAGTGAGCGTGGGACGCGAATTGCTGGCACAACCCACCAAGACTGACAAAAGGACTGCCGCAAGCAACAGGGATCCGATCTTTACCGGCATCGCAATGTGCTCCTTCTGTGGAATGCGTGGGGAACTACACCACGCCGAGGGGACTATGGCAGCTAGGTGCCAAGCAGCTTTCCTGCCAAACCGATGATGGTGTTTGTCTTTAGTTTCATATAGTTATATGGGAATAGGGTGAGGGGGTGCAGTTTGTTGCACATTGCCCGGGTGCCAGGGAGGGCGATTTCCACAGGCCAGAGAAAGAAACCCAGCCTCGCGAAGAGGCTGGGTCTGGTGAGTCTGTCGTAATTGCTGCTATTGCTGGGTCAGACTTCCGTCCGCTGCCGCCACACTGGGCGTGGTTCCGAGGGCCCAAGCCGACTGCGGCGAAATCAGGTAGAAGATGGAGTTCTGGAAGCCGATTTGATTCGGCAGGGTAAGAAAAACACGGCCTGAATTCGGAGCCGAGGCCGGACTGGCGTCGCCATACGTTGCGCCCGCCACTTCATTGCTGGAGAGCGTCAACGTGCCGTTGACCGGTGCGGAGACATCGGCGATGCCGCTGACATTACCGGCGCCATCCACGGTGAGCGCCATGAGCGCTTCGCTGAAGCTAGCGGTCAGTTCAGAGGCATCGAGCGCATAAGTGCCGCCCAGTGCGCCCGCGTTGTTGGCTGTCTGCACATCCATTTCTCCGGTGGGCGCATTCCTGGTACCTCCGGCGAAGTTGGTAGTCTGGAGGACAAAGGCGCGGTTCACAACTCCCGATCCGTTCGTGGAGAGCGCGTAGCAGATGTAGAAGCGGTCCGTGGCCTGTGAGGGGCTGGCCAAGTCGAAGGTACCACGGCCGGCCGCTGCCATCCCGAAGGAGAAGCCGCCGATGAGATCGGCCAGAGGGTTGGGAACGGTGTTGTTGGTATCGTCGCGCACGCCGGCTACAGATTGGGGGCCCCCTACGCCGTCGAAGGTGTACTCTCCGACCTGAGCGAACTCCGTGCGGTCGAAGCCAGTGGCATTCACGATGACCGGACGCCCCACCAGGAAGGAATAAGCGCCGAAAAGGCCGTTCGCACCGAGCATGGCGGGAATGTCCTGCACCTCGGCGGTGCCGCCCACTGCGGTGGCGGGAGCAGCATCGGTCTGAATGAAATTGATCTTGTCGGCGGTGACCACATAGAAAGTGAAGTTGGTTGTGCCAGCGGCGGTGGACAACTGTCCAGTGCCTCTACCGTTGGCGTCAGCGGAGGAGTAGGTGGATGCGGTCAGCGGAGTCAAGGTAGTAACCGTGCCGAAATCATTCACGTCGATCGTTCCGCCAGTGATGTTGCCAGCCCCATCGGCGTTGAATTGACCGACGGCGCCCATGGGTTCGGGTACACCGACGGAATTACTGCCCGAGTCGACGCCCGCGGCGCGGAAGACATAGGACGCGTTGCCAAAGGCGCTGGTGGAAGTCTGGGATTCCAGGGTGCCCTTGGCGGTGCCCAGGCCGTCAAATTGAGCGAGCTTGCCAATGTTTCCACCGGACGCCAGGACAAAACGCAGGGTGATGCCCGCAGGGTGGCACAGGTTCGCGTTGAGGCTGATCTGGCCACGGCCATCGGGATACTCGAAGTAGGTTCCGCTTACGGGCTTGTTCTGCTGCACACCATTGACGCTATTGCAGTCTTCCTCTCCACCATCAATGGCGCCGCTGCCGTCGACGTGCAGGCTGCCGAAGGCGAACGCGGTGCCGCGAGTGTCGGCGGAGAATAAGGTGAAGGCGTAGCTGCCGCTCAATGCGGCGTAGGCTGAGGACACTACGTTCAAAGCTGTGGTCGCGGATACGGGCGTGCCGTCGGCAGCCATGGCAGCCGCGGTAACCGTGACGGTGCCCGCCGCCTGGCCGGTAGCCAGGCCGGAGGCCGGGTCGATGGTGGCTTTGGTGATGTCCGAAGAACTCCAGCTTGCGGTCGAAGTTACGTCGCTGACCGAGCCATCGTTGAAGCTGCCAGTAGCGGCAAACTGCTGATTATCGCTCACCAGAATGCCCGGCCCGAGCGGGGTGACAGCCATCGACTGCAGGATAGCGATCACAGCGAGCGCAGCTGGGGTGCTGGTGACGGAGCCACCACTGCTGGCGGTGATGTTGGTGCTTCCATGGAACACTCCGGTCGCCACGCCGCTGCCGTTGATGGTGGCCTTGGTCGGATCAGATGACGCCCAGACCACGCCAGAACTCAGGACCTGCATGCTGCCGTCATCGAAATGACCGGTAGCAGTGAAGGCAGCCGTAGCGGAGCCCACGAGGACGCTGGCGCTGCCGCCGCTCACGGTGATGGATGTGAGGGTAGGAGGAGGTGTGGTATGGCGCATGCTCGACGTGCTGCAACCCACCAACGTTGACACAAGTACTGCCGCAAGCAAGAAGGACCCAATTTTCACCAACATCGTGGAGGTGCTCCTGGTGTGGAATTCGTTGTAAACGCACTGCCGTCAGGGGAGGGACAGTAAGGGAAACAAGAGCAGCTTTCCTGCCAAATGACCAAGGCCGTTGTTTCTAATTTTCAACAGCTTACGTAGAGACGGGTGTGAAGAAGTGAAGTTTGTTGCATACTGCGGGCACGATGAAATAGCGATTTCCACAGGGTAGAGTGATGAAATCAGGCGTCGGGACAGCCCGTTGCGGACGCGCCTGGAACCGATTGAACTTGGGATTTCCACCCCCACCGGGAATCGAAGAAACGGCCGGAAACATCCAACAGACTAGTGCGCCGAATAACTACGGTTTAGTCCACAACTCCAACGCAGACCTAAAGGCAATTTGCGGCCCACGAAATACGAATACATCAAGGAGAATTGCGATGCCGAAAAAAGCAGTTTCTGGCAACCAAGGCAGATTGAGTGCGCAACCTCGCATCCACCAACGGGCTCGGGCAATCCAGGAGTACGGCACGGTAACCCATGTATTGCCCCTGGAACTGGAAGAACCGGTGCGCCTGGAAATCACGGAACAACTCAACCAGCTGCTCGCCGACACCATGACGCTGCGCGACCTCTACAAGAAATCACACTGGCAGGTCGCCGGGCCCACGTTTTACCAACTTCATCTTCTGTTCGACAAGCACTACGGAGAGCAGGCGGAACTGGTGGACACGATTGCCGAACGCATCCAGATTCTCGGTGGCGTAAGTATCGCAATGGCGCCAGACGTAGCCGAGACCACGCAGATTGAGCGTCCGCCGCGAGGCCGGGAAGAGGTTCCGGTACAACTGTCGCGGTTGCTGGATGCTCACCAGGTCATCATCCGGCAGTGCCGTACGCTGGCCCGACGCGCCTCCGAGCTGGGAGATGATGGCACCAACGATATGGTCATCAGCGATGTTCTGCGCACCAACGAAATGCAGGTGTGGTTTGTCAGCGAGCACCTGGTGAATATGCCGCTGGTCGAGGCTGTGGAGCCGGGGGGCGCAAAGAAACCAACCGCCGCGTAAGGGTGCTGGGGGCTTGCGGGCACGGCTTTCAGCCCTTGTCCGGCTCGGCGATGAAGCGGTAGCCGACTCCACGGACGGTGAGCAGGTGGGTCGGCTGCGCGGGATCGTCTTCGATATAGCGCCGCAGGCGGACGACGAAGTTGTCAATAGCACGGGTATCGGTGTCTTCGTGCAGCCCCCAGACTTCCTCCAGGATTGACTTGCGGGAGACAACCCGATCATTGTTGCGAATGAGGTGACGCAGCAGCTCCGCTTCCATGAGCGTGAGGTGGATGACGTTGCCGTTGACCCGCAACTCCAGCTTTCCGAAGTCGATGGTGCGGCCGGCGAAGGAGAACACATCGTACTCGGCGTCATGAGATTGTTGCTTGGCGGAAGCAGGCTGCGCCGCAGCTGCCTGGCCTTCCCGCAGCCATTCCCGGCGGCGCAGCAGACCCTGCAGGCGGGCCAGCAGAATGGGAAGTTCAAAAGGCTTGGGGAGATAGTCGTCGGCGCCGGAGGCGAATCCCTTGAGCACGTCCTCGGGCCGGCCGCGCGCGGTCAGCATGAGCACGGGGACGAAGTGCCTGGCGGCGCGCAGTTCGGCCGCGACCGTGAAGCCGTCTTTCCCGGGCAGCATCACGTCTAGCACCACGGCATCGAAATCCTCGCGCTTCTTCAGCAGCAGGTCCAACGCGCTTTCGCCGTCGCCCACGAGGCGGACGGAGTGTCCCTCCGCCTCCAGGTTGAACTGCAAACCTTTGGCCAGGTGAGCTTCATCCTCGACGATCAGCACCCGGCTCATGCGTTGCTCCGCGGCAGTTCGAGAATGACCGTGGTGCCCCGGCCTTCGCCTTCGCTTTCGGCAAAGACGCGGCCGCCATGCTTGCTGGCGATGGCGCGCACGATGAACAATCCCAAACCGGTGCCTTTCACATTGCCCTGCAAGCGGCCGGGAACGCGGTAGAAGCGCTTGAAGATGCGTTTGAGTTCTTCCGTGGGGATGCCCACACCGTGATCGCGCACCCGCAGAGTTACGTGCTTCTCGTCCGGGGTTTCAACCCGCACGGAGACATCGACGGCACCCGTGGAGTACTTGATGGCATTGTCGAGCACGTTGGAAACGGCGGTGCGCAGGTCTTCGGAATCTCCGACCACGCCGGCCCCTGAGCCGTTGTCAACAGACTGCTCGAAGCGCAGGGCTTCGGGTTGGAGATGATGGCTGGTGCGTGCGACTTCGACACACTCGCGAACCAGGCCGCCGAAGTCCACCGCAGCCCGCCGTCGGGCGATGCGCTTGTGCCCGGCCTCCCCCGCCTTCAGAACTTGCTCGACCGTGCCCAGCAAGCGGTGGGTGTCGTCGAGCATGAGGCGGTAGAACTCACGCCGCTGGGTCTGGTCTAACTCGCGACGCTGCAGGGTTTGCAGGTAGAGGCGAATGGAGGCTATCGGAGTTTTCAGTTCGTGAGTAACGGCGTTGATGAAGCTGTCGTGCTGTTCATTGCGGCGGATTTCGCGTACCAGGAAAATCGTGTTGAGGATGATTCCCGCGATGATGGCGCCGAAGAAGATCACTCCCAGGAAAACTTTGACGCCCTCGCGCCAGTTGAGAATGATCCAGCCGCTGCCCACCGCCACGGCCAGCGCCGCCAGGCACACGCCCAGAGTGACAAAGAAGGCGATGGCCTTGCGGCGACTGGTGATACGCATGTCCCGATTCTACCGCGAGGGAAATGAAAACCGCAGGAGGGAGAGGAGTCATCCCAGGATCGGATGGTAACAATAAGCCCGCCGATTCGGGGTTGAACCCAGAGAGATCGGCGGGCTGGGGCGTGCCGCTGAAGGACCCTCCGCAGGGCGACGCGCACCAAACGGAGGCCGACAGCATCCTGCTTTGAACCTTAAGGCAGGCTTAATTTCGTGGTTTTTTCGGCGATCTTGGTTAGACCGAGACTAGTTCGCGCCGCGGAGCCGCCGGCGCCAGTTCTTCTTGCTCCCGGCGACGCAGTTCGGAAAGCTGTATCCGGTACACGTCGCGGGCCAGCCCTAGCTTCTTGAGCGTCCAGATGCCGTACCAGTTCATGTCCACTTCGTACCACCGCAGGCCGTGGCGGGCAGAAACGGGATGGGCATGATGGTTGTTGTGCCAGCCTTCGCCAAAGGTCAGGATCGCAACCCACCAGTTGTTGGTGGAGAGGTCACGGGTCTGGAAGCGGCGCGAGCCCCAGGTGTGGGTCGCCGAGTTGACCAGCCAGGTGGCATGCAGACCGACCACGGTGCGCAGGAAGATGCCCCACATCAGAAAGGGCAGACCGCCGATAGCGAAGAGCACGAGGCCGAGCGCAACGATGGGAACGTAATGATACTTGGTGATCCAGACGTGAAACTTGTCTTTGGCAAGGTCGGGGACGTATTTCGCCAGCGTCGTAGTGTCGTGATGCATGGACTTGCCGGTCAGGATCCATCCCATGTGCGCCCACCACTTGCCGTCGATGGGCGAGTGCGGATCGCCTTCCTGATCAGAAAACTTGTGATGGATGCGGTGCGTTGCCACCCAGAAAATCGGTCCGCCTTCCAAGGCCAGGGTTGCGCAGACGGTCAGGAAGTACTCGACCCACTTTGGCGTCTTGTATCCGCGGTGAGTGAGCAGCCGGTGATAGCCCATGCCGATGCCCCAGCTTCCCGAAACCAACCACAGGAACACCGCCACCGCCAGAGCTTTCCAGGTGAAAAAGAAAAATGCTGCAATGGCGCCCAGGTGAAACAGTGCCATGAAAGTTGCGGTTACCCAGTTGATTTGGTTGTCGTCGGCTGGCTTGCGCTCAAGGGCTTGCAGTTCCATTCGCTGTGTCCCCACACTCGTTTTAGAAACCTGAATCTAACGTATCAACTGCGGGCGGGGCGGAGTGTAATAGTTGTGTAATAGGAAAGTTACCGCGGTAACTGGAGGGAAGAGTTCTCAGTTCCCGGTTCCCCGTTCTCAGTATGACCGGCGGTTAGGCCGACGCGCCTTTTACCTCGACCCCGGCCCATTTCTCCAGAAGGGTGAGGGTGGCGGCGTAATCGAGGTTCTCGTGGCCGTCCTCGGTGGCCATTTCATAGATCTCTTCCACGGTTTCGAGCCCCGGCAGTTTGACCCGCGCCTCTTTGGCCGCATCGAGGGCCAAGCGGAGATCTTTGTGCATGAGGCGTAAAGGGAAATTCGGGGAAAAGTCACGCTTCATGACAAAGGGGGCCTTGTAGTCCACTACGCCGGAGCGAACCATGGAGGCCTGCACCAGGGGCAGCAGGGTCTCGGCTGGAACCCCGAGCTTGGTGGCCAGGGTCAGGGCTTCGGAGAATCCCTCATAAATGAGGGCGATTTGCAGGTTCATCACCAGCTTGGCAGCTTGTCCTTTGCTGGTCTCGCCCATGCGGAAGAACTGCTTGCCCATGGCAGCAAACAACGGCTTCAGGTGCTCAATCGCGGCTTCTTCGCCACCCACAATGAAAATCAGAGTTCCGTTTTCCGCCCCTACTTTGGATCCAGTCACGGGGGCGTCCACATACTGAGCGCCCCGGGTGCGGACGCGCTCGGCGAAGTTTCGTGTGGCCGAAGGCGAGATGGTGCTGGAATCAACCACGGTCATCCCCTGGGCCAGCGAATCCTGCACGCCTTGCGGGCCGAAGAGCACATCTTCGACCGCCTTGGTGTCGGAGACGCACATCCAGACCACCTCAGCGCCACGCGCGGCCTCGGCGGGAGATGACGCACTCTGTGCGCCTTCCACGACTTTGCCCGGCGTACGGTTCCACACCGTGACTTCGTGGCCGGCTTTGACCAGGTTGGCAGCCATCGGCCGGCCCATGATTCCCAAACCTAAGAAAGCAACACGCATCCGAGTTTCTCTCCTGAGGATCAGCAAGGATTAGAAACGAGGCTGGCAACCGGGGTCAAGCAAAGTGTGGGGGATTGTTCTAGAATCAAGTACAACTCTGCACCCAATCAGAAGGACCATGAGTTCAGCCTAGATGCTGAAGGATACTCTGAAAAATCCCGCCCTGCGCAAGCGTGCCCGGCAGTTTGGGCGACTGGTGCGCCGTTCCGCCGTCACGCCGCGCACCGGGGAGACCCACAAGCCGAAACTGGTGAGCAACGGCGAGATGGGCGTAACTTTCATCGGGCACGCCAGCTTTTTCGTGCAGATCGGCGGGCAGAACGTCATCATCGATCCTAATTTTGCGCGCTGGCTGTTCGTGCTGAAGCGGTTGCGCAAGCCCGGCGTGTATGTGCGCGACCTTCCGCCGATTGATCTGGTGCTGGTCACACATGCCCACTTCGACCACTTGCACCGGCCATCGTTGCGGGCCATCGTGCAGCAGACCCGCCGCCGGCGCGGGGCGCCACCCATCATCGTGGTTCCGCACCATGTCTTTGACCTGGTTTCGGACCTGGGATTTGGCGACGTGGTGGAACTGGACTGGTGGAACAGCTATCGCCATCGCGGGCTCACGGTCACCCACGTGCCTTCGCGCCACTGGGGCGCCAGGATCATTAAAGACTCTCACCGAGGCTACGGCGGATACGTGCTGCGCGACCACAGGCACTCCGTGTACCACGCCGGAGACACAGCGTACTTTTCCGGATTCCGTGACATCGGCCAGCGGCTGTCGCCCGAAGTTGCCCTGCTGCCGATTGGCGCCTACAACCCGCCGTCTTTCCGCAACGTCCATGCTGATCCCGGGGACGCTACCCGTGCCTTCCTCGACCTGAACGCACGCTGGATGGTGCCCATGCACTACGGAACCTTCCGCCTGTCGCACGAACCCATCGATGAGCCGTTACAGCTCCTGGAGCAAGAAGCCAGGGCTGCGGGGATTGAGGATCGGGTGGTGGTGCTGGAAGAGGGCGTGACGCAGTTCTTTTAGCAATTAGCAATTAGCCGTTAGCAATTAGCAACCACACCGAAGCGAGCTTAGTAGGCCAACAGAAGCCGCAGGTCCCGCAAATTGTTTCCCGTGGGACCGGTCACCACGGTGTCGCCCAGGGACTCGAAAAAGGGAAAAGCATTGAAGCCAGCCAGGTGAGCTTGCGGATCGAGCCCGCGGGCCTTGGTGCGCTCGAGGGTTGTGCCGTCCACTACCGCTCCGGCGGCGGGACTGTTGCCATCGATGCCATCAGTACCGGCGCTGAGCACGGTGATGTTTTCTCCGGCAATCTTGCCGGCGCAGGCCAGCGCGAACTGCTGGTTGCGGCCTCCGATCCCGCCGTTGCTCACTTTCACGGTCACCTCGCCACCGGAAATCAGGCAGACGCGCTCGGATTTCCTTCGCAACTCCCGCAGGCGGTCGAGAAGATAGTCGCGGGCGCGGAGGTAGTCCCAGTCGTCACAACTGTTGTCCACCTCGACCGTGAAGCGTTGGCGACGGGCTTCCGCCCGGCTGGCCTCAAGCAGGGAGGCATTCGATAAGATCGGCCACCAGCGCGAGCGATGGAAGGCTACGTCATCCTTCTTGGGGGTCTCTTCCAGGGCGCGGCGCTGGAACAGCTCCAGCACCGACGGCGGAAACTGCTCCAGCATGCCGTACTTTGCGGCGATGGCATAACAGTCTTCCACGCCGGTGGAATCAGGCATGGTCGGCCCAGAGGCCAGCGCATCGGGCGTGCTGTCGGGGACGTCCGAGACCAGCAGGGAGACCTGCTGCGCGGGGGCGGCGGCGCGGGCTAGGCGGCCTCCTTTGATCGCGGAGAGATGCTTGCGAATGGCATTGATTTCGGCGATGGGTGCGCCCGAATGCACCAGTACACGATAGGTGGCGATCACATCCTCCAGTGAGATTTCGTCATCGATCGGCTTTTCCGCAATGGAGGAGCCACCCCCGCTGAGCAGGAAGATGACCAGCGACGAGGTATCCTGACCGTCCAGCGATTTCAGCATGGCTTGGGCAGCGCGAATGGATTCCTGGTTGGGGGTGGGATGGCCACCCAGAAAGTAGCGAAATCCTTTTATCTGCGAGGCCGGCTCGACCGAAGTTGCCACGATGCCATGGAATCGGCTGCCCGCCTGCATTTCCAGGGCGTTCACGAGCGTGTGCGCGGCCTTGCCGATGGAGATGACGGAGATGCGGTTATACGAGGTGAGATCATGGAGGTCTTCACAGACGCGCAGCACACCCCTCTCACACTCCACGTGACGCTGGAAAGCCCGATCGATGCTGGCCTCCGCGAGGGCGTGCTCGAAAAGATGCCGTGCGGTGACGCGCATTTCGAGGGCCAGTCGGGCGCGGTCAGCAGCGGAGGCAGTGGCCATGGTGAGGATTATAGAGGCATCGCTCGCGTGCAAGCATTGGCCCCTGGAAACGCCGCGTGGTAGCTTACAGAAGATGAGAAAAGGGAGTTTCAGATTGGGGTTCGCGGCGCGGGCATACTCCGCTACTTTGCTGGTAGCCGTGACGCTGGCCGCGCTGGGTGTGGCTTGCAGCGGCGGGCCCGCGAAGGGGGCGCAACCGCGGGACCCGGCGGTTCCGGTCAAGATCGCAGTGGCGCGTGCTGTTCCGCTGAGCGACACCACGGAATACGTGGCCACGCTCAAGTCGCGGGACTCGGCGGTGATCATGCCGCAGGTAGAAGGGTACATCACCCAGATCTATGTGCATTCCGGCGATCACGTTTCGCCGACCACTCCCATAATGCAGATCGATCCCAGCAAGCAAGAGGCGACCGTGCGCAGCCAGGAAGACGCGCACGCGGCACAAGCCGCGAATCTGCAATATGCGCAGCAGCAGTATGAGCGGATCAGCAAGCTGTACGAGGCAGGGGTTACCAGCAAGCAGGAGTTTGACCAGGCCAAGACATCGCTGGATTCGGCGCAGGCGCAGTTGCGTTCCCTGGAAGCACAGGTGCGCGAGCAGAAAGTGCAACTCCACTACTACAAGGTAGTTTCCCAGACCAGCGGCATTGTCGGCGATATTCCGGTGCGCGTGGGGGACCGCGTCACCAACACCACGGTGCTGACCACGGTGGACAAACCCGGCAGCCTGGAAGCTTATATCTACGTGCCGGTGGAGCGCTCCACCCAACTCAGGATGAGCATGCCGGTACAGATCGTGGACGGCGCGGGCAATGTAACCGCGGACAGCCGAATCAGTTTCATTTCTCCGCAGGTGGACAGCACCACGCAGACCTTACTGGTCAAAGCAACCATAGCCAACCATCAGGACAAGTTGCGCAACGCGCAGTTCATTCGCGCGCGGGTAGTGTGGGGAATGCACGAGGGACTCGTGGTTCCGGTGCTGGCGGTTTCGCGGGTGGGCGGGCAGTACTTCACGTTTGTGGCCGAGGACCAGAACGGCAAGCTGGTGGCGCATCAGAAACCGCTGCGCGTCGGGGATATGGTCGGGAACGATTACGTCGTGTTGGACGGAATCAAGTCTGGCGACAAGATCATCGTTTCCGGAACTCAGTTTCTGGTCGATGGGACGGCGGTTTCGCCGCAAGAAGGCAGCTCGTAGCTAGTCGCTGGCAGCTGGTAGCGAGCCGCTGGTTTTGCTCCGCTACCCGCTACCAACTACCAGCTACCTACTCCTCATGTTCGTCAATTTCTTCATTCGACGGCCGGTGTTCGCCACGGTGTGCGCGCTGCTCATCATTCTGGCGGGCGCGGTCGTGATTCCTTCGCTGCCGATTTCTCAGTTTCCCAACCTGGCGCCGCCGCAGATTTCCGTCACCAGCGCGTACACCGGAGCGAGCGCACAGACCGTGGAAACCGCAGTCACACAGCCCCTGGAACAGCAGATCAACGGCGCGGAGGCGATGAAGTACATCACCTCGACCAGCAGTAACGACGGGACCAGCAACATTGTGGCGACGTTCGACCTGAACCGCGATCCGGACCTGGCGGCGGTGGACATTCAAAACCGCGTCAACACGGCGCAGGGCCGGCTGCCGAACCAGGTCAAGACCACGGGCGTGACCATCACCAAGGCCTCGAATAACTTCGTGTTCGGCGCCGCGGTGTACTCGCCGGATGGCCGCTATGATCCCCTGTTCATGAGCAACTACCTGGACGTCTATGTTCGCGACAATCTGAAACGTATCCCGGGGGTAGCCGAGGTCTTCATCTTCGGCGAGCGACGGTACTCGATGCGCATGTGGCTGGATCCCGAACGCATGGCCAGCCGCGCGCTCACGGCGTCCGACGTAGTGAATGCGCTGCAAGAGCAAAACGTGGAGGTGGCTGCAGGACAAGTAGGGCAGCCTCCCATCAAGCCGGGGCAGGCTTTTCAGATCAGCGTGCGGGCCATCGGAAGGCTCAGCGAGCCGACTCAGTTCGAAGACATCATCCTGAAAACCAATTCGGACGGCACCCTGGTTCGGGTAAGAGATGTAGGCCGGGCTGAACTTGGGGCGGAGGACTATGGTTCCGACCTGCAGTACAACGGGCATGAGGCGGTGGGTCTGGGTATTACCCAGCTCTCAAACGCCAACGCGCTGGAAGTAGACCGACTGGCGATCGCCGAACTGGAACGGCTGGCCAAGAGATTTCCTCCCGGCATGACGTATCAGCTGGCGTTCGATACCACCGATGCGGTGGGCGAATCCATCCGGGAAGTGCTGAATACCCTAGGCGCGGCGATTGTGCTGGTCATCCTGGTGATTTTTGTTTTCCTGGAGGACTGGCGCAGCACCATCATCCCGGCGGTGACGATTCCGGTGTCGCTGATCGGGACGTTTGCATTCGTCAAGCTGCTCGGTTTTTCGGTGAACACCCTGACCCTGTTCGGCATCACGCTGGCGACAGGACTGGTGGTGGACGATGCCATCGTGGTGATTGAGAACATTGAGCGCCACATCCAGGAAGGCGAGCGCGATGCCCGCAAAGCGGCGTCCGCAGCCATGGGGGAGGTCACTGGAGCAGTGATCGCCACCTCGTTGGTGCTGGTGGCAGTGTTCGTGCCGGTGGCGTTCTTTCCGGGAACCACGGGCATTCTGTTTCGCCAGTTTGCGCTGACCATTGCGTTCTCGATCTCCATCTCCGCTTTCAACGCATTGACATTGACGCCGGCGCTCTCGGCCCTCCTGTTGGGGCGAGAGCACGGAGAGAAGAACTGGTTGTTCCGGAAGGTGGACAAAGCCATTGCGGTAACTACCGATCTCTACCGTGGCACTCTGCGCGGGTTTCTGAAGTACCGCTTGGTCATGGTGTTGCTTTTTCTTGCCGGGCTAGGGCTGACTTACTTTGCTTTTGTGCGAGTGCCCAGAGGTTTTGTGCCCAATGAGGACCAGGAGTATTTCATCATCGCGGTGCAGGCACCCTCGGGGGCGTCGCTGGAGTACACGAAAAAAATCGGGGAGCAGGTGGCGGCGGCGCTGGGCAAGATGCCGGAAGTCGAAGGCACATTTTCCGTCACTGGCTTCAGCTTCAGCGGGAATGCTTCCAACCGCGGGCTGATCTTCGTTCCGCTGAAACCGTATTCTCAGCGCAGAGGGGACGAGCACAACGCCGACGCTGTTCTGGCCCGCGTGCGCGGGCCGCTGTCCAGGATTTCCGGAGCCCTCGTCATTCCATTCCTGCCTGCCGCAGTCCAGGGCCTGGGCGAGTTCGGAGGTTTCCAGTTTGAAGTGCAGGACCAGGGCAATCACACGCTGGTGGAACTGGAAAAGGTCACGCAGGACATGGTCCGCGAGGGGTTTGTGCGCAAGGATCTGGCCGGATTGTTCACCACCTATACCGCCAGCGATCCACAATTCCTGGTGACCATTGATCGCGAGAAAGCCAAGAGCCTGCACATCCCGCTACAGCAGATCACGGACACGCTGGGCGTGTACATGGGGTCGGCATACGTCAACGATTTTGATTTCAACAATCGTTCGTACCGCGTATACGTGCAAGCCGACAAGCAATTCCGCTCGCAGGCCAAAGACATCAAGCAGTTTTACGTGCGCTCCGACAGCGGGGCGATGATTCCGCTGGACAGCCTGGCGACGATTTCGCAGACCACCAGCCCACAGGTGATCAGCCACTACAACCTGTTTCGCGCGGCGGAGATTGACGGGGTGGCGGCACCGGGGTTCAGTTCCGGGCAGGCCATCAACGCCATGGAAAACCTGAGCGCCAAGGTGATGCCGCAGGGTTTCACCTACGAATGGACGGGGCTTTCGCTGGAAGAACTCCAGTCGGGCGGTACTTCTCTCATCTTGTTTGGGCTGGGGACGCTGGTGGTTTATCTCACGCTGTCGGCCCAGTATGAGAGCTTCGTGCTGCCCTTCATTGTGCTGCTGGCTGTGCCCATGGCGATGCTGGGAGCGTTAGGGGCGGTGTGGCTGCGCGGACTGGAGAACGACGTTTATTGCCAGATCGGGCTGGTGATGCTGGTGGGATTGTCGAGCAAGAACGCAATTCTGATCGTCGAGTTTGCCGAGCAATTGCGGGAGCGAGGCCTGCCTTTGGTGGAGGCTGCCATCGAGGCGGCCAGGATCCGGCTGCGGCCGATCTTGATGACTTCGTTTGCGTTCATCCTGGGCGTAGTTCCGCTGGTGCTGGCCAGCGGCGCGGGCGAGAAGGGCAGGCATTCGGTCGGAACCACGGTCTTTGGCGGAATGATCATGTCAACTGTTCTGAACCTGTTTTTCATCCCCGTGCTGTATCTGGTTATTGAAGGGTGGCGGGAGCGACGGAAGAAAATCTCGCCACGCGTTGCTGAGGTATAGCCGAGTTTTCTGCCGAAGACAACGGTGCCGGCGAGACGCCGGTGCTACTTTACGCGCTCCAGCGCAGCTCCGAGCACCTTGCCGGGGCCGGGTTCCTGCACGAAGGCGATCAGGCGGAGGTTGGAAGTATCGTCCCCGGACGGGAGTTTCAGGCGAACGTCCTGGGAGAAGCTCTTGCCTTTTTCCACGGTTCCAATCTTGGTGAGGCTCTGCACCACGGCGACGTGGGTCAGACGGCGGCCGGAGTTCTCCCCAGCGGAGACCTGAGATTCGGCGTGATTGAGTGCCACCACGGCGACGACCTCGGCTTTGCCCTGGGAAAAAGATTCCGGGAGGGGGTCGGCTTCCACGCGCGCCTGAATGTTTCCCCCGCTGACCGACACGTTCGAAATTCGGACAGAAATCTTCTGGGACGAACGAGCCTCTCCACACGCCTGGTTGGCACGGCGGGAATCGCTGCCCACAAATTCGGTGGCGCCGTCCACGACCATCTCGGGGGTGTAGACGCTGCTCAAACCGAAGTGGCCGGAGTAGGCGCTCTGGCGGTCGCTGAAGAAGCGGGAAGAATAGGGGTCCTTCCAGCCGATATGGTTCCAGTAGTCCACGTGCTCGCTGAGCACGATCACCTGCGCGCCCGAAACCGGCTGCTTGTCGAGGTCCTGCAGCAGGCGGTCGGCGGGCGGACAACTGGAGCATCCCTCCGAGGTAAACAATTCCACCAGCACGGGAGTGTGGGTGGAGTTGTCGCGCGAAGCACCGGGCGTACCGGCAAACATCATGACCGCAACGCAAACTACTATGAATAACGAGATGAAGACCTTTGTCATGGATACACCAATGCCGCTACCGGGCGGCTGCCTCCAATTGATGTCTGGCACGAGAGAAAGTTTCACATGAACCTGTGGGCGAGCATCGGCGATGCCTTCGGATCCTGGGCTATAATCTCGGAATTCTCTCCGCCATGCACAAACTCCTCTCCGTGGTCCTGGTTTTCTCGGTCATCGCGTGTGCACAGGCAACTGCTCCGAAGAAGCATCCTCCAACGACGTCCGCACCCGCCGCCCCGAAGACTCCCTTACCCCACTTTGTAGATGTGGCCAGGCAGGCGGGCCTGACCGTCTCGCACATTTCGTCACCGGAAAAGAAATACATTGTCGAGTCCATGAGCGGAGGGGCGGGGCTGATCGACTGCGACAACGACGGCAAGCTCGACATCCTCACCGTGAACGGATCGACGGTCGAGCGCTTTCGCCAGGGCGGCGATCCCATGATCACCCTCTATCACCAGGATGCCGATCTCAAGTTCACTGACATCAGCAAGTCTGCCGGGCTTACCCGCAAAGGCTGGGGGATGGGTGTGGCGGTCGCCGATTACGACAACGACGGGCTTCCGGACATTTACGTCACTGGCTATGGGGGGAACGCGCTGTACCGCAACCTGGGGAATTGCAAGTTTGAAGATGTCACCGACAAGGCCGGGGTGGCGGCGGGCGGCTTCAGCACGGGCGCGGCATGGGCCGACTACGACCGCGACGGCTATGTGGACCTGTTCGTGTCGCGCTATGTGCACTTCGACATGAACAAGCTGCCGGACTTCGGCAGTGACGAGAAAAACTGCCGCTTCAAGGGAGTTGCGGTGCAATGCGGTCCGTGGGGAATGATCGGGGAATCGGACTTTCTGTTTCACAACCGCGGAGACGGGACGTTCGAGGAAGTTTCGAAGAAGGCGGGCGTGGACGATCCCAACCACTACTACGGGCTGGGCGCCGTCTGGGGCGACTACGACAATGATGGCTGGCCAGATTTGTATGTCGCCAATGACACCGGCCCCAATTTCCTCTACCACAACCAGCATGACGGCACGTTTGAAGATATAGGCATGCTCTCCGGAGCGGCGGTCAGCGCGGACGGCGAGATGCAGGGCTCGATGGGCGTGGACTGGGGCGACTATCTGAACGAAGGCCGCGTGGGCATTTTCGTGACCAACTTCACCGAACAAGCCGATGACTTGTATCGCAACCTGGGGGCGCAAGGCTTCTCAGCTGTGAGTTGGCCCAGCAAGCTGGCGCAGCCAACGTATCCGCTGGTGGGCTGGGGAACGGCTTTCTTTGATATGGACAACGACGGCTGGCTGGACATCTTCGTCGCCAACGGACATGTGTATCCGCAGGTGGATTCCATTCCCGGAGGGGCGCACTACCGCCAGCCCATGCAACTTTTCCGTAACCGGCGCGACGGCAGCTTCGAGGATGTCTCCAGCGTTCTGGATTCGATCCCGCTAGAATCGCGGCGGGGCGCGGCCTTTGGGGACATCAATAATGATGGGAACATCGATATCCTGCTAATCAATGTTGGCGAGTTGCCTACGCTGCTATTAAACCAGGGCGGCAACAAGAATCATCGGGTGCTGTTCAAGCTGGTGGGAAGCAAGAGCAACCGCTCCGCCATCGGCGCGCGCGTTACCGTGAAGGCGGGCAAGCTTACTCAGTTCAACGAAGTGCGCGCCGGAGGCAGCTATATCTCGCAGAATGATCCGCGGTTGCACTTTGGCCTGGGCACCGTAAGCAAAATGAGTGAAGTGGAAATCCGCTGGCCCAGCGGCAAGCTCGAAGTGCTGCACGACGTCCCGGCAGATTTCATTTACACCATCGTCGAGGGCCAGGGCATCCAGCAGAAGACCGCGTTGCCGGCGCTATAGCAACCCGTGCCATCCCCGATCGAGTAGCCCGGTTGGCATTATGAGAGGACAAAGGTAGTTCTAGTTTTCTCCCTTGGTGGCGCTGTCGCCCCACATGGCGCTATCCCCCCACATCGCACTGTCGCCCCACATGGCGCTGTCGGACCAAATGGTGACAAATCCAGTATTAGCGACCGAGCCCCACATGGCGCTGTCGCCCCACATGGCGGAATTCGACTCGATCCGGGATGTTCCCCAAATAGCTGAATCCCCCCACATGGCGGAATCGCCCCAAGTGGAAGAAGAATCGAATGCCATGAACACGTTGCCCGATTGCGCATCGTAGTAGGCCGTCGGAGACATTGCGGTTCCGGTAGGCAGGGAAGAATCCTGGAGAGCGGCCTGAAGGTCGACATATCCGGCGCCGACGGTGAACACATCGTATTGCGAAGTGTAAGTAACGCCGCTGGCAGGGTCGGTCACGCTGCTGTAGGCGGGGAAGGTTTTCCACGCCGTCTTCATCAGACGAGCTTTTACCTGGTCGGGATTGAGCCGGGAATTGGCTTGCAGCAGGTCGGCGACAAGTCCACTGACCACGCCGGCTGCCATGCTGGTTCCGCTCAGGGTGAAGTAGTCAGAAGAAGGTGCGCTGCTGCCGCCGACGACATAGTAGTTATAGGGCACACGATTGCCGGGATATGCGTTGTACAGCGTGCCCGGCGCTTCCAGCGACACCAGCAGATTTCCCGGCGCCACTACGTCAGGTTTGACGACGTGGTCCACCGCGGTGGGACCTTTTGAACTGTAGCTGGCAATCAGGTCGTCGGCGCGCGTGGGCGTTCCCATCGGCTTCATGGCGCCAACCGTAATCACATAAGGGTCGTTGCCCGGAGAACTGATGGTGGCGTACCCACCGGTTCCCGTGAAGCGTCCGTTGTTCCCCGCCGCAACCACGACCACGATTCCGCTCTTCCATGCGGCTTCCACCGCTTGGCAAACCGGATCAAGCGTGTAGCTCTCATACACCGGTCGGCCGAGCGACAAATTGATGACACGGATATTGAACAGCGGCTTTAACAGGATGGCTTGGGAAATAGCCGAAATCACTGCACTGTCGGTTCCGGCGCCATTGGAATCGAGAACGCGAAGATTGATCAGTTTTGCGTTGGGAGCGATGCCCTCAAAGGTTCTTGAATACTTCGTTCCGGTCGAACTGGCGCCGTTCCCGGCAATCAGACCGGCGATGTGGGTGCCGTGTCCATATTGGTCGGCAGCACTCAATGTGCCGGGAACGAAGCTCTGGCTGTAGACGACGCGGGAGAGTCCGAGAAAGCCACCTTTCAAGTCTGGATGGCTGCTGATTCCGCTGTCGATCACGGCAACTCCAACGCCTGTCCCGGTGTAACCCGATTGCCATGCCACCGGCGCGTTCACCGCGGGCGCTGCGTTGCTCAAAGTGGGGGACAGGGCGCGATCGAGGCTGATGTACTTGACATTGGCCTGGTTCGACAACAAAGGCAGATTCGAGACCGGGAGGTCCGCGACCACCCCGTTGACTAGCGGCAATTGACCGAGGATCGACCCGGCCAATTTTAGGATCAGTTGGAGATCAAGAGGCCCAGGTGCGCTGTTGTACTGGATAACCACGCGCGCATGAGACGCGGCAGTGGCTCGGACGTCAGGCGACAGCCTGGAATTGTCGGCGTGAGCCAGGATCGCCGTGACCAGCAACAGAATGAGCAAGAGCTTCTTCATACGGGGAGCCCCTCCAATGCGCGCAGACGGCCGCGCCAACAATGCCGGGGGGAGTTTGCACAGGTAACAGTGCACTTGGCCTGCCGAAGCGAACGAGAGATTTGTCATTCAGAATCAGGTAGATAGGGGTAGTTACCAGCGCGTCGCGGACAGATTGTCCTCCGAACCGACCTTGGACGTTGACAAGCTGTCCGTCCCGCTCGATGAGAGGAGCGTGAGGTCTGCGTTACTGCGGTAATTCCGGCCAGGCGTCTGGCCACGAAACCCACTGGTCCTCCATGGAATTAAGGCAAGGGCACGATGGTAACGGCACACGCTCGGTTTGTGCCGGACATTTGCCGATACTTCGGCAAAAATCTTGGGATGTCGCTCAAAGTGTCGCAATCGGGCGCGAAGCTGCTTACCGCGGCGCTGGCGCTGTTAGCGCTGTGCTGCTTTGTATTTGCGGCGTTGCACTGGCGATCGAGCGATCCCATCAAGTTCGTGTGTTACCTCGCGGTAGCGCTTCTGGCGTCGTCTCTAAAAATAAAGCTGCCGGGCATCCGCGGCAACATGTCGGTGAACTTCCTGTTCATCATGCTGGGTGTGCTGGAGCTGAGTTTTGGGGAAACCCTGGTCATTGGGTTTGCGGCGGTTTTGGTGCAGAGCTACACGCGGTCCCATCCGAAGCCAATCCACGTCTTGTTCAACCTGTCGCAAATACCCGTCGGAACTGCTGTGGCTTTTGGGGTGTACAGGCTGGCTGCAAGTCGCATTCCTCACGCCGAAGAACCACTCGCGTTGCTGGCAGTGGCGATCGCGTACTTTGCCTTCAATACCCTGGTGATGTCGGTGATTATCCGGTTGACCGAAGGGAAACCGCTCTTAAAGGTCTGGTCGGAATGCTATTTCTGGTCGTTCTCTTATTATCTGGGGGGAGCAGCCATCGTCGGTGTGGTCAGCTTCTTGAACCGGCACATCGGTTGGCAGTCGTCTCTGCTGGTGCTGCCACCGGTGCACCTCATCTACCGGTCGTATCGCCTTTACGTGGGCAAGCTGGAAGATGAAAAGCGGCATGTCGAGCAGGTGTCGAACCTGCATCTGCGGACGATTGAAACCTTGGCGCTCGCCATCGAGGCCAAGGACCATATGACCCACGATCATCTGCAACGGGTGCGCATCTATGCCATGGAGCTCGCCAAGGAGCTGGGTTTGAACGAGGACGAAACCGAGGCGCTGCGTGCCGCTTCGGTGCTGCACGACATCGGCAAGCTGGCGGTTCCGGAGCACATCATCTCCAAGCCGGGCAAGCTGACTCCGGAAGAATTCGAAAAGATGAAGATCCATCCCATCATTGGGGCGGAGATTCTGGAACAGGTGGAATTCCCTTATCCCGTCGTACCCATTGTTCGCGCACATCACGAGAAATGGGACGGCAGCGGTTACCCCAATGGGCTACAGGGTGAAGCCATCCCAGTGGGGGCGCGAATTTTGGCGGCGGTGGATTGCCTGGATGCGCTGGCCTCCGACCGGCAGTATCGCCGCGGCTTGCCCCTCGAAGAAGCGATGGCGCGGGTCGCGGAGGAAGCCGGCAAGAGTTTCGACCCGCGGGTGGTGGAGATTTTGCAGCGTCGCTACGCAGAACTGGAGAAACTCGCTCGTGACGAGGGATCCAAGAAGCCGGCCAAGCTGTCGAAAGACGTTAAGGTTGAGCGCGGCTTGGCCCCGGCGGCGGGGTTTGCGAAGTCGGCAAGCCCGGTGGCACAGGACCAGGACTCCCGTCGCGATTACCTTGGGCAAATCGCCGCCGCCCGGCAAGAGTCGCAAATGCTGTTCGAGTTGAGCCAGGAGGTGGGAGTTTCCCTGAGCCTGGGGGACACGTTCTCGATGCTCTCGGTAAGGTTGAAGCGTCTAGTGCCGCACGACTCGATGGCAGCCTATCTCAAGCAAGACAACCTGCTGGTTCCGGCGTATGTGAACGGGGACAACTTCCGTCTGTTTTCATCCTTGAAGATTCCCATCGGAGAAGGGTTGTCGGGCTGGGTCGCGCAAAACAACAAGCCCATTCTGAATGGCAACCCCTCGGTGGAACCGGGCTATCTCAACGATCCCACGAAGTACAGCACGCTTTGCTCGGCCCTGGCCGTGCCGCTGGAAGGGATTTCGGGAGTGGTGGCGGTGCTTGCGCTTTATCGTGCGCAGCAAGATGGATTCACGAAAGACCATCTGCGAATTCTGCTGGCAATTGGCTCGAAACTGGGTATGACCATCGAGAATTCTGTGAAGTATCGGGTCGCAGAGGATTCGGCAACCACCGACAATCTGACCGGCCTGCCCAATGCCAGATCGCTCTTTCTGCACCTGGAACATGAAATTGCTCGATGCGATCGCGCCGATCTGCCGCTGGCGGTGTTTGTCGCCGACCTCGACGGGTTCAAACAAGTTAATGAACGGCTGGGTCACCTCAAGGGCAACAAACTGCTGCAAGTGTTTGCCGAGGGTCTGAAGAAGTCTTGCCGCGAACACGATTGTCCGGCACGCATGGGCGGCGATGAGTTTGCGGTGGTGGTGCCAGGTCTCCGCGAGAGTGCCACGGCCGAGATTGCGGACCGCCTGCGTGGCATCCTCGCACAGGCCGGAAGAGCCGTTTGCGGCGATGCAACTGTTTCGCTGAGTGTCGGCCACGCCTTCTGTCCTGCCGACGGGGACAGCGCCGAGCAATTGCTGGCCGCCGCCGACCGGCGGATGTACAGCATCAAGCACTCCCGCCTAGCCAAGGCAGCACAGGCGGGGAATTGAATCATCCTGGCGGGGCTGGGCTCGCAACGCCGAACGCGTGTACTGCCCGTTCTTGGCGGAAGCGAGTGGGAGTCGAACCCACCGGCGACAGGAAAACCTGCCGCCCGCCGGTTTTGAAGACCGGGAGGATCACCGGACCCCATGCGCTTCCGTAGGCAGTCGTCAGTCTTCAGCCATGCAGCCACGGATCGGCGCGGATGTTTCGCGGATACCCCTTCCAAGCTTTATCCGACGAAATCCCCCTGATCCGTGGCGACCGACTTTGCCGGCGGGACCCTTTCGACTGCGCTCAGGGCAGGCTGCCGGCGCTACGGCACGGTTACTTCGGCTGCGGGACGATGCGCAGATACGGCTTCGGCGCCTTCCAGCCGCCAGGATATTTCTGCTTGGCTTCCTCGTTCGATACCGCCGGCGAAATGATGACATCGCCGCCCTGCTTCCAGTTCACCGGCGTAGCCACTTTGTGTTTGGCGGTGAGCTGGATGGAATCGAGGACGCGCAGCACCTCGTCGAAGTTACGGCCGGTGCTCATCGGGTAGATGAGCATCAGCTTGATCTTCTTGTCGGGGCCGACCACGAACACGGTACGCACGGTGGCATTGTCAGCAGCAGTGCGGCCCTCGGAGGTGGTCCCGCTTGCGGCCGGCAGCATTTCATAAAGCTTGGCGACCTTGAGCTCCGGGTCGCCGATCATCGGGTAGTTGACCTTGTGGCCCTGGGTCTCCTCGATGTCGGCCGCCCACTTGCTGTGATTGCCCACCGGGTCCACGCTCAGGCCGATAATCTTGCAGTTCCGCTTGGCAAATTCCGGTTGGAGCCCTGCCATGTAACCGAGTTCGGTGGTGCACACGGGCGTAAAGTCTTTGGGATGCGAAAACAAGATCGCCCAGCCGTCGCCGATCCATTCGTGAAAATTGATCGTGCCCTGGGTGGTTTCAGCAGTGAAATTGGGGGCTGTATCATTGATACGTAGCGACACGGTTCATCTCCTCTACCTATTTAGTATGGAATTTTAGCTTGGACTGACTCAATCGGCGCCGGATGGGGTTCAAAGCCGCTTCTTGCGCTACCGACACACCGGCGCCCACGTACAACAACACAGGGCGGAGCGCATGGGACGTTGGCGCATACATTGGTTAGAATACGCGGCGCTCCAAGTGCAGTCAAACCGCAGTCAAACCGCGGTCAAACCGCGGAGCGGGCAATAAAAACGGCCAGGGCACCGCAAGCAGCACCCTGGCCGAAACGTCCCAAGTCCCTCAGTGACAACTATTGAATTTGAAAGAGACCATCCGGGTAGCCCAGTTGGTGCCGTTGGTCTTGGCATATTCCTGGCTGTACCAGAAGGTGCAGTCGTCGGCCGGGTCGACGCTCATGCTGCTGTAATCGCCCCAGCGATTAGACCCGCTTTGCACACCCGTGCCTTTCACCACGACCTTGGGCGACTCCAGCATACCCGCAGGATCGCCGGGAACGCGGCCGGTGTAGACCACGGTAGGTTTCACCGAGGTGTTGGATGCCGACATCCCTAGAGCGATGTCGCCGACCTTGTCCATGGCGATGCTTCCCATCCACAGGCTGATGTTCTTGTTCTGGAAAGTCCCCTGCTGGAACACGGAGAACTTGCCGCCTGGAGGGGTGGAGCGCAACTCGTACCAGCGGACCGCCGACAACGCGGTGGAGGTGCCGGATGGTTTCACCGAGTGCGCCACCACCATCGATTCATGGTCGCCAAAGTTACGGTAAGCCAGGCGGAACATGAGGCGGTCGCCCAGAGAATCCAGGGTGGTGCCTGGGGAAGGTTGCTTAATGCAGGTTCCCCCGCCACAGGCCAGACTGTAAGACTTCACCGTGATAGCATTCGGGCCGGTGAAAGTGGAGTTCGTGGGGTTCACGAAATCTACGTGGAAGTCGAATTCGTTCAAGGTGGTGCCGGAGGTACCCAGCTCCACGAAATGGTTGGGGGCGCCGGCCGGGGGCGGGGTCGTACCGTCCATGTCCGAGGGCAAGAAGCTGGAGTTTGGCGACTTTGCCGGGAAGCAAATCATGGCCGCCGTTGCTCCCGCCAGCATCGCGGTGCGATCCAGGGCACAGGGTTCGCCAAAGCCCGCTCCGAAGGCATTTACCGAGAGGTAGTAAGCATCCGGCCAGATGCCGTACTTGGGATAATCGGGAAGCGTGGTGCCGAAACTGTACGCATAACGGTTATAGCTACCGGCCGCGTCCGAACTGGTCGAGACCGCGATGCAGACGAAGTTCGACGTCAAGGTACCGTTGTAGGAAAGCTCGGTCAGCAGCCAGCGCTGCGCGGCCTTGTCCCAGAGGACAACCGGATCGCCACCGGCAATGGTCTCGCACAATCCACCAAAACCCGCCCAGATGGTGTTGATGCGGGTGGGCGCCAGCAGCACCGCCCCGGTGGTCTTGTCGTAGACGGCGAAGTCGAAGTTCACGATCTCGACAAACTGAGTTCCCCCAACCGACCCATTGGTGTCGGGCGGAGTGGCGCCTCCAGCCATGGTGCCGCTGATACCGTCAAAGTTCAGCAGGTTGGTAGTGGTGACATTGGGCAATACCAGTTGCTGCACGGCGGTGTCGACCCCCGCACTGCCGCTCGGGCGCAGCGGGTGTTTGGGAAACAACGTCTGCAAGCGCGGCTGGAGGGGAGGCGGATAAGTCGCCAGCTCACGGAGCGGAAGCGAAACATCCTGGCGGGTGGGCTGAATGACCCGGGCCCCTCTCTGTACTTCCTGAGCTGGGGCGGGGACGATCCACAGCAAGAGGCAACTGAACAGCAGCAAGCGGCGTAGGCTTGCCGCACCTGTACTTTGCATGCATCCTCCTCGATATAGGGAAAAGAAAACAGTGCATGAGGCTTTGCGAGCGCACCAGGCGGTCTCGCGTGGACGAATCGGATTGGCAGTCGAAGGCAAACTCTAGTTGGGCCCTGCAGAAGCGCAGCCTTTCCCGGGAGCGGGGGGACGGGGCTCAGCCCCCGCCGCGCCGGTCAAAAGCAGCCCACAACTATCCTCTGTAGTGGTATGGCTGTCAATGAGCCCTTTGACTCACGGCTTAGAACTGGCGGCAGGGTTTCAAAGCAGCCGAACGCTGGCGCTACAATGAGCCTGCATGGCCAAAGAACTCCGGCGGTTTCCCTTCGCGCAGCTGGACGTGTTTACATCCCGGCCCCTGGAGGGCAATCCTCTGGCGGTTTTTCCCGACGGCCGGGGACTCAGCGATGAACAAATGCAGGCCCTGGCACGGGAGATGAACCTCTCGGAGACTACGTTCGTTCTGCCACGCGATGCCGCCACCGAAGGCCAGCACGGCGTGCGGGTGCGCATCTTCACGGTGGAAGAGGAGTTGCCATTCGCAGGGCATCCAACCCTGGGGACGGCGTTTCTGTTGCGCGGTTCGAGCGGCGTGAGCGAGGTCGTGCTCGACCTCAATGTCGGCAAGGTGCCGGTGCGCTTCGAAAACGCACCTGGGCAGCCGGTGTTCGGAGAGATGACCCAGGTGGACCCGACGTTCGGTCCTCTGCATGACCGGGAAGCGGTAGTGCGCGCCGCTGGGTTGCGCGATGGGGACATCGATCCTTCGCTACCCATCCAGACCATCTCCACGGGCGTGGCGTTTACAGTAGTTCCGCTGCGGGGGCTGGAGATCATGCGAGGGTTGCACGTAGATGTAAAGGCTTCCACGGAATACCTGGAGCGCTCCGGGGGAAAATTCTTCTACTTCGTGACCCGGCAGACGGCGGATCCCTCGGCTCGCCTGCACGCCCGCATGATGTTCTACAACGGGGAAGATCCGGCTACCGGCTCGGCCGCGGGCTGCGCGGCGGCTTGGATGGTGGCGCACGGGGTGGCGCAGTCCGACGAGCGCGTACTCATCGAGCAGGGGATTGAGATGCGCCGGTCCAGCCGGATTTTTGTCTGCGCCTCCAAGACCCATGACCGAGTGGTTAATGTGCGGGTCGGTGGAAATGTGGTTGAGGTTCTGCGGGGAGAAATCTTTTTCTGAGCGCCGCGCCGCGATTCCCGCGAGAAAATGGCGACATGCACAAGCCGGCAAAATTTTCAATGGGGCAAATTTCCCATTAGCATCGGCGGCACTTTACACAGCGTCACCGGATGGTTAGCATTCATCTCGCTCTGAATTCTCCAGGTCAATAAAAAATTTCGAAGTTTCCCGGCGCAGGATGCAGTCGGTCCGTCGCCATTTCGGAAAGCCGAATGAAACCGAAGCGAACGATTCTCTGCGTTGACGACAACGAGCAGTCGCTCTCCATCCGCAAAGTCATGCTGGAAACCCGCGGTTACCGGGTCGTCGCTTGTGCCAGCGGCGAAGAGGCGTTGCACCGCTTCCGCCAGGGCGGGGTAGACCTGGTGCTCACCGATCTGATCATGCCTGGTTTGGATGGCACCAGACTGATTGACGAGATCAAAGGACTTTCTCCCCAGACTCCGGCCATCCTGCTCTCCGGCAAGGTGAAGATCTACGACCGCGACACGCGGGCCGATGTTTTCCTGGCCAAGGGGATGTACGCGCCCGCGGACCTGCTGGAGCGCATCCGCCTGCTGCTGGTGCGCAAGCGCGGACCCAGGCGCGCCCCCTCTCCCCGAGCTCCTTCCCAGCCCAGCGTCGCTTAAGCGCAGCGCAAGACCCGTCCCACACGCCCTTGGGCTTCGTGTAATATCGATGGTTCGGATGGCCGCCTTTATCGAAGCCGTAGAGCTGTGCAAAACCTACCACGTGGGCAAAGTTGAGGTACCCGCGCTGCGTGGCATTTCCTTCAGCGTGCAAAAAGGTGAGTTTGTCAGCGTGGTGGGGCCGTCGGGAAGCGGGAAGTCCACGTTGTTTTATCTGCTGGGCGGGTTGACCCGCGCCGATTCCGGTCACGTCACCGTGGATGGGGACGACTTCGCGCAGCTTTCCGACGCCGAACGCACCCGCATGCGCAAGCGCAAGATCGGCTTCGTGTTCCAGAAGTTCAACTTGCTGCCGACACTGGACGCGCGCTCCAATATCGAGATTGCGCGCGACATAGCCGGCGCCAACGGGAGCCATGACAAGGCGTACTTTGACAAGATTGTGGGGCTGTTGGGACTGACGCAGCGCCTGCACCACCGTCCCTCGGAACTCTCCGGTGGCGAGCAGCAGCGGGTGGCGCTGGCGCGGGCGCTGATCAACAAACCGGCCATCGTGTTGGCCGACGAGCCCACCGGCAACCTGGATTCGAAGAACTCAGAAATTGTGCTGAACATGCTGCGGCAGTCGAACCAGGAACTGGGGCAGACCGTGCTCATGATTACCCACAATCCGGAGGCCGCCAGCTATGGCGATCGCATGATTCACATGCGCGACGGCCAGATCGTCGCGCCGGAACAGGACCCGCAGTGGAATCCGCATACGGAACATTGTTGATTGTTGATTTTTGATTGTTGATTGAAGGCGGATGGACAAGCGGGCTTCCGGTCTTCAATCAACAATGAACAATCATCAATCAACAATTTTTCCCCAGGGTGGCCATCATGGATGATCTGAGAAAACCGATCCTGCCCGGGAAGGGCGCGTCCGACTATGAGCGCTACCTGCGCACCGATGAATTGCTGTCCCTGCAGAAGCGCCCGGAAGAGTTCTTGCACAAAGATGAGATGACTTTCCAGGTGGTGCACCAGAGTTCGGAGTTGCTGTTGAAGGGGGCGGCCTGGGAACTGGACCGCGCGCGCGGCCAGATCGCGGAAGGCGGTTTCGGCAATGCCGCACGCCTGCTGCGCCGCGCCAACCAGATGCTCGATTACCCCATCGGCCTGCTGCACGTCCTGGAGACCATCACCCCGTACGACTACCACATCATTCGCGCCGGCCTGGGACATGGCAGCGGTCTGGACTCTCCCGGATTCCTGGCCCTGCTGCATATTGGACCTCGGCTTGGGGAGGCGTTCTACGCTCAGCTCCATCAAGCCAACCTCAGTGTGGACGACCTCTACCGCCGCCATGACGAGTTCTTCGGCCTGCATGACGTGGCGGAGCGGTTGCTCGATTTTGATGAGCGGGTCCATCTGTTTCGCTTTCATCATTTGAAGCTGGCGCAGAGGATCATCGGCGGCGGGGTGGTAGGCACGATGGGGACGCCGGTCGAGGTACTCCACCAGCGCATGGAGCATCTCTTCTATAAGGAGTTATGGGACGTGCGCAACCAAATCACGGCCAAAGCCAATGCGGCCATGCAGAAGGCTGGAACCGGGTCGAAGTACTGAACCGGCTGAGGTTGCGAGGTGCGTGGGAGCAGCGTTGCCGGGGTGTGGTGGGTTGTTTATAATCGGTTGCGTAGAGCGGGAGTAACTCAGCGGTAGAGTGCGACCTTGCCAAGGTCGAAGTCGCGGGTTCAAATCCCGTCTCCCGCTCCAGAGTTTTGCCGGAAGCCCAGCGCCGGAGCGTGGGCTTTTTGCGTTCTTGGGGGCTGGACGTTGGCGGACGTGGACTTTTTCCGCCCGGAACGCTAACTTAAGAGGCAGGGCGCGGTACCCAAGTGGTAAGGGAGAGGTCTGCAAAACCTTTATACGTCGGTTCGATTCCGACCCGCGCCTCCAGGTTCTAAGGTCCTTCGCTACGCTCAGGATTTCGCCTGCGGGCTCCCGCTGCGCTCACGCCCGCAAGACGGCTCAAGTTCGATTCCGACCCGCGCCTCCAGGTTCTCCTCCCATTCCGCAGACCCATCCAACATTCATTCTTTGAGTTCACTTGCAGCCGGTACCGTTGTATTCTTCTGGCCCAGAAGAACGTGATCCGTGCTGCGGAGCATATCCCGAGGAGGCCATGAAGGTGTCCCTGATGATTGGTCGCCCCCGACAATGAATGCTCGCACCGGTTCCGTTCAAGAGCAAACTTCTACCGTGCAATCGAAGCCTTCTTTAGCGAAGTGGTCGGTGGGCACGCTCCTGCTCATCGCCGCTTGGTTCGCCGTCTCGACCGGTCTGATCGAGGGTGCGGGCTTGCTTTTGTTTCAGAGGGTGAATGCAGCCAGATGGGGTCCGATGCTCCATGTCTCGGAACCGATCATATGGATCTCGGTGGTCGTTGACCTTATTCTCTTTTCTGTACTCGCAATCGCGATTGCCGTGGTCTCGCGGATTGTGCCTCGCCTGCCGCCGGTCCGCGTTGCCGTTTTCCTGCTCTCCAGCGCGGCCGCCTATGACTGGCTGACGGTCACTGCGCGCCTCTATCACAGCAGTTGCCTGCTGTTAGCCATCGGAGTAGGAGCCGTTTTCACTCGCTGGATGGACAAGCGGGACGCCGGCGTTTTGCGGTTCTGGAGAAGAACCATGCCGTGGCTGGCAGCGGCGGCAGTGCTGGCGCTGGTTGCCATCCAGGGTGGGCGCTGGTGGAGGGAGCAGAGAGCAGTGGCAAGTTTGCCCTCCGCAGCGCCGAACTCTCCGAACGTGCTGGTGATCGTGGTGGACACGTTGCGTGCCGACCATCTGTCCTCTTTTGGATACGCGCGCCCGACCAGCCCGAACATCGATCGAATGGCGCAGCAAGGCGTACTGTTCGAGAACGCGTTTTCGACCTGTTCGTGGAGTTTCCCATCGCACGTTTCGCTGCTGACCGGCCGCTATCAGTTCGAGCATGGCATCGAGAACATGCTGCCGATTCCGGTGTTCGGTTCCGGCGGACCGAATCTAGGCGGATACCCCACCATCGGAGAGGCTTTGGAGCGGCGTGGATACCGCACTGGAGCGTTTTCCGCCAATCGGGCGTGGTTTTCGCGCGACCTGGGCTTCGACAGGGGCTTCATCCACTTTGAAGATTACTTTCATTCTGTGCCCGACATGTTCGTGCGCACGCTCTACGGACGAGAATTTTCCCGGCTTGTTCTGGCGCGCACGGATCACAGCAAATATCGTCGCGCTCTTCGATGGCTGGGGTTTGAAGCCATCCTGGATAAGGATGACGAAGGACTCGGACACTCCGGAGGCTCACCGGGAGTAAGGAAGCGCGCAACCGTGGTGAACCAGGAACTGCTCCAATGGATCGATCGGGGCACCCATCATCCATTCTTTGCGTTCCTCAACTACTTTGACGTGCACGAACCCTATGGAGGGCCGCGATCCTTCGCGGCCCCGGCTTGGCCGCAGAGCACTCGTGTGGATCAATACGACGACGGCGTCAAGTATGTGGATGATTCTGTCGGCGAGCTCATGACCGAACTGGAGCGGCGCGGGCTAGCCGGCAACACGATGGTCGTAATCACGTCTGACCACGGAGAAGAACTGGGGCAGCACGGGCTCCGCACGCATGGCGCGGCGCTGTACAAGGGCGAGATTCATGTTCCGCTGATCTTCTGGTTTCCCGGACACGTTCCCCGAGGGGTACGGGTGTCGGCGCCGATCACGATTGCTGCGCTGCCGGCTACCGTGCTCAACATCCTTGGCAACAAGGCAGCGGCAACGCAGTTCCCCGCATCGAGCCTGAGCCTGCTTTGGCACACCTCCCAACCACCGGCCACCTGGCCTGGCGTGCTCTCGGAGTTGGCGCAGAACAACTACAGCATTAACCCCCATGAGGAGCCGGCACACCCTGTGCCTACGGCCGGCGCAGGGTCCATGAAGTCCCTGGTCAGCGGGCAGTGGCATTTCATCGTGCACAAGACCTTCGGCGATCAACTCTACGACTGGGTCTACGACCCTAACGAATCGCTGAACTTGATCGGCTCGCCGGAGGGTCAGGTTGTCGCCGGCAAACTGAGTTCGCAGATGCGAGACGTGCTGACACAGTCGGCCCCGGATTTGGCGAGTGGCCTGCGGCTGTCAGCGATCTCATTGCACAACGGCACACCGACCGCTCTTCGGGACCAGGCCCACAATTCATCAGCAAAGCCGGTCAATGACTACTATCGGCTGCGAGCCAACGCGGGAAGTGTCGTGACGGTTGAAGTTTTGGCACAGAGGGAGAAGCCTGAGAACCCGTTCGATCCCGTATTGGTGATTGAAGGGGACAACGGAGAACCATTGCGGACCTGCCGTGATCCAGGCGACGATCACATTCCGCCGCCGGGGATACCTGATCCGACTCCTGATGCCTTCGACGACGTGTGCATCAACGATGACGTCGGCCCCGGCGTGAATCGAAATTCACGGCTCGAACTGCTGGTTCCTGGCGATGCCGGCTCGCACATAGAGATGTACGTCCGGGTGTCCGACTGGGATGGCCGGGGCGGGACGAACATGAACTACCACATCAAGGTTGCGGGCATGAACGAGGCTCCAGTCATCAGGGCTGGCGCGCAATGAGGAAGCTTATGTCGCGGCATGCGCCCCCGGACTCTCGCTCGCGACCGTGGTCCATGGGTACTCTCATCCTTATGGCCGCGTGGTTCGGGATCGTGGCCGGCCTGGTCGAAGGCGTCGGGCTGCTCCTGTTTCAGAGAATCAACTGGGCCAGATGGGGAGCGATGCTCCATGTCTCGGAACAGATCGTCTGGATTGCCGTCGTAGTTGACCTATTATTCTTCTGTTTCCTGGTGGTCGTAATTGGTACGGCAGCGCGACTGCTGCCCCGCCTGCCGGCGACCCGAATTACGGTCTTTGTTTTGTCCGCAGCAGCCGTGTATGACTGGCTCACCGTGACGGGCAGGCTCTATCACCTTAGCTCGTTGCTGCTTGCCTTGGGAGTGGCCGCAGTCATCACGCGGTGGATCGGGAAGCGGGAAGCGGCGGCTTTGCAGTTCTGGAGGCGAACCCTCCCGTGGATGGTCGCAGTCGCCGTGGTCGCAGCGATTGGCATTCAGAGTGGCCGCTGGTGGACCGAGCAGAGGGCTCTGGCAAAGCTTCCGTCGGCATCCCTAGGATCACCGAACGTCCTGGTCATTGTGGTGGATACGTTGCGCGCCGATCACCTTTCTTCCTACCACTATGCGCGTCCGACCAGCCCGAATATCGATCGCATAGCGGCACAGGGCGTGTTGTTTGAGAACGCCTTCTCCACCAGTTCCTGGAGCTTTCCCTCGCATGTTTCGCTGGTGACGGGCGCCTATCAGTTCGAGCACGGCATGGGAACCATACCCCCTGTGGGGATCTTCGATTCGGGCGGACCCAGCTTCAACCGGTATCCCACCCTGGGAGAGGCTTTGGAACGGCGCGGCTACCGCACCGCAGCATTCTCCGCCAACCGGACCTATTTCACCCACGATCTGGGGTTCAGCCGGGGCTTCACTCATTTTGAAGACTACTTCCATTCCGCCGCGGACATGTTGGTGCGCACGCTTTATGGAAAAGAATTTGCGCGGATCTATTTGACGCGCAGTAACAAGAGCAAGCCGAAACGCCTCTTGCGCTTCCTGGGATTCGACTCGCTTCTGGACGTCGACGACGAAGGCTCGGTCCAGATGGGCGGCGCGCAAGGTGTGCGCAAACGGGCCACTGCGGTGAATCAGGAGCTCCTGAGATGGGTTGACGAGGGCAAGCCGGCGCGACCTTTCTTCGCATTTCTGAACTACTACGACGTGCACCATCCCTACGGCGGGCCGGCTTCCTTCCATGGACCGGCGTGGGCGCAGGAGACCGTCGTCGAACAATATGACGATGGAGTGCGCTACGTCGATGGCGCCATCGGCCAGTTAATGGTGGAGCTGGAAAGGCGTGGCCTGGGCCGGAACACGCTCGTAGTAATCACATCCGATCATGGCGAGTCACTCGGCCAGCACGGCATTGCTTATCACGGCGAGACACTCTATTTGGAGCAGATCCATGTTCCACTGGTCTTCTGGTACCCGGGACGGATACCCGCGGGAGTCCAGGTAGCCACTACAGTCACCAACGCATCCATCCCTGCCACTCTCATGGAGGTTCTGGATCCGTCAGGGCCGAGCCGGTTCCCGGCTCCAGCCTTGACTCCGCTTTGGACGCACCCTCAGGAAAAACAACCGTGGCCGGACATCATGGCGGAAGTCGCGCAGATCGATCCCACTGCCAAAGAGGACCTTGCTGCGGAAAAGATTGTGCCCACATCGATGGTTGGGCCGATGAAATCGCTTCTCGGCGGGCAGTGGCATCTGATCGTCCACAAGAGTCTCGGAGATCAACTGTACGACTGGATTGACGACCCGGGCGAGTCGACGAACCTGATCGCCTCGTCAGCGGGACAGGAGGCCGCCGGCAAACTGAGTTCCCAAATGCGAGATTTGCTGACCCAATCTCTGCCGAGTGTGGCCGCGGGTCTGCGGCTATCTGCAGTCTCCCTGCACGATGGCGTACCGATCACTCCCGCAGGGCAGGCTCGAACGTCATCGCGAAAACAGGTCTGTGACTACTACCGGGTGGAAGCCGATGCGGGAAGTATCGTGACCGTGGAAGTTTCGACGCGCAAGCCGGCGCCTGCGAACGCATTCGATCCGGTGGTTGAGATTGAAGGGGCCGGCGGGGAACTGCTGCAAAGCTGTCGCAATCCAGGCGACGATCCCGTATCTCCACCGGGCACATCCGATCCCACTCCGGAAGCCTTCGACGATATGTGCATAAATGATGACATCAGACCGGGGGCCGGCAAAGACTCGCGCCTGGAATTGCTGGTTCCGGGTAAAACGGGTTCACGCGTAGAGCTGTACGTGCGCGTGTCCGACTGGGATGGACGCGACCGGCCGGACCCGAGTTACCAGATCAGGGTGACCGGAATGAAAGAACCTCCGGCAATTAAGGCTCTCGCCCGATGACCGTGACATCCTCTGCAAGCGTCGCATCCTCACCGCCTGCGCAACTCTCAGGCAGCGCCCGCTGGCATCGCCATCCGTGGATGGCCCTGCTGTTGGTGTGGGCGATCTGCGGAATCTACAGCGCCACTCTGCTCAAGCGCGGCTGGGTGCCGCACGACGAAGGCACAATTGGCCAGAGTGCCATGCGCGTGCTCGAGGGTCAACTGCCGCATCGCGATTTCGACGATGTGTACAGCGGCGGGTTAAGTTATCTCAATGCCGCCGCTTTCCGGATGTTCGGCGAGAATCTGGCCGCACCGCGAATCGTTTTGTTTCTGTTCTTCTTGGGGTGGATCCCGGCGGTTTACTTCATCGCATCGCGCTTCGCCTCGCCATTCGCAGCGGCTGCGGTCACGCTGCTGGCCGCAGCGTGGAGCATTCCGAACTATAGTGGAGCGCTCCCCTCCTGGTACAACCTCTTCTTTGCCACGTTTGGGACCGCGGCCCTGCTCCGTTACCTTGACACCAACGCTGCACGATGGCTCTTTCTGGCCGGCTTGTGCGGTGGAAGTTCCTTCCTGTTCAAGGTGTCAGGCTTGTATTTCATTGCCGCTGCCTTGCTCTTTCTTGTCTTCCTCGAACAGGATATCCACCCATCGGCGCCGCAATTGCGGAAACAAACCCTGTATTCCATTCTTGTGATCGGAGGGCTCGTCGCGTTCCTCTTCGCTCTGTTCGCGATGGTACGGCCAGAGCTTTCCACCGTGACTGTCGTGGAATTCGTGCTGCCCGGAACCGCCCTCGCGTTGCTTTGTATTAGCCGGGAGTTGCAGGGTGGCAGGATCGAGGCTTCGAAGCGATTCTTCACCTTCGGTCGAATGCTCCTGCCCTTCCTTGCCGGGGCCGCACTGCCCGTGCTCATCTTCCTGGTCCCGTACATCCGTTCTGGCTCGGTATCCAGTTTCATGAATGGGGTATTCATCCTGCCGGCACGACGATTCGATTTTGCCGCGCGGCGGCCTCCAGGATTTGGGCCTGGCAGGCTGCTGGCAACCGTCGCCTTGCTGACTCTGCTGGTTGCCTCTTACCGCTCCCGCGGACGGTCTTGGATCCTGCGTCTCACGGTCGCCGCAGGATTGGTGGCGGTCTTCGTGACCGCCAGGACTCACCCCGGCGTTTTCGCAGCGGCTTGGGCGCCGCTGGCGCTGCTGGTTCCACTCGCTGTGCTTGCGGGCGTGCTGCTCCTGGGGAACACAGCGTTCACCGCCAGCATACCTTTGCGTCGCCGCCAGCAAACCATGCTCCTGCTCTCGGTCGTCGCGGTGTGCAGTCTGATTCAACTGCCGTTCGCCGCAGGCATCTACTTCTGTTATGTTGCGCCACTGGTGCCACTGGCGCTGCTTGCGCTGTTTTCCACAGTCGAGCGTCCGTCGCGATTCCTGCTCGGCGCGGTCCTCGCGTTTTACCTTGCGTTCGTGGTCTTCCGCGTCACCCCAGGATTCATTTACGTCATGGGAAACTACTATCAGCCGAACCCGCAGACGGTGCGCTTGAATGTCCCGCGCGGCGGCGGGTTGCGAGTAGAGCCCTGGGAGGCTGAGCAATACGATCGGCTCATCCCTGTGGTCGAAGAACATGCCGGCAGCGGCCAATTCATTTACGCCGCACCCGATTGCCCCGAGGTCTATTTCCTTTCCGGCAAACAAAACCCGACGCGCACGCTGTTCGACTTTCTTGACGAACCCACTGGCCGCAGCGAGCGTGTGCTGCATGCCATCGAATCCCACCAAGTAAGAGTGGTTGCTATCCTCACCCGGCCAGGGTTTTCGCCGCCCCTGTCCGCCGACCTGGTGAATGCGCTGCGCGAACGCTTTCCGGACTCAACAAAAATTGGCCGTTTCGAAGTGCGCTGGCGGCGCTAGCCAGGCAGCCACTCCCCGGTTCATCGCACACATTCCAAAATGATGTGCGTGTACGGAATCCGCAGCAGGTCGTGGCGAATACTGGAGCGAACCTTGTCGAAGACTCTCTCCGCAATCTGAGCATAACCTTCTTCACTGCGGACAAACTGTCCGCGATCCCGCGACAGCAGATAGCGTGTAAACGCGGACTGGCCCTTCGTCCACACCCCATCCATGGTGACCAGCTTCCCCCCGGGTTTAAGCGCGTCACGGGCGATCTGAAATAGTTGCAGGGCTTCGACATCATCGAGATGGTGCACAATGCCGAGTGCCAGCGCGACGTCAAAGTACGACTGCTGCGGCAGACTGTACTGGCTGACCCGCTGGCATACGAATTTGAGTTTCGGGAAGCGTCTCTGCGCGCGTTTGATGTACGTCGGACTGGCGTCAAATCCCACGTACTCCGACTCGGGCAGATACGGCACAATGGACCCCGGTCCGCAGCCAATCTCCAGAATGCGGTCGCCGGGCTTGGATTGAATATAACTCTCGACCAGGGCCCGGCTGCGCGCCGGCGCTCCGATGAGATAGTGGAAAAGTTCGTATGCCTGGGGCAGGGCCAGGACTGAACGGAATTGGAACATGGAACCTGCTGAAAGTGTTTCCAAGATAGCTTAGACGGCCGAAGAAAAGCAATCCTGGCGCTCCGGGAGCGGCGAAGAGGTTGCCGCGAATCTCTCAGTGCTGTAACCCCACGTTCAATTTTCCCGTGATCATCTCCAGGGTTACCTCGTACAGGATGATGCGATTCAGCATGGGGTAGCCGGGCTGCTGGTACGCCGACAGCGGTTCGTGCAGCTTGTCCAGGAGTCGGTCGAAGAACCATGTCTTCTTCTGGTTCGCGGCCGGTCCATCCAGCACCTGCACAGTGCCGTACGCAATCACACTGCCGTAGACCAATGCCGAATTGCAGGGAGACGGCTGGCCGCGCTGGAGCGGGCCGGGTTCATCCACCTGGAGGCAGATGTGCGGATTTTCACGGACATTTGCCAGGAAGTGGCCCTGATGGTTTCCGGTGTGCAAGTACAGGAGATCTCCGCCCTCGTACACGTACATGAGTGGGACCACGTAGGGCCAGCCCGAAGCGTCGCAGGTACCGGCGTGAATCACGGTTTGCCGCCGCAGAAATTCGCGCGCTTGCTGATCTGCCATCTGGCGGTCGCTGCGAACCATGCGCCCGCGATGTGGATTCAGTTGTGACGTCGCCAAGGACTCGATCCCCCGTTTGGTCCTGCCTGTCGCAGGGCGAAGTGAGAATCACCCGAGTTCACGCCGGCGAAAATCAATGCGCTCAAGCTGTATCGTGCAGCCTTGGCAGAGCACATCAGTATCCTGCCGGGAACATTTCTTTCCGCCACCGGGCGCTACAAGAACTACATCCGCATTAACTGTGGACACGCGTGGTCCGAGGCGTACGATCGCGCCCTGCTCACCCTTGGGCGCCTTTGTTCATAAGGTGCTCGTCCCGAATTGTGGCCCGGCTACTTCTGCGGCTTCACCGCGATCCCCATGACCTCGTATCTGGCGCCGAAGAGCAGCTTGCCCGATCCGAGGAAGGCGCGGGCCGGATACTCACCGTGGAAGTAGGTGCGGTAAACCGCGTTGAAGGCGTCGTAGTTGGCGACGTCGGAACAGAAAACCTGAACGGACACCAGATCGTCCATGCTCAAGCCGCCGGCTTCAACGGTCTGCTTGATTCCGTCCATGACCAGCTTCGCCTCGTCTTCGGCGCTGGCGCCGGGCTTGCCGGTCTTGGGGTCGATGCCGATGTGCCCCGCTATATAGAGAGTGTTACCCACCAGAACGCCCTCGCTGAAGGGTAGAGCGCTCGCCTGGGGAGCCCTCTGCAAAACAATGTGTTTGCGATCTGTGTCCGCAGCGACGGCGGTGATGGAGAAAACCAACAGAACGGCGAAGCTGAGCGCACGAAGTTTCATGGGAGAACCCTCAGTTGATGAAATAACCAATGAGACTGCGAGACGTATTGTGCTGGTTTCCAATCATCCTCGCAAGCCTCGAGGAACCCGGGCACACTGGCAGACAGTCGGAGGCAAACCTCAAATTTGTGGGGTCATGAGCCTACTGCCGCGAGGTCGAGGCTCCGGCCGCCAGGTCGCGCACCACGGTCAGGAAACTGGCCGCAGCCTCTTTGTCGGAGAGCGATTCCAGGGCCACAGTGGCGGCCAGGTGCGGAGACTCGGGCCGGAAACGCACCGTAATCAAATGATGTCCGCGAGAGGTCATCAAGGTGTTGACCACAGGGGTGAGTTCCTGGGTCCACTGCGTGCGAGTGGTCAGGACGACCGGGCCGGGCCGGGAGATGGACCAGGTTTTTGATCGCGACGCCAAGCGGCTATGCTTGTGAGTAAGCCAGCGGTGCCGAAAAATCTGTAATTGGAAGGTGGGCGCGCAATCCAGGTCGGCTTCAAACGTCAGCGTTTCCCTTTGCCGCCGCCAAAGGCTTAACAACCACCGCAGGGGAAGGGGGCGGGGAAGCAACCGAACTGTGACGTGGGCGTTCTCGAACCAATGGGAGGCGAAGCCCAGCTTGGCCTGCAAGCGGCACGCTCCCAGCCAGTTGCTTTCGACGACCCGACCCTTGCCCGAGCAAGCTGCCTCCACCCACCGTAAAGCCAGGACACCTTTGTGGCGGTTATAGCGGGCCATGCAGAAATACCAAAGGGCGAGCAATGCCCCCGCCGTCAGCGCGTCAATGAGGACCAAGCGCCCCACGCTATCCTCTGATGCGAATCCTACGACTTGGGGTGCAAACGGGCAACAGTTTCGTCGTAGATTTTTTGCACAGCTCCCTAAGCCCATGCCGGGCAAAGACCAATTCCCGAACCCCGTAGGCTCTCCAGATACAATGCCGGGTGTGGAGTTTGCCCTGCGAGACTTCCGGCGCGAAGACTTCGAGATATTGTGGAGCATTGACCAGCGATGCTTCCCTCCGGGGATTTCCTATACCCGGCTGGAACTGAGGTTCTACATGCACCGCCGGGGAGCCTTCACCCTGGTCGTCGAGAGGGCCGAGCCCGAGCTGGCGCCGGAGCCTGTGGGCTTTATTGTGGCGGAGGCCGGTCGCGGCGGGGTCGGGCACATCATTACCATTGACGTGCTGCCCACGGTGCGCCGCTGGGGAGTGGGTTCCAAGTTGCTAACCGCCGCGGAGGATCGCCTGCGCGTTGCCAACTGCCACAGTGTGTTCCTGGAGACTGCGGTGGATAACAAGACAGCACTGTCTTTCTACAAGCGCCACAAGTATTTTCTGTTGAAGACAGTGCCCCGGTACTATTCGAACGGGTTGGACGCGCTTGTCTTGCAGAAGGACTTGCTTTCGCAGAAGGGAGGCAGCTAGGCTGCCGGCATGAAAGTCGCTATCCAGGGAGAAGCAGGCTCGTTCAGCCAGGAGGCGGCCCGGCGCTTGGCGCCAGGCTGCACGATCGTGCCCTGTGCGCGGTCGGCGGAGGTCTTCGCTCGCCTGGAGCGCGGCTCGGTGGCGGCCGCGGTCATTCCAATTGAGAATTCGCTAGCCGGTTCCGTGACCGAGCACTTCGATCTGCTTTTGGCGCGGAAAGTTTTCATCCAGCGGGAGTTTCGCCTGCGCATCGTCCACAACCTGATTGCCGCGCCGGGAGTAAGGAAAGTCGATCTCCGCCGCGCCTACTCGCACCCGGTCGCGCTGGAGCAATGCCGCGACTTCTTCCGGCGCAATCCCCGCATCGAACCGGTGCCGTTCTACGACACCGCGGGCAGCGTGAAGCATGTCATCGAAAGCGGCCTGCGCGATGCGGCGGGCATTGCCGGACACCAGGCCGCCCACGTTTACGGAGGCCGCATCCTCGCCGCGGGTATTGAAGACGACAAGCGCAACTTCACACGATTCTTCCTGATCCGAAAGACGAAGCGCATTCCGCCCGGCGCCAACAAGACCTCGATCGCCTTCGGCCTGAGAAACATTCCAGGCGCGTTGTTCAAGGCGCTCAGTGTCTTCGCCCTGCGCGACATCAGCCTGAGCAAGATCGAATCGCGCCCCATGCGCGGCCGCCCGTGGGAATATGTCTTCTATGTCGACTTCCTCCGGGGAGACGACGAACCAGCAGCCAATGCGTTGCGCCACTTGGCGGAAGTGGCCGAGATGGTGAAGGTGCTGGGGATTTATCCGGCAGCCTGAGCGCAATTTTGGCCCATTCACCTCGAAATGAAGCACACTCCCCTGGTTCAGCTGTCACATCCCACCGTGAGGCAGCACACGGCTGGTTTTTCTCCCACGCCGTACCCTTTTCTTAGCGTCCCCGCAAGGCGACGGTCATAGAAAGGGAGGATTTATGCGCTTCATGAAAGTAATGCTGATGGTGACGGTGTGCGTCCTGGGGCTGAGCGTACTGGCCAGCGCCGGCCAGAATCAGTTCGGCGTTGCCGATACCCGGCAGGTCAGGTTCGACAACCCCATCTGGGTGGGCGGCACGCTCCTGCCTACCGGTAATTACCAGGTCCTGCACACCATGGAGGGCGACACCCACATCATGGTCTTCAAGCAGGAAGGTGGGAAAAAGCCGGTGGAAGTCCGCGTGAAGTGCCAGTTGGTGCCGCTGCAGGCGAAGGCCTCGCAGACCGAGAAGATTTACATCTATAACGAGAAGAATGAGCGCGTGCTGCAAGCCCTGATTTTCCGGGGAGATACCGCGAGACACCAGTTCTGACGCGGGCTGGAAGTCAGATAAATCGCCGGCCACGCGGCCATCCCCGTGGGATGCCGGCGGCCAAGGGCCCTCCAGCTTGCAAGAGGGGAAGGGCCCGCTGTTTAATGTTAGAGGTCGCTCTGAGGGACCTTAGGCAGGATTGCTGGCCTCTCGCTCCGAGGTACATTCGACACAACTCCTCCCAGCACTTTTGGAATGGCACAAGGTCGCTGACAAGGTTTAGAATCCAACAGCCTTAGGGTGATCGCCGTCAGGTCTGCATCTTTCCAGCCTGCAGCATCATCCAAACTTGAGCACAACCCACTCAAGGAGCAACATGCCAGAGAAGTCGCGCCCGGAGCGCACCGTGAAAGCTAAAGAGCAGGAACAAGAGCGGTCGCTTCCTATCCTGCCGGTGCGGGACACGGTTCTGTTTCCCCATGCGGTCCTGCCTTTGACCGTGGGCCGGGAAAGTTCTGTGCAGTTGATCAACTCACTCGGCGAGGACAAGACCATCGTGGTGGTGGCGCAACGGGAAGCCCGTGTGGACGCCCCCCAGCCCACCGACCTGTACACCGTGGGCACCCTGGCAGTGGTGCACAAAGTCGTCAAGATGCCCAACCAGAGCCTCTTCGTCTTTGCAGAAGGCCTGGAACGGGTGCGGCTGACGGAGTTCACCCAACTCGCGCCCTTCATGCGGGCACGAGTGGATTCCGTGCCGGAGGCGATTCCACCCAAGAGTTCTGAAGTGGAAGCCTTGTCGCGGAATGTTCTTACCCTATTCCAACAGATTGTTGCGGGCTCCCCGACTTTGTCGGATGAACTTTCCACCGTGGCCATGAACATTGAGGAACCCGGCCGGCTGGTGGACTTCATCGCTTCGTCGTTGCCATCTCTTTCAACCGCTGACAAGCAAGATACGCTCGAAACGACCGATGTCCGCGTCCGTCTGGAGAAGATCAACCAGCATCTGGCGAAGGAGTTGGAAGTCCAGCAACTGCGCAACAAGATCCAGTCAGAAGTGCAGGACCGGGTGCAGCAGACGCAGCGCGAGTACTACCTGCGCGAGCAGATGAAGGCCATCCAGAAAGAGCTGGGTGAGCAGGACGAAGGCCAGCGCGATACCGAAGAGCTTCGCCAGAAGATCGAAGCCGCTGGCATGCCTGACGAAGTGAAGAAGGAAGCCCTGAAAGAACTGGGCCGCCTCTCGCGCATGTCGCCGATGGCTGCGGACTATTCGGTCACGCGCAACTACATCGAGTGGCTGGCAATACTGCCGTGGGCGAAGACCTCGGGCGGCGACGTGGACATCGTCAAAGCCAAGGAAGTGCTGGACACCGATCATTACGATCTGAAGAAGGTCAAAGATCGTATTCTCGACTATCTTTCAGTCCGTCGTCTCAAGCCGACCATGAAAGGCCCGATCCTGTGCTTTGTGGGACCTCCGGGCGTGGGCAAGACTTCGCTGGGGAAGTCCATCGCGCGAGCGTTGGGACGCAAGTTCGTGCGCATCTCGCTGGGCGGCGTGCACGACGAGGCCGAGATTCGCGGTCACCGTCGCACCTACATCGGGGCATTGCCCGGACAGATTATCCAGGGCATTCGCCGGGCCGAGACCAAGGACCCGGTGTTCATGCTGGACGAGATCGACAAGGTGGGACGCGATTTCCGCGGCGACCCTGGTTCGGCGCTGCTGGAAGCTCTTGATCCCGAGCAGAACTTCAGCTTCCGCGATAACTACCTCGACGTTCCGTTCGATCTGTCGAAGGTGCTGTTCATTACCACGGCCAACATCCTGGACACCATCTCCGAGCCACTGCGCGACCGCATGGAGATCATCGAGCTCCAGGGTTATACCGAGGAAGAGAAGATCCGCATTGCGTTCCAATATCTGATTCCGCGCCAGATCGAAGAGAACGGGATCACGGCGGAGCAGATCGAATTCCCGGAGGAGTCGATCAGCAACATCGTCCGGCACTACACGCGCGAAGCTGGGGTGCGGAACCTGGAACGCAACATCGGTACTATTTGCCGCAAGCAGGCGCGCCGGCTGGCGGAAGGCAAGACCGAGAAGCTGGTGGTCACGAACGATGTGGTCACCGAATTTCTGGGCGGCATCAAGATCCGCAGTGAAGGCGAGATTGCCGAGCGCACCAAGCGGGCGGGAGTCGTCGTGGGCCTGGCCTGGACTCCGTCGGGAGGCGACATTCTTTTTGTTGAAGCCAACACCATGAAGGGCAAAGGCGGCTTCACCATGACCGGACAGATCGGCCAGGTGATGCAGGAGTCCATGCAGGCGGCCCTGACCTGGGTCCGCTCCAACGCGGCGCAACTCGGCATCCAGGAAAATTTCTTTGCCGAACACGATATCCACATCCACGTGCCCGCGGGCGCCATTCCCAAAGATGGCCCGTCGGCCGGCGTGACCATGGCGACGGCGCTGGTCTCGCTGCTCACCAACCGTCCGGTGCGTCCGCTGACCGCGATGACGGGAGAGATCACGCTGAGCGGCAACGTGCTGCCCATCGGCGGAGTGAAAGAGAAAGTGCTGGCGGCCAAACGCGCGGGCGTGCACGACGTGATTCTCCCCGCGGAGAACAAAATGAACGTGGAGGAAGACCTCACGCCGGAGCAGCGCGAGAACCTCAGCATTCACTACGTGAAGACCATCGCCGAGGTGCTGGAGCTGGCGCTGCCCTCCTCTCCGGGTGAAGAAAAGCGGGATGCCGAGGAGCGCGAGAAGGTCCTGACCGAGCAGCCAGTCTTGTAGGGAAGTTGTCAATACCGGTTCCCAGTTGCCAGTTCTCTTTCGAGGGCTGGCATTTTCTTTGCGACAAACAAGTGGGGAAGACTAAAGGCAGGGTGAGAAGCTAGGCTTGGCCGGCGCTGGTGAAAGCTTCCAGGGCGTCGCCCAGGGTGGGGAAGATGAGGAACAGCGGTTCGACCTTGGTGATCTCGAACACTCTTAGGACACGCTTGTTGACGCCGGCGAGAGCTACTCGGCGTCCGGCTTTGTGGCCGGAAACGTAGGCGGTCACCAGGGAGCCCAGTCCGGCAGAGTCGATGTAGGGGACTTGGGTCAAATCCAGAATCATGGTCGGCGAATTCTCCACCCGGATGGCGCTGTCAAACAGGGGCAGGTTTTCCATGGTCAGGGGGCCTTTCAGGAGAAGCACACCCTGTCCCTCGGCTGCGCCGGTGTAGCGTTCGATGACCAGTGGGTCGGAAGCAAGCATCGGCAGATTGTAGCAAAGCGGTGGCGAGTAGTGGGTAGCGAGTCGCGAGGCGGAGGCGCGATACACTATGGGTGGCTAAAGAGCGAGCAGCAAGCCGTGGTGGGGCATTGCTGACTACTCACTACCCGCTACTCGCTACTACCCCATGCAGGTACAGGTCCTATTTTTCGGCATGCTGAAGGAGTTGGCGGGGCGGGGGAGCGACTCGCTCACGCTGCCGGACAACGCCACGCTGGGTGACGTGATCAGTCACTACGAAGAGCGGGTCCCACGGCTGAAGGCGATGGTGGGGTCGATTGCCATGTCGGTAAACCGGGAATATGCGGGGCCGGAGTGCAAGCTGAAGGCGGGAGACGAGATTGGGCTGTTGCCTCCGGTGAGTGGCGGAGACTTGCACGCCGCCATCGTGCGCTCCCCGATCGACACCGAGGCAGTGTTGCGGGGGATCAAGCAGTCATCGGACGGGGCGGCAGTGGTGTTCGAGGGGGTGGCGCGGGACAATACGCGCGGCCGGCGCACGCTGTATCTGGACTATGAAGCTTACGAAGAGATGGCGCTGAAGCAGATGGAGGCGCTGGCGGAGCAGGCCCTGGCGCAGTTCCAGGTGCGGGACGTGGCCATGGTGCATCGGCTGGGGCGGCTGGAGATCGGCGAGACCAGCGTGCTGATCGTGGTGGCGTCGGCGCATCGGGCGGCGGCGTTTGAGGCCTGTCCCCAGGTCCACGAGCACCGAGCCGAGCGCGGACAGGCACAGCATGACGTTGTCCGCACGGCACGAATAGCCCATCAGGCCGAAGCGCCAGATCTTGCCTTTCAACGGCCCGAGCCCGGCGCCGATCTCCAAGCCGAATTCGTCCAGCAGACGCTTGCGCACTTCCTCCTCGTTCACGCCTTCAGCGCACAGCACCGCGTTCATCTGCGGCAGTTGATAGGGTTCGGCAACGAGGTACTTGAGGCCCATCGCTTCGAGGCCCGCCTTGAGCGCGACGTGGTGGCGCTGGTGGCGCGCCCAGGAGTTCTCCAGGCCTTCCTCGCGGATGAGGAGCAGCGCCTCGTGCAGCGCGAACAGCGAGTTGGTCGGCGCGGTGTGGTGGTAGGTGCGCGTCGTCGCGCCCCAGTAGCCCAGCAGCAGGTTCATGTCCATGAACCAGCTGCGGATCTTGTCCTTGCGGCTCTTGACGTGCTCGACGACCCGGTCGTTGAACGATACGGGCGACAGTCCCGGCGTGCACGAGAGGCACTTCTGGCTGGCCGAATAGATCGCGTCGACGTTCCACTCGTCGACCAGCACCGGCGAGCCGGCGAGCGACGTGACCGCATCCACAATGGTGAGCGCATTGTGCTTGTGCGCGACCTCGACCAGCGTTTTGGCGTCGGATTGCACGCCGGTAGACGTCTCCGCGTGCACGAAGGCGACCAACCGCGTCTCCGGATTCTTCTTGAGCGCGTCCTCGAGCTTGTCCGGGTCCACCGGCTCGCCCCACGCGTCCTCGACTATGATCGGAATACCGCCGCAGCGCTGCACGTTCTCGATCATGCGCCCGCCAAACACTCCGTTGCGGCAGACCACGACCTTGTCGCCGGGGGCGACGAGGTTCACGAAGCAGTACTCCATACCTACCGACCCCGGGCCGGAGACCGGGAACGTCAGCGCGTTCTTGGTCTGGAACGTGTAGCGGAGCAGGCCTTTCAGCTCTTCCATCATCTCGACGAATACCGGGTCGAGGTACCCGATCGCGGGCAGGCTCATCGCTGCCATCACTCGCGGGTTGATCTCGGAAGGACCCGGGCCCATCAACGTGCGCTGGGGTGGGTGGAAGCTGTGAATTCTCTTTGGCGGGGCATAGGGGTTCATCTGGTCACTCCCGGCTAGCGAGGGTCCGAAAAGGCTGTCTTCTTCTCCGCGAGACTTGAGGCGGATCGGCTTGCGCGCATTGGCTTCATTGAGCACCTCGACGGCGGCGATCTTGCCCTCGGTCAGGTGCTCGACTTCCATGGCCCAGCGCGAGGGCACATAGCCCGACTTCACCCAGTTGCTCACTACGGCGCGGTCCACGCGGAAGCGGCGCGAGACCTCGGCCTGGCTCCCGAAGATGGCAACGAGTCGCTCAGCGCAATTCATGGTGTCTGGATGGGCTTTGGAGGTATGAAAGTTTGGCATATCAAATTTATTTTGACAAGATCTGCTTGATTGAGCTGAACTACACTTGCCGTCTCGCATCTGGTTCCTCCGAACTGGACGCAAGCCCACCCGCCTCGCCGGTCTCTGCTACTCTCCAGCCATCCTGCCCATACCGGACGCTTGGAACCTCGATGGACGAGGCGCGAGTTCTGCACGCCGGCTTCACGACCATGTTTGGTCCTCCCGCGGCCATGTACCGGGCGCCCGGTCGGGTGAACTTGATCGGCGAACACACGGACTACAATCAGGGCTTTGTCTTGCCGGCTGCCATCGACCTCGGCTGTTGGGTGGCCGGCTCCCCCCGGGACGACGACAAGCTGATCGTCTACTCCGACAACTTCGCCGAGTCGGCCGAATCTCAGCTCGGCAACGAGCATGCGCAGCGTGCGGGAAAATGGTGGGACTACCCGCTCGGCGTCGCCTGGGCGCTTCAACAGTCGGGGTACCGCCTACGCGGGACTAACCTCTACATTCGAGGCAACGTCCCGATCGGGGCCGGGCTCAGTTCCTCCGCGGCGATCTAAGTCTGCGT
>JAIQET010000104.1 GCA_020073645.1 Terriglobia bacterium | reverse complement strand
GGAACGACCTCGATCACCACGCAGCTTCCGTCAGGATTGCCGCGGGCCAGCGCGATGCTGCCGTACTTCCCGGAGGTGTCGGTGGCGAGAATGACCATGGTTTCGATCGAGCATGCGTAGGGACAGCCGCCCTCGGCTGTCCGGCGGAGCGTTAGCCCCGCGCGCACCGCCCCGGAGGGGCGGCTGATAATAGCCCACCAGTTCACTGGCGGGGAAACCGACGAAAGATGACCGAGTGCCGTAGGCACGACCGAAACCCGGCACGAGCGTTGCAACCTAGTGTCCCGCTTCCACCAACTCCAGCAACACCCCACCCGCGCTCGAGGGATGCACAAACACGTAGCGATGTCCGCCGGCGCCGACCTTGATCTCCTCCGAAACCAGGCGCACTCCGTCTTTCTTGAGTCGCGCGACCGCCACCGTCAGGTCGGGCACCCGCAACGAGATATGGTGTAGGCCCTCGCCGCGCTTGGCGATGAACTGCGCAATGGCAGAGCTTTCCGAGGTCGGCTCCAGCAACTCCAGGCGGCTCTCGCCCACCGGCACCATGACCAGCCGCACCTGTTCGGCTTCAACCGTCTCTTCCGGCGAGACCGTCAGCCCGAGCTTCTCGTAGATGCTCTTGGCCGCGGCCAGCGACTTCACCGCGATACCGAGATGATCAATGGTCAACATCGTAGCCAGCTACCCTCTCCCCAAGGTTCCGACAATTTCCTCCACCAGCGAATACGGATCACGCTTATGCTCGGCCACCTCGGCGGCATATCTCTTCAGATTACCGTCGCTGATGTGCTCGCGCGCTTGCTCTAACATTGCCTCGCGCAGCATCTCGACGATGCGTTGCTGCCAGTTTTCGACACTACGCTTGAGCGCGAGGTTGTTCTTCTGCAGGTACGCCTCGTATTCGGCAATCGCCTTGGCCAACTCTTCGGTCCCGACCCCCTGGCTGGCCACGGTCTTCACGATCGGTGGCGTCCAGTGGTCATTGCGCACCGCCAGTGATTGCAGGGCGCGAATCTCGCGCTCCACCCGCTCCGCGCCTTCGCGGTCGCTCTTGTTGATCACGAAAATGTCGGCAATCTCCATAATGCCGGCCTTGATGCTCTGCACGTCGTCGCCCATCCCAGGCACGAGGATGACCACGGTGATATCGGCTAGCCGCACGATGTCCACTTCATCTTGGCCCACACCGACGGTCTCGATCATGATCAGGTCGCGACCAGAAGCATCGAGCACCGTGGCGACGTCAGCGGTAGTGCGCGCCAACCCGCCGAGCGAGCCACGTGTCGCCATGCTGCGAATGTAGATTCCCGGGTCGGAGAAGTGATCCTGCATGCGGATGCGGTCACCAAGGATTGCCCCGCCGCTGTACGGGCTAGTAGGATCGACGGCGATAATGCCCACAGTGCGGTTCTGCTTGCGGTAATGCTTGGCCAGTTGGTCAACCAGCGTGCTCTTCCCTGCTCCCGGCGCCCCGGTCAGCCCCAGAATCCGGGCATGGCCGCTGTGCGCGAACAGAGCCTTGAGCAGTTCCGACCAACCCGGTGCGCGGTTCTCGACCGTGCTGATGGCGCGAGCCAAGGCGCGGGGATCGCCCGCACGCAGCCGCTCCATCCATGCCTGGGTTTCGGGGTTCAAACTGTTTCAGTGTAAAGCAGAGGTGGGAGAAACAGGAACTCGCGGTTGGATCAAGCCTGCCCCGGCGCTCCGCCTGGGCCGATATTCAAGATCCGGCGGGCTAGCGGGCCGAGAACTGGGTATTCCGCCCACTCACCGCGCCCGGCTTTGATGCTGTAGAGGATGGCGAGGATCAGCATCATGACCCAGCAGCCCATGAAGAAGAGCCAGATCAAAGGAAATAAGAGGAAGATCGCTGGCGGGGGCGCTACCGGGTGTTGACCGGACTGTGCTTGAAACACCTGGGAGAAGATGACCGCAATCCAGACCACAATGAGCACCATGGTAGCCAGGAAGTATGCCCCCTGGAGCAGCAGGACTTGCAGCGCATGAAAGGAAACGAACCGCGATCGGCGTCTTACGAGGAAGATGACCAAGGGTGCGATCCACCAACCGACCATCTGCAGAGCATGCGCCAGCACGGCCATCGTGCGTTCGTCCTGTGTGGGTTTCAAGCGTACCGACTTGCGCGCCTTCTGGCATCTCCCACGTCCACGCAACAGGAATCCAACACCGCTCCTACTTCAACCCCTCCACCACATAGAGGTACGACAACGTGCGCCCCACACCGTACACGTAGAATTTTCCATCCGGGGTAACGATTCCCGGATTCACGCCCGCGACGCCGGCGGGATCCGCCGGGGCGTACTGATGATGCAGCTTCCTCTCCCCTGTCTTGATGTTCATGAAATACACCTTGGCAGGCAGCGAAGAAGTGTCGGCAACGTAGATCGAATTACCATCGGCAGCCCATCCCACTACCGACTCGTCGGGCTTCACGAACGGCAGCGGCTGCCCCGCTTCGTCCCCCGAGGTTCGGGCAATCCATCCGGCTCGATCCTTGCGCCCAAACACACTCTTGCCGTCAGGAGAAACCCTGACGCCGCGAAAGTCCTCCGGCCCGATGGCCCGTGGTGGAGTCCCGTCCAGCATCTGGATATAGGTGCGAGGCGCATGGCCGGATTCCGCCGCGATCATGATGACGCCTTTGCCGTCCGGCAGAAAGCGCAGAGCCGGCGAGTGGAACAGCTTGCCGTCCGGCAGCGTAACCGGTTGTCCCGCGCCGGCCGGCAACAATACCGTGGGTGCCGGCTGGTTTACGCTGGTGGAAGCCACCCATTGGGCATCGGGCGAAATATCCAGTCCCATGCCGCTGCCCAGGCGGATGGCCGGTGCACCGTCAGTTTTGCGCAGAAAAATCGAGTACTGAGGTCCTCCGCCTTCGCCATCCTCCTCCAGCACCGCCCACTGCCCGTCATTGGAGACGCTGCGCGCGAGGGTCCAGTCAAACCAGGAAAGATCAACGTCCTTCTCCTGCTCCATGTGACGCCCATAGGCTTCCAGCCGGGTGGCCTCGTTGGTGATCAGCACCTGCCCATCCTTGCTGATGTCGAAAAGGTGCAGGCGCCCGGGGATGTGCAGCAGGTCCCGCAGCTTGCCGCTCAGATTCACGGCATACAGAGCACTGTTGATGCCGGCATCGCTTCCTGTGAACCAGATCTCATCCCCGGAGCGCGACCATGCCAGCCCGGTCAGATCGCTCCATTCCTGGGTCAGGCGTTTTGCTTTGCCGGACAGGTCGGTCACGGCCACATAGCCGCGCGTGTCCCCGGCATTGGGGTGGTCGAAGTAGGCAATCAGTTTGCCGTCCGGAGAGACCGCGACATTGGTGATGTTGCCCGTGCTGGTGGTGAGAATCGTCTTTCCGATCGGATACTCCAGGCGGTTTTCCCCGGACACCACCTGAACTGCGGCCAGCGCATCTCCGCCCGGGTCCCAGGCTGCATCAATCACATCGCCTAACAGCTCGCGTGGTGCCCCTCCGGTCAACGGCACCACCGAGAGCATGCCGCGAGGAACCGCTCCGCCCGTGCTTCTCTGCCGGATGGCCAATTCTCCCTTGGACGAGATGCTCAGGACTTCGCTGTCCATCAGGTCAATCGCGCGCGACATCAGGGCATCCGTCCGCGTGGTGTACACCTGCTCCTTCTGAGCGCCATTCCAGGCTGCGCTGAACAGGATGCTCTGGCCATCCGGTGCAAACCTCGCCCCGTAGATGGTGCCTCGCTGGAAGGTAAGCTGGTGAAAGCGCGGCGCGGACGCGGGTGCGCCGGTCTTCGCTGCGTAGTAAGTGCCAACCAGCGCCAGAACGACCGCCAAGGCTCCGATCGCCTGCTTCCAGTACGACCGCCGCTCGGCAGCGACTGCTTTCAGCCGCGAACCCGTGGCCGACTGGTTGGAGATGGTTTCCAGGTCAAAAGCAATGTCGCTGGCCGACTGGAACCGCTGCGCCGGATTCTTCTCCAGGCAGTGCCGCACCACGCGATCCAATCCCGGCGTGAGGTTTGGAGTAACCTCCTCCAACTCCGCAGGGTCTTCTTTCAGGATAGCGTTCATGGTCTCCACGCTGGAGTCGCGCTTGAACGCCCGCTTGCCGCTGAGCATCTCGTACAGAATGGCGCCGAAGGCAAAGATGTCAGTGCGATGGTCCGTCGTCTGCCCCCGCACCTGCTCCGGCGACATGTAGCCTACGGTGCCCACCACTTGCCCGGGTGTCGTGCCCGATGGCGGATGATCCACGGTCTGCACGTCCGGCGGGGCCGACGCGAACAGATCCTCTTGCCGTAGCTTCGCCAACCCGAAGTCCAGGATCTTGATGCGCCCATCGTTCAGCACGAAGACGTTGTCGGGCTTCAGATCGCGATGCACCACGCCCTTTTCGTGCGCTGCCGCCAGCCCGCGCGCGATCTGCATCCCATAATCCACCGCTTTGCGCTGCGACAAAGCCGCCCCTTGCAGATGCTGGCGCAGGCTCTGTCCTTCCAGCAACTCGGAGACGAGATAGGGAGCGCCGTCCTGGGTGCCGACATCAAAGATCGCCAGGATATTGGGATGGTTGAGCGCGCCCACGGCGCGCGCTTCCTGCTCAAAGCGCCGCAAGCGGTCGGCGTCCTGGGCAAACGACGGCGGCAAAATCTTGACCGCCACTTCCCGCCGCAGGCGCGAATCCCGCGCCTTGTACACCTCGCCCATTCCCCCCGCCCCCAGCAGGGACAGGATTTCGTACGGCCCAATTTTCGTGCCAGAAGTCAGCGCCATAGGTGGGCTGGATTATACCCGTCTTGGTGGGGTATCACCGAACGGAATCGTGCCGCAAGGACTGGTTGATGAATGGCAAAACATCAATTGCCGCCTGCTCCATTGGGTTGTAGATTAAACGCGTAGTTGCAGGATCGACTTGCCATCAGACTTAAAAACCAGCTTGGTAGCCAGGCCGCATGCCGCTGCGAAACCTACCGTTATCATCGGCTGGGCGCCTCTCTTCATTGTGCCTTCGGCAGTTGTTTTGCTTCGCTCCCAGTTTCCCGCCTGGGTATTCATGTGGCTGCTCGCGGTCGCCATCTTCTCTGGTCTGAAATGGGTGACATGGTGGAGAGCCCGGACAATTGTTCCCCACAAAGCCTGGCGCTCTGCCGCCTACCTGCTGGCATGGCCGGGTATGGAGGCCGACTCTTTCCTGGACGCACGCTGCATGCCACCGAAGCCGAGTCTGGCCCAATGGCTTTACGCCTTGATCGAAGCATCGTTTGGGGCGGGTTTCATCTGGGTCGTAGCTCGCCGCGTTCCCAGCGATTGGGGCTTACTCCAAGGTTGGGTCGGCATGGCGGGTCTCATCTTTCTCTTGCACTTCGGCAGCCTCCGGCTGCTGGCTTTGTTCTGGCAATCCGTCGGCGTCAAGGCGAGCCCGATTATGTCCGCTCCGGCCCTCTCACAATCGTTAAGTGAGTTTTGGGGCAAACGCTGGAACCTTGGCTTCCGTCAGCTTGCTCACGAACTCATCTTCCGGCCGCTGTGCAGGCGCATAGGAATCGCCGCAGCCGGCTTCCTGGTGTTCGTGGCTTCTGGTCTGATTCATGACCTGGTGATTTCCCTTCCAGCACGTGGCGGCTATGGCCTTCCGACCGGCTATTTTGTGCTGCAGGGAATCGGCGTTACCGTGGAACGATCGTTCGTCGGTGAACGGCTTGGCCTGCGAGGAGGACTGCCCGGCTGGCTTTTCATGGCGGTCTTCACAGCCGGCCCAGCGTTCTGGCTCTTTCATCCTCCGTTTGTCACGCGCGTGATGGTTCCGTTTCTTCGCGCGATTCGAGCTCTATGACGAGCCTCTCCCTGTACCGGCTTTTTGATCTGGCCATGTGGCTCGCCGGATTCGGCCACTTCGTCATACTCCTTGCCAGCTTTCAAGTTCCCTCCCGCTTGCGCTGGAAGCAGGATCTGGCTCAGCTCATGCCCCTCAACCGCAAGCTGCTCTGGGTACAGAGCAGTTTTACGGTACTCACCATTGTTGCATTCGGCACACTGACGCTTGCGTTGCACACGGAATTACTTCGCGGCGACCGTGCCGCCCTGGGGTTAGCTTGCTTTATCGGGACATACTGGACAGCACGCATCCTCGTGGACGTGTTCTACTTCTCCCACGAGGACTGGCCCCAAGGGTGGAAGTTTGTCCTCGCGCACATCCTGCTGACATGCTTGTTTGTTGCGCTCGCATGCAGCTATCTGGGCTTGTTTGCTTGGCAGGTGTGGTTAAAGGCCGGAAGCTAATGATCCAGAGCCGATCTCTAGCGGTGGCTGCTGCTTCGTCCCTTCAACAGCACTGCAAACAGCCGCCCGCGTAGCGTGTCCTGCAGTGACCCGAAGCGATCGAAGACTTCGTCTCGAGTGTTGAAGATGCCCTCGTTCGCGAGAACAAAGCTCGAAAGATCATGTTCCGATTTTGCGCAAGCCAGACCGCAGGTCTTACCAAAGAAATCGATAGGCATATGTTGCACTGCCTCGAATAGAGATTCGCCCTCGTTGGTGAAGCCACCGGCTGACATCACAACCAATCGGGACATGGAAGCATAAAGTTCGTCGAAATCTACCCAGTGATCCTCCAGCAGAAACTGCGGCCAGATGAGCAAGACACGCTTGGGAATGAACACACGAACGAGAGGAAAACGGGGGAACCAAAATCTTCCGTCAACATAAAGCGCGCGCACCCGGGTCGCGATACC
>JAIQET010000103.1 GCA_020073645.1 Terriglobia bacterium | reverse complement strand
ACATTGTTGGGATGCGTCTGCCAGTTCAGCTTCATCTCCGGAAACATGGTGCGGCTGTAGATCTTCTGCACTTCGTCAATGGCGTTGCGAATTTCCAGTTCCTTGCTCTTGGCCAGTTCCGGATAGCTGCTCTCGTAAAACTCGTGCATCGTTTGGGCGATGCCCTGCATGGCCTGAGCCGTGGTGTCATATTTCCCCGTGAGCGCCAGGACGGCTTGCTGCTTCAGGTAAGGCAGCGAGCTATCCAGGCGCCGGGCAAGCAACGACTGGTCCACAGCCTGGTCCGGAGGCGTGTAAATGTGCGTGGGCCGGTTGTGACAGTCCACACAGTCCATGCGCCGCTTGGTGGCCTTGGCGATCTGTTCCCTGCTCAGCTTCGAGTCGGCGGCGTAGTACTCGGTCACTCGCCCCTGCAGGTCCTTGACCTGGATATAGGGAATCACCTGGTGCTGCTCGTCAGCGGCGACGTAAGTGATCTCATTGGCGATGTTCATGTGCCAGTGAATGCCCTCCGGCGCACCGGTGGCCGGGTCCCCACCACCGACTCGGATCAGCATGCGAATCCGTCGTGGTGTGTTCTTCTCGTCGCCGGCATAGTGTGTGAACACCTTCATTTGCGCCCCGTAGAACCTCGCCGGCCAGTGGCACTCCTCGCAGGTTTCCTGTGCCGGGCGCAGATTGTGGACCGGTGTGGGGATAGGCCGCGGATAGGTGTTGAAGGTGGTGGCAAACACCTGCCGCGCCCCCGACAGTTTGGATTTCACATACCAGGTGGCCCCCGCGCCCACATGACACTCCACGCACGCCACCCGGGCATGGGGTGAATGCTGATAAGCCGTGAACTCCGGATTCATCACCGAATGGCACAACTGCCCGCAGAACTGCACCGAATCGGTGAACTCGTAGGCGCGGTAACTACCCACCACACTCATCAATATGAAGACGATGACAAAGGTGAGGAAGAAGGAGAACGCCCCGCGGTGGCTGGGATCGTTAAAATCGATGCGCAGGTAGCGCAGCACCTCACCTGGTCGTTGCGCTTGCCGTCGCCGCCGGTCGTACCAGATCCCCAGCGGGATCAGCCCCAGTCCCAGGATGAGAATTGCCGGTCCCACCATATAGGCCAGGATTCCGATGTACGGAGTCGGCCTTGCTGCAGTGACGTCGATCAGAAACAGGAAGAGAACGTTGGCCAGACTAACCAGCGCCAGGGCCACGCCCGCCAGGCTGATGGGGTTACGCAGCAGACGGCGCAGCCGGCTGAAAGGGTTGGTCGAGTTGGTTTGCGGCTCAGTCATTCATCGTCTCCGCTCACTGCATCAGTTTTGTTCACCACCTTGGCTCGGATCGGTCCGCCAACGTGTCACGAATCATGTCACTTGAAGTGAGGACAAGATTGTCCCTCACCCGAACTGGAAATCAAAGTCCTTCTGCAGAACTTCATTTGTGAGAATTCACCGGCTCCTGCTCTCCCTGGGGAGTTGCGGTCCCGGCGGCGGCCGGCTCTCCGGTCGCAGGGATTACCGGCTCCGCTTCAACCGCCTCCGCAGGCTGCGTGCGGGCAGCCTCGAGCAGGGTTGCCGCATCCAGAGCGTGCTCTTCGCGGTAGTGCGCGAACGACATCTTGCCGTCCCACCACGCCCAGTTCATGGGATACACGTCGGGATCGAAGAATACCTGGTAGAAGTGCCAGACCACGATGGCCAGTGTGGCCAGCACCGCCTCATAGAAGTGGATGGCGGTAGCCACATCCAGCCACCAGCGCGGCAGCAGGTTGCCCACGACGACCTTGGCCCAGAGCATGATGCCGGTGCTCGCCATCACGATCAGGCCCCACACCAGCGCCCAGTACTCCGCTTTCTCGGCGTAGTTGAAGCGGGCAAACTCCGGCTTCTCCGCACTCAGGCCGAGGTGGTAGCGCAGGATCCGCCAGGCGTCGGAAGCGTCCTTGGGAACGGGCAGGAAATCTTCCACGAGGCGGCGGCCGTCGCGGCTGAAGATGATGTAGAAAAGGTGATATGCACCCACGCCAATCAAGACGACCGCAGCCACCCGGTGGGTGATGCCGCGCACTCTTTCGCCCATTCCCAACAGCGCCGCGAACCAGGAATCGGGAAACTTCAGCGCGAACCCGGTGATGACCAGCACGACGAAACTCGTGAGCAGCAGCCAGTGCTGGATGCGCTGATTGCGGCTCATGCGGCTCACCACCCGCTGCTCGACTTGGCGGCGCAGCAGCGCCTTGCGGCGCCAGATGATGAGATTGTGCAGCACCATGCCCCCGATCACCAGGGCGATCATGCCGAGGTAAAACTTCCGGATCCAGCGCACCGCGATGCTGCCGGTATCAGCCGAGAGCGGCGCATTCACGTGCACTTCGGCGGCAACGAACTTCTCGGTCACGCCGGGATGGCACTGGCCGCAGGTCTTTACCAGATTGGCCCGGTTGATGGTGGAACGCGGGTCGCTCGAAGGCAGAATGTTGTGCGCCCCGTGACAACTGGCGCAATTCGCCACCACCTGCGAACCCAGCTCCGACGCCAGGCCGTGATAACTCTCCAGATAAGTTGCCACCCGGCGGCCGGGCACCCCGAATTCCTGGGACAGGCGCACGCCTTCGTGACAACGGGCACACGTGACTCGTGCCACATTCTGCGCAGACACGGAGGAATTCGGATCGGTGGGTGCCTTGATGGTATGAATCCCGTGGCAATCCGTGCACACCGGGGCCTGCGAGTTTCCGCGCGTGATCGCCTGCCCGTGAATGCTCTGCATGAACTCCTGTTTCACGGCTCCGTGGCATTTCGCGCAGGTGGCCGGCACATTGAATTTGAAGATGGACGAGTTGGGATCGCTGGCCGCCAGGATTTCGTGCGTGCCATGGCAGTCGGTGCAGACTGCCGCCTTTTCCGAACCCGCAGCCACGGCGCGCCCGTGCACGCTGTCTTCATAAGAGAGGAAGGGCTGGGCGCTGTGCCCGCTCGCTTCCATCATCTGTTTCTGCCCGTGGCAGCTGCCGCAGGTGGCCGGGATATTGACGTGGTTGACCCGCGACTTGGCATCGGATGCGGGCAGCAGTTCGTGCGGGCTGCCGTGGCAATCCACGCAAGTGGCGGCCTGGCCATCCCCCGCCTTGATGGCCTTGGCGTGATAGCTGCGATCATAGACAGCCTGTTCCTCGGCGTGGCAGGTGGCGCAGGAAACTTTGGCCGGAGTGCTGACATGCGGGGAGGTCTTGAGGTCGGTATGGCAGTCCACGCAGGTGAACATTCCCCCGTGGATGGAAATCTTGAACGCGTCCGGATTCACGAACAGACTGACCCGCTTGCCGTCGACTTCTTTGTTCAGGGTCGGATCCCCGTGGCAGGCCAGGCATTCGTCGTTGGTGGGTTTTTGGGGGACAGGGGTAGGCTTCTGCGCCGCCGGAGCGAGCCCCGCAGAAAGAAGCAATGCCAGAACCGCGAAGGGCGCCAGCCTGTTCCCCCTCCTGCCCGCTCTCAGAAAGTTCCTGCCCGTCGCCATGCCTGCCCGACCTCCTGCGCCTTAGAACCCCACCGCCTCTCCATTCTTCGCGAACGGGTGCTCCCGGGCAGTGCCTGACCTCACCCGCAACTGTGATATGGGTCACAGGGTGCGGCCTATGGTCGCAATAAGAAAAGGGCGGCACGAAGCCGCCCCTCACCCCGAACCAAGCAACCTCAGAACGCGTAGCGCAGAGAAAGTGTGGCTGAGTTGCTTTGGAAATCCCGCGGTGCCACCGGCCCGGAAGCTGATTTTTCGTTGTAGTCGTAGTAGTTCCAGGCCGTCCTCCAGGCAAATCCTTTGGCCAGGTCCACGTCCACCGAAGCGGTCGGCTTATGGAAGTTGAAGGCCAGCGGCCCCAGAGTGGTCAGGGTGGGCGTCAGGATCAGGGTGTTCCCGCTGGTACTGGTCAGGTTGTAGCCCAGGTTAGCCGTCACCCGGGGAATCGGTTTGAACATGATGTTCGTGTAACCGAAGTGGATCTTGTTGTTGTAGATCGAGGGCGCCTGCAGGAATGGGTCCCCGCACGTGCTCGTGCCCGGCGGCGACGGCGTCGCCACGAAACAGATGTTGGTGGTCGAGAATACGTCGTCGTAGTTGTAGCCAAACTCAAAACCGAAGCGCGGCTTGGGATTCAACATCAGGGTGAAGCCGTAATTGCGGTTGTGCTCCAGGTGGTTAACCGTGGCCTCGTTGTTACGGTCTTCCAGGATGTTTATCGTCCCCGCCACGTTCACCCAGTCTTTCGGTTTGTAGCTCACCCGGCCTTTGTAGTGCTGCAGGTTGCGCGGAGAAATGCGGGTGTTAGCTTTGTCCGCCGAAAACAGCTCCAGATCAAAGCTGGCGCGCAGGCCATCGATGGGACGGGCGGCAACCCCAAACAGGAAGGAGTGCCCGTTGATTTCGATCGGGTTGTTCTCCGAGTCCGGGACCAGCACCGTGCACACTCCATTCGCGTCCACCTGCCCCGTTGCGCACGCTCCCCGGGTGGCAAGCGTTGGGAAAAACGTCTGCAACTGGAAATCGTCGAAGCGGTTGAGGATGTTGCGGCGTTCAAAGCGGTATCCCAGGTGGCCGGAGATTCGCGAGGTCAGGTCATACTCCAGCTCAATGGTGTTCAGCTTCGAGTCTTGCTTGAGAAAGTTGTTGAACAGATCGCTGGTCATGTCCGGCCCCGAACTGAGGCTATGCTGCGGGCAAGTGGCCGCGTCAAAAGGCGGCGGACAAGTCGCCGGATCGAAGACGTTGGGAGTGGTTGTCAAGGTAGCGCCAAACAACGACGTGTTCAATAATGTCCAATTTCCCGGGATGCGGAAATTGGAGAAACGGAAGGTGTCCACGACGCGGAACTTGTCCGTCACGCGCACTGTGACCCCTAGATCCGCATTGGCCACCACTCGGTGCGCGTTGGACTGCCCGGTAGTGAGGCCGTCCCGCAGCCGGCTGCGAGTTGACAAGCCCTCGAATATCTCGCCGAAGTTGTCCGCCTTGCTCTCCGAGGAACTGTACGATACCCGAGCCGACAGATCGACTTTGCGGAAGTAATTGGACTGCAGGGTCAGTTGCTCGGTTGGATACGACACCCGCGTGGGCGCAACCCGCGTGTAGGCCTGAAAACCATTGCACGCCGGGTTGTAGGTACCGTCCCCTTGGATGGGAGCCGAACACGGCTGGCCGGCAGTGGGGTTGTAGATAATACCGGGATCCACCACTCCGTTGCCGGTCAGCGGGAAGGTGAAGGCCAGCGGGTCTGCCCACGACGTGTCGCCCTTGTAGTACTCCAGGAACTGGTCGTAGCTGATGTTGGTCCGTGGTAGTCCCTTGAAGTCCACGCCGATCTGGTACGCGTCCAGCAGGGTGCGTGAATTCTGGAAAGTGACCGTGTCGGTGCCTTCGTGGATGCTGCTCAGCGACGGGCCTTCCATATTGTTGCGCGTGTACCCCAGACGGAAGCGCACCATCGATTGCGGCAGCAACGTCAGGTTGTAGTCGTACATGCGCCGCACCGTCTCGAACGCGTGCGGGCTGCTGTTGACCGGGATGACCTGGTTCGGGGGGTTCAGCGGGTTGGCCAGCAGGTTGTAGTCCCAGAAGTTCCGGTCGCGCCGGAACGTCATGCTGAAGTTGTACCACTTGTTCTTGGAGATGCGCAGACGGCTGGCGTTTTCGGGATCGCCGCCCCACCCGAAGCTGCTGAGGAACAAGCTGTCGAACACGCTCCCTTCATGATTGAGGGAGCGCACGCTGAGCGTCTGCTCAAACAACCGCGGCCCCTGTTGCTCATCGACGAAAGTGTTGTACACCGGTTGGCTGCCGTTGGTATCGACGAAGCGATACCCTAGTTCAAACGAACCCTGGTAGTTGTAATTGCCGTTGTCGACGCCTTCCGACGGTGTGCTCGCGCCCTGCCCGGCGGCCAGCCCCGACAGCAGCGCAGCCTGGACCAGCAGAAGCGCCAGAAACGCGCCCCAGCGGCTTCTCCGCCGCCCCCGCACACCACCGTGGAGAGGGCCGCCCTTTGTCAACCTCGCGCATGCAAATGAAAAGTTGTTCATGGCCTCCTCCTTATTTGAAGAAAAAGTGGTCGAAGTTCGACCCGTGGATGGCGACGTGACAGATGGTGCACGCCTGATACTTCTGCGCCTGGTTGTGGAACGACGGGATCGCAGGTGCCGGCGAATCCACCGTAAGGGTGTGGCACTCCAGGCAGAGCAGGTTGATTTGGCTGCGCTTGAGCAGTCGCGGGTTGGTGGACCCGTGCGGCGTGTGGCAAGCGACGCAGCCTTCGGTCTTCACTGGTTCATGCTCGAAGGAAAAAGGCCCGGCCTTGTCGATGTGGCACTTGAAGCACACCTGGTCCTGGGCCGCGGTCGCCCGCAACTGCTTGGTCAGGAATCCGCCGTGCTGGTTATGGCAGTCGGTACACCGGATCAGCCCCTGTTCCACGCGATGGCGGAAGGGCCGCGCGAAGTCCTGCTTGGTTTCGGTGTGGCAGGTAAAGCACAGATCCGGTTGCTTCTGGACAAGCAGGAATTCCCGGTCTTTGGAGTGATGTGGTGAGTGGCAGGCAATGCAGCTCACATCGTTGATGTTGTGCTGCGAGCGATCGAAGTTGGCGTGCTCTTCCCCGTACTGGTGGCACTCCAGGCAGCGCCTGCTGACCTCTTTCGGCGACACGTCTTTGAAGGTGAATATCTTGCTTTTGTCCCCGCCGCCGGCCACGTGCTCCGCCCCGGGACCGTG
>JAIQET010000044.1 GCA_020073645.1 Terriglobia bacterium | reverse complement strand
TGGTTAAAACAGTCCCCGGATACACAGCCGAATGTGCAGGTAACGACTTCGTGCTCGCCTTGACATCCCCCTTGGCCTGTACACATTACCGACCCGAGGTCCCAGTAATCCCAGCAAGCCGCACTTGCAATGCTGGGAATGAACAGGAGAGAGAGCAAAATCAGCAGGAGCGTTAAACCTAGTCGAGTACGCATAACTACGACTTCCTTGTCGTGTCGGAACATGCCACGCGCGGATTTTAGCCCTGTCGATCTCTGAGCACGAAAAATTCCTTTTCTTGTTCTGAAATCGGAAAAAGGGAAACTAAGCTATTGATTCCGTTCCACCTCGGGAACACGCGCGCGGGGGGGGGGCAAGGACAATTGTTGTTCCAAAAGCGGAACACGCTGTCTGAAATTTTCCGTTTTTCTCCTTACACACATGCTAGACACCGAGGAGAGGCCCAAATGTTTGTGGGACACAGGTCGTCGTCAGGGCCCTTAGGCCTGGCTCAAGACAGGAGGCTTGGCCCTATACGCGTTGCGTGTTCTGCATAGTGACGCCCATTTGGTTCACCTGTCTTTCGCAGCACGGCCCGGGCGGAATCGGGGCGCCGTGCGGGCAGGTGCGGGGGTGACCGAGAAAGGCGCAGATCTTTTCGGTAGCTTCCTGCGAGAGGATGTGTTCGAACTTGCAGGCCTGCTGCTCGATCTCGGACTCGCTGTCGAGGGACAGGCTGTCAGTGAACAGGCGCTCGGCCAGGCGATGACGGCGAATAATGTCGGCGGCGCGCTGGCGTCCGCGGACGGTGAGTTCCACGATCATGCTGCCGTCGCCGGTCGAAACGCCGTCCGGCTTCAAGGCATCGTGACAGGGATTCACGAACGGTTTGTGATTGTGCGCTTCGGGCGGATGCGGGATAGCGGTGACCAGTTCCAGGTCAATCATCTTCTCGATGGCGATGCTCACCGGCAGGGCGCCGTGGACTTCCATGCGGCCGACTTCGGCGATCTCCCCGTGCTCGGCCACCACCCAGAGTTCCTCAAGAACCTCATCAAACTGCTCCTCGTCGGCCATGGAAAAGACTTCCTGGGCGGCGATTTTGCCGTGGTGCAGTTCGATGCGGCGGTCGGCAAGGCGCGCGACCACAGGGTCGTGGGTGACCATCACGATGGTGCGTCCCTGCTGGTGCAGCTCGCGCAGCAGGCGGAGGACGATTTCTTCGTTCTGCGCGTCCAGGTTTCCGGTGGGCTCGTCGGCCAGCACGATTTTGGGATCGTTGATCAAGGCGCGCGCGATGCAGACGCGCTGCTGTTCGCCGCCGGACAGTTGCGAGGGAACATGATCTGCGCGTTCCTTCAGGCCCACGCGCTCCAGAGCCTCCAGCGCCTCCTGCTCGTCGGTCATACTATGGAAGTACTGGGCGAGCATGACGTTCTCGAGAGCGGTGAGATAGGGGACGAGGTGAAACTGCTGAAAGACGAAGCCGATTTTCTCCGCGCGCACGCGGTTGAGCTCGCTGGCGGAAATGTCAGCGACGTTCTGGCCGTCGAGCCAAATTTCACCCGAGCTGGGACGGTCGAGGCAGCCCACCAGATTGACCAGTGTGGATTTGCCGGAGCCGGAGGGGCCCATGATCGCCACCCATTCGCCGGGATCGACGGTCAGAGTGAAGTTGTCGAGAGCGCGAATGACGCCGCCGTTCTGCTCGGCTTTGGCCGGATAGACACGGCTGACATTTCTGAGCTTAATCATCTTGTTAATGACTCCCCATTCACTCACCCCTCAGAATCATAGCCGGTTGCACCCGCCGCAGCAGGGAAATCGGCACGACGGATGAAATCAGCGCCACCACGATACTGCCCACCAGAACCACCGGCAGTACGCTGAAACGCGGAACCACCGGAGCCTGGAAGTTGACGCGGCCGATCCAGGCAGCGACTCCCACACCGATGGCAAAACCAATGACCGCCCCGACCGCTCCCAAGGCGGCGGCTTCAGCGGCAAAGAAGCTGTTGAGCAGACGCTCGGAGGCGCCGAGCGCTTTCATAATGGCAAAATCGCGGCGACGATCAAAGACCCAGCCGATCAGCGTGGATAGAACGCACAGGGCTGCGGTCAGGATAATCAGGGTGGCCGAAGCGAGCAGGGTCGCGCGCGTCTTGCCGAGTACCCGGGCCTCACCTTCCATGATCTGGCGCACGGGGCGGACGTCGGCGGCAGGAAGCACTTTTGCCAGCTGCTGAATGGTCGCGTTCACTTCCTCGGGCGAGCCCGAGGCTGCAATCTCAATCGTGGAAGGCGGCACGCTGGTCCAGGCTTCGAAGTCGCTGAGCGGGATGTAGACACGGCTGTCTTCGGCGGCGCCGGTCTGCAGAGTTCCGGCCGCGGTCAGGTGGACGGTGTGTCCCTGAAAGCTGAGGTCGAAAGGCTTGCCCTGCGGGCTAACCACTGAGGCAGCGCGAATGCCGACCAGCGCGCTCTTCGGAGCACCCGGCCAGGCAGAGACCGACCACCAACTGTCGAGCTTGCGGACTTGATCGAAATCCGTTCCAGAGACGACTACTGATTGGCCATCGGCGGTGCGGGCCACGACGTAGGCGAAGGGCACAGCAAGCCCGTGCCCAGCCAGCGCGGATTCCACGGTTTGCAGGGCATCGGTGGGGAGCGTCTGGCCGTTCCTGGCGACGACTACAACGTTCGCCCCGTAGTTGCGGAATTCCCTGCGCAGCTTGGCTTGTACGTCCACGTAGAGGTTGAGCATGGCGGTGGCCACGGCTGCGGCCACGACCATGGCAAGCAGGGCGGAAGCGGCGCGTCCACGACGCAGCACCGCGGCCCGCACCAGCATGCGCACGAACATGGAGGTGTGGGGCTTGCGCGAGCGGCGCACTGCCAGATCTTCAATGCCCGGAGGCTGCATGGGAGGAAAGCTCATGCTTCACCTCGCAGCGCGTACACCGGGTCGAACTTGACCGCGCGCCGGATGGCGGCGGCGCTGCCCGCGAAGGTGACAATCACCGCGATGGCCAGAATCACAGGGAAAAGCACGGGCTGAATGTTGATCTGCGAATCGAAAATCGAGCGGCCGATCTGGCGGGCCAGCAGCGCTCCTCCGGCAAAGCCCGTGATTCCACCCATCAGGGCCAGCAACGCGGCTTCGGTGAAGAACAGCGCAGAAATTGAGACGTTGCCTGCTCCCAGAGCTTTCATCAATCCGACTTCGTTGCGGCGCTCAAAGATGGCGGTGGCCATGGCGGCCGAAACTGCCAGCGCCGACGCGAATAATGCGGCCAGCGTGACCAACAGCATCAGTCCCTTGATGCGGGAGAGCACCGTGCCTTCGTTCTGGGCGACCTGGCGAATCTGCTCGGCGTGCGAGTGCGGGATGACCTCCTGCAACTGGTAGGCGATGGACTGCACGTAAGGCGAGCAGTACCAGCGGTCGTACATCTCAGGGGTCATGGTCTTGGGATCGCGGCGAGCGAGGGCGTCCTCGGGCTTGGTCAGGGCGCTGACATAGATGCGGCGCACGGCGCCGGGCTTGCCGAGAAGCTGTTGCGCCAGAGCCAGGGGCGCGACGATCTGGTCGTCTTCCGCGCCTCCGGTGGATAGAATGCCGGACACACGGTGAGACTGTCCGGCTATTTCGATCTGATCTCCCGGCTTGCGACCGACCTTTGCTGCCAGTCGCTCTCCCAGAAGCACATCACGCGAGTTGTCGTCCGGCCACGCGCCTTCTACCTTCCACCACGGATGAGTAATGCGTACGCCGGTGACGAAATCGTCTTTGCCGAAGGCAAGTTGCTTCGAAAAATATGTCCCCAGAAGGGTAAGGCTCCCCGCATTGCCGGCGTCGATGTTGACCGGCAGCATGGGCGCGAAGCCCACGATGTTGTGATGCCAGAAGGTGCCCCGGATCTTGGGAAGGTCAGCCTCGTTGAGGTAAGCGCCATCACTAGGCGGTTTGAGGTCCACGCCTCCGATTTGGAGATCGAGAGTATCCTCCTGCGGGGTGACGACCAGGTTGGCACCATAGCTGCGCAGTTCGCGGTTGATCTTGTCGCCGATGTCGGTGGCCACCGCAATCATGGCCGTGGCGACGCCTACGCCCAGCGTAATGGCGACCCCCGCCAGGAGCTTGCGCCGCTTCTGCCGCCGGAACGATTCGTAGACGAGGCGCACGAACATGGGTTATGGCCGCTGGAAGTAGTGGGCGCCGCCCGCTACGTCCGCCTCCGAGATAATCACTGCGTCGGATGTAACCGTTGCCTTCAGGGGAATGGGATTGCATCCCCCGGGCATACCCACCGACTGAGGGTTGATGGGAGCCGCGCAGTTCTTGCAAACCACTCCAGTGGACGTCTTGTAGAAGCCGACGGGCCCGCAGATCTCGCAGGCGTCAAACAGGGTCGCGATTTTGCCGTCGGGCTTTTGATAGAGCCAGAAGCGCACCTGGACGCCGTTTTCGGTGGCGACGAAGCGATGCAGGTCACCGTCATAGACCTGGGAGAGCGGGATGCTGACCTTGCCGTTTACAAAGGTGACCTCGGTGGCAGGCGAGAGCGCGCTCACGCTCTTGGCGTAGATGAACTCGGCGGTGACCAGGACGATAAACAGGAACGAACTGGCGTAGACCGAGGCCATCCACAAGCGCTCGCGGCGGGCGCTCCAGAGAGCCATGCGGCGCTCCGCGGCCGAGGCTGGCAGCGCCACTGGTTCACGCCGTTTGACCTCGAACAGCACCATCAGCGCGGCCAAAGCGAAGATGGTGATGAAGAAGAACAGATCGTTGCTGACGATGGGGCCGATGATCGCCATCTCCTGCTTGGAGGAGGGAAGCACGCCGTATTCCGAGAGTTCGTGCATTCCGGCCACGATCAACTGCGCAGCCACGAAGAACAGGATCACCGTGGTGACGCGGAAGAACTTCTGAAGATTAATACGCACGCTTCCCTTGACGAACATCACGCCGAACAGGACGGCTACGAGCACGCCCAGCAGGGTGCCGAGAAAGCTGAGCAATTCGGTGGAATTCAAGGAAACGGCGCCCAGAATCAGTACGGTCTCGACGCCCTCCCGCAGCACCATGAGAAACACGAACAGGAAGAGCCCGAAGCGAGCGTCGTCGCCCGCCAGCAAGCCGATCTTGCCTTCAATCTGGCCCTTCAGCTTGCGGCCGGTCTTCATCATGAAGATGATCATGGTGACCACAAAGAAGGCGGCGGCCAGCATGATCCAGCCCTCAAAGACGTCCTGGTTCCACTGGGTGTGGGACAGCAGCACGGCGATCCCGATGCTGCCCAGAAAGGCCGAGACCAGGGCGGTGTAGACCGACTTGCGCAGGTCGGGGCGGTTGATCTTGGCGAGGTAGGCCAGGGTAATGCCGACGATGAGGGCAGCTTCGACGCCCTCGCGCAAGGTGATGATGAAGGCCTGCAGCATCAGGAATGGGCCCCGGTGATTTTGAAAATGATTTTCAATTTCAAGTACTTAGGATAGTCTGCGCGGCTTCCGGGCGTCAACGCATCGGATCACAACCTGTTGTGATTTGCATCACTTGGGGCCGTATCGCCGGCGTCCCGCCGGCCACCAGGAACGCAGGTCCCTGTGTCAGTGGGTCCGTGCACACGGCGTCATCCCAATTCCCGCTTTCTGCTGGTTGAGATCCTGCCCGGAGCAAAGTCGAAATGAGTGGGCCGGCGAAGCTGTGCCACGGCCTACGCTTTTCGTGGCCGGCGGGACGCCGGCGCTACGGCTGAGACGTCCTCCGGCGCTACAGCTGTTTCAGAAACTGCCTGGCTTTGTCCAGGTGAGGGAACAGTTTTTCCTCCGCCTGGAACTCAGCCGAATGCACGCAGCGCCGGCTGCCGCGCAGCTTCACCGGATGCTTCAGGTGCAGCATCTCGTGGTAGACGATGTATTCCACGGCGTAGCGGGGCACGTGGGGATGATCAAAGACGCGACTGACCACGATAGCGTTGTGTGCGGGGTCGTAGTGGCCGAGGCTGTTGCGGGCGTGGTCGCGGCTCCAGGTCATCCGCGGCCGGGCCAGCAAGCCGTGAAAAAAGCGGGTGTTCAAGTCGTCGAAAACCGCTTCCAGGTCGTAAGTATGGCCTTTCGCAGATGCGATGCGCTTGCGGCCACGCATTTGGCGAACCAGGTGCGCCTTGCGCGTGATTTCGTGGCTGGATACGTAACGACGGTAGCGGGTAGCGTGGGCGGGTGCGATCGGTTTGCGATACATCTTGGCCAGCAGAATATGGGCAAGAGCACGCAACACCGGTTCCGGCGCGCCTTCGAGCAGATCAGAGAGCCGAACCAGGAGCTTGCCCTGGCGCAAGCGGATGGTGTGGTTGATGTTGGTGAAGGCGAAAAACTCGATGGTGAACTCCGGCGTGGGCGAACGGGGGCTGAGTTCGCCATAGGTTTCCTGAAATATGTGGAGCAGCCGGTCCCTCACCTTGGAATTAGATTAGCACGGGAAAATCTCCCATCCCAGATAACCGCAAGGTTCCGCCCGACTCTCGCGATCCGGCAGCCTCAGTGGGGTTTTCGCGAGTCCTGGGCGTCAGGTTTCACCAGTTTTTTCTGCTTGGCTAACTCTTCCTGTTCGGTCAGCAACTGGCGGTGGTCCTGGGCGCTGCTGTCGAGGGTATCGAGGGCGTTAGCCAGCAGGAATTCGTACTGCTTGGCTTCTTCCGGACCGGCAGTAGCGGAATCTTTGAGGGCGCGAAGCTTGGCCTGGAACTCGGTGTCAGCATCGATAATCATCTTCAGCGTCTTGCGTATGTCATCCTTGCGGTCGGCGAAGGTGTCGATGTTGTCGTTCAGTTCGTCGTACACGTCGAGGAAATCCTGCAAGCGGTCGTGGACTTGTTGGCCCCGGTTGGTCACTTTGGGATCAGTCCGCGTCTTCTCGAGAGTATCGAGGCGGGCACGAGCAAACTTGACGTACAGCTTGAGGCGTTCATCGGGTTCTTGTGCGGCATCGCGCAACTCATCGATTTCCGGCGGAGTCAGGGGATCGCGGCGCCGTTCGGCCCATGCGGCGGACAGCAGCAGCAGCGACAGAAGACAGCAGGCGAAGGTGTGGCGAGTGTGGATCATTTCTGATTCTTTCCGCCGAACATATGGGACAACAATTCGGTGCGCATGTTTTCCAGGCGGTCTGCCGCCGCCTTGACCGGCGCCTGGTCTTCGAAGGCCAGGTTGCGCCGGATGTCGCGCAGCTTGGCCGCCATTTTGCGCACCGCGATTTCCGTATTCTTGAGCTTCTTGCCGGACTTAGTAGCGGCATGGGTAGCCTTTTCGCAGAAGGTGACCACGTCGTTCACGGCGGTGCCGGCATCGTCCACCTTACCAGCCGTGTACAACTGGTCGGCGGACTTGAGTTGCCGCTCGGCGATTTCGGCATAGAGGGGCGGGCGGTCTTCCAGGCGGGCCGCTTCCGCCCGGGCGATCAGTTGCTGGAGAGTTTCCTCCTTGAACGCGAGAGCCGGCGAGGCGGCGATCAGGATGGCGAGAACGATGGCCCAGGTGCGCATGGCGATTATTTCTTCGGTTCGATAGCGATTAAGCGGTGCCGCGCCTGCCACTCCTGATCGGGGAATTGGCCGTTCGCGACTTCCAGAAAGTGATGATAATTTTCCGCCGCCGCCTTGTAGTCGCGCAAGTGGTCATAGGCGGTGGCGCGCATGAAGTAACTGACCGGAATTTCGGGCAGATAGCGGGCGCGCGCATCCAGAGCCTTGAGCGCCAGTTCGTAATTCTTGTTCTCGTCGGCCGCGATGGCCAGATCGCCGTAGGCACTGCCCAGGTCAGGTTTCAGGTTGACCGCTGCCAGGAATTCCTGCTGGGCCTCGGGAAATTTACGCTGCTTCAGGAATGCGTGGCCCAGTCCCTGGTGCAACACGGCATCTTTTGGATTGGCCGCCAGCAGCGAACGGTACAGGACCTCGGCCAAATCGTATTTTCCGGCGTTGACGTAGAGGTCGGCTAAATCGCGTTGTGCCCCAGCATCTCCGGGAGCGATTTTCAAGGCGGCCTGAAGTTCAGCTATGGCTTCGTCGTTCTGCCCGGCAATGGCGAACATGCGGCCGAGTTGCATGTGGGCGCCGGGGTCATCGGGATGCAAAGCGACCAGCTGGCGTAGAGTCGCTTCGGCGTCGGTGAAACGGCGGCCGCGCATGTAGATGTTAGCCAGGCCAGTGAGGGCATCGGCAGACTGCGGGTCGATCGCCAGGACCTGCTTGTACTCCTGCTCGGCGTCGGCGAAGTGGTTGCCTTTTTCCAGCAGCAGGCCGGCGGCAAGATGAGGCTCGGGGTCCTTGGGCTTGAGCGCGGCGGATTGGCGGTAGGCCGCAAGAGCATCGTCGGGCTTGGTGGCTTCGAGAAGGTGAGCCAGCGAAAGCCAGGCGCGCGCGAGACCTTCCTCCACTTGAGAAGTCGGTTTCAGCGCGGTGGCGGCGCGGAGAAACTGTTCCGCCTCCGGCTGGCCGGCTTTGACGAGCATCAGGCCGAGATTGAGGTTGGACTCGAAAACGTCGGGCTTGGCATCTACTGACTTGCGGTAGGCGGCGATGGATTCTTCGGTGTTGCCGAGCGCGTTGTAGACGAATCCCAGATCAAACCAGGCAGTGTAGTTGCCGGGAGCGGCGGCGACCACCTTCTTCAGCAGCGGCTCGGCGGCGGCATAGTCTTTTTTTTCGATGGCGGCTTCGGCCTGCGTGAGTTCGGGAGGTTGCGAAGAATCTTCAACGGCAACGGTGTGGTGGCGGACGGTTCTGCCGGTGGTCTGGGCAGGAGCACTGGCCCCGAAGCACAGTGCGAAGGCAAGCAGCGTCACGAGCGCAGGGGGACTCCCCGCGCCGCCGAGCTTCGCTCGGCTGGGACAAGTCAGAGACCCGTCCCCACACGAGCCGCGCCTACACAGTTGTCTATTTCCGGCCATTGGTGCGCGACGATCCATTTCCGTTTAACACACGCGACAGAAACTTTCCGGTGTATGAGTTGGGCAGCTTGGCGATCGCCTCGGGCGGACCGGCACCAATCACGTAGCCTCCGCGTTCGCCGCCTTCCGGGCCGAGGTCGATCACCCAATCCGCAGTCTTGATCACTTCCAGATTATGCTCAATCACCAGAATCGAGCCACCTGCGTCGATTAGACGGCGGAAGGCGGAGAGTAGTTTGCTCACGTCGTCGAAATGCAGGCCGGTAGTGGGCTCATCAAAGATATACAAGATGCGATTGCGGTGATGTCCTTCAGCGTGGGAGCGCCCGATCTCCCGCGCCGCCGGCTGCAAGTGCGCCGCCAGCTTCATGCGTTGGGCTTCGCCGCCGGAGAGGGTAGTGGCTGACTGGCCCAGCCGCAGGTAGCCCAGCCCAACTTCTTCGAGCACCCGCAGCTTGTCCACCACCTTGGGGACGCCAGCAAAAAATTGCAGGGCTTCCTTGACGGTGAGGTTCAAGACCTCGTGGATGTTCTTGCCGCGGGAACGGACTTCCAGCACCTGTGGCTTGTAGCGCGTGCCTTTGCATTCTTCGCAGATCAGTTCGACGTCAGCAAGGAACTGCATCTCGACGGTGACCGTGCCGTCACCCTGGCAGGTTTCGCAGCGGCCGCCGGGGATGTTGAAGGAGAAGTGTCCAGCGGCAAAACCGCGTTTCTGTGCCTCGGGCAGGGAAGCAAACAGGTCGCGAATGCCGTCGAACGCCTTGATGTATGTGACCGGATTGGAGCGCGGAGTGCGGCCGATAGGGGATTGGTCCACCAGCACCACTTCGTCGATGAATTCCGCACCTTCCAAGCGATCCCATGATGCCGCCGGTGGCGGCGCGGTGTTGACCTGCTTCTTGGCAGTGGACAAAGCCTGGTAGAGCACGTCGTGCAGCAGGGTGGATTTGCCGGAACCGGAGACGCCGGTGATGGCCACGATCATACCCAGCGGGATGGCGAGGTCAATGCGCTTGAGGTTATGGGCGCGCGCGCCATGAATCCGGATCTGCCGTGAACCGGGCTTGCGACGAACGTTGGGCAACTGGATGCGAAGTTCTCCCGCAAGATAGCGGCCGGTCAGGGAAGCCGGAGTCTTGCGAATTTCGTCATAGGTTCCGACTGCGATGACCTTGCCTCCGTTCTCGCCGGCGCCGGGACCGAGATCGAGGATGCGATCGGAAGCGCGCATGACGTCGGGATCGTGCTCGACTACGAGGATGGTATTGCCGAGATCGCGCAGGTCGTGAAGGATCCGAATCAGGCGGTGGGTGTCACGGCTGTGCAGGCCGATGGAGGGCTCATCGAGAACGTACAGCGTTCCCACCAGGCGCGAGCCCAGCGAGGTAGCAAGCTGAATGCGCTGGGCCTCACCTCCGGAGAGCGTGGAGGCGAGCCGGTCCAACGTCAGGTATTCCAGGCCCACGTCGTTAAGGAAGCGCAGGCGCTCCTGAATTTCCTGCAGGAGCTTTTCCGCGATGGCGGCTTCTTGATCCGTCAGTCGAACCTGTTCAAAGAACTTCGACGATTCCTCTACTGTCATGCTGCACACGTCACAGATGTTCTTGCCGTTGATCTTCACCTGGCGGGCTTCGGGACGGAGGCGGGCGCCGCCACAAGTGGAGCACATCGAATATCCGCGATAGCGGCTGAGGAAGACGCGCACGTGCAGCTTGTATTTCTTGCGCTCCAGGTGATTGAAAAAGCCGCGCACACCGAAGAAACGGCCTTCGCCCTGAATGACCAGGCGCTGGTGCTCGGGACTAAGCTCCAACCAGGGCACATCGAGCGGGATGTCCGCCTGGCGCGCAAAACGTTTCAGCTCGGTGAATAGGGGACGGTACTTGGGCTTGGTCCAAGGCTCGATAGCGCCCTCGTTCAGCGTCTTGGTCTTGTCGGGAATTACGAGATCGAGATCGAAGTCAATGGTGTTGCCGAACCCCTGGCAGCGCGGACAGGCGCCATACGGATTGTTGAAGGAGAACAGGCGCGGCTCGGGCTCTTCGTAACGAAGGTTGCAGTGCTTGCACTCGAAGCGGTGGGAGAAGCGCACTTGCTGTGACGGTTGATCATCGCGCGGGGCGGTTTCGAAAATGACTTCTCCGGCTTCGCGGTAGCTGATCTCGACGGCATCTACGATGCGAGCGCGGGCGTCGAGGGAGACGGCGAGGCGGTCCACCAGCAGAAAGACAGGATCGGCGAAATTGACGTCGAGCAGGGATTCGGGGGTCGAGAACTCGAAGATCTGGCCATTCTGGTAGAGGCGGTTAAAGCCGCGCTTGCGGAGGTCGAAGAGGCGAGTCTTAAGGGCGTCGGATAGAGCGCTGCTCTCCCGTGCGGGGCGGGGGCGGGACGCCCCCGCGACAGCCGGCGAGACGCCGGCGCTACTTTTTTTCTGGCGCTTGGGCTTGTCGCTCTCGATCGCGACTGCCGGGACGTGCAGTGGGAACAGGACATTCAGGCGCGTGCCCTCTCCCATGGCAAGCACGGCGCCAGCGACTTCATCCACCGTGTCTTTCTTGACCTGGTTGCCGCACTGTAGGCAGTAGGTGCGTCCGACGCGGGCAAACAGCAGCCGCAGATAGTCGTAGATCTCCGTTGCTGTGGCGACGGTGGAGCGCGGGTTGCGGGTGGTGTTCTTCTGCCGGATGGCTACGGCGGGGGCGATGCCGTCGATGACGTCGGCATCTGGCTTCTCGATGCGTTCCAGAAACTGGCGGGCGTAAGCCGAGAGCGATTCGACGTAGCGGCGCTGGCCCTCGGCGTAAATGGTGTCGAAGGCAAGGGACGACTTGCCCGATCCGGACACGCCGGTGACGACGGTCAGCGAGTTATGCGGGATTTCAAAATCGATGTTCTTGAGGTTGTGAACCCGCGCGCCGCGAACAACAATGGTTTCCGTGGACATCAGTCAAGGCGACCCACCGCAGCCGCTCCGGGCCGCTCACTGGGGACAGTCCGCAGGGGAGGGTCCTCTGGTGGCTTCGGGAGGGCTACAGAATCTCTCTATTATAAGACAGTTGACCGGTGACTTTCTGTGGGGGCGGGGACTTGGTAGTGGTGCAGTCTGAGAATCTCGACCACCTCTTGCTTTGCGGACTTTGCGGCCTTTCTTTGCGAGCTTTGCGGCAAAAGGTCTTAAACCGCAAAGTACGCCAAGGATTCGCAAAGGGCGCAAAGAAGGCCATCGGACGAACTCAAACTGCACCACTACCGGGGACTTCGAGTACAGGGAACAACTCTTGTGAGAAACCCAGTTATCAGTTCCTAGTTCTCGGTTCTCAGTTGGGCTTCATCGCGCCTTTTGCCGTAGCGGAAGGCCAGGCCCACTCCAAGCGTCATAAAGCCAACCGGCGGAACCAGCAACACCAGCACGCCGCGGCTGATGGCGCGCTGGCCTTCTTTCGTGGTTCCCGAGGCGTTGCTGTAGCACATGGCACAACCCTGACCGAAAGCAGGGCCCGCCCAGAGCAGCACCAGCAACCCGAGTGCGGCCAGGCGCGGTTTCATCGCACCGCCAAATGCAAGATGCGGAAAGCATCGGGGAAGAACACGCACATCATGGCCAGGCAGAACACCAGCGAAGCCATGGTCAGCCACCTCATGCGCGTAACCTCAAACTTCATGTGCATGAAGTAGGCGATGATCAGGGCGGCCTTGATGATGGAAAGTCCCATCAGGATGCTAAGCATGCGGACCGGTTGCATGTTCTGGTATCCGAGGTAGACCTCGATGGCGGTGATAACCAGCAACGCGCCCCAAACCCAGAAGAACTGGCCCTTGGCGTGGTGGCGATGCTGCTCGGCGACGCGTTCGACGATGGCGGTTTGCACGGCGTCCATTGTGTGTTCCGGCTCCTAGAGGATCCTGGTGGACATCAAATACACCAGCGGGAAGATGAACATCCAGACCAAATCGACGAAGTGCCAGTACAAACCGGCGACTTCCACATCCGATGAGTCATACAGCTTCGGCTTCAGCCACAAAATCACGGTGCAGACGATGGCGGCGACCAGCAGCACGTGGGCACCGTAATGGAAAGGGCTGTAGGCCGGGGTTCCCAGCCATGCCACCAACCACAGAAGGAGCAGCACGGGGATGAACTTCTTACGGAAGGCGATCACGCCCAAATAGATCACCCCCAGGGTGACGTGCAGCATGTGCATCCCGGTGAGGCCGAAGAAGGTGGCGGGGAACTGGGGCACATCCCTGGTCACATTCACAAATTCCGGGCTGGCTTCGGCGCCGGGGACCGAGGGGAACACGGGCAGGCTGAGGCCTTCGGAGATGAGGTGGCTCCACTCCCGGCCGTGCAGCACGACGAACGCCGTGCCACAGAGCATGGTCGCCAGCAGGAACCACATCTGTTGCTTGGGCTTGTGATCGACTGACGCCCTCACCGCCAGCACCATGGTGAGCGAACTGGTGAGCAGGAAGGCTGTCATGAAGGTCGCGTTGATGATGCTGCTGGAATGGAAAGGGGTGGGCCAACTCGGGTTGGAAATGCGCCCGTAGCTGTAGGCGTAGAGCAGCGCTCCGAAGGTGAGGGAATCGGAGAGCAGGAACAGCCACATCCCGATCTTTTTGGAATAGGTGCCGAACAGTGACGGTTCGTACGCCCCCGTCAATCCGTGTTGCACCGCGACATCAGACATGGTCACGATCTCCTGATTGGGCTAACGCGTAAACCACAAAAGTGCAAACAGGTATATCCACAAGAAAGCCATGACGTGCCAGTACCACCCGGTCACGTCGACCGCGATGCGGCGGGCCTCGACCGGCTTGTGCAAGAGAGCGGCGGCAGAAGAATAAATGAGTGCCACCAAACCTCCGGCAAGATGCACGGCGTGGGTCCCGGTCAGCAAATAAACAAACGAACTGCTCGGGCTGGTGGCCACAGAGAAACCACGGTCCGCCAGCTCACGCCAGGCCATCCATTGCCCTGCCAGAAATCCCAGTCCCAGCACGACGGTCACGTACAGCCAGGGAAAGCCGCGCTCGTCGCCGACAGAGACTCCCGGGATGGATCGCACCGGAGCCAAAGCCGCCTGACGAGTGACTTGGCGGCGCGCCAACTCCATGGTGACGCTGCTGACCAGCAGGATGAAGGTGTTCACCAGCAACAGGGGAATGGGCAGATTCACCTGCAGCCAATCGTGAATGTACTGGCCGGTGCGCTCATCCAGCGTAGGAACACCCTGACGAAAGATGAGAGCACTGGTGAAGCCCACGAAGATCATGAGGACCGACGTCAGGCCCACGATCAGGCCCAGGCGGGCGCGGCGCAAGCGGGCACCGTAATCGGAGAAACCGCCGCCTTCAGGGCCATCGCCGCCACCGCCCGCGGGGGGACGCACTCCCGCGCCACCCCGGCCGGGTCTTACATCTTTGATCGCAATTGTCGGAGACAAAGTCGCCATACCCTGTGTCTAGTGCGCCTCAGCGGTTACTGGGTCGGTCTGCATGATGTAATCCCGCGGCGCCCCGGGCACGTTGTATTCGTACGGACCGTGATTGACCACCGGGGTGTGACCACCGAAGTTGTCATGTGGAGGCGGCGTCGCCGTGCTCCACTCCAGCGTGGTCGCTTCCCAGGGATTGTCGCTGGCCTTGGCGCCCTTCTTCATGCTCCAGAACAGGTTGAACAGGAAGATGAACTGCGCAGCCACGGTGATGATGGCGACATAGGTGATGAACTCGTTGAGCGGAATCAGCCGATGCAGGTAGGCGACCTCGGTGAATTGCGAGTAGCGCCGGGGTTGGGCCGCCAGGCCCAGGTAGTGCATGGGCATGAAGATGCAATAGGTGCCGATCAAGGTCGCGAAGAAATGGACCTTGCCCAGGGTCTCATTCATCATCCGGCCAAACATCTTGGGAAACCAGTAATAGGTTGCCGCGAAGATGCCGAAGATAGCGGCCACCCCCATGATCAGGTGGAAATGCGCGACCACGAAAGCGGTGTCATGCAGGGGAATGTCCAGCACGGGTTGCGCCAGGAACGGGCCGCTCAGTCCGCCGGAGACGAACATGGAAACGAAGCCGATGGCGAACAGCATCGGCGTCTGGAAGCGGATGCGTCCTTTGTAGAGCGTGCCCAGCCAGTTGAAAGTCTTGATGGCCGAGGGTACGCCGATCGCCATGGTCATCACCGAGAAGGCGAACGCTGAGTAGGGGCTCATGCCGCTCATAAACATGTGGTGGCCCCAGACCATGAAGCCTAACAACCCAATCGCCATGATGGCGTACACCATCGCCTTGTAGCCGAAGATGGGCTTACGCGAGAAGGTAGAGAGAATCTGCGAGGCCACCCCCATGCCGGGCAGGATGGCGATGTAGACCTCGGGATGTCCGAAGAACCAGAACAGGTGCTGCCACAGCAGGGGAGAGCCGCCCTTGTGTGCCATGATCTGGCCGTTCACTACCACCAGGGGCACGTAAAAGCTGGTGCCCAGGTTGCGGTCCAGCAGCAGCAGGATGCCGGCGGAGAGCAGCACGCCGAAGGCCAGCAGGCCGAGGATAGCGGTGATGAACCAGGCCCAGCAAGTCAGCGGCATGCGCATCATGCTCATGCCCTTGGCGCGCAGGTCGAGCGTGGTGGTGATGAAGTTGAGCGCGCCCATCAGCGAAGCGATACAGAAAATGGCGATGCTGGTGATCCACAAGTCCGCGCCCAACTGTTCCCCGGGCCCTGCGGAAGGCAGCGCGCTGAGCGGCGTGTAGCCGGTCCAGCCGTGCAGGGGAGCGCCTCCGGAGACAAAGAAGGCGGCGATCAACACCACGAAGCCCACGAAGGTGGTCCAGAACGAAAGCATGTTCAGGACAGGGAACGCCATATCCGGCGCGCCGATCTGGATGGGCAAGAAGTAGTTGCCGAACCCGCCCTGCGGGGCCGTGGTCAGCACGAAGAACACCATGATGGTGCCGTGCATGGTGAGCAGGCTGAGGTAGGTTTCCGGCTTGATCTCACCGATCAGCGGCAAAACGGCCGTCGGCCAGATCATATGGATGCGCATCAGCAAGGAGAGAGCCATGCCGACGAACACCGCCACCAGTGCCAGAAAGTAGTACTGGAGGCCGATTACCTTGTGGTCCAAGCTGAAGATGTACTTGCGAATGAAGCCCTGGGGCGCGTGCGCGTGCAGGGCAGCCGTGGTTGCCATTTACTGTTTCTCCGCCTCCCGTGCCGCCAGCCATTTGTCGAAGTCCTCCTGGCTGACGACGTGCAGCATGCCGTGCATCTTGTAGTGGCCGAGACCGCAAAGCTCGGCGCAGGCGATCTCATAGTCGCCGGTCTGGGTGGGTGTGAAGTGCATGTGGATGGCGAGTCCGGGGACCGCATCCTGCTTGAAGCGCATGGAGGGAACGAAGAAGCTGTGAATCACGTCTTCCGCGCGCAGCGTGAGGTCAACTTCGCGATTCACCGGCAGGTACATGGTGCCGGTGACCACGTCATCCTTGGCGGCCGGGTCGGTGGTGTCCAAGCCGATGGCGGATTCGTTTCCAGCCGAGGCGTCCTGTAGCTTGGGATCCGTCCTGCCGAACTTGCCGTCTACTCCCGCATAGCGGAAGTACCAGGCAAACTGCATGCCGGTGACCTCCACGGGCACGGCTCCGGCTTGCGCGGGCGCGAAGCGCTCGGCTGCCCAGATCGGACTGCCCATCAGGTTCAATCCAATAAACATGATGGCCGTGAGGGTGGTCCACAGCACCTCGAGCTTAGTGTTGCCATGGGAGTACTGCACGCGGGTGGCGGCTCCCTGGTCGCGGTATCGCCACACGAACAGACCCAGCGCACCTTGCGCCAGCACAAAGACAATCCCCATGAGCAGGAAAGTCACGGCGAACTGGTGATCGATGCCCGCCGTGGCGGCCGACATCCCCGTGGGTAAATACCAGGTTTTCGCAGCAAAGAAGTAGGTACTAAAGAAGGTGATCAGCCAGATTACTACCAGAAGAGCCAAGCCCATCTACCAGACCTCCACGGGTCGCCTATTTTCCCCACACCCCAACACTGGAAAAACAATTCACACTGGGTTGGCCGGAAGTCTATCACAGCTATGTGTGATCAGTGCAAGCGGTTGGTTGCCGCCTTAGTCCAGCGTGGAGTTGCAGCAGCGATGGGCCGCCCGGTGGCGTGTGCATCGCGGGTGCGGGGAACCCAGGGTCACACTCTTCGAGCCGCCGATCTCGCGGAGGTGAGAGACCAGCAGGGCTAATTCGGCATCGCTCAACTGGCGGCCGAAGGATGGCATGTTGCCGCTGCCGCCGGCGATGACCTTCTTCAGGGCGGCGTCGCTCAGGTTCTGGACGTCGGGCGCATGCAGATTGGCGGCTCCCAGGGCCTTACCGAGCGAGGTGTCTCCAGTCGCGTCAGAGCCGTGACAGGAGGAGCAATTCGCCGCAAACAAGGTGGCACCGCGAGAGGGTTTAGCGGTTGCCTGAGCTGCGAGATTGATGCTTCCGGCGGCCAGGAGCAACATCAGCAAGCTGACCTGGAGTTTGGGAAAAGCGCAAGGGGTGGGTTTCACGGCGCACCTCCCGAGGTCTTTATGGTCCGCCATCTGCGCCGGTTTTTCCGTACCTCAGGTCACACTTTTCGGTGACATGCAAGACCGTTGGAACCACGGAGGACGCAGAGGGCACGGAGATGTGCTTGGTCTCAGCGCCCTCGGCGGTCTTGGTTCCCGGCTACTGCGGTTGCCACTCCGGAATGCGGCCCGGCGTCCAGGGCGCTCCGGCAGCTTCCATATCTTTCTCCAGTTTTGCGAGGTCCCCCTGGATGAGCGTGCGCAGCTTGGCGAGTTGCTGGCTGAACTCGTCCGATGCGATGGCGTAGGCGTCAAGGTGGGTTTGCGTCGGCCGGGTAATGGCGAAACGTTCGCCTTCCATGATGTTCTGCAATCGGTCGTTGATGGAGGTGGGAACATTTTCGTTACGGGCAGCCAGCACGACATCGCCACGCAAGGCGCGCAGAATTTCGCGGTTGCGCTGCTCGATGGAATCGGCAGCGCCATTCAGCGCGTCGGCCGAGGGAGTGTCTTGCAAGGCTTTGCGGATGCTCTTGAGCCGGGAGTCCAGATCGTTCGCGGAGTTGATGGCACCTGAGACGGCACGGTAGAGGCGCGCTACTCTGCGGTTGAATTCCTCTTGAGCAGCGCGGTCCGCCGCGCTCAGGCCCGAGGTACCGTCCGCGATGACCGTGAACGACTGCGCTGCCCCCAGTTCGGTCACGGTGCCCTCCACCTTCTTGAACAGCCGAACCGAGTATTTGCCGGGCAGGACCAGCGGACCTTGCGAGGCGGCACTGGGGAAGCCAAAGTCCGGATTCTCCTCCTCGCTGACCGAGGGAGCAAAATAGCGCAGGTTCCAAGCCACGCGGTGGAAACCCTGGTCCACCGCTGCATCCACGCGGCGAATGGGCGCGCCCGAATCGTCGTACACCATGAAGTACATCTCCGGCTTGGGCGCTTCGGCCTCGGTGCGCAATTGGTCATTGGTGGGATAGGCGATCGGCTTGCCTTCCTTTTCGGCCTTCTTCTCAGCTTCCTGGCGTTGTTCTTTCCTGGTTTTGAGCTTTTCCTTCAAGTAATAGGTGAAGGTTGCGCCAAAGGGCGGATTGTCAGCGGTGTAAAACGCATCTCCCAGGAAGCCCTTCTTAGGCAGACCCAGGGGCAGACCTTCGATGTACAGCAGAGGATCTTTGGTGGGAAACAGGGTTACGTCCTGCTGCAACGTATCCGCCTTGAGCTGCCGCAAGGGCGTGATGTTGTCAAGGATGTAGAAGCCACGCCCGAAGGTGGCCACCACCAGATCGTTCTCGCGAGCTTGGATTACCATGTCGCGCACGGCGACCGTGGGCAGGCCGCCTTTGAGCTGGATCCATTTCTTGCCGCCGTCAAGGGTGAAGAAGGCGCCAAATTCGGTGCCGGCAAACAGCAGGTTGGGATTGACCGGGTCCTCAGCGAAGGCCAATACCGGGCCATTTTCGGGCAGATCGCCGGCAATCGAAGTCCAACTCTTGCCCATGTCGGTGGATTTCAGCAGGTAGGGTTTGAAGTCTTCATTCTTGTGGTTATCGAAGGCGGCGTAAACCGTACCTGCGGCGTGATGCGAACCCGCGAGGCGGCTGACGTAGGTGGTCTCGGGCACGCCGGGGAATTTGTCGTACCTGGTCCAGGTCGTGCCGCTGTCCTGGGTGACTTGAATCAATCCATCATCGGTGCCGGCGTAAACCAGGTTCTCGGTGCGCGGCGATTCTGCCAGCGACACGATGTTGCCGTAAAGAGAAGTGGACTGGTTCTTGGCAACCGCGTCCGGCCCCCAGACCTTTCCCATAACCGGCAACTGGTTGCGATCGGTTTGGCGAGTCAAGTCCCCGCTGATGGGTTTCCAGGTGTTGCCGCGGTCATCGCTGCGGAACAGTTTGTTGGCGCCGAAGTAGAGCCGGGTGTGCGAGTGCGGGCTGATGATGAGCGGCGAGTCCCAGTTCCAGCGCAGAGGAGCCTCGCCCTTGCCCTCGGCGGGCTGGATCAGAATCTGCTCGCCGGTGTGCTTGTCGTAACGCACCAAAACGCCATACTGCGATTCCGCATAGACGGTGTTGGGGTCCTCGGGATCAACTTGCGAGCGGAACCCGTCCCCGCCGGTGGTCACATACCAGTCGGAGTTCATGATCCCGTTGATATTTTTTGTGCGCGAGGGCCCGCACCAGGAGAAGTTGTCCTGGGTGCCGCCGCAGACGTTGTAGAAGGGCAGGGCATTGTCCACCGCAACGTCGTAGAACTGGACTGTGGGCAGGTTGGCCTTGAACTGCCAACTGGTGAAGCCATCGAAAGTCTCGTACACGCCGCCGTCAGAGCCGACAATGCAGTGCTTGGTGTTGTCGGGATCGATCCAGATGGCGTGGTTGTCTACGTGGTGGTTGACTTCGTTGATCCTGTGCAGGGTTTTTCCGCCATCGTCGGAGACGCGGACAAAAACATTCATCACGTAAATGCGATCTACATTCTTGGGGTCGGGGATAATCTGCCCGTAGTACATGGCGCCCTGGTCGAATTCGTTGCGGCGCTCCCAGGTGGCGCCTTTGTCGGTGGAGCGGAAGACACCGCCCTTGCCATTGGCGGCCTCGATAGTGGCGTACACCACATTGGGATCGACGGGCGAAACGGCGATTCCGATGCGTCCCATGTCTTCGCCGGGCAAGCCCGATTTCAATTTGTTCCAGGTAGCGCCGGCGTCGGTGGACTTGTAGAGGGCGCTTTCCGGCCCGCCGTCGATCAGGGTGAAGACGTGGCGGCGGCGCTGGTAGGCAGCGGCGTAGAGGATGTCGGGATTCGACGGATCAATGGCAACGTCCACGACACCGGTGTTTTCGCTGATGCTAAGAACGGCCTTCCAGGTTTTCCCGCCATCGGTAGTCTTGTAGAGACCGCGGTCTCCGCCCGGACCCCAGAGCGGGCCTTCGGCTGCCACGTAGACGACCCTGCTGTCGCGGGGATCAATGACGATACGTCCGATGTGCTCGGACTTTTTCAGGCCCAGATTCTTCCAGCTCTTGCCGCCATCGTCGGAACGATAGATTCCGTCGCCATAGCCCACGCTGCGCTGGCTGTTGCTCTCGCCAGCGCCTACCCAGACGACCGAGGGATCGTTGGGATCGAGCGTGACCCAGCCGATGGAGTATGAACCCTCGCCATCGAAGACAGGAGTCCAGGTGGTGCCGTCGTTGGTGGTCTTCCACACGCCGCCAGAGGCCACGCCGACGTAGTACTCAAGCTTGTTCTTGGGATTGACGGCAAACGCGATCACACGTCCGGAGGCTGCGGCCGGACCAATCAGGCGGAACTGGAGACCGGAGAAAGTGTCGGCGCTCATGCCGCCCTTCTTCTCTTCTTCGGCCGCAGGCTTGACCGGCTCGGACTGCTTTTCTTTCTTTTTCGTTTTCTGGGCTGCGGGTTCGTTCTTCTTGCTCTCGGGCGGTTGAGTCTGAGAGAACAGCGGCAGCGAAAGGCTAAGCAGGATTGCCAGCGCAAAGCAGCGGTAAGAGTTCACGGCAAAGCTCCAAATCCACCACAGAGACACGAAGGCACAGAGAAGAAACTTAGGAATAAAACTGCAGCTTTTCTCCGCGCCCTCGGCGAATTGCTTTGCGATCTCTGCGGTCCAAGATTTTGTTCTTTCGCGAAACCGATATGTATACAGGATTTGCCAAAAAGAAAGAAGTGAGACGCACCCAGCGGCGTCCCCACAAGACAACCGCGCCCTGTAGAGACGCAGCTTGCTGCGTCTCCCCGGAGGCAAGGTAGAATCCTTGGCTTATGGCGAAAAAAGCTCGCGGTCACGGGCACGGCACGCAATACGTTCGCATCCAGAAGAACTACTGTTTTGCCTGCGGCAAGAACAATCCCGAAGGCATGCGCCTGAAGTTCTCCTATGACGAAGAGCGCGACTGCTTCGTGTGCCGCTTCCGTCTGGGCAAGCGCTACACCGGGCCGCCCGGACACAGCCACGGCGGAATCATTGCCACCATCCTCGACGAAGCCATGGGCAAGGTAAACAAGCTGCGGCACGTGATCGCGCTGACTTCCGAAATCACCGTGAACTACCTGAAGCCGGTGCCGCTGAACAAGCCGTTGCGGGTGGAGTCACGGGAGGTGAAAGTGCGGGGGCGCCAGCACATCAACATGGCCGAGATTTTGAACCAGAAAGGCGAAGTGCTGGCCCGCAGCCGAGGAACATTTATCGCGATTGATCCCCACAAGATGTTCGCTAGATTCGTGGAGCGCTGACGCGGGCGGTTCGCAGGCATCGCTTCACGATCAAGCTCAGTTCTCGAATGCCTTTTCTGATGACCGGTTTTGGAAATCCGGCGAAACCCAGCAACAAACCGGCGCGCGGGAGCGGTGCGATCGCGAATGCCGAGACCGGCATGACGTGGAATCCGGCTTTCGCGGCCTCGCTGGATATGTAGGCATCGTCGGCGCCCTCCGGGAGCCACCCGACAAAGTGCATCCCGGCTTCGGTGTCGCGCACTTCCAGCAAGCCGTCGAACTCCTTGCGGATGGCATCTTTCATCACATCTCTTCTCTCCAGGTAAAGCGCGCGCATGCGCCGGATATGGCTGGCAAGGTGCCCTTCCGCGATGAAATCGGCCAGCGCAGCTTGCTCGATCAGCGGGGAAGACAGGTCGGTCAGGGCGCGCGCGGCCACAAACGCTTGCACCAGGTCTTCGGGCACGATCATGTAGCCGAAGCGGATGGAAGGGAACAGCACTTTGCTCAGAGTGCCGACATAAATGACTTGCCCTGCCTGATCGAGACCTTGCAGAGCCGGGATGGGCCGGCTTTCGTAGCGGTACTCGCTGTCGTAGTCATCTTCGAAGATCCAGACCCGGTGGCGGGCGGCCCAATCCAACAGCTCCAACCGCCGCGCCAGGCTCAGCACCACGCCCAGGGGAAACTGGTGCGAGGGCGTGACGTAAACCAGCTTGGCGTTTGCCGGCGTTCGCTTCAGAGCGCCGATCGACAATCCTTCCTGATCGACCGGAACCGGCACCAGCTGAATGCCCGCCGCCTGCAAGGCAGACCGCGCTCCCATGTATCCGGGATTTTCCACGACCGCGCGATCCCCGGGATCGAGGAGAACGCGGGCAGCCAAGTCAATTGCCTGCTGCGATCCGTTGACCACGATTACCTGGCTAGGGCTGCATCGCACACCGCGAGCCACGCCCGCGTAAGAGGCAATCGCTTCGCGAAGCGGCCAGAACCCGGCAGCATCGCCATGTCCGAGACCCAGCAGTTCCTTGGGAGCTCGGCGAAAGTGCCGCGCCACCAGGCGTCCCCACACTTCCAGGGGCAACTCATCCAGCGCCGGCAGGCCGTATTGAAAGGGTGCAAAACGAGACCCCGGGAGGAGCGCACTGACCGTAGTTCTGAGGCTGCTAATACGCGCGCCACGTTTCGAAAGCGGCTTGCGTTTGGGCGCGGGACGCTCCTGGGCGGTTCGCCGTCCCACATGCAGGAGTTCGTCCGGCATGGTCTTGGCCACCGAAGTACCGGCACCGGTACGTGCCTCCAGGTAGCCTTCGGCCAGCAGTTGCTCGAAGGCCAGCACCACGATGTTGCGCGATACCCGCAGCTCCTGCGCCAGCAAGCGCGTTGAGGGCAGACGCAAACCGCTGCGCAGGCTGCCATCGAGGATGGCCTGCCGGATCCCGTCGTAAATCTGCTTGTAGAGCGGGATCTGGAACGCACGATCCACGCTGATGGAGGGGAGGAAGACAGCGTCGGAGTGTTTCGCCATGCGCAACCCTCAACCAAAATGGTACTACGTCCGTTTTAATAATGGTACTTGTTATAGGACCAACGGGAAGCGATCCTGAACATGGCCGAGTTTGTTGCCCGGTTACCACCAGCAGAATGAACGACCGCAGCACGGATCGGGCTGCCAGTCGCTTCGGCAATCGATCCAGAAAAGAGTCACACCATGTCACAGAACAACGGAAGTTCCACCAGCCTGCGGCTGAAGACCGGGCTGGCGGAGATGCTGAAGGGCGGCGTCATCATGGACGTCACCGACTACAAGCAGGCCGAGATTGCCGAGAAGGCGGGTGCGGTGGCGGTGATGGCGCTGGAGCGCGTCCCCGCGCAGATTCGTGCCGAGGGCGGCGTGGCCCGCATGGCCTCACCGAAGAAGATTCGCGAGATCATGAAGGCCGTCTCCGTTCCGGTGATGGCCAAGTGCCGCATCGGCCACTTCGCCGAGGCACAGATCCTACAGGAACTCGGCGTGGATTACATCGACGAATCCGAGGTGCTGACCCCGGCGGATGAAGCCCATCACGTGGACAAGCACGCCTTCAAGACCCCGTTCGTCTGCGGCGCGCGCAACCTGGGCGAGGCCCTGCGGCGGATCGCCGAGGGCGCGGCTTTGATCCGCACCAAGGGTGAGGCCGGCACCGGTGACGTAGTGCACGCCGTAAAGCACATGCGCCAGATCGTGCAGGAGATGAAGATCCTCACCGTGCTGAGCGAAGAGGAACTCTACGCCAAGGCGAAGGAACACCAGGCGCCATACGAACTGGTGCGCATGGTGGCGAAGGAAGGGAAGTTGCCGGTGCCGAACTTCTCGGCGGGCGGGATTGCGACCCCGGCGGACGCGTCGCTGGTGATGCAACTGGGGGCGGAGGCGGTGTTCGTGGGCTCAGGCATCTTCATGAAGAATTCGACGGAGTTCGTATCGCCGGAGGAAGCCGAGAAGCGGGCGCGAGCGATTGTGCGGGCGACTACGCACTATCAGGACCCTAAAGTATTACTTGAAGTCAGCGAGGATCTGGTTGGGGCGATGAAGGGCCTGGCGGTGGGAGCGTTGGATGAGGCGCAGATGCTGCAGACACGCGGCTGGTAGCGCGGAGCTTGCGTTGAGCGGGTTGGTCCCATGCTTTTCAATTTGAAACCGTCATAAACTGTCATATTATGATGGCATGGCCATGACTTCATTGAACATCTCTCTTCCCGAAGCGCTGAAGGAGTATGTGGAAGGGCAGGTAGCTTCGGGTGATTGGGGCACTCCCAGCGAATATGTCCGCGAACTGATTCGCCAGGACAAGGAGCGGCGCTTAGGCAACCTGGAGCAGGAACTGGTGGCAGCCGCCAAGGGCCCGAAGATTGAAGTCCCGGTAGCCGAAATTCGCAAGAAGGGCTTGATTGCCGCGCTCCGTGAGCGGACGCGCCAGCGGTGAAAAAGACTCGGCTTGTCCTCAGCGATGCGGCCGTCGCCGACATCTTGGAACAAGCCGATTGGTACACCGCGGAGTCCGGCGCGACGCTAGCCAAGCGATGGGAGAAGGCGGTCTCATCCGCCGTGTTGCGCGTGGTCAAGAATCCCGCTGCCGGAAGCCTGTGTACCTTCCGATCCTCGGAACTCCGGAACGTGAGACGAGCGAAGATTAGAGGATTTTCCAAGCATTTGGTCTTCTACAAGTTCCACGAAGACGAAGTGTTCATTCTTCGGATTGTTCATGGCGCCCGCGATCTGGAACGTCTGCTGGAGCCGAACAGGAGTGCCCCTCGATGAAAATCGGTGTTCTAGCCCTGCAAGGCGATTTCGATGCCCACCGCAAACGGCTCGAAGAGCTGGGCGCAGAAGTTGTGCTCGTCAGAAAGCCCGAGCAGTTCGACGAGATTGACGGCCTGGTGATTCCCGGTGGCGAGTCGGGCACATTCCTCAATCTGCTGGGCGAAGCTGGATTTGAGAAGCTGAAACAGTTTGTGCGGGTGAAACCCACGTTCGGCACTTGTGCCGGCGCCATCCTGCTGGCCAGTGAAGTGGAGAATCCCAAGCAGGCGGGACTGGGCGCGCTCGATATCCGTATCCGGCGCAACGCCTACGGGCGGCAGATTGACAGCTCGATCCGGGAAGGGAAGTTCGGTGGGTCGCCGCTGGAGATGGTCTTCATTCGGGCGCCGAAGATCGAGCGTGTGGGACCCGGGGTGGAGGTCATCGCGACCGAGGGCAGCGATCCGGTGGCGGTGCGGCAGGGCAGAGTGATGGCGGCCACGTTCCATCCCGAACTGTCGAACGACACACGGGTGCATCGGGCTTTCCTCGACCTGGTGCGCAACGGAAACCATTCTCCCGATTGAATTTGTCATGCTGACCCTGAGCATGGCGAAGGGGAAGCATCCCTACCAGCACCAGTATTGGGCGGGAATAGGGATTCCTCGCTGCGCTCGGAATGACAAACCCCAGGTTGGCCGACCTAGCCTCAGTCATCAGCAGATCCGATTTCCACAAGGTGCCTTCAAAAAGTTCTTGACACGGTCTTATATGTAACCCTATAGTTACGCATTATGCGTCACCGATCGGTTACATATTCTTCGGAGGCCACCTTCAGTGCGCTGGCCGATCCTACGCGGCGGGCGGTACTCGATCTGCTGCGGCGGGGCAGCCAGCCGGCGGGACAGATCGCGCGGGCCTTTCCGGTTTCGCGGCCGGCCATTTCGAAGCATCTGCGCCTGCTGCGCCGGGCTCACCTGGTGCAGGAGAGAAAAGAGGGCCGGCACCGATTTTACCAGCTCAACCCGGCACCGCTGAAGGCGGTGGATTCGTGGCTGCAACAATATCGCGTGTTCTGGGGCGCGAATCTGGCTAGCTTGAAAGCATTTGTTGAGACCGAATATGCGAAGGAGAAGAAAAGCAGCACTTAGCATTCAGCACTCAGCATTCAGCCCGTCCATTGCGAGATTGGGCCGCAAGGCTCAGGGGCTCAGTGCTAATTGCCAAACTCAAGGAGAAAAGACAAATGAAACTGCATCGCATCGCTTTTGCCCTGTTGGTTGTTTTCGTCACCACCTGTGCTGTCGCGCAGTCTGATGCACAGAAGTCTTTTGACAAACTCAAGTCCCTGGCGGGGACCTGGGAAGGGAAGACGCCCAACGGTCAGCCCGCTGAGGTGGTTTACCAGGTGACTTCGGGAGGGTCGGCGCTCATGAGTGAAATTAAGGGGCCGGAAAACATGATCACCATGTTCCATCTCGACGGCGCCCGCCTGCTCATGACCCACTATTGCGCCGCCGGAAACCAGCCGCGCATGACGGCGTCGCTTTCACCCGATGGCAAGACCATGACGTTTGAGTTCCTGGATGCCACCAACCTGGCGAGTCCGCAAGAAGGGCACATGCAGCATGTGGTGTTCACCTTCACCGATGCGAACCACCACAGCGAGGAGTGGACTTTCCTGGATCACGGCAAGGAAATGCGCGAGCGCTTTGACCTGGTGCGGAAGAACTGAGCGAGCATTCGGCATTCAGCCAGGAACGGGCGGGTGCTGGATGCGGGAGTTGGGCCCAAGCATGCTCCACGGGCCAGCGCCCAAGGATTTTGCGGGCCGCGCTCACGAGTAATCGGATACACAGCAAGCGAGGAGCATCGCGATGGCGACTACGACGATCACTCCCGATCCGGATGCGGTAGTTGCGGAAATCACAATTGCAGCGCCTCCCGAGCGCGTGTTTGCGGCGCTGGTTGATGCCAAACAGCTCCTGCGCTGGTGGAGCAGCGAAGAGTGTCCCGCCAAGGTTTGGCAGATGGACGCCATGCGGGGAGGGAAGTGGCACTACGAAACCGCCGATCGAACCGGCAAGCTGGTCATCAACGGGGTCAGCGAGTTCGTGGCCGATGGCGAAATTCTGGAATACGACCCGCCGCGGTTGCTGGTCTACACCTGGGTCGCCAACTGGCACGAGCAGCCCACTCGCCGGACGCTGGTGCGGTGGGAGCTGACGCCAGCCAAAGCAGGCACGCTGGTGAAAGTGACGCACAGCGGTCTGGTACAGGAAACGGTTTGCCGCAAGGACTACAGTGGCGGCTGGCCGGGCGTTCTGGGTCTGCTCAAGAAGCACGTGGAAAGATAAAGGAGCAATGGCATGGCAACCATCTCGGTCACCCCCAATCAGGATGCGGTTGTCGCGGAAATCTTCATTGTGGCGCCGCCGGAGCGTGTCTTCCAGGCCATCACCGACCCCAAGCAGGCGCATCGAAGCAGAAAGGATCGACATTCATGATGTCTGCATACGCAGAGCTCGGTTTTGCTGCAATCCTCCTTACGTTGTCGGCCGGAGCGGGAGAGACCCGTTCGACTCCGACATCCCACCAACCCGGCTTTACCGTGATCGGAATCTCGGCCCGCACGACCAATGCTAAGGAGATGTCGGGAGAAGGTGTCATCGGCAAGCAATGGGACCGATTCATGAAGGAGGGTCTGCTGAGCAAGATTCCCAACCGGGTAGATGCCAACATTCTGGCGGTTTACACCGATTACGAGAGCGATGCCAGCGGCGCATACACATTCCTGATTGGCGCGCGGGTGAGTTCGGCGGACACCGTTCCGCAAGGGATGGTCGCCAAGAAGGTTCCGGCCGGAAAATATGCCGTGTTCACCTCAGAAAGAGGATTCGTGGGCAAAGTAGTTCCTGAGACTTGGGGCCGCATCTGGGCGACACCCAAGTCCGCGCCGGGAGGAGACCGGGCCTACCGCGCCGATTTCGAACTCTACGACCAGCGGGCGGCAGACCCACAAAATGCCCAGGTCGACATTTACATCGGGATTAAGTAGGCCGGAGATCTAGCCGAATCCAGCGCTCCGCAGGTTATACTTGCCCTATATGCCCGGGGTGCCGCAAAAGACTTTCTACCTCGAAACCTTCGGCTGCCAGATGAACGTGCATGACTCCGAAAAGGTCATTGGCACGCTCATTTCCGAGGGCTATCGCCAAGTTCCGACCGTCGAGGAGGCCGGGCTGATTCTCTACAACACCTGCTCCATCCGCGACAAGGCGGAACAGAAGGTTTTCCACCGCCTGGCCGACTACAAGAAGCTGCAGGCGCAGGGCAAGAAGTTCGGGGTGCTGGGCTGCGTGGCCCAACAGGAAGGCGAGAAGGTTTTTGCGCGTGCGCCCCATGTGTCCATGGTGTGCGGCTCGGCTTCGTACCGGAATCTGCCCGCGATGCTGGTGCAGATCGAGGCAGGGAACCAGCGTGTGACCGGGCTGGACGATCGTCAGACCGACGAGTGCTTCGAGACCGAATTCACCGCCCGCACCAACCCGCACCGGGGATACATCACCATCATCGAGGGTTGCGACAAGTTCTGCGCCTATTGCGTGGTGCCCTTTACCCGCGGCAAGGAGCGCAGCCGGACGTCGGATTCAGTGCTTGCGGAGGCGGCCCGGATGGCCGACGCGGGCTACACCGAAATCCAGCTGCTGGGGCAGAACGTAAACTCCTACAAGGATCCCCAGGGCAAGAAGACCTTTGCGGAGCTGCTGGCCGCCGTGGGAGAGGCCCCCGGCATCAAGCGGGTTCGGTTCACGACTTCGCATCCCCGGGACTTCGGCCGTGACATCGTCGAGGCCATCGAGTCCGTACCGTCGCTTTGCGACCACGTGCACCTGCCGGTGCAGAGCGGATCGACCCGGGTGCTGGACGCCATGCAGCGCCTTTATACCCGCGAGCAGTACCTGGAACGCATCCAATGGATGAAGGAGGCGCGGCGGGAGATCAGCATGACGACCGACGTCATTGTAGGGTTCCCCGGTGAGACCGAAGCCGATTTTGAGGAAACACTCTCGCTACTTGAAGAAGTCGAGTACGACGCTGTCTTTGGCTTCAAGTATTCGCCCCGTCCCAACACGCCTTCACTGCGGTTGGAGGACGCTGTCCCGGATGAAGAGAAGGCCCGCCGCCTGGCGGTATTGCTGGAGAAACAGCGGGAAATTCAGAGATGCCGGAACCAGAGGCATCTTGGCCAAGAAATCGAAGTAATGGTTGAAGGGAAGAACGACGCCCGGGGACAGTGGATCGGGCGAACGTCACAAAATAAAGTACTTAATTTCAAGGCTCCGGAAGGCGTGGCGCCGGGCCTGGGAAGCTATGTTCCGGTAGTCACCACGGCCATTTTTCCCAACAGCCTTTTGGGGGAAATGGTGGTATAACGCATTTTCAATTGCCAATTGCCGATTGGCAATTTGAAGCTATGAATTGAGGCAGCACGATTTTCGATTGACGATTGGGAAACTTGGATCGAGAAAAATTGGCACTTGGCAATCGGCAATCGTAAATTCCTCGGGGGTCACGATGGAAGTCGAGATGAAAATTCGCGGGCTGATGATGGATCCGGTGACCAATATGCCCATCGTGATCCTCAAAGACGTGGGCACGGAGACCGTGCTGCCGATCTGGGTAGGGATTTACGAGGCCAACGCCATCGCCCTGGAGATTGAGAAGGTCACGACCCCGCGGCCCATGACGCACGACCTGATCAAGAACGTGCTGGTGGGGCTGGACGCCAACGTCCACAAGGTGGTGGTGACCGAGCTGCGCGAGGATACGTTTTACGCCGTCATCTGGCTGGAGCGGGAAGGGCACATCATCAGCATTGACTCCCGGCCCTCGGACGCGCTGGCCCTGGCTTTGCGCGTGGATTGCCCCATCTACGTGGAAGACGAAGTCCTGAAGAACTCCAAGCAGGCCACCAACATCTCCAACAGCGTGACCGGCGAGGAACTGCGCAAGTGGCTTGAAGGCCTCAATGATGAGGACCTGGGCCGGTACAAGATGTAGCGGATTGTGTAATTTGGTAGTCGGGTAAGTTTGTAATCTAAGGCCCACAGCAGGGAACCGTCCGGGGTACTCAAGATTACCCAATTACAAGATTACTCAATTACCAAATTCCTGTGGATCCCGCCTCCCAACTCCAGCGCCTCTATCTCGCCGGGTTTGAATTCCAGACCTTTGATCGCTTTGCCAAGTGCGTCGGCGTGGTTCGCGACAACTGTGTCGCGCTGTTGGTCCCCACTCCGGACGGGCTGCAAATGCTGGGCACTCCCGGTTGGCGCATGGGGGAAGTGCTGGGCGTGCTGGTCGAAGTGGGAGGCCGCCAGGTCTTCCAGGCCAAGCAGGAGATGGTCGAAGCGACCCCGGAGCGACTGGAGGCACTGCGGCGATTTCGGGAGGAGTTGGGTGCGCTCCTCGAGACCGAGTAGACATCACTTGGCTATTGTGATGCTTGTCTAATAGATTGACATCACAACAGGAATAGTGCATCATCGCAGTATGCGTACCACACTCAGCTTGGAAGACGACGTGTTTCAGGCGGTGAAGACCTACGCCGAAAACCGTTCCTTGGGCATGGGCAAAGCCGTCTCCGACCTACTGCGCAAGGGTTTAACCGTTCGCACTCCCACCCGCATCGTCAACGGTCTGGTGGTGTTCGACTTGCCGCCTGGCTCGCCCGCGGTGACCACAGAGCAGGTGAAGAATATCGAATTGGAGCTGGATGAGAGCGAGCTGAAGTGAACACCTTTCTGCTGGACGTGAACGTGCTGATTGCGCTGGCTTGGCCGGACCACAGTGCGCATCGCCTGGTGCAACGATGGTTTGCCCGAACCGGTTGCCACAGCTGGGCCACCTGTCCATTCACCGAGGCGGCTTTTGTGAGGATCCTGTCGAACCCGTCCTTTTCCGAGCGCGCGGTGACTCCGGCGGAGGCGCTTGACGCACTTCGCATCAGCACCCGTCGTACTGGCCATCATTTTTGGACGGATGACGTTTCCTTCGAAGAGGCAGTCCGAACCTTTCAGGGCCGGATTGCGGGGCATCAGCAAGTCACCGACGCTTACCTGCTAGGTCTGGTCCTCCACCGGAAGGGGAGGCTAGCTACCCTGGATCGGGCAATACTGGCATTGTTGTCCGACCATCCCCAGCGAGACGTCTTGGAAGTGATCTCAGCCTAGTCCAGATTCGCCAGCGGTCGGAACGCCCTGCGGGGCGGCCGATTTAGATGACTTTACATAATACATGTTATCGGACATTGCATGCCCGCCTGAGGGTTGTCGCCCCTCTGGCCTCGGCCCCGCCTTCAGGCAATCCCGTACTTCTCTTTCAGCACCTTGCGGTGATGCAGTTCGTGGCCGGCCAGGATGAAAGCCAGGGCTCGCACGCTGATCTCGCTCTTGTTGGCGATTCCCCGGCGGCTCCAGACGTTTTCGTCGAGGTTTCGCAGCAGGCTTAGGCTGGCGCGGCGCACGTGGCCAAACTCCTGCACCAAGTCCACCAGCCGGCAGTCCGAAAACGGGCCAAAGCGGACGTAGTCGTCCTGCTCGAAACCTTCGATGGGCGTGCGATCGTTACGGGCGATGCGCAGGGCTCGGTAGGCAAAGATCCGCTCTGTGTCGGTGAGATGGCCCAGGACCTCTTTGACGCTCCATTTCCCGGGCGCGTAGCGGTACCCGGCTTTTTCCTCGCTGACGGCGCTCAGGATCGCTGTGGTCTGATCCAACTGGGTCCGCAGTGTGGTGATGATGTCTGCGCCCGGAACCAGCGAAATATAGCGGTCGTAGTAGGGATCGTATTCGTTCGCTTCCGGCCTTACCGGCACCAGTTCGGCTGTCTTCATAGGCATTAATTCCTCGATAGGACACCAGATGCCGCGGGCCCTGATGAGGCCGCTTTTTTTGGGGCTTATCGTTGCCGGCTGGCGGAAAGCTGGGGGGTGGCATCGCCTGCCAGCACAATCCTGGGATGGAAGAGGCTCCCGGCCACTCGGGTCGCAATGGCGATCAGTTCCCTTTGCCCGTAGAAAACCTTCACCTGCCGGGCGCGAGACAGTTCGGGCAGGTTCACTGCGCGGCCGCTGCGGATGCGAGCCGCGGTCTCTTCGTTGGCGGTCACGGACGGAAACTGTGGCAGGAGCTTTCGCGGATGGATGAGCAGATCGTCCGTGCGGTCTTCTTTGGCCGCTGCTTCCACCTGCTCCAGAGTGTGGGCGTCGGCCAGGTCGAACTCGCCGAGGGCGGTCCGGCGCAGCGCCTCCAGATGGGCGCCGCAACCCATCTGCTGGCCCATATCGTGGGCCACCGTGCGCATGTAGGTTCCGGAGGCTACGCGGGCCCGGAAACTTGCCCGTTCGCCCTCTGCGGTGAGTATTTCAAATTCCTTGATTTCGACCTGGACCGCCTTCAGGGGTACATCCTTGTGTTTGCGGGCCAGTTTGTAGGCGGGCACTCCGTGGATTTTCTTGGCGGAGAACGGGGGCGGCATCTGCTCAATCGTCCCCCGGAAGCGGGCCGCCAGGCCGCGGACTTGTTCAAGTGAAACTTTAACTATCTGCGCCGGACTGGTTGCCTCGCCTTCGGCGTCGTAGGTGTCCGTGGCGAACCCGAAGCGGACTACGCCCTCGTAGGTCTTCTCGGACGCGGTATAGAACTGTGCCAGCCGGGTTAGATTGCCGAGCACCAGCGGCAGCACCCCGGTAGCCAGCGGATCCAGGGTGCCGAGGTGCCCGACGGCCCGCTGTTGCAGGATGCGGCGCACGCGGTTGACCACGTCGTGCGACGTCAGGCCGGCGGGTTTGTCAATGACCAGGACAGCGTTCATAGGAATTGAGTAATTTTGTAATCGGGTAATTGGGTAATTTGAAACCTCGCCTACCCGGCATTCACATGCGGTTCTCTGCTATTGTGAACTAACAGAATTCGGGGAAATCGGGCGATTCCTGATTGATTGCAGCTTCTAAATTACCAAATTACCCGATTTCCCAATTACCAAGTCTCGCATGATTCCTATTCGTGACGACACGCCTCGGTTCAGCACACCGTATATCACCTATTTCATTATTGCGCTGAACACGGTCATATTTCTGTTCGAATGGTCGGTCGGATTGCAGAATCAGCGGATGCTCAATGCGCTGATGTACCAGTTTGGGGTCGTGCCCCGGAATGTCACGGCAGCTCTGGGTGGCTCCCCGCACTTCGATCTCACGGGGGCATTCATCCCCATCCTGACCTCGATGTTTCTGCACGGCTCGTGGCTGCACATCATTGGCAACATGTGGGTGCTGTGGATTTTCGGCGACAACATTGAAGACTACCTGGGCCACTTCCCTTACCTGCTGTTTTATCTGGTCAGCGGTTTTGCGGCCTCTGTCGCGCACATTCTTCTCAACCTGGGATCGAACATACCCAGCGTGGGTGCCAGTGGAGCAATTGCCGGAGTGATGGGGGCGTACTTCGTGCTTTATCCCCGAGCGCGCGTTTTGACCATCGTGCCCCTGATCGTCTTCTTCACCTTCTGGTGGCTGCCGGCGTGGATTGTGCTCGGCTACTGGTTCCTGGTGCAGTTCCTGAGCGGAGCGGCTACTTCCATCGCCGAGACCAGTCAGACCACCGGTGGAGTGGCGTTCTGGGCGCACGTGGGTGGCTTTGTCGCGGGCATTCTACTCATCAAGCTGATGCCGCAGAGGCGGAACCGGTATCGGTACGGAACGTGGTAGATAGCGTGAGTCCCAAGTTCTGAAAGTGGGGCGCGAGATTCTCCAGCGCACCAGCTTAGTTTTTCCCGAAACGGATTTGATGGTGGGCCAAATTGGGAACACATCTTGAATTGGGCTTGTCTCTCGCATTGACAACCGGCCCCGCGGATAGTAATTCTCGGGAAAAGCCACTTTGTTGTGTGGCCAGTCGAGAGGCACTTCATGCGGCCTTATTCGGTTGGCTGGATCCCCCACGGCTTACTCTCAGCGCTAATTCTTGTGGTTGCAGGTGGGTTCACTCCGGCCCACGCCGAGACCAACCCTCTCGCGGATATCTCACCCAATCCAACCTGTGAAAGCAGACCGGACCGGATGGCGCGGGCGTTCCCCAAGGTTGACCTCGGTTGCGGTCCGCATGTGGAATATGTCGGCGTTTATTCCCCGGACGGCAAGTTCAATGCAGTCTCCAGCTTCAACCGCCTGAGCAATGGGGAAGCCAGGGATTCTACGATCCGGGGAGTGCGTGCCTTGCGGCCCAGCGAGGTTCCGCCCTTCATCACGCTCCGTCCCAGGGAGCGCGTGGTCGAGAATTACGAACCGCCCGCCCATGCGAGGAAAACCGTCAAAGGGCAATCGCTGTTCGCTGCGCTGCTCGATGGCATCGTCACTTTTGCCTACGGGAGACAAGCAGCCTTGCAGACGCCCAATCATGTGACGACGGACTCCAAGGGCCGCATCATTGTCTCCGATGCAGCGGCTGTGTCCGTTCACGTGCTGGGCGCGAACACTGCCTTCCGCATTGCCGGTGGACCGCATCGCAGATTGCAGGCACCGAATGGCGTTGCGGTCGATGCGCAAGACAACATCTACATCGCGGACTCGGAGCGAGGCCTGGTTCTGGTTTACGACGTTGACGGCAGATTTCTCAGATATATTGGGAAACTCGAGAATGAGAGCCTCTTTCATCTTCCGGCTGGGATTGCGATTGACCGCAGCAGCGGCCGCCTCTATCTGCTCGATAGCCGTCGCAACCTCTTGTTTGTGCTTGATCTTCAGGGCAATATTCTCAATCGCATCGGAAAATATAGAGGCAATGCCAGTCCCATCGAGTTCGACGCTCCCACCGAAATCGTGCTGGCAGGACACGAGTTGGTTGTCCTGGATTCGGAAGGCTCGCGCATCCAGATTTTGGACCTCCAGGGCAACCCGTTACGACAATTCCGTATTCGTGCCTTCAGGGGGGAGAAGAACGCCCCTGAGATGGGCTTGGGCGTCGACATAGACGGCGATATCTATGTGAGCAATCTTGACAACTCAACCGTCAGAGTTTATGACCGCGAGGGCCACCTGCTGAGTTCCTTTGGGCGCCAGGGGATTAACCTCGGAGAATTCATTTCGCCCACTGGTCTCTGGGTCGACGCCTCGGACCGGGTTTACGTTGCTGACACGGGCAATCGCCGAGTGCAGGTCTTTCAGCTCAGCAGTTCGCTCCAGTAGCGTGGCTGGAATCCTCGACCTTGGCATCGCGGAGTCTCGTCGCGCAACCGCCGCCGACGAACTGCACGATCTCCAGTTGGTCGCCTTCGGCGAGATGGGTTTCCGGCCACTGCGCCCGCGGAACGATGTCGCGGTTCAGTTCCACGGCGACGCGATCCTGCTTCATGCCCAGTTGCTCGACCAGCCCGACCAGCGTTAGCGGGGTGACGAAACTGCACTCTTCTCCGTTGATGACAAGTTTCATTTCATATTGATTCTCGCAGGGGGCTGAAGGCCGGCGCAAGAAGTGGGTCTGGATGCGCTCGTGCTGGCCGGCGGGACCCTTCGACTTTGCTCAGGGCAGGCTGCCGGCACTACGGCTGCGCTTCTACCTTGCGAAGGCGGAACTTGCGGGTGGCGGTGCGACCGGAGTAGCTGGCTTGCACCAGGACGGAGGAATCCGACAGAGAGGATTCTTCCATTTCGAGCTTCATTTCCGCGTGGCCGCTGGCGTCAGTCACCACCTGGGTATAGAACGGGGCCTTATCAGGACGGGCGAAACGGAAAGTCAGCCGGGCGCCTTGCACCCCGGAGCCGCCGTCGGTGACGCGCAAGCGCATGATCAGGTTGCGTTCCGCGTGGACGGAATCGGCATTGAGCCATTGCACATCCAGCTCTTTGATGGCAGCCAGGGTTTCGGGCGTGTCGCGCTTGTCCAGGACCGAATCCAGCCGCCCCTCACGAATGGTATCGAGTACCAGGCGATGCTGGTCGCGCAGAACCTGCTCTTTTTGCTGGTCGGTGAAACCGCCCTGCGCCGCTTTGTCGGCGTAGGAGGTAGCGCGCTTGCCGATGCAGCGGCCACGGACGAACACTTGCGTCTGCAATAACAGCTCGTTTTCCCGCGCCTCGCTCTGCACGTGGTAGACGGTGTCCTCATGCTTCACGTCGGTGTTGAAGCCGAAAATCATGCGCTTTTGTCCACCACTCGGCGGAATTGTCGCACGCCGGTTAAACCGCGGCCGGATCGCTTGACACTACCAAGTGCGAACTCTAATCTAGAACGTTTAAGCAGTGCTTGGCGCGAATTATATATAGCTCC
>JAIQET010000043.1 GCA_020073645.1 Terriglobia bacterium | reverse complement strand
TACCACTCCCTGATCGTCGAAGACAAAAGCCTGCCTGCAGAACTCGAAGTAAGCGCCTACACGAACGAGCGTGACGGCAACCGCGTCATCATGGGACTGCGCCATAGGAAATTTCCCGTCGAAGGCGTGCAGTTCCATCCCGAAAGTGTGCTGACCACAGAAGGGAAAAATCTGGTTCGGAACTTTGTGGGCTTGCGCGCTGGTGGTTCGTGACAACCAGGTTTTGCGCCAGTGATCTGGCGAACCATCCCGCTACCGCGCTGTCGAGAAGCGCGGTAGCGGCGGTATGGTGTGATGTACAAGGCCGAGGACACTCGGCCGCACCGTTCTCGTAGCCCTCAGGTTCCTGCCCGAGGCGGTTGCTTGAACCCCTAGTGCTTCCTCTCCCCCGGAGAGGTGTGGGTATTGTCGTACCGGATACCTTCCTCAACCTGGGCGATGGCCTGGTTGACCAGGGAGATCGCCTTCGCGCGATGGCCACCCTTGTCGTGAGAAGCAGATTCCAGCGCCCTCTTGGCTTCGCGGAGATGTTCGAGTGCAGAAGTCATCTCCGGTTGGCCCTCAGGCGGCGCGGGTGCCGGCGCCGGCGCTGCAAAGACAGCGAACGATGCGCACAAGACCAGGCTGAGAATTGCCGCGGTAAACACTGCCATCATTCTCTTCATTCTTCCTACCTCAAGATGGATTTCGACCCCGGTTGCGCAACATCATAATGCAAACCAGTCTGTCTCATTGGCTGGTTTTATCCACCGTCTTGTTCTCGCCGCCAACCTCCAGCCCCGCCTTGCGGAGGCCCTCGATCAGATTCTCAACCAGCTCCGGATCCCACCACTTCAGGCACTCCTGACGCGCCACTGCGGCGAAATCCGGCCGCACGGCCAGCAGATCCCGCGCGGCGTTGCGAGCCAACTCCAACTCGCCGAGCTGTCCGTAGGTCGCGGCGAGCGCGAGTTCGTTGCGCCAGAAACCGGACATGCTGACTTTCAGAGCGAATTCCAGAGCGCCGGCATAGTCGCCTTTTCGATATGCTCTGAAAAACGGTGGGAACCAATACCATCCCGGATGATTCGGGTTGAGGTTTCTGGCCTTTTCCACCAGTTCGCACCCTCGATCCCAGTCGCCGGAGTAGGCAAGGAGAAACCCCATGTATGCCATGGTGAAGCCGTCCAGCGGGTTGAGCGCGATGGCCCGCTCAGCCGAGCTTCGGAAAGCCTGATTTTCCTTGCGAAAAAACAGGACCGAGGCGAGGGCATGATGCGCAAGGTGGTTGGATGGAGCGATGTCAATGGCCTTTCGCGCTGCGGCGAGGGCTCGTCCCACAGGATCGGGCCGCAGGTTAAAGCCGTGGTTGTTTTCCTCCCGGTACAGCATCGCCAGCAGGGCCCAGCAGTCGGCATTCCCCGGGGCCTGTTGCACCGCTCGTTCCAGGCCCGCCCTCACGCTGGCATGCTCCTCTTCGTTGACATGCTTGAAGTACGAGAATCCGCGCAGGAACGCTTCGTAGGGGGTGAGTTGATCGGGATTCTTTCCTCGGAGCGTTTGGCTCATGCTGTAGGGGAGAACGCCGTGAGTGTCGGCGACCGTGGAAACGATTCGCGGAACAAGGTCGTCCTGCAGTTCGAAAACTGTTTCCGATTGGAAGGAGCGGTCGTAGGTCTCGGCCCACAGGTGGGCGCCGGAACTGGTGTCGACGAGTTGCACCGCGAGGCGCAGCCTGTTCCCAGCCTGGCGCAGGCTCCCCTCCATTACATAGCGCGCACCCAGTTCCTTGCCGGCCAATCGGACATCGCCGGACTCGTGGGCGTATCGCAACGTGGAACCCCGTGCGATGACCCTGAGATAGGAGAACCGCGACAGGCCGGTGACAATGTCTTCAGTGAGCCCTTCGGCCAAGGCGGTGAGTTCGGCGTTCGTGCCGTTGTATTTGAACGGCAGCACCGCGACCCAAAAACCTTCGTCGGCACGAGTCGCTCCCGAGCCGGTGGTGGCACGCCTCGCTCCCGAAGTTGTGCCCGTGGGCGCCGGGGCCTGCTTCTCCGAATCTTCTGCTGTTTCCAGCCCCGCCTTGCGCAGCCCGTCGATAAAGTGTTCGACCAACTCGGGCTCCCACCACTTGGCGAATTCATCGCGTACCGCGGTGGCAAAGTCAGGCCGGAGGAAAAGCAAGTCCCGCACCGCTTTTTGCGCCGCTTCGCGCCGGCCGAGTTGCCCAAGCGCCGCGGCCAGGGCCGCGTGATTGGCAAAATAGCCGGGCATGTTGATTCGGAGGGCAGCATCAAGGGCCTCGGCGTATTGACCCTTGTTATAGGCATTGGAGAATAGCGCATTGTGGTACCAACCGGGATGGTTGGGGTTCAGTTGCATGGCGGATTCCACCAACTTGCATCCGCGGTCCCAGTCGCCCGCATAAGCGATCAGCAAGCCCATAAAGGCAATGGTGGATCCATCCATCCGATTCAGCGCCATGGCCCGCTCCGCCGCCGCGCGAAAGCCGAGCTTGTCCTTGTGGAAGAAAAGACTTGTGGCCAGGGCCCAGTAGCCGAGGGCATTGGAGGGCGCTAATTCCACAGCGCGCTGCGCGGCTGCGATTGCGCGGCCAAGGGGATCCGGCCCGGTGTTGAATCCTTGCGCATACTCGCCGCGGTAAATCATCGACAGCATTGCCCAGCAATCGCTGTGATCGGGCGCGTTCTTGACGGCGCGCTCCAGAATTCGCCGTACGATTGCATGTTCGTCCGGAGTGATTCGCTCAAAGTAGCTGAAGGTGCGAAGTACCGCCTCATGCGGGGTCAACTGTTCCTCACTCTTGCTGCGGAGCACTTCGCTCATCGTGCGCGGCAAGATACCGTACTGGTCGGCGACGGTGGAGACGATGCGCGGGACCAGGTCGTCCTGAAGTTCAAGCACCGACTCTGGCTTGAAGGGACGATCATAAGTCTCAGCCCACAGATGAGCCCCGGAGTTCGTGTCCACCAGTTGCACCGCCAGGCGCAGTGTGGTTCCCACGAGGCGGAGACTTCCTTCCATCACGTAGCGCGCGCCCAGTCCCTTGCCCACAGTCCGCAGATCGGACACCTGGTTTGCGTATCGCAACGTGGAACTGCGCGCGATGACACGCAAATACGAGAATCGTGACAGCCCGGTCACGATATCTTCCGTCAGCCCCTCGGCCAGGACTGCCAGATCAGCGTTGGCTCCGTTGTACTTGAAGGGAAGTACCGCGACCCAAAAACCTCCTTCTGCGCGGGCAGCGCCCGAATCGGCCTTCGCGGCAGAACGGGAAATCTCTGGTGTTGGGGCTGCTGATTCTGTATCCGGAATCTCCAGCCCGGCCTTTCGCAAGCCGTCGAGGAAGCGCTCGCCGTACTCGGGGTCCCAGACTTTCTCGACCTGCGTGCGCATAATGGCCGGGAGATCGGGCCGCACTTTCAGCAAATCCCGCACGGCTTTGGCAGCGGTATCTGCTTCCCCGAGCTGCCCGGAGGCTGCCGCTATGAACATGGGGGCGAGTGGGTGACCTTGCAGCTTGACTTTGAGCGCAAAGCTGAGCGCGGCGCGGTCGTCGCCCTGGCGATAAGCGTTGTAGAAATCGGCGAACCAGTACCATCCGGGATGATTGGGATTGAGCTGCTTGGCGCGCCCCGCCAATTCCATGCCGCGCTCCCGCTCACCTGCGTAGGTCATCAACTCACCGAGAAGAGCAACCGAGTTGCCGTCCATAGGGTTGAGCGCGATGGCCCGCTCCGCCGCATCCCGGAAAGTATGGAATTCTTTTTGGTAGGCGAGCACCTGGGCCAGACTGAAATAGGCCAGATGATTGGAGGGCCCTGCCTCCACGGCCCGCCGTGCGGCGGCGGCTCCGATCGCCAGGGCATCGGCCTGAAGGTTGAATGCATGCACGTAATCCTGGCCGCACAGGAACGCGAGCATCGCCCAGGCGTCGGCGTAATTCGGAGCCTTGCGCACCGCCGCTTCCAGTCCGGACCGCGCAGCAGTCAGTTCTTCGGGGGTGCCCCGCTCGCAATAGCCGAAGCTCCGCAGCACTGCCTCGTAGGGACTCAACTGCTCGGGAGGGCGGCTGCGCAAAACCTCACTCATGCTCCGGGGCAGAACTCCGTTCATGTCAGCAATCGTCGAAACGATTCGTGGGACCAGATCGTCCTGCAACTCGAAAACTGTTTCCGGACTGAAAGTACGCTCATAGTTCTCCGCCCAGAGGTGAGCGCCGGTCGTGGCATCGACCAGTTGTACCGCGAGCCGCAGCTTCGCCCCGGCCTGCCGCAGGCTGCCCTCCATCACGTATCGCGCGCCGAGTTCCTTGCCGATGGCCCGAACATCTCCCGACTCGCTGGAGTATTTAGCCGTCGACCCGCGCGCAATTACCCGCAGGTAAGAGAATCGCGACAGTCCAGTGACGATGTCTGCCGTCAGCCCTTCGGCCAAAACCGTGAGGTCAGGGTTAGCGCCGCTGTATTTGAAGGGAAGCACCGCTACCCAGAACCCCTGCTCGGCACGCGCTGCGCCCGAGTCGGCGACGCGTGATGTTGAAACCGAAATCTTCTGGGACGTTTGCCGCGCCAGATCGCGAAATTCATTGGCGACATCGCGCGCCGTCTGCACGCGATGGCTGGGATCCTTCTCCAAACATCGCCGGATGATGCGCCCCAAATCGGAAGGCAGGTCGGGCCGCACTTCCGTCACCGGCGGTGGAGTGTCACGCAGGATCGCGGAGATCAGTTCGGCGGAAGAATTTCCGCAGAACGGCTGCTTTCCGGTCGCCATCTGGTGCAGCACTACGCCCAGCGAGAAGATGTCTGTCCGCGGATCGAGCGTGCGGCCGGAAACCTGTTCGGGCGACATGTAAGCCGGCGTGCCCATGACGACGCCCACCTCGGTCTGTCCGGCGGAGGTCATCGTCGCGCCCGTGTGCTTGTCGGGGCTGACGTCCTTCGCCAATCCGAAGTCGAGAATTTTCACCCGCCCGTCGTTCGCGACCATGACGTTGGCGGGCTTCAGATCGCGATGCACGATGCCTTTTTCATGCGCTGCGGCCAGCGCTCCCGCCAGCGCGCCGGCAATCTCGACGATTCGCTCGACCGGCAGCCCGTCCTCGGGAATGAGGCGGTCAAGCGATTGGCCGTCGACCAGTTCCATGGTGAGGAAGTGGACGCCCTCGGCTTCTTCCACAGAAAAAATGGTGACAATGTGCGGATGGTTCAGCGCTGCCACGGCGCGAGCTTCCCGCTGGAAGCGCGCCAGCCGTTCAGGATCGCGCGCCATCTCGGCGGGCAGCACTTTGAGCGCCACCTCACGCCCCAGCTTGGAATCGGTGGCACGATACACCTCACCCATGCCGCCGGCACCGATCGCGGCGGTGATCTGGTAATGGGCGAGTGTGCGGCCGATCAGATTGAGCCTCCCGGGAGCCTGGCGGTCGTCAGCGGCGGCTTTTCTTGGACGAACGCCGGGCCGATTCTACACCCCGGGCCGAGAACTGAAAGGCGGAGTTGAAAAAGTCAATGGATCAATGGTGAAACAGCGATGTTTTCAACCGTGACCGGGACGAACTCGGGGCGCTCCACGTGAGAATCATTTCACAACGCAGGCGAACGGACGAAATGGGGTGTACACTTGGCGCCGTTTGCAACCTATGCAGAAAAGTTCGATGAAGGGGGATGAATGAGAAAACTAATGCTGGTTCTGTGCATCCTGGGATTTGCGGCCATCGCACAAGCCCAGGAAGCGATGATGACCCCGCCCAAGGTTTTGACGATGACGCGGGAAGTCTTGAAGACCGGAAAGGGTGCGGCGCACGAAAAATGGGAGGCGGGATGGCCGCGGATGTTCGCCAAGGCCAACTGGCCGACCCACTACGTTGCCATGTCTTCGATCACCGGCGAACCCCGCGTGCTGTTCTTCACCGGCTACGATTCGATGGAGGACTGGGCCAAGGATACCCATGCGCAGGAGAAGAACGCTGCGATGGCGGCCGAGCAAGCTACCCTGGCTGACAAGGACGGAGACTATCTGACGGGCTTGACCAATGCCGTGTTCACCTACATGCCCGAACTCAGCTACCACCCCGACGTGACGGTGGCGGGAACGCGCTATTTTGCAACTGTTGTTCTCCACGTCAAGCCGGGCCACGACGACCATTTTGTCGAGGCGCGCAAAGTGGCTCTCGCCGCCCATGAAAAGGCGGGACTGGTTGACCATTACGCGGTTTACCACCTGACCGCCGGCAACACCGGAGGCACCTACGTTATTTTCCTGCCCCTGAAATCACTGGCAGAACTGGATGCCTTCCCGGCCGTCCACGGAAAAGCCTACAAGGACGCACTCGGCGAGGACGGTCAGAAGAAGATAGCTGACTTCGAAACCCAGGGACTGGAAGGCTCAGAAACGCAGATATTTGCCATCAGCCCCAGCATGAGCTATCCGCCGAAGGAATGGGCGCAAGCCGACGCCGAGTTCTGGGGGAGTAAGCCAGCTCCTGCAGCCAAGACCGCGAGCAAGACGGAAACAAAGAAAGAACCGGCCAAGAAGTAGCCCGATCCCTGCCGTGAGAATTGGACGTGAACAAGGCCCCGCCGCTTGTGTCATTAGGCGGGGCTCGCGTGTCTGCGGCTGGTCTTGGTGTGCCTTTCCCGTCCCAAGCTCTTGTTAGTAGCGAACGCGCGCGGACCCTGTTGTATCACCGACAACGATGGAGCCGCGGAGTCCGTGCCCTCCCACGAAACCACTGACGAGACCGGCTCTAGCCACCGCTCCTCGCCATCTCCACCGCCCGCAACACCGCCTGGGCCTTGTTCATGCACTCTTCGTACTCGCGCGCCGGATCAGAGTCGGCCACGATTCCCGCTCCCGCCTGCAAGTACGCGCGCTTGCCCCGGACCAGCATCGTGCGGATGGCGATGCAGGAGTCCAGGTTGCCGGCGAAGTCGGCGTACAGCACCGAGCCGCCATACACGCCACGCCGCACGGGCTCTAGCTCTTCGATGATCTGCATGGCGCGGACCTTGGGCGCGCCGCTCAGGGTGCCGGCGGGGAAGCAGGCGGCGAAGGCGGCGAGCGCGTCCAGATCGGGCCGCAACTTGCCTTCCAGCGCGGAGACGATGTGCATGACGTGCGAGTAGCGCTCCACGTACATCAGATCGCGGACTTTCACCGACCCGTACTCGCTCACTCGCCCCAGGTCGTTGCGGCCAAGATCCACCAGCATCACGTGCTCGGCCCGCTCTTTTTCGTCGGCGAGCATTTCTTTTTCCAGGCGCTGATCTTCGGCTTCGTCGCGGCCGCGGGGATGAGTCCCGGCGATGGGACGGTACTCCAGTTTGCGTCCCGTCACCCGCACCAGCATCTCGGGCGACGAGCCCAGCACATGGGTGTCGCCCATGCGCAGGAAATACATGTACGGCGAGGGATTCACGGTGCGCAGGGCGCGGTACACGTCGAAGGGTGCGACTTCGGGGGTGAAGTCGAGGCGCTGGGAGAGCACGACCTGGAAAATGTCGCCGGCGGCGATGTATCCTTTGGCGCGCTCAACCGATTGCAGGAAATGCTTGCGGCTGGTGCCGGCGTGAACCTTCAGGGCGGACTTGCGCTTTGCCCCAGCCTTGGCGTAAAAACCGCCGGCTAGGCCACGAGCCAGTTTCTTCTCAATCGCGGAAATGTCACGCAAGGCGCGGTCGTAAGCCCGGCGCGGAGTTTCGCCCGCCACGTCGGCGGTGGCGATGATGTGGATTTGATGGCGCAGGTGGTCGAAGGCCAGCAGGCGGTCGAAGAACATCAGCACGCAATCGGGTAGCGCGAGGTCATCCTTGGCGTGCTCGCCAATGCTCTCCAGTTGGCGAACGATATCGTAGGCAAAATAGCCCACTGCGCCGGCAGTAAGTGGCGGCAGTCCGGGCACGCTGGCTGGCCGGTGCTGGCGGAGGAGTTCCCTTGCAACCTGGAAGACACTTCCCTGGCGCTGCTCGCGGCGCCTTCCTCGTTGCACAGTTATCTCTTGCCCCCGGGCTTGGACTCGCATATAAGGACGGGCACCGAGAAAGGTGTAGCGGCCGATCTGCTCGCCGCGCTCGACCGATTCCAGCAGAAAGGCTTCTGGCTCATTGCCAGCAACGGCCAGGAAGGCGGAGACCGGGGTCAGGAGGTCGGCCGCAACTGACTTCACCACGGGTACTAGGGTGGCGTGACGAGCCAGGCACGCGAATTCGCGGTAATTGGGGCGAAGCATGTGTACCCTTGCGTGCGTTTCCGGGGCGCAGTGGGTTCATTATAGGGGAGCGCGTTGGGGGCTAAGTGCTTCCCTGGAGGCAAGGCGGCCGGCGGGGAGCCGGCGCTACATTCTGGGATGCTGCAATAGGACCACTACTCTCGTAACCAGTAAATGAATTGACGGAGCCTGTCAATGCGTTGGAAAATAAAGGTTTATCGCAGTGGGGGCGTATGCGAGTGAAGTTCTGGGGGGTGCGGGGATCGACCCCGACTCCCCACCCGGAAAACTTGCGCTACGGAGGCAATACCTCCTGCGTCGAGGTGCGTATTGGCGATAGCCTGTACATCTTCGACTGCGGCACCGGGTTCCGCGCCCTCGGACAGCAACTGCGCTCCGAATTCAACGGCCGCAACATTTGTGCTCACGTTTTCGTCTCCCACTTCCATTGGGACCACATTCAGGGCATCCCGTTTTTTGGTCCACTGTATGACAAGCCGGAGAACCGTTTTCTGTTCCACTCTTCCAGCCGTACCCGTGGCCTGAGGCGGGTGATGGAAGAGCAGATGACCTCGCCTTACTTCCCGGTGGATATGACCGAGATGAAAGCGCGCTGCGACTTCTACGATTTTGAAGAAGGGCGCATGCCGCTCGACGAGGTAACCATACAGGGCACCTGGCTGAACCATCCCCAGGGCTGCATGGGTTTCCGCCTCGAAAGCAAGACCGGGGTGCTGGTGTACGCCACCGACAACGAGCCCGGCAATGCCGAGTTCGACAGGAACGTGCGTCGCCTGGCGACCGGAGCGGACGTGCTGATTTATGACTCGCAGTATCTCCCGGACGAATACCAGGCCCGCCGCCGCGGCTGGGGACACAGCCACTGGCGCGAAGCCGTCAACATCGTGATGGAGAGCGGGGCCAAGGAACTGATTCTGTTCCACCACGATCCCGACCACGACGATGCCTGCATTGACAACGTGGTGAAAGAAGCACGCAACTACTATCCCAAAGTCCGGGCCGCGGCCGAGGGGATGGAGCTGATCCTGTAATTAGCAGTCAAACTTGCCTCTCTGCCGCCACCTGCATACAATGCTGGGTTTGCCTGCCTACCCGGGTATCTGCCCGGCGCCGGCCAGCATCTGACCACCTAAGCGCCATCATCGGAGCACACCATGAAGACCATTTCCCTCGAGCAGGAAATCAATCCGTGGGAGGCACAAGCCGCCCGTTTTGACCTGGCCGCCCAGAAGCTGAACCTGGACGAGGGGATATGGAAAGTCCTGCGCTATCCCGCCCGCGAGATCATCGTGCATATCCCGGTCGCCATGGATGATGGCCACCTGGAGGTCTTCACCGGTTTCCGGGTACAGCATTCCATCGCCCGCGGCCCGGCCAAGGGCGGCATCCGCTACTCGCCCGACGTCACCCTCGACGAAGTCCGCGCCCTGGCCAGTTGGATGACCTGGAAATGCGCCGTGGTGAACATTCCCTTCGGCGGCGCCAAGGGCGGGGTCATTTGCGACCCTCATAAGATGTCCATGGGCGAGTTGGAGCGCATGACCCGCCGCTACACCGCCGAACTAATCGAGTTCATCGGTCCAGAGAAAGATGTACCCGCCCCTGACATCAACACCAACGAACAAGTTATGGCGTGGATGATGGACACCTACTCCATGCACATGCGGCAGACGGTGACGGCGGTGGTGACCGGCAAGCCGCTGAACATCGGCGGATCGCGCGGCCGCCGCGAAGCCACCGGACGCGGCATCATGATTGTCTGCGAGGAAGCCATCCGGAAACTGGGACTGAATCGCGAGTCCACGCGCGTGATTGTGCAAGGTTTCGGCAACGTCGGTTCCAACGCCGCCAAGCTGATGGCGGAAGCGGGCTACAAGATCATTGGGATTCTTGAAGTGGACGGCGGCCTTTACAACAAGAATGGACTCGATCTCGATGCGCTCTGGGAGCACCGGCAACGCAACGGCACCATCCACGGCTTCCCGGAAGCAGAAAAGACCGATCCCGCGGAACTGCTGGTGACCGAGTGCGACATCCTGATTCCCGCCGCCACCGAGAACCAGATCACCAGCCGCAATGCCGATCGGGTGAAGTGCAAGATCCTGGCCGAAGGGGCGAACGGACCCACCACCGCTGCCGCCGACGAAATCCTGGCCGACAAGCGAGTCTTCGTGATTCCCGACATCCTGTGCAACGCCGGCGGCGTCACTACCTCTTATTTTGAGTGGGTGCAGGACCGCCAGGGCTATTTCTGGAAAGAGTCGGTGGTCAACGAGCAGTTGGAACACATCATGAAGACGGCTTTCGAAGATGTGGTCCGTTACGCCGAGACCCACAATGTCAACAACCGCATCGCCGCCTACATGCTGGCGATCGACCGGGTCGCGTACACCATCCGCCAGCGCGGGATTTACGCGTAGCGCCGGCAGCCCGCGTCGGGGCGCGTAGCGGCCGCACCAGCCGCGAAGCGGCGCAAGAATAAAGCCCACGGCGCAAGCCGTGGGTCTACGGTAGGACAAGGACGAGCCCCGGAGGGGCGGCAGAAATCAGCCCAGGGGACGTCAGTCCGGGGCGGGTGTGGCCGCCTGGAGGCGATCCCGTGAACGCAACGCGCATCAAACCGACCGCTTGGATCGTAGGCTTGTTCATCCTGTCTGTGCTCATGCCGGCGACCGCGGTCGCTAAACCGCAGACCGGTTCGGATTCCCAAACAAACACTGCCGACAAACCCAAAAGCGCGAAATCCGAATCCGCCACTCCCTCCGCCGCAGAAATCGATGCTGCCAAGGCCAGCCACAAAGTCTGGGTGAACCTCGACACCGGCATCTATCACAAGCGCGGCCGCTGGTACGGCAAAACCAAAAACGGCAAGTTCATGACCGAAGACGAGGCCAGGAAAGCCGGGTACAAGGCCGCCAAGCGGGAGTGAAGAAGTCCAAGGGATGAAGATTGGTCTCATTTCCCCGGCAACATGACCAACCTCTAGTCCGCGCTCATTTCCTTTGATTGCTTTCCCCGTTCCGGGTGGAGGATAATCTAGTCCTGCCGCTATTTTCCGGCGACACGCGTGCGCGGTGAATCTGCCCAATTCCATCACGCTCACCCGCATCTTCAGCATCCCGCTGCTGATCTGGATCCTGTCCACCAATCGTTTTGCCTCCACCGCCGGTGAAAAAGAGCTGCTGGCTTCGGCTTTGTTCATCGCCGCTTCCATCACCGACGGCATTGACGGATACCTGGCGCGACGGCGCGGGCAGATCACCACCATGGGCATGCTGCTCGATCCACTGGCGGACAAACTCTTGATTGCGGCGGCGTTCGTGACCCTGGTGCAGTTCAATCCCAGCCTGGTGCCGGCGTGGATGGCGGTGGTGATCATCGGGCGCGAGTTCCTGGTAAGCGGCCTGCGTTCGATCGCGGCTTCGGAGGGCTTCACCATCGAAGCCAGCGAACTGGGCAAATTCAAGATGCTGGTGCAAATCGTTTCCGTGGTGGCGGCCATTCTCGACCACCGCTGGAAAGAATGGCCGGTGTACGGGTATTACATTTTCCCGGTGCATTGGATCGCACGTGTCGCCATCTGGTTTATGGTGTTTCTGTCGCTGGCCTCGGCCATCGACTACTTTGCCGCCTTCTGGTCCAAGATTGACCGCCAGGTGGTGAAACGCCGCCGCCGAGCCTTCGTCCTGAGCCGACGGAGGAAGCGCGATGTCCCCGTCACCTGAAGATTCGTCGACCGATTCCCGCTCGGCCTGCAGTTCCGAAAGTACGGGCGAGGACGCCCGTACCTCCACGAGCTGTCCTGAGTTTTCTCCGGAAGAACGCACCCTGCTGCTGAAGCTGGCCCATGAGGCCGTAGCCTCGGCGCTGGAGGGACGCCAGCTCTCTCTGACTCCACCGTCTCCGCACCTGGCGGAGCCGCGGGGCGCCTTCACCACTATTTATGTTCGTGGGGATTTGCGCGGCTGCGTGGGTTACGTGTTTCCCATCTATTCGCTCTACCAGACCGTGGCTGAAACTGCGCGGTCGGCCGCGTTCGAAGACACCCGATTCTGGCCGGTCACGCGGGAAGAAGTCTCCGAACTGGAGGTCTCGCTCAGCATCCTGTCCCCACTCAAACCAATTCGGCCGGAAGAAATAGAGATCGGGCGTCACGGTTTACTGCTGACCGTGGGCTCCCATCGCGGCTTGCTGCTGCCGCAGGTGCCGGTAGAGCACGGATGGGATCGCACGACCTTTCTCGAACAAACCTGCCGCAAAGCTGGATTGCCGACCAACGCCTGGCAGAAGGGCGCCAAGCTGGAAGCTTTCACAGCGGAAGTGTTCGGAGACCGGGATAGCTAGGCCTGGCGTTGCGCCCGGGCTCGTGCGGTTCGCAGGCAAGTTCGGCGAACACGGCTTATACTGTCGTGCTTCTATGGTGGTGAAGAAGCGCTGTGCTCTGCTAGCCCTTGCCCTGCTGGCTTCTGTCCGGGCCTCGGCAGCATCCGCTTCCCAAGGATTGCCGCAGGAACTCGGTCGCGTAGCCCAGGCGACGCGGGTAGAGCGCGCTCCCAGGCTCGACGGTACGCTCGATGACCCCCTGTGGAGGCAAGCAACTCCCATTACCCACTTCCTGCAGCGTGAACCCTACGAAGGCCAGCCGCCCACCGAGCCCACCGAAGTTCGCATCGTGTTTACGCGCCACGCGGTCTACTTCGGCATACGTTGCGACGATGCTGAGCCAAACCGCATTGTGGCCACGGAATTGCGGCGTGACGTCAGCCAGGAACTGGACGACTACTTCGAGATCGTCATTGACGCCTCCCACGACCACCGCAACGCGTATGTATTCCAGATCAATCCGCTGGGCACGCAGCGCGATGGCTTGATCACCGATGAATCCCGCTCGGACACCGGAGATGGTGACCCGGGTTGGGATGGGGTGTGGACTTCGGAGGCGCGCATCACCGCCCAAGGCTGGACAGCCACCGTAGCGATTCCCTTCGCCACGCTGAATTTCATGCAGTCGCATGATGTGGTCTGGGGCCTTAATTTCAAGCGCTTCATCCGGCGCAAGAACGAAGAAGACTTGTGGAGCGGATGGCGCCGCACCTTCGGCATGGCCAAGATCAGCGAGGCCGGCGAATTGCATGGCATCTCGGAGATCGGCAGCGGACGCCTGTTCATCGTAAAACCGTACTTGCTGGGCGGCTTCAGTCATCTGCCGCCCAACGCCGCAGCCAGCGGATTGAACCCTGGAACCAGCGCGCTCCACACCGGGGGAGTGGACATCAAGATCGGACTGCGCTCCAATCTCGTGGCCAACCTCACCGGTAACACCGATTTCGCCGATGCTGATGTCGACGCCGAGCAGTTCAACCTGACGCCCTACAAACTTTTCTTTCCGGAGAAGCGTCCGTTCTTTCTGGAGAATGCCGGCGTCTTCAACTTTTCCATGGGTTTCGACAGTGGCGATTTGCTGTTCTTCAGCCGCCAAATCGGCATTGATCCGGTTTCCGGGCAGGAAGTGCCGATCAACGGCGGGGCCAAGGTCACGGGCTCACTGGGCGGCTTCGAACTGGGCGCGATGGATGTGGATACCCGCTCGTCGGGTCCGAATCCGTATGCCAATTACGCTGTCCTGCGAGTGAAGAAATCGCTGTCGGGAGGTTCCTATGTCGGCGTCATGGGAATTGACAAGCGATCGGGGAACCCCACCGATCCCTTCAACGAGGCGGGTGGCGTGGACACGCGGCTGGTATTTTTCAAGAACCTGACGTTCAATGCCTTTGCCGCAGAGACTCGAACCCAGGGATTTTCGGGAGGACAGACCAACCTGGGAGCCGGCTTGCAGTACGAGAGCAACTGGCTGGAGGTGCTGGCGGACCACCGCAAGATCGGCCCCCACTTTAACCCGGAGGTCGGGTTCCTGGAGCGTACGGATTGTGTCTGCGATTTCCTGGACGCGACTCTCAAACCCCGGCCAAAGATTGCCGGGGTCCGGGAGCTGAACTTTGAAGGCTTCATTTTTCATGCGCCCGACACGCGCGGGGTTTTACAAACGCAGGAGTGGCAGGGCACATTCCGCATCGAATTTCACAATGGCTCCTACAGCGATGACGACATCGTGGATGTTTTCACGCAGCGCATCACTGAGCCTTTCAACATCTATAAGAATGTGGTTATTCCCAACGGGCTTTATCACTGGACCCGCCATCAGCTCACCTATGGTTCGCCCCAGGATCGCCGACTGCAAGTTCAACTCTACGAGCGTTTCGGGACCTACTATAACGGGCATCTGAACGAGGCCCGTATTCGCGGCACCTACCGCGCCAATCAACGCCTCTCGTTCAGCCTGAGCGAGCAATGGAACCGCTTTCGGCTGGCCCTGCCGGGTGGGGACTTTTCCGTGGTGTTTGGCAGCTTTCAGACGAACTATTCGTTCTCCCGTTTTCTGACTCTCTCGACTCTGCTGCAAATGAACACCGCCGACACTCAGGCCGCGAGCGCCAACGTCCGCCTGCGCTGGAATTACCGTCCCGACAGCGATCTGTACGTGATCTACACGGCCGGACAGCACTTTGCCAGTCTGGTCGCCGCTAATCCGGCGCAGTTCACGGAGAACCGCCTTACCGTGAAGTGGTCGTACTCGTGGAGGCCGTAGCCGGGAAGCAGCAATCCCCACCGGCTCCAGTATCAGATTCTGGCCCTGCCTTTGAAGTCCCCAAAAAATCCGGGGAGAAGTTTTCACTCCTCCCCGAGTATTTGTGCTGCTGCGTTGTGACGGAACTTATTGCTGCTCGTCGAGCTCCACACCATCGCCGACGTGCACATCTTCCAGGGCAAAGACAATCATGCCGGTGGCGGTGGTCGGGGTGGTGCTGAGAATGACGATCTCGCCCACGGCGTGGCGCGGCAAATCAGCCACGTGGATCTTCGGACCCTTGCTGGTGGTCAGCATGGTGGGCTCGATGGCGGGCGGGTTCTTTTGCGTGTCCTCCACGGTGTAGGCCTGGAAGGAGAGGGAATCAACGGGGTCGTTGGTCGCGGTCGCGTAAGACCGTACCGCGCGGACATAATCGCCCATCTTCACTCCCTGGTTGGCGCCCACGTTCATGTAAACCTTCATGCCCGTACCCAGCTGTGAGTCGAAATCCTTGGCCATCACGATGCGGCCGCTGACTTTTCCATTGGGCGGCACGAAGCGATCAAAGCGCAGCGGGGGATGGAACGAGATCGCGGGTTTCTCGACGAAAGGGATGGCGATGTCGCCGGGATTCACCGGGTCGCAACTGTATTCGACGTTGGCGATGGCCATCTTGCTGCGGGTATCGACAATGCGCACCCGCGCCAACTCGGCATAAGGCTGACCGGTCGCCCTCAAGATACTGCGCTGGCCAGCGAACAACTCGTAGCGGTTGGGGTCGCGCAGTTCACGAATAATAGTGTACTGTTGCCCTGCCTGATAGCCCCCGCCAGCCAGATAGATCATGTCGCCGTTGACGAATTTCGTGGTATTGGGGCTCTGCAAGCCACCCGCGACGAAATTCGCGTTCGGCAGTTCCTTGCTGACAAAGCCGGCACAGTAAAGGTCCGCGTTGGTAGGGGTCTGAACCCGCTCGGTGGGAAAACCAACGGTGGTGAACACAGTGCCCTGGGGCGTGGCAGCCTGGGCTCCCGAATTGGCCGCGGCCATGGAATCTTTCTGCTGGGCATACGCGGCAACTGCCAGCCACAACAGCAGCAACAGTACTATTTTCTTCATGTTACCTCCGAGTTGGGCCGGGACCCGGCCGACTCCCCGCTAAGTGCAGCAAATAAAAGGCTTTCAGCCGGACAGTAACAAGAGGGTAAGGGGTGGTCAAGGTTACGCAGGTGTCATGCGCGATACGTTAAAAAGTTTCTTCCCCCGGAATTCATAATCCGTTGTTGCATCTGCAATTACGCGCCTGTAATATCGCGCCGACCCACTCATGGCGATCACCACTGCAGTGAACAGCTACGCCTCGCGGCTGCTCCCCTTGCGGCTGCCGCGCGTTTGTGTAGCGGTCACCGGCGGCGATGCCGCCGAGATGGTGGAAAAGGCCGAGTCGCTGGTGCGGGATAACACCTTTCTGGAGTTCAGGTTGGACTACCTGTCCCGGCCCGGCCTGGCGCTGCCGAAGATCAAGAAGTTCACTGACTACCACCCCCACGTGGTGGCCATTGCCACCTGTCGGCGAGCCGCCAACGGGGGAAAGTTTCGCGGGTCGTTGGCCTCTCAACTCGATGTGCTGGTCAAGGCTGCCGGTGCGGGATGCCAGTTGGTTGACCTGGAGTTGCAGAGCGCCCAGCGCTCGAAGCCCGAACAACTGCAACGCCTGCGCACACACGCGGCCCTGATCCTCTCCTACCACGACTTCCGCGCCACCCGGAAACTGGAGGAAACGCTGGAGAAGATGGGAGCGTTCCCGGCGGACTTCTACAAGATCGTCTCCACCGCAACCACGCTCTATGACAACGTGTTGATGATGAAGTTCCTGGAGAAGCGCAGCGACCGGCACTCGCTGATCGGCGTGTGCATGGGCGAGCAGGGCATCATCAGCCGTCTGCTGGGCGTGCGCGCAGGCAGCGTGTTCACCTTTGCGGCGGTCACCGCGGACGAGAAGACCGCTCCCGGTCAAGTCACTGCGCAGGAGTTGCGCAGCACCTATCGGATTGAGCAGGTGGATGCGGCCACGCGGGTCTACGGAGTCGCGGGCGATCCGGTGGCGCACTCGCTTTCGCCGGCGATCATGAACACCGCGCTCCGCCGCGAGAACGTGAACGGAGTCTATCTCGCCCTGCACGCCAGGACGCTGAAGGACCTGCTGGCCTGCGTGCGCGACATTCCCATTCATGGCCTCTCCATCACCATGCCGTACAAAGAGGCCATTCTCAAACACCTCGACAACACCGACTCGCACACCACCAAGATCGGCGCCTGCAATACCGTGGTGCGCGCCCAGGACGGCAAGCTGTACGGCTTCAATACCGACGCAGCAGGCGTGGTGCGTCCGCTGGAGCAGCGCGTCACACTGGAGCAAGCGAAAATCCTCGTGCTGGGAGCGCGCGGCGCGGCGCGGGCTGCGGTGTATGGACTCAAGGAGCGCGGCGCGGAAGTTTACATATTGAATCGCAGTCTGGGGCCAGCGCAGAAACTGGCGCGCCAGGCGCGGGCACGCATGATGAAGCGCGCCGACCTGAAGAAAATGCGCTTCGATGTGATCATCAACGCGACACCGGTGGGCATGGGCAACACCCGCGAGTCGCCGCTGAAGGAAAACGAAATCAACACCCGCTACCTGTTCGACATGATCTACGATCCGCCGGAGACGCGGTTGATGAAGCTGGCGCGAGCCCGCGGCGCAGACATCATTCCCGGCATCGAGATGTTCGTGCACCAGGCCGCCAGCCAATTCGAGATCTGGACCGGCAAGCCCGCCCCCTGGGACGACATGCTGCGCGTGGTCAACGTGGTTATGCAGGACCGGGCGGCAGCGAAGAACGCGGCGAAAGACAACGGCAAGAAGTGAGCTGTCGTGCAATTCGGCAGCGTCTTCGGGACACCGCTTCTAATGTGTAAAACCTTCCCCGTTACCGCCCCTTCCGGCCCAATACCTCCGTGATCCTGCGCGCGTAAGCCCTTGAGAAGTAAGCTGGCTCTGCACGGCACTCCATTTGCACCGGTAAACACGGAGGCATCCATGGGCAAACGTCTGTTGGCAATACTCGCACTGACCGCCGCACTGGGTCTGTTCACACCCACTCTGATGGCGGACCACGACAAGGGCGACAAGGACAAGGGGAAAGGGAACCCTCACGCTAGCAAGAGGTTCGATGACGACGACAAGGGCTGGGAGAGCCGCGACGGATACGAGTACCGCACTTACGACGATCGCGACGGCCACCCGCCGGGATGGAGCCGCGGCAAGAAAACCGGATGGGGCAATTGCGGACTGCCTCCCGGCCAGGCCAAGAAGTACGGCTGCCGGACTTACATCTATCAGGGCCGGCCCCACTACTATTATCAGGACGACCACGGGCGGATCATCGTCCGTCGTCCAACGATCTCGGTGCACGGCGGCGTGGACGTTCATCCGTAAGCCTGGGTCGGTAAGGATTCCAAGCGGGCCGGGGGCACTCCCCGGCCCTATTTATTTCTTAGTACCGTGTACCCCCATCCCCCTCGCACCCTCTCAGAACATCATTATGACCTTTGGTCATGGCGACATTCAGCGCCTCCGCCGATGCCTTATGCCACGAAATGGTTGCATTTTTGTAGGGCTTCAGGGTAAGATCAAACGTGGACGCGACAGTTAGCGTCCGATCTCGGCGCAGTACCGCCCTTTCTTCCACAGGTTCAAGAGCCGTAGCCAACTGTCACGACTGCTGGGGTATGTTTTCGCCCTGGGCTGGTTCGGAGAGAGACTGATATGGCGTGGTACGCTTACTGCCTCACTGAGCAACAAACCCTCACCAATGGAACCCGCACCCGGCGCCCCTTCCTGCTGGAGGGCATTCAAGGCGTCAATGGAGCCCCCGTCTTCAGCTATCCCAGCGGAGAATTCGCGGTAGTGGTCAGCGAATACGACCGCAATGGCGGGGGAAGCATGGAAGAGAAAAACGTCTTGGAGCACGCGCGGGTGGTGACGGTGTGCTTCCGCAATGGGACGGTCTTGCCGTTCCGTTTTGGCACCATCTTTGACACCGATGACGCCCTGCGCCAGGCTGTGCGCGCCAATCGGCGGGCGTTCGGGCTGAGCGTAGCCCGGCTCCGGGGAAAGGCCGAGATGCACCTGAAAGTGCTGGTGCGCGGCGATGGCACGCTGCGCAGCGCGGTGACCGAGGTCGCCTTGCCGGACACGGTGGGGGGCGAGTATCTCTCCAAGCTGCGGGAGAAAGCTTCCAAGGACCGCGAGCGCCAGACCAAGGCGCGTGCGCTGTCGGTGCAGGTGCACAAGCTGTTTAACCCGCTCGAAGAAGAGATCAGCTGCAAGCGGGTGGATGCCAACGGCATGCTGATTGACATCGCTCACCTGATCGACTCCAAGCACGTGGAGAAGTATCAGAACCGCTACAACACGGCCACCAAGCAGTTGAAGAATTGCGAACTGCTGATCAGCGGGCCGTGGCCGCCGTATCACTTCCTGCCGGGGAAGCTGCGCACGGTGGCGGGAAACTCGTAAACCAGACCTCGGACGTTAGACCCCGGACCTCAGGCCCACTTCTGAGGTTCCGCGCCGTGCATTCAATGTGCAGGATTGTGCATTTGGTGGCCGCGGCGGGCCCGGCGCCGGGGGCGCCGTGGGCGGGGTGGATCTTCCCGAACTCCTTATTTTCCAAATAGTTGGCTGATGCTTGTCACGTCTGCGTGTGACTATGTTCTTTGGCTGCGCAAATGCTCCTTTGACGGGTAAGAAAAGAGGCCGCCGCAGAAGGACGCATCATGACCTTCACTCTCCAATGTTCTCGACATCTCCCGTTAAGCCGTTCCGGCTGGCGGAACGGCGCCTTGCATCGCCTTCCCTGACTTTCCCTTCCAATATCCTCGCCTCTTTTGAATAGTGGCCCCAGAAATGGGGCCGCTCTTTTTGGGTGTCAGGTCTCGGGTCTCGGCAGTTGCCAAAGTTCAGGGTTCTTAGTTGACACCTGAGACCTGACGCCTGAGGCCTGACACCCGAGACCTGACACCTGAGACCTGAGGCCCGAGACCTGCATCATGATATGTTCGACATCACCCATGCGCTCACTTCTTATCGCAGTTCTCATCCTCCTGTCTGCCCTCACTCTCGCCAGTTCACAGAACCAGCCGCAAAAGGCTGCGGCCGCGGCTTCCATTGAGAAGGCTTACTCGCCGCAATTGCTGCGGGACCTGGCGGCGCTGCGCGATGCGGCGCTGGCGGACGACTATGGCTACCAGCAGGTGGCCCACTTGACGGAGAACATCGGTCCGCGTTCCGCGGGGTCTCCTCAGGCCGAGGCGGCGGTGAACTACGTGGCGGCCGAACTGCGCAAGCTCGGGCTGGAGGTACGGCTGGAAGAGGTAAAGGTCCCACACTGGGAGCGTGGCCTGGAGACTGCGCAACTGGTGGAGTATCCCGGGCAAGCGTCGGGAAGCACGCAGAAGATCGTGCTGACGGCCCTGGGCGGCAACACGCCGACTTCAGTCGAGGGACTCACCGCAGAGGTCGTCGTGGTCAACAGTTTCGAGGCATTGAAGGCGCTGGGCCGGCAGAAGGTAACGGGGAAAATAGTGCTGTTTAATGTTGCCTTCGACAAGCAGAAGGCCAGCGCTGGTTTCTGGGGGGAGGCCTACGGAGAAGCCGTGGCGTACCGTGGCGGAGGGGCGAAGGCAGCGGCCGACTTGGGTGCGGTCGCTTCGCTGGTGCGTTCCGTGGGCGGCGCGGACTATCGCATTCCCCATACCGGATGGAACCAGGCCGCGGGCATCCCGGCCGGGGCGGTCACCAGCGAGGATGCTGAGTTGATTGCTCATCTCGCAGCCCAGGGGCGAGTGCGCATGCACCTGGTGCTTACGTCGCAGAATGGACCGGAAGTGACGAGCTACAACGTGGTGGGAGACCTGAAAGGATCGGAGCATCCGGAGCAGGTGGTGGTGGTTTCCGGACACCTGGATTCCTGGGACCTGGGAACCGGGGCTATCGATGACGCGGCGGGGGTAGCGGTCGCCATGGAGACGGCGCAACTGGTGCAGCAGTTGCACCTGCATCCTAAGCGCACGATCCGGGTGATTGCCTGGATGGACGAGGAGAACGGCGGGCGCGGGCACGACGCCTATGGAAAAGCGCACGAAGCGGAGTTTGCCAACCACGTGGCGGCGATTGAGAGCGATCTCGGGGCGGGACATCCCCTGGGATTCTGGGCCAAGATCAATCCCGATGCTCTGCCCCTGCTGCAGCCGGTGCAGGACATCCTGCGGACCCAGGGGGCGAACCTAATTAACCTGGTGAGCGAGAGTCCGGGCTCGGACATTGCGCCGCTGGCCAAAGCGGGCGTGCCGGCCTTCGGCGTCCTGCAGGACGCGCGGACATATTTTAATTATCACCACACCGCCGCCGATACGCTGGACAAGATCGTGCCGCGGGAACTGCGCGAAAATGCCGCGGCGATGGCAGTGATGGGATACGCCCTGGCCGATATGACGGAGCCGTTGCCGCGCTAGGCAAGACTGCGTTTCCCTTTTTGGGCGGGGAAGCTGATGTTTTGCCGACCCTGAGTCGTTTGGGGCAGTTGACGCATCTCAATTTGAGCGCATATCATTTCGCTTTGGCGATAACACGAGCGAGCAGCAAAGGACGCGGCCTTCGGGCCGCGAAGTTATTCTCATGGAAAAGAAGAAGCTGGAACAATTCAAGAAAAGGCTGGAAACACGGCAGGTAGAGCTGCGGCGCATGGTCTCGAAGACCGAGCAGGACGGCCGCACCGCCGATGATGAAGCGACCCAGGACATCGCCGATCGCGCCGCCAGCTCCTACAACAAGGAATTCCTCTTTCACCAGAGCAACACCGACCGCCAGCTCCTGAACATGGTGGAGACGGCGCTGGACCGGATCCGAGAAGGCAGCTTCGGGGAGTGTATCTCCTGCGGGAAAGAGATCAACCCCAAGCGCCTGGAAGCGGTGCCCTGGACCCGCCATTGCATTGAATGCCAGGAGAAGCTGGAGCAGGGATTGCTGGAAGAGACGCAGAAGTAAGGGCACGGCATTGTCCGCGAGCCGCCGGGGGACCGGCGGCTCTTGTTTTTTGGGCGGCGGATGGCTGGTCGATTATCACTTGCATTATACAAGTGATCTTGATAATGTGTCGAACGTGCCTGGGAAGCCCGAGTTGAAACGCCGGTCCGGTTGCCCGGTGAGTATCTCTCTGGAGCGCTTTGGAGATCGTTGGTCGCTGCTGATCATCCGCGATCTGATGGTGCGCGGGTTCCGAACCTTTAAGGAGTTCCAGGAATCGGGCGAAGGCATTGCCACCAACATTCTGGCGGACCGCTTGCAAAAGCTCGAAGCGGCGGGAATCATCGCCGCCGAGGACGCAGAGACGGATGGACGAAGGGTGAACTACCGGCTGACGGAGAAAGGGATTGATCTGGCGCCGGTAGTGCTGGAGTTGCTCATTTGGGGGGCGCGCCACGAGGAGAGCGGGGCATCTTGCGCCCTCATCGCACACCTGGAGAAGAACCGGGAAGAAATCCTGTCTGAGGTGCGGCGGCGCTGGCGAGGACGGGACTTGACTCCACTGATACCCAGATTTGACGCCAGCCTGGGCCGCAGTCTGGCACGAACCCGAGGAAGTACCTGAGCCGAGCGTGGGGCGGACACTCCTGTCCGCCACAAGTGGGGAGATTAAGGCTGGAAACGGTTTCCGTAATGGTTGAACACTGCCGGACAAGAGTGTCCGGCCTATATGTGGAGGAAAGCGGCATACTTTTTTGGTGAATGTGTCGATTTCGAGGTGGCCCGATCGTCAAATAGAGCGAGACCACCGCGGACAAGAAGCGAAAAGAGGCGAAGCCGAACCCAAGGTAGTCGATTCATAACAAACCAAACATAGAAGGAGATAAGTAACATGGAAACAAGACCGACGCACGAACAAGCACAACTCCACCTCCAAGTCTATGATATGCGGCGCGAGGCCCGGCTGCGCCAGGCGCGTGATTGGTTCTTCAAGAACTATTTCGTGGAGAATGTCGATGACGCTATGCGGATCGCGGCACCCGGAACCGAAAGTGGCGCGTTTGCGGGGATGGTGCTCGGCTACTGGGAGCAAGCCTGCGCCTTGCTGAACTACGGCCTGCTTCATGACGACCTGTTCTTCGAAACCAGTGGTGAGTTCTTTGGGGTGTGGGAACGCGCCAAGCCCATCGTCCCCCAGGCTCGGGAACGATTTGCGTATAACGGGTACCTGGCCCACATGGAAAAAGCCGCGCAGCGTTACGAAACCTGGATCGAAAGCCGCTCACCCGGGCATATCGCTGCCATGCGCGAGTTTATGAAGCAGATGCGCGCGCAGCTTACAAAAGCGGCTTAAGACTGGTCTGGAAACCGGGTGGTGCCCCACCCTTCAAGGTCGCGACGGGTGGGGCAACCCCCGGTAGAATCCCGGGGATCCGTTTTCCTATGATGAAGCGCCGGCGCAACACGTCCCCTTCCGGGCTCGATGACAGCCCCTTTGCGGTCAAGCGCAAAACGGTGCCGCATGAGTTCGTGCTCGATGCGATTGCTCCACTTTTACCCGAGACGCGCCCCATGTTCGGCTGCCTTGCGGTCTACGTTAAGGACAAGATCGTCTGTGTCCTTCGCGACAAGCGCGACGGGACAGCGGACGACGACGGCATGTGGCTCGCCACTACTGTGGAGCACCACGCAAGTCTGCGCCGGGATTTCCCGAACATGCGATCCATCCGGGTGCTCGGGAAAAAGGTAACGGGCTGGCAGGTTCTCCCCGCTAGTGCGCCGGACTTCGAAGAGGCCGCACTCCGTGCCTGTGAATTCATCGTCGCGGACGATCCTAGAATCGGGAAGGTGCCAGCGTCGCGGCGGGTGTCAGGACCTACAACTAAGAAGGCGGGGAAACGAAGGAAGGCAGGTAAAGGAGAGCAATCATGAGCAATGTCCGTGTTCTAGTCGGCACACGCAAGGGCGCATTCATTCTGACATCGGACGGCAAGCGCGAAAAATGGGATGTCAGCGGCCCGCATTTCGCGGGCTGGGAGATGTATCACCTCAAGGGCTCGCCCGCCGATCCAAACCGGATTTATGCGTCGCAGACCAGCGGTTGGTTCGGGCAGATCATCCAGCGCTCCGACGACGGCGGCAAGACCTGGCATCAGCCCGGAACGCCTCCCGGAGAGCCGCCTGCCCCAGGTCCCCCCAAAGCCGCAAGCAACAAGTTCGTTTACGACGCGTCTGCCGAGACCGGCAGGCCGCTCACCACACACCAGTTTTACGACGGCACCCAACATCCCTGGGAGTTCAAGCGGGTGTGGCATCTGGAGCCCTCGCTCACCGATCCCAACACGGTTTACGCCGGCGTGGAAGACGCCGCTATCTTCCGCTCGACTGACGGCGGCGAGAACTGGAAGGAACTCCCTGGCCTGCGCGGTCACGGCACCGGCCCCAAGTGGCAGCCGGGCGCGGGCGGCATGTGCCTGCACACCATTATTCTTGATCCAAGTAATCCGCAGCGGATGTGGATCGCCATCTCGGCCGCGGGCGCCTTCCGCACCGACGACGGCGGCAAGACCTGGAAGCCGATCAACCGCGGCCTGCGCTCCCAATACATCCCTGATCCAAACGCCGAGATCGGCCACTGCGTGCACCATGTCGCCATGCATCCCAAGCGCCCGGGTGTGCTGTTCATGCAGAAGCACTGGGACGTCATGCGCTCGGACGACGCCGGCGACAACTGGAAAGAAGTCAGCGGCAACCTGCCGACCGACTTCGGCTTCGTGATTGACGTGCACGCGCACGAGCCGGAGACCATTTACGTTGTGCCAATCAAGAGCGACTCTGAGCACTACGTGCACGAGGGCAAGTTGCGCGTCTACCGCAGCCGCACCGGCGGCAACGAGTGGGAGGCACTGACCAAAGGCCTGCCGCAAAAAGATTGCTACGTAAACGTGCTGCGCGACGCCATGGCCGTGGACTCTTTGGACAAGTGCGGGATTTATTTTGGGACCACCGGCGGCCAGGTATACTGCTCGGCCGATGCGGGGGATAGTTGGAGCCCGATTGTGCGGGATTTGCCGGCGGTGTTGAGTGTGGAGGTGCAGACGCTGGGGTGAGAGGGTCCCCCAAGTCGGGCTATTGCCTTCCCTTGACTAAAGGATATACAATGGCAATGTAGATCACGTCGGATCGGAGGCATTGTGCAGGTATCAAAATGGGGTAACAGTCTCGCAGTGCGGCTACCGTCGGAGGTGGTGGAAGCCCTCAGTCTAAAAGAGGGCGACCAAATCGAAATTAGGATCGCCAACACGCGGGAATTTGAAGTGCGCCGTGATCCCGCCCGGCAGCGGGCCCTCGGCCGCCTACGCCGGCTGCGTCGTCCTTTGCCGGCTGGGTTTGTATTCGACCGGGCAGAGGCCAATGCCCGCTAAAGATTTTCTCGATACAAACGTGTTGATCTACGCGGTAGCCAAGAACGATCCCCGGGCGGCAAAAGCCGAGGCGTTGCTCGCGAGCGGCGGCATTGTAAGTATTCAATCATTGAACGAGTTTGTCTCGGTAGCGCGTCGCAAGCTAGGTATGTCCTGGAAAGAAGTAAAAGAGTTTTTGCACCTCATTTGCATTCTGTGCCCCGACCCAGTTCCAATCTCGCTCGATACGCACAAAACAGCCCTGGCCATTGCAGAAAAGTACGGATATAGCATCTACGATGCGCTGGTAGCATCAGCCGCTCTGGAGGCTGGGTGTAGGACGCTTTACTCCGAAGATTTGCAGGACGGACAGATAATCAATCGGCAACTGACGATTCGGAATCCGTTTCGATGATGATTGATCAATCTTGCGCCCCTTGAGAATTGTCATTCCGAGCCGTCCGGAGCCGCGCTTGCGCGGCGAGAACGAGCGAGGAATCTGCTTTTTGTGTGGCAGTCGCACCACCGGCGGCCAGGTGTACTGCTCGGCCGATGCGGCTGGCTCAAGGACAAGTACGGCCTGTCCTGGCAGATCATCCCCACGGCCCTGGGCAAGCTAATGAGCGATCCGGACCCTGCTAAGTCGCAGGCCGTGATGCAAGCCATGCTCAAGATGAACAATTGTGATCGAAGACTTGCAAAGGGCGCACGACGGAAGGACCGCGGCGTGAGCCAGGTGGAGCGCGACGTGGCTTGGACTTGCTCAGCAAGTCAGTCGCTGTGCCGGTACGGACTGCAGGAGCCGAGGTTGCCTGCTCTGATAGGGTCGAAGTGTGGCTCCACGTGGCATAATTCCGATGCGAGGCCATGCGTTGTTTACTCCTGACCCAACTGACAGCTCGACTGCCGAGGTACGGCCGTGGTTTCAGCAAAACTGGAAATGGATCGTGACCCTCGTTTTCGCATGCCTCACCATTTCGCGCTTCACAGTACACTTCGGCTATATCGACGAAGACAAGAAGCAGGCTGCCAAGCTAATTAATCAGTTTCATGACCGCATAAATGCAGGACAGTTTGACCAAATCTATGATGATGCACACGCCACACTTCGGAATTCTTTAACCAGGCAAGAGTGGCTGATATACATGCAAGAGACGCGAGACCAATTTGGCCGATTCAAGAAGGTGAGTTCATCCCAGCTCAACGTCGTCATGACTGCACCTGTCCAGATTCGCGCCGCGTGCAACTCGACTTTTGAAGAAGGTGAGGCTGCAGAGTTGTTCAATCTTGTCAGGGAGGATGACAACGTCGAACTCTTGGCATACGGCATCTGCCCCAGCAAGGATTTTCGGGCCGCACAACAGGCGGCGCAGCAGTTCTACGGCCGCATGGCCAATGGACAGTACGATGCCATCTACGATGATGCGAGCGCTGATCTCAAGAACGCCGCCACCCGAGACTCCCTGATCAGTTTCCTAACGCAGGTAAACGAGCAACTGGGTGCTTGTAGGGCTGCCAGTCTGGTCGGTGACGACTATTCGAGGAAGGGTGGTAGGTTCGTGGGTCTCGTGTATGAACGGAAATGCACCCACGGTGATGTCAACGAAAGATTTGCGTGGAGGATTGCTGATGGTAAGGCATCCCTTCGCGGTTATCATCCGGCTGGTTCCGCCCTGACACACGGATTGATGGAATAGGCCCCTGTGCAACGACTGTTGTGACGTCACCAATTGACTAACGTCCGCTGCAGATGGTTCAAACATGATCCGCGTCATCCTCCCCTTCCATCTCCGCACCCTGGCGCACATCGGCAGCGAGGTGACGCTCGAAGTCGAGGGCCCGGCCACGCAGCGCTCGGTGCTCGACGCGCTCGAAGCCCACTATCCCATGCTGCGCGGCGCCATCCGCGACCACGTCACTCACGAGCGCCGCCCATTCCTGCGCTTCTTCGCCTGCGAGGAGGACCTCTCCCACAACCCGCCCGACGCCCCCCTGCCTGACGCGGTCGCGTCGGGGAAAGAGCCCTTCTTGATCATCGGGGCCATTGCCGGAGGTTAGACCAGCACCGATGACAATCCGGGATCCCCTTTTGAAAGATTTGTGAATCTCCTATAGATGTATATACATCTATCTCGCCATGAACCCATCACTCTTGCCCGTCCTGCCGTGCATGTGCGCCAGCTTCCGCCGGACGTCGCGCGCGCTCACCCAGCTCTACGACCAGGCACTCCGTCCGCTTGGGCTGCGGGCCACTCAGTTCACCATCCTGCAGGCGCTCTCCCTGGCCGGAGAGGTATCCCAGGGCCAACTGGGTGAAATGCTGGCGATGGACAGCACCACCCTGACTCGCACCCTCGAAATCATGGGCCGTCACGGCTGGATCGCAGAGCGCCGCGGCGCAGACCGGCGGGAGCGAAGGCTGCGTCTGGCCAAAGCTGGAGAGACGCAGTTCAAGCGCGCGCTGCCGGTCTGGGAGAAGGTGCAATCGCGCTTGCGCCACAAGATGGGGGAGCAGACTTGGAAAAACCTTCTGCAACTCACCAATCAAGTAACCGACCTGATCACGACTCAAGGAGATTCGATATGAAAAACTATGGAAAGCTCACCGCCGGGTTGATCGCCGCCTGGTTCATCTTTGCTTTGTCCGCTTCGGCCCTGCACCTGTTCAAGAATGATTCGAATCGTGTCGGACTTGGGGTTGCGCTGGCTGCGCTCACTCCGATACTGGTGTTCTCGCTGTGGTTTGGAATTTCGCAGAAGTTCCGCGAGTTCACATTGTCTTTGAACCCGCGCGCTCTGACAGTGGTGCAGTCCTGGAGAATTCTGGGATTCAGCTTTGTCCTGCTGCAGGCTTATGGCCTCCTCCCGGCAGTATTTGCGTTGCCCGCAGGATATGGCGACATGGCCGTCGGGGCGACGGCTACCCTCGTCGCATGGAAGCTTGCCGATCCCCGTCATCGCAAGAGCTTCATTCTTTGGCAGCTGCTCGGAATTACAGATTTGGTCATGGCCGTGGGCCTCGGGACGACCGCACGCTTGCTCAATCCGCACGGGGCTTCGATGGTCCTAATGACGGTGCTGCCGCTGAGCCTGGTTCCGACCTTCCTGGTGCCGTTGTTCCTGATCTTCCACACTATTTGCATAGCCCAGGCAAGGGCCTGGAAAAGCGCTTCCGACACCACACATCAGACAGCAAGACCCGCGCAGGCCTCAGCAATGGGCAGGTTGCAATCGCAGCGCAGGGCGGGATGAAGTGACCAACGTAACCACCGCCGGAGTCTTTCTCTGCTATACTAATCGGGACGCTATTGCCACGGTTTGCTCGTCACGCGGTGGTCCCTCGTTGGATCAGATTTATCTCCGCCTTTCTTGCCCGCCGTTTCGTTCAGCGCCAAATCTAAAATCAATGTGAGCGGCGTGAAAGTTCTGCACGTGTATCTGAGTGTGTGACGACCAGCCCCTCCAGAAAGAACAATTTCGAATGACCACCTTTGCGGAGCTGCCCCTGGCTTCTGCCTTGCAGCAGAAGCTGGCAGCAGCTCAATTCACCATCCCAACCCCTATCCAAGTGCAGGCAATTCCGCCCGCACTCGAGGGCAACGATGTACTCGCCACTGCGCAGACCGGCACCGGTAAGACCTTGGCGTTCCTAATTCCAATGATCGAACGGTTAAGCCGCGAACCGTCGCGCCAGGTCAACGTGCTGGTCCTGCTCCCCACGCGCGAACTGGCCATGCAGGTAAACGAGGAGTACGAGAAACTGCGCACCAAAGCTCTGCCCAAAGCCGCGCTCGTCATGGGCGGCGTGTCGGAGATTGGCCAGATTCGCTCGCTCCGCACGGCTCAAGTAATCTTCGCGACTCCGGGACGACTGGAAGACTTTCTTGATCGAAAACTAACGGATCTGCGTCACGTGAAAATGCTCGTGCTTGACGAAGCTGACCGGATGTTGGATATGGGTTTTCTGCCTTCCATCCGTCGCATTGTGTCGATGCTGCCAAGGAGCCGCCAGACGCTGTGTTTCTCAGCCACCCTGGAGCAGTCCGTCGCCAGTCTGGTTCATGAGTACATGCGCCAACCCGTGCGGGTCGCTCTGGGCTCGGTCCTCAAGCCGGCAGAAAGTGTCCAGCTCAAGGCATACGAAGTGCGTCCGGGAGAGAAACTGGATATGCTCCGGCAACTGCTCTATGCGGAAAAGGGACAGACCCTGATCTTCACCCGCACCAAGCGCGGCACGCAACGGCTGGCGAACGAACTGGTGCGCGACGGCTTCAATGCCGCAATGATTCACGGCGACCGCACGCAGTCGCAGCGTAACGGAGCCTTGAGCGGATTTCAGGAAGGCCGCTTCCAGGTGCTGGTCGCCACCGACATCGCCGCGCGCGGCCTGCACGTGGACGATGTGGCCCACGTCATCAACTACGACCTGCCGAAGATGGCCGAGGACTTCATCCATCGCGTCGGTCGCACCGGGCGGGCTGGGTCTCAGGGCCGAGCCTCTACCATCGTTACCGGTGCGGAGGTCCTGGACCTGCGAAACATCGAGCGCACACTCAAGTTGCGCATGGAGCGCCAGCAGCTAGATCCATCCGCCGCCGATCGGCCAAAGCGGTTTGTTCAAAACACCCTCGCTTCGCGGACGTTGACCGCTTTGCCGGGTGAGGTTTTTGTGTAGAAGGGGATCGAAAAAGGCCCGCGAACATCAGCCCGTGTGGCGCGGACACTCTTGTCCGCGGCCTTTGACGTTGCTCCTCCGGCACGATGCTCTCGGAGTGATTGCGAGAACTCCCTGAAGCGTCCCTGCCAGGTTTGGAAGGCGCGGCTGCCTACCGCTCGACTCCCTTGCCGTCGTCCACCGTGGTTAGCTCGGCAGAGCTCGGTTCGTCGGAGCCAATATTGAACAGCGCTGCCTGGGCTGCAGCGTGCTCGCGCAGCTCCCGCATCTCGTCCTCGCTGCCTTCGGGTTTCTCCTGCTTGCGCTGGTTTCTGCGCTCGGCTTTGTCCCGTTGTTTCTGTTGCCGCGCTTGTTCTTTCTGACGCTTAGTAAATGTTGATCGCCCTCTTGGCATTCACGATCCCCCCTGTCTCTGATGTCGTTAACCGGCCGTCCAGATGCTGCGACCGGCGAATCGAAGAAGCTACCAGCGGGGCTCGCGCGGCTGACGGGCGTGGCCGCGGTAGTCATCGCGTCCCCGTCCTCCGCCGCCGCCACCAAAGCGCTGTCCGCCGCTCCTTGGCCGGTCGGCCTTGGGCTTGGCCTCGTTGATGGTCAACGCGCGTCCCCCTAATTCGGTTCCGTTCAATGCCGCAATGGCTTTCTCCGCTTCCCCGGCATCGGTCATTTCCACAAAGGCAAAACCCCGGGCGCGGCCGGTGTCGCGGTCGGTCACGATGCTGACCTTTTCTACCGCACCGTGTGGCTCGAAAACGGAGCGCAGCTGCGCTTCGGTTGTACTGTGGGGTAGATTGCCTACGTAAAGATTCTTCATTGCATCTCCTCTTTCTGTAATTCAGGCAGAACCTGAGACCAGGCGGTGCGCTTGGCCTGCCGCGTTTCCACATCGCGCGCCGGCGCGGGTCTCTCCCGTATCGCCCTGGAACGAGCGTGGGATAGGGACCGCACAGCTGAGATCCGCCGGGACGCTTCCATGATCCCCCAGCGCAGAGGCGAGCCTCCAGGAATGTCAGCCGAAAGTGCTGCTCTGACGTCCCCCCAATGGGCTTGATCGCCGTCCTCCTGAACTGGAGACGCTGCGTCGGCATTCGGCGAATCAGCCAGGTACTGGGGTTCGCCTACCAGAAACGCAAGTTGCTGGGGTGGAGTAGCGCCGCGAATGTCTTCACAAAACTTGTCCCGATGGCCCAGTTCGTTTTCCGCGTTAATGAGAACCAGGTTGTACAGGTCAGCCCGCCACCAGGAACGCGCTTCGCTGATATCGGCGGCACAGTCGACTTCCACGCCAAGTTTTCTCATGGTCTCGGCACGCAGGTCCCGCTTGTTGGCCGACGTGTCCACCAGAAGCACGCGCTTCTTCTTGAGCGGATTGGGGATCGGTTCGGCAATCGGCGACGCAATCATAGGCGCGGTCATGCCGACACCGGCTTTGGTTTCGAGCCGGATACACGAGGCGCGGCGTTCTGTTGCTCCGCCGGGCCCTTCAGCAGTTCGCGCGTGCGTTTCCGGCGCGCGATCCTCTGCTTGCGCACCCGGTGAAATCTGGACTTATCGCCATTGATTCCGGACATGGTGAACTCCTGTCATTTGGGCTGGGGATGAACCGCCGGCCTGCCGATCGGGACGCACGGTGAGTGGCTAAGGGATGCTTGCCGATACACCAAAAACGCCCCCCGATCTCTCAATCGCGAAGGCGCACGATGCTCTGATGATGAGTCTTCGAGGTTAAGTAATATCAGTATACCCTGTTTGCGGGCAGCCCGCCGAAAGCCGCTCAGGAGCGGACTGCGGAAGAACTCGGGATTCAGTCGCCGATTTGAAAGGGCGCGCCGTCAAGCGCGCCGTAGCTTGTCGGCAATCAAAGCGGGCTCGATCTGAAAGCGCGCCCCGTCAGGCGCACCGTAACTTGTCGGCAATCAAATCAGTCCCCGATTTGAAAGGGCGCGCCTTCAGGCGCGCCGTAGCTTGTCGGCAATCAAAGCGGGCTTCAGCCCCTGAGGTTCGCGGTTGGGTGCGGAAAAGAGTCTCTCCGTAATCTGTTAGAAGTAGCGGTGCAGCTTGGCGCGGTCCGGCTCCCCACCGGCGTCATCCGGAGCCCGCCGCGGGCGAAGGACCCGGCGTGTAGCGGCAACCCTGCTTGGGGCCCAGCGCTCTGCCGCGCGCCAGATCCCTCCAAAGGACGAGCCCTGGAATCACGTACACTGAGGAGCGTCATGCCCCCCAAGGCCACCTTTTCCACCCCGCTGCTGCACGTCGCCGAGATCGAGAGATCGATCCCCTTCTACGAGCGCCTGGGATTTGTCACCATAGACACCGACCGCGCCCAGCCCCTGGGATGGGCGCGCCTGCATTGTGAGGGCGGTGCGGTAATGTTTTTGCGCGCCGAGCACCGGGTGGATGCTTCCGCCCAGGCCGTCCTGCTCTACATGTACACCCCCGACCTGCCCGGCCTGCGCCAGCACCTGCTGGCCGGCGGCGTCCCGGTGCCTCCCATCCGCTACCCGGAATATATGCTCAGCGGTGAAATCAGCCTCGCCGACCCCGATGGCTACGTCATCGTGGTTGGACATTGGGGGAAGGCGGAGCAGGAAGGGTGGGAGAAACGGATCGGGGCGAAGACGTAGGTGGCGCAGGCGGGGGACGAGCGTCACTTCAGGAGTCAGCGGGAAATCACGGGCGGGAGACGGGCGTGGAATCCAGCCCTTTGAAGACCGATAGCGGTGGGACACCCGCCCCGAGTGCTCCCGACTTAATACTTGGATATACTTCAAGCGCGAGGTGGCTGAGACACTCGCCCAGCCATTATGAGTACAACACGCAATAGCGCACTTGAGGGTCTCAGCTTCGGTCAGAGAGTAGCCGAGGAGGAGGTCAAGGATCTGGCGAAATACTTCGTCGAGACGGAGCAGTGGCGGCGAATTTCGTCAGGAGAGGTCGACGTTGTTTACGGTCCAAAGGGAGCAGGCAAGAGCGCCCTTTATGCTCTACTGTTGGACCGCGCTGATTCTTTCTTCGATCGCAACATTGTGATGGTGTCGGGTGAAAACCCGCGGGGCACCACTGTGTTCAAGGACCTGGTCGATGACCCACCAACGTCCGAGCGAGAGTTCGTAAACCTCTGGAAACTGTACTTCCTCAGCTTGGTCGGGAGTGTCCTGCATGAGTATGCGTCACGCAGCGACTCTGCGAAGGAGGTGGTGTCTGCACTCGAGGAAGCGCACCTGCTCAGTGCCAACACAAGCAGTGGTTTGAAAGCCCTTCTACGTGCGGTGGTGGATTATGTACGCCGAACACCTTCGAGTCTCGAGGGCGAACTCAAACTCGACCCGATTGACCGGTGCCCCAGTGGGACTCGGAGGAAGAATCACGTTCCAAGAACCGCAGCTCGACGACGCGAAGCGAGGCAGGGTGTCCGTCGACACTCTCTTCCAATCTGCCGAGGAAGCCCTGGAGCGCTTGCCGCTCACCGTCTGGATCTTGATGGATCGGTTAGACGTTGCCTTCGCCGAATCGGTGGGTCTAGAAGCAAATGCGCTCCGTGCACTGTTCAAGGTCTATCTCGATTTGCTCGGGAAAGACCATATAAAGCTGAAAATCTTTCTTAGGACGGACATCTGGCGACGCATAACCGGGGACCAGGGGTTTCGTGAAGCGAGTCACATCACCAAGCACATAACCATCAAGTGGGACAAACCTTCGCTAGTGAATCTGGTCATTCGGAGAGCTGTTCAGTCTGCAGTGCTGTTGCGGTACGTGGGGTTAGACGCAGCGGCCGCGCTTGGGGAGAACCAATCGGACTTCCTAGACAAGCTTTTTCCTGAGCAGGTCGAAGTTGGTCCTAATAAGCCAAAGACCTTCGACTGGATACTCGGCCGGACCACCGACGGAACCGGACAGAATGCACCGCGAGAGCTCATCCACTTTCTGAACGTTACTCGGAATGAAGAGATCAGGCGGCTCGAGCTGGGAAGTTTGGAGACAGAATCCCAGAGCCTGTTTTCCCGCACCGCGATAAAAAACGCTTTGCCGGAAGTGTCCAAAGTTAGGCTCGAACAAACGCTCTACGCTGAGTACCCAGATCTCCGATCGTTGGTTATGAAGTTAGAACGTGAGAAAACGCTTCAGAAGCCCGCGTCCCTAGCGACGCTTTGGCAGGTGGGCGAGATCCGCGCAATAGCGCTCGCCGAACAACTGGTTGAGGTGGGTTTTTTCCAGCGGCGTGGTTCGAAAGAAGCGCCAGAGTACTGGGTCCCATTCCTTTATAGGCCCGCCCTTAGCATGGTCCAAGGAGCTGCCGAAGTCCAGGAAATGGAAGAGGGAGGATTCATCAGTAGCTAGGTCCTTTCTTGGGTACATTTTTGGGCGTGCCCCGCAAACGGGGCCTGACTCACCCTTTGCCCTTAGCGAACTGAAGGCCGATGGCCCACCCTCGTTCCTGGGTTTGAAAAGGCTGGTGGCCCGGCCTTTCGCGTTCTTTGCGAAGGCCGGGTCAGTTCAGTCGTCATTCAGAATGAAAATCCCCGCCCCGTCTCTCCAAAAACCGGAGAGACAAGGGCAGGGCACCCTCGTGAAGATCAGAAAGAAAGGCTGGGCCAGCCCGCCCCGTTGTCGGGCCCGCTGTGTGCCGAGATTGGCTTCAGCCACGTCCCAACGTGCCGAAGGTTCGTCTTCCATTCGCCTCCGTATAATGCCATAATTTCGGTTGTGATGAGCGGCTTCTCGGCCCGGGAGTTTTCCGCAATCGCGCATAATGTACAATGCCGGGAACCAGCCAAAAAACACCACAACAAGGTTGAAGAAACGGAGAACGGATGAGTAGGACAAATGGGCTGGCGACTATGCCGCTTTTCGGCAAGGCAGATACGTCAAACACCTTCAACCCGGAAGCAACATCGGTGATCCTCGCGGGTGATTCAGCAGAGACATTAAGATCGGTGCCGGATGGGTCCATCAAACTTATCATCACTTCGCCGCCGTATAACATCGGCAAGGCGTACGAAACTGCGACACACCTGACCGAATATTTGGAAAACCTCAGCCCTATTGTTGACCAGCTAATCAGAGTACTAGCGAAAGACGGCTCGCTCTGCTGGCAGGTTGGAAACTATGTTGAAGAGTCGGAAATTTTTCCTCTGGATATTTTTTATTACCCGTTCTTTAAACTTCGTGGCCTGAAGCTGAGAAACCGGATTGTTTGGCACTTTGAGCACGGGCTGCACTGCTCCAAACGATTCTCAGGGCGTTATGAAGTCCTGCTATGGTTCACGAAGTCTGACAACTACACATTCAACCTTGACGGCGTTCGTGTTCCGTCGAAGTACCCCGGAAAGACGAATTATCACCCCGGAGAAAACTACGGCAAGCCGTCCGGCAATCCGCTTGGTAAGAATCCAGCAGACATTTGGAAAGTCGTTGAGAAGGACTGGGAGACATCCCTGTGGTGCGTTCCCAACGTCAAGGCCAATCACCCAGAGAAGACCATTCACCCTTGTCAGTTCCCGATTGAGATTGTCGAACGCTGCGTGCTTGCGCTAACGAGCGAAAACGACTGGGTGCTTGATCCCTTCTCAGGAGTCGGTTCTGCGATTCTCGCAGCACTGCGTCACAATCGTCGGGCTATAGGGTGCGAGAAGGAACAGGACTACATCAGCATTGCGAAGCAACGGATTGCCGACTTTCGCAATGGAACCCTGCCCTATCGTCCACTTGGGAAACCAGTCCATCAGCCCACCGGCCGTGAAAAAGTCAGCCAGATTCCGGAGGAATGGTTGGTGCCGCGAGGCGACTCCCAGTGAGAATAGCTGGCGTCTATTCATTCAAGGACGGCAAGGAGCAAGTTGAAAAGAAATATCCTGCCCTATTGAAAGAAATCAAGGCTGTCACTTCAGTAGTTTCAGCGGAGGAGCATCGCACCAAGGAAAGCAAGGAAAAGACGATGCTCGGCAAGATGCTGTTTGACCCATCTGCACTGAATGAAACAATCAAGGCGGATTTCTTGGGGCGAGGCTGGAAGGCAGTAAAAGTTCCGTGTGAGTACCCCACCAAATACTACTCTTCCGACTACATTCCAAAAGCTCTTAACAAGGGGGCTTTCAGAGAAATGGACTTCGTCAAGGAGAAGCTTGGTATAGAAGTGCAGTTCGGCAAGTACTCCTTCATGGTGTACAACGTCTGCGCCAAAATGACCATTTTCAGGAATCTGGGTCACATAGACACGGGGGTTGAGATAGTCCCGATTAAGAGATTTGCCGATGAAATGTCTACCGGAGTCTCCTACTTTGAGCAGTTCGTCTGGGACTTGGAAAGCCGGGGGGTCGCTGACATTGACATTCCCGTGCTGATCCTGGGCATAGATGCTTGATTGAAGGACGGCAAACTGGGGGGCAAACTGGGAAATGTGGGGACAGACGGGACGTTATCTGTTCTTCACCTTAAAAAACGTCCCGCCTGTCCCTCGATTTCCCGCGGATCGAATGCTCAATGAGCCGGGGGCCGCGATGGGGTCGACGC